>NZ_JBLXXT010000004.1:0-156628 GCF_048513575.1 Rothia sp. CCM 9417 | reverse complement strand
CCATGACCCAGCCCGGAACGTCGCCGCGTTCAGTGTCATCCTTGGTGTCAAGGGGCGCAAATACTGCAAGCAGAGCCTTGATGTAGGTGTCGGTGAGTAGCTTCTTCATAGTGTTTCTCCTCTATGGGTCTGCCCTAATAGGCAACTGGTGGATAAGGTCTAAAAATTAAGGTTCAGGAGTGATATCCCCGGGAACATGGCAAAGAGTACAGTGAGGGGGAGGATAAGGAAAACAACTGGGGCCATCATGCCGATTTCTTTTTTCCCAGCTGTCTCCATGAGCTCCCGCTTGGCATTATCGCGGACATCTTGAGCCTGGGCTCTCAGCACATCGGCAAGCGGCGTGCCTCTCTCGATAGCGACAACCAACCCATCTACAAAACGGGCAAGAGCGGCTACTGAGGTTCTTTGAGAAAAGTTTTGTAGTGCAGAGACTAGAGGCTCCCCCGTACGAGTCATGGCAAGAATCTCTTTAAACTCCTGGGCAAGTTCTCCGTTGGAACTCCTCACCACTCTTTCAAGTGATCCTAGTGCTGATTCACCGGCAGTAACGGAGAGGGCCATAAGTTCAGCAAGTGCTGGGAATTCGGCCAGCATCGCTTTTTCCCTTTTCTTAATTTGCTGACTTAGCCAGTAGTCCCGGCCAAGATAGCCACTCATCCCTGCCAAAGCAATAAGAATAAGACCGGGGATAAGTCCGATTTTCCCCTGTGCTGCCCCCAAGGCCACAAGACATGTGCCCATCATGAGAGCAGAAAGGCACCAAAGTACCTGCTGAACCCGGTATTCAGCGATAGTAAGGCCACCCCCGAGCTGATCTATTCGCTTTTCAAGACCGGCCGGGTCAAAGCTTGAGCTGCCGACAGCTTTATAGGCTTTCTCAACCCAAGGCCCCAGCAAGCTCATGCTTGCACCGTACAGCCCCTCAGGTAATGTCGCATAGGGTTCAGAGCCCCGGTTATTGCGTAGCTCGGCAGCCCGAAGTTGTGGCGCAATACGATCAGAAAAATCTTCAGTTCGGTGCCTAGTAACGCTTGAATACACAAGCCACATTCCGGTAGCGAGCAGCATAGCTAGAAGCAGTGCGGAGTTCATAGTAGAACCCTCTTTTCTTCAGGCAGAGCGCCAATCCTCATCATCAAGCGATAGGCAATAACTGTCAGAGCCAGGCCCCCACCCAGCACCGCAAAACCGGCAAAGCTGTTATAGATACGGATAGTGCTGGGCTGGGTTGCCATCAGACAAAGAATCACCCACGGAGCAACACAGGCTAGACGCGCCGCATTGATTGTCCACGATTGCCTAGCTTCAAGCTCAGAACGCGTCCTACTATTCTCACGTAAGAAGCTAGATAAAGTTCCAAGCAATCTACCCAGGTCGGTACCGCCCACCTCACGCGTTACTTTGAGTGCCTCGATAATATTGTCAGCTGTTGGGTCACTCAGCCGGTCTTTCAAACGGTTGAGAGCTGGCAGGAATTCACCACTTGCACGATAGTCAGAGGCAAAAGAAGCAAATGCTGGACGCAAAGGTTCTGGGCCTCGATACTGAAGCTGCATAAGGGCATCTGGTAGTGACATACCGGCGCGAATAGCGGACCGGAGATGATCCACAGCGTCGGGCCAGAGATCACGGAGCTGGGCCTGGCGCTTATTTGCCCGGTGCTTGACCATCATGCGAGGTGCAAAAAATCCCACAAGCCCTGCCAAGAGAGACAAGGGAATCAGTGAGGTGAGCGCAAAGATAAGAACAAGACCTAGAAATCCTGAACAGGTGGAGAGCGAGTAGAACATGCTCACCGTTACCTTTTCAAGATCAGCCTGCCGTAGGAGCTGCACGAGAGCTGGGATTGGACGAGGCTTTTTAGCTTTGGGCGGCAGATCCCAAAACGACATATAGGTTAGCAAGCCGCCAAACCCAAGGCAGATACCGAGAAGAACACCCATCAGTCTGCCTCCTCAAAGTTAAGAAGCTGGTCAGGCACAAAACCCGCATAGTCGAACTTCTCGGGTGAAGGAACCTCAGAGGCCACGCATATCAGTCTGTCACCATCACGTTTGAACAGAGTAGTTGTTTCGATAACCCCGTTCTCAACACGGTTACCAATTGCGATAATTTCCCGGACCTGCCTTTTACCATGCAGGTCTCGGGTACAGTGAACAACGAGGTCAAAGCAGGATGCAACGGTCGGAACGACAAAGGAACTTGAGATGTTCTCCCCCGCAAGAAGAGGTAACGTACACATCTTGGTAATTGCATCGCGTGCTGAATTTGCGTGAATCGTGCACAGACCCGGTAGACCTGAGTTCAATGCTATGAGCATATCTAGTGATTCGGCTTCACGGACTTCACCAATAATCAGCCGGTCAGGTCGCATACGCAGTGCTTCCTTAACCAAACGTCTGAGCGGAATCTCCCCTTGGCCTTCGAGGTTTGGCTGGCGGCATTGCATATTCACAACATCGCGTAGCGGAATCTTTAGCTCAAAGATTTCCTCACAGGTAATAACGCGCTCGCGCATACCAATCGAAGCAGCCAGGCAGTTCAGCATGGTCGTTTTCCCAGACTGGGTAGCCCCAGAGACCAGGACATTAAGGCCGCTAGCAACTGCCGCATCAAGAAACTTAGCAGCGTCAGAGCTCAAAGACCCCAGCTTAACCAGGTCAGTCAATCTAGTCGCCCGGGCAATAAATTTCCGGATGTTGATAGACCAGTGTTTTCTGGTGACATCAGGAATAGCAACATGCAAACGGGAGCCATCTGGTAAAGAGCTATCAACAAACGGAGTACTAAGGTCTAGGCGGCGACCAGAAGTTTTAAGCATCCGCTCAACCAAAGCCCTAATCTGTTCTTCGCTGAGGATCAACCCGGTGAGCTCCGATTCGCCGGCACGGGCTACAAAGACCTCAGTCGGTGAGTTAATCCAAATCTCCTCAATGGACGGATCATCAAGATACTGCTGAATTTCACCAAAACCGCAGACACGGTCAAACAGGGTATTAACAAGCTGGTCAGTTCCTTCAATCCGGGGAACCAGCCCACGCACCATCTGTTGCTCATAAGACCGCAGCGCCTTGTAGATAAGCTCTTTCGCTTCATTCTGCTGGGCTAGCGGGTCGATACTGCTCTTGCGGATTAGCTCACGCACATCAGACTCAATCAGACGCTCGGCTTCTGTGAGACCCATGAGCCATCACCTGCGCTTCCTTGCAACTCGCTGCTACGTTCATCAACAAGATACAGTTGATTAGTGTAAACAACCAAAGCATTTCTCAGCTCACCTGTGGATAACCCGCATCAGGCACAGTCCTAGGAAAGCAATTAAAATTTGTAAGACCTAGCTGACTAGGTAATACTCACGGCTTAGCTAGTCAAGCACCTCTTCCACGCCCTCCCTTGTGTGTGACGTAACATTTTGGCACACAATATGTTACTCACTAGTAACAACACAGAAAGATGCCCGCAGGACATAGATCCTGCGGGCACCTTTACCAGGGCAATCGAGCTACTGGTTCTTGGCTCTCATGAACTCAATAGCCTGGTCAATCGGGCCGTCAAACTCCTTAGTACCGTGATCCAGCACGACACCGCGCTCACAAATCTTTGCCACCAAATCAAGGTCATGGCTGACAACCACCAGGGTCTTACCCTCGGCACTGAGCTCCTTAATCTTGGCAATACACTTCTTCTGGAAAGGCTCATCACCCACCGCAAGAATCTCATCAACCAAGAAAATCTCAGGGTCCGTATGCACAGCCACAGCAAAAGCTAGGCGCAGATACATACCCGAAGAATAGAACTTCACCTCGGTATCAATAAAGTCACCAATCTCTGAGAAAGCAACAATCTGGTCGAATTTCTCTTCAATCTCTTCCTTTCTCATGCCCAGGATAGCGGCGTTCAGGTAGACGTTATCCCGCCCGGTCAGATCCGGGTGGAAACCAGCGCCTACCTCAATCAGGCCAGCAATACGTCCCCCAGCCAAGATGCTGCCCTCATCGGGGTGCATCACTCCAGAGATTAGCTTGAGCAGAGTCGATTTACCCGAACCGTTATAGCCCAGCAAAGCTATGCGCTCACCCTCACGGACCTCCAGCGATACCCCGTTGAGAGCATTAAACTTCTCGTTGAGGTCCCCTTTACGGCCCTTAATCAGCCAAATAAAGGCCTCCTTCATGGAGCGGGTATGCCTTAAGACAAAGCGCTTAACCAGCGAATCGACTCTAATCACAACGGGGGCGTCAGGAGCGACCGGTGGCAAATCAAATTTCCTTACATCCACATGAATCAGAGCTCCTGAGCAAAGTTACCCTCAAGCTTGCGGAAAAGCGTATCGCCAATCCACAGGGTAACCAGTGAAATAAGAAGTGCTATAGGAACCCAGAAAGTCAGCAGGTGCGGGGGAATCTGGGAGGTTGGCAGTTGCGCGGCGTCAGCCGATAAGGTGGGAATCCAGAAGGCGTAGTGGAACAGCTCCACCGCAACAGTGAGCGGGTTCATCAGGTAGACGTTTATGACCCAGGGATAGAGGCTATCTCGCACCATGGTCCAGGAGTAAAGTACCGGTGAAAACCAGGTTGCCACCATCAGGAGCATATCCACAATATTCTCTGAATCGCGGAAAAATACATTAGCGACACCGAAAATAAGGCCTAGCCCGGCTGAGAACAGCATGATGATAGCCATACCCACGAAAGCAGCGCCAATCTGCTTGATGTCAGGGCTCCACCCAGCGAAGAAACAGGCAGCTAGAAGCACCACGATCTGAGGCACAAAGTGAATCAGCGCTACCCAGACCGTCGAAACAGAAAAGAGTTCACGCGGAAGATAAATCTTCTTAATCAGAGCTCCGTTAACCACCATTGCCTTGGCACCGTTACTAAAGCCCTCCGAGAAGAAGTTGATAACAATCATGCCTGAGAACAGGTAGATAGCGTAGTTCTCCATGCCCCGCTCAAGCCCCAAGAAAAGGCCCATGGCAACGTAGAAAACACCGAACTGTACACCCGGTTTGATATAGGACCACAGGATGCCGAGAACGGAGCCTCGGTAACGGACCTGAATTTCCTTATCAACCAGGAGTTTGAGCAGATAACGGTTATGGAAAACATCTCGTAGTCCCCTCCCGCGCCCGGGGGGCGATAGGGGAACAGTCTTTATATCACTCATCGGGTCAGCTCAGACTCCGTATGCTTCTCAAAGGTCTTAGCCCAGGCATCATAGGACGCTACCCGGTCAGCAGCTTCACGGTACTGTCGACTGAGGTCAGCCCAGCCGCTAAAGAGCTTGGCATGCAGTTTGGTTGCTCGGGCAAGATTCTCCCGGAGCTTCTTGGGGTCACGCTGATACCAGAACACACCGGTTCCTTCAGCATTGGTTACCAGCAAGGAGTCAAACTTAGAAACAGTCCACCAGCGGTTCTCTGAGTAGTTCAGCTGAATCTGCGGGTGTTTCTTAGCTAAATCATCAACCGGCTTGAAAAGCTGACGACCCACCGTGGAGATGGTCCAAGGAATCAGCTTCTGGTAACCCGGTGAGCTAAAGTTACGACGCCCCTTGAAGGGAGGCTTAGTGGTCTTGGGCTGAGGATAATCATCAAAATCCGACTTAAGTTGCGCGTCCCTGAACTCCTTGACCTTGCCACGGATAACAGGCAGACGTTCGCTCAGTGAGGGATGCAGATGCTCGGGTCCAGATAGCAGATCCTCAATGGCCATCAGGCGACCTTCCTCAGTGTAGTACTGCATGGAAAGAGCGTGCTTGACGTCCAAGAAGAGGGACTCACGCAAAACAGACCCGCCCTTTTCAAAAGGTGAATGAATCAGAGCGGTAATCAAACGGTTACGCTCGTGGAAATAAGCCTGCCAGCCGACAGAGTCGTCCTTATCCTGCCACGAAACATGCCAAAGGCCCGCACCGGGGAAGGATACGGTTGCGATACCAGCTGCTTTCGCACGAAGACCGTATTCGGCATCGTCCCACTTGAGGAAGAGGGGAAGCGACAGCCCAATCTGCTTAATAACATCGGTAGGAATGAGGCACATCCACCAACCGTTGTAGTCAACGTCTACGCGACGGTGCATCCAGTGGGTGCTACGCAGGTTACTCTTGCCCAGATCATGTCCCAGGGACATGTCATCGTGCGGCTTGTCGTAGAAGGTTCGCCAGGGGTTAACAACCTCTCCGAAAGCGTGCAGAACAGAGCGGTCATACATATCAAACATATGACCACCCACAATGGTGGGATTCTTACAGTAGTCTGCGAACGTAATAAGTCGCAGGATAGATTCAGGCTCCACCACAACGTCATCATCGAGTAACATGACGTAATCGCTGCCATTGTTGACAGACTCAAACATGCCACGGGCAAATCCACCAGAACCACCCAGATTAGCCTGGTTGATGATGCGGAACTTACCGGACAGAGGCTTGACGACCTCTTCAAAGTCAGGGTGATCTGATACTTTTTCGGTGCCCTGATCCACAATCAAGATTTCCTGAACAGTCTCAAGAGCATCAAGGTTTTCGCCCAGTGAGCGAATGTTATCGATGCAGTACTGGACCTTGTTCATGGTCGTAATCTGAACGGTAGCTTTACCGCCGTTTTCTCCCAAACGAGGAGTAATAGCACCGCACCACTCAGCCTCAACAAGGGTGAGGTCTTCTGTGGTTGCGCTCAAATCAAACCAGTACCAGCCGCCGTCGCCAAAGGGGGCAAGCGACAGTTCAAACTCAGTCTTTTCAAGACCAGAGAGAACCTTAGCGTCAACACGTTGAATGACGCCTCGGGCATTGGACTTGTAAACCACAACCATGCCTTGGCCGGAAGTTTCTAGGCGCAGAGTCACCGATTTGAGCGGTGTCCAACGGCGCCAGTAAGAAGCCGGGAAAGCATTGAAATAGGTACCGAATGAAACGGTCTTACCGGCGCCCAGATGGGTCGAACGACGGCTCAGCATATCCGGAGCAGAGCTTTGGGCAGAACCATAGTTTGCCCCTGTATTCTGATCCTGCCGTGCTGTGGCTTGAGCAATTGTTTTGCTGGCATCACCATCTAGGCGGGTGGGTAGCTGAACGCCGGTTGCGCCGCCACTATCGATGTAGAGCGGGATAACATCGGTTTGAACAGCCTCGGGTAGAATTACCCGTTGCAAAACACGCAACTGCGTAGGTGAAATTTGAGTAGTTGTCATCATCGTTTTATCTTAGGCGTCGATACCGCCAGAAACCAGTTTTTCACCCTTTTCAAAGTGTGGACGTAGCTTGTTGTCGAACATGGAGAGGGCTGCGCCGATTGCCATGTGCATATCGAGGTACTTGTAGGTACCCAGGCGTCCGCCAAAGAGGACGTTCTGCTCGCCGCCAGCTAGTTCACGGTAACGCAGAAGCATGTCGCGGTCAGCGTTGGTGTTAATCGGGTAGTAGGGTTCGTCGCCCTTTTCAGCGAAACGTGAGTATTCACGGTGGATGACGGTAGCTTCCTTGGTGTAATCACGCTCGGGGTGGAAGTGGCGGAATTCGTGGATACGGGTGTAGGGATGGGTTGCATCGGGGTAGTTCATTACAGAACAGCCCTGGAAGTCCTCAATATCGAGCACTTCTTCTTCGAGGTCAATAGTGCGCCAGGAGAGGTTGCCCTCTGCATAGTCAAAGTAGCGGTCGACCGGGCCGGTATAGATAACGGGTACTTGGCCGAGTACCTTAGAACGTGAGTATTCGTGGCCTTCTTCAAAGAAGTCAGTATTGAGGTGAACCTCAATATTGGGGTGAGCTGCCATGCGCTCGAGCCAGGCGGTGTAGCCGTCTACGGGCAGGCCCTCATACTTATCGTTGAAGTAACGGTTGTCGTAGTTATACCGCACCGGTAGACGGGAGATGATTGAGGCAGGAAGGTCAGCTGGGTCGGTCTGCCACTGTTTTGCAGTGTAGTGCTTGATGAATGCCTCGTAGAGGGGGCGACCAATCAGGGAGATGCCCTTATCGTTGAGGTTCTTGGGGTCAGTACCTGCTAGTTCGCCTGCCTGTTCCTGAATGAGTGCCTTAGCTTCTGCCGGCGAGTACGCTGCATTGAAGAATTGGTTGATAGTACCCAGGTTGATGGGCATGGGGTAGACGATACCCTTGTGGTTAGTGTAGACACGGTGGGTGTAGTTAGTGAATCCAGTAAATCGGTTGACGTATTCCCATACGCGCTCGTTGGAGGTATGGAAGAGGTGGGCACCGTAGCGGTGAACCTCGATACCGGTACGTTCTTCGTTCTCGCTATAGGCGTTACCACCGATGTGGTGGCGACGGTCTAACAGGGCTACTTTAAGACCGAGTTCGGTTGCAGCTTGCTCTGCGATGGTCAGGCCGAAGAGACCCGAGCCTACGACTACAAGATCAGCGTTCACTTACATACTCCTTGTTAGGGGCTGCACCGTCTGGTGACAGTGGAACCGTGCTCTGCTACTACAGCGTAGAAGCGTACTGGTCGTACCAACCCGATTATTGGGTAAATACAGTCACTTACAAAATTACCGGATAGCGGTCTGTCTCGCTCACAAACAGGCTGGGAAGTCTGTGTGATTATTCCCCATTCTCACCGCATGGGGCTGTGAGACTGAGATGGCTGGCTCCGAAAAATTTTTTATGCAGCGGGGAGTCATAACAATTGATGCGGGTTGTTTCTCTGTTTTCTTTCCTTGTCATGCCACATAATCTGGTGTTTTATACGGAGCCATGGAGCTTTTATTACATGTTCAGCAACCTCAGGGAAACAGATACAGAGTTATCCGTTTGCACTGCGAGGGGAAGGTGACTGGCGAAGATTGCCGCAGAGGCCTTGCCTCCCTTTGGGGGAGCTCTCAACAAGCCACCTGGTTCATTGCGGGTAAAGATATACGTGACCTGGTCCCTGGCCAGCCGCCCTTGATCAACCGAGCTGTACTCACAACAGCACCCCATGCAAATTTGAGCGAAGTTACCCCAGATGCTGAAGCTCCTCTATTTGAGCTTAGGGTTCTGCACGGCCCAGATTCACAAACAGCTTTCCCTCTCACACGCGGGAAGTGGCCAGTAGGTCGCCAGGCTCCGCTCCTGAGAATCCAAGATCCTGCGCTCTCCCCTATCGAGGGATATTTTTTGGTTCAAAGTACCGGTATCGTCTACCGAGCCGATCACCTTGAACAGAAAATAAACCCCGGAGAAGTGTTTCAGCTAGGCTCCAGCATCTGTTCGATAGACCCCTGGGATGAGCAACCCGTATTATTCCGGGACCCGGAGGAAGTCGAGTTAGATGTTCCTGCCCCCCGTTCCAAACTAGCCTTGGTCCTCATGGCTGTTCTGCCCATCGGAATAGGTTGCCTCATTGCTTGGTTCACAAAACTCTGGTTTATTCTACTGATGGCCTGCGGCTCTTCGCTCCTCATGGGGATTCATGCCTTGTCACAGGGGAAAGAGAGCGGCAAGTTTCGCCGGATAGTTGCCGAAGCGGTCACCAATGAGCAGGCAGCTATCCAAAAGTTTCGTGGCGTCAGGTACCTAGCCCAAGGCTCAGGTATCGCCCTGGGCAGAGGAACCAGGAAAGCACGTATTCAAGGAAAACACCGGGATATAGCGGCTGTTCCCCTCCTGTCGAGCACCCCCTGGCTATGTTCTGCACAAGAGCTCAGTGATGTAGCGGGGTCGCTACCTACCGCAACCCAACGCTTGGCTCTATGTCAGCTGATCAAGACAGGCCTACCGATCTATGTTCTGATAAGAGGACAAGAAAACTCTGAGTATCTCCGCTTGGTTGAGCCCTTAGTTACCTTTGAACACGTCCAGCTCATCGATTCGGGTCAGCTGCCGGGGCTACAGAATGGTTTGCTTATCTGTTCGACTCCTGTTCCTGATACGTCTGACGGTCTTATGCAATTTGTTCTAACGCCCCAAGCTAGCACCCGAATCCTACAAGTGCCCGGCTGGGACAAGCTATTTTTGGACGGGATTTCTACTGAAACATATACCGCACTTCTCTCCCAATCCACTGGTAGAACTACTGCCTCACGGGCCCTCCAGACAGCTGACTCCGCAACCTCAGAAATACCTTTTTTTGCGCCCCCTGCCTGCCAAAGAAATCTGCCTGAGAGCTTTCCGACTCATGACCAAGATTTATCCATGTATGTTGGTCAAGACCTCGATACCCACCAAGATCTTGCGCTAGGCCTTACAAGACATGGGCCTCATTTCCTCTGCGCTGGCACGACGGGATCGGGTAAGTCTCAGTTACTCCGTACTATGCTCTGGTCCTTAGCCCTTGGCAATAGCCCACGACGGTTGTCTTTAGTCTTGATAGATTTTAAAGGCGGTGCCGGTCTTGGACCGCTCGCATATCTGCCCCACACCAGCCTTTTTATCTCAGATTTAGAAACAGCGGCTCTCCAGCGGTCCCTCAAGTACCTGAAAGCTGACCTCACAAAACGTGAGAAGCTTTTTCGTTCTCTTGGAGTGAGCTCATACGAGGACTACCAATCTTTACGGTTTGGGCAAAAGCAGTACCCAGAATTCCCGGAGGTCATTCTGTGTATTGATGAATTTCGAATGTTAGTGGACAGTTTTCCCGACATTATGAATGAAATAATGCGCATAGCCACCATCGGACGTTCCCTGGGTTATCACCTCATCTTGGCAACACAACGCCCTCAGGGCGCTATCTCACAGGACATCCGGACTAATATCTCAACGGTTCTTTGTCTCCGGGTGAATTCCAGTCAAGATTCTTACAACATTCTTGAGTCTGATGATGCTGCTACTTTGCCAGCCAGTAAGCCTGGCAGGGGCTTCATAAAAGATTCGGAAAATAGGCTCATCGCCTTCCAAGCACCGTTGCTGACCGGATTTTACAGCCCTGACAGTAGAGCGCACTGCTCAGCAAGTTTTGTGCTGGAAGAAAATAAGGGGGCATACACAGGAGCCTGTCCCATATCAGACCAAAACTTGAGTCAGTTCAATGCACAACTAGAGCAGGTCTATGGCTCTTCTGCCTATACACCGGTGCTTCCCGAACTTACCCCGACCACACCACCAGAAACCGATCACCAAAACCTTTTTGGTGTTGACCTGGGAACTTTCGAGATACCAGAGAGCAGTTACCAGGGCCGGTTCTGGTGGTCCTCAGAAGACGGCCCTCTCCTGATGGTGGGCAACCCCATTGATCGGGCTGAACACCTGAAAAGCACCTTGATCCAGGCGGCGGATAGAGGATACGCCATCGTCTGTTGCACTGCTTCTGAGCAAGGTGCGCAGGAGCTGCGTACAGCCCTTGGCTCATCTGAGGCAATCAGTATCTATTCGCTTCAAGATTTTGAGTTTATTCGGTTCATCTTGGCCGATATGGCCCAAAATTTCCCGCACAGAACCCTGCTCGTTATTGACGGGTTAGATAGCTTTCTTGAGAGTCTTATTCGTTACCCGCTCTCTGAATCCCATCTCCTTGAGATTCTGCAGCAGGCAGCACATCACCAGATTTTGACCTTGTGCACTTCTCTAGCTGTTCCTCGAGGAAAATGGCAAGCCCTCTTCCCCTACCTCGCTTTTACTCAATCTGCGGTAAAAAATGACCCTACCCGTTCCACCAGTAAAACATACAGCCTTCCAACCGCAGGGCAGTTTGCTCTTGAAGGGCCTCTTATTGAACAACACGGTGGTCCGAAGGTGGAAGCGGGGACGCTGTGCTGGTCACTGGCACCAAGTGGAAAGGAGAGGTTGGCTACTGTCGCTTTATCAACCGGGCTTTCCTCCCGCTGGAAACAGCTCCCAACTCTTTGCACTGTCGCGGATGTAAGTCTCAAAACCGATAAGCCCAGGAAGAGGCTTGCGATAGGTCTGGATCGTTGGGGAAAAGTCGCCACTCTACCAGAGACGCGAGGAGGTTTTATGACTATTAGCGGTCCTCGGGGATCAGGTAAGACAACCTGCCTCAAGGCCCTCGCTACGCTCAACCGTAGCTACCCCATGGTGTATATCCCCGCTGGACCAAGCATCAAGGTCGACATTCTTAGGGAGACCATCGATAGATTCGAGGACTCCAAGAGACGCCCAGTACTGCTCATTGATGACATCGACAAGCTTAGCCACGATGTCCAGCATCTCGTACTCTCACGAAAGGAAGATTTTGAGCTGGTACTCGTGGCCTACACGCCCTGGCCCCGATGGAGTAGTTCGCCCATCCTATCTGCCCTTAATGGCACTGCCACAGGCATCGTTTTACAACCCGAAATCGCTACAGATCTTAGCTTCTACCCTGGACATGACCTGCCTCTTGACCTCAAAACGATGGGAAAGGTGCCACCGGGTAGAGCCGTTATTATTGAGTACTCAGACTGCTACCCAGTCCAAGTTGCGTTTACCGAGGGGTAACAGTCACATAATCAACGGTGGATTTTGCGCATACCGCAAGAATAACCACACCGCTCAAGATAACCGCCCCAGCCCCGATGAGTAGCTGACCGCCCAGAGCGGTTTGTATTCCGATGATAAAGGCAAACAGTTGCCAGACCAGGACGAGAGGTTGCCCGAATCTACGCCCCTGTAGGAGAGCATATGCCCCTACTGCCAGCGCTAAGGTAACCATTAGGTAGAAAGCGGCGATAACTAGCGTGGTTCCCCTATCTGCTGAATCCATAATTCCTAGCCCAGTCCTAGCAAGAAAATAGATCACCTGTCCCAACGATATTGCAAGGGTAATTTTCACGCTCAAAGGTGCACCGTGAAGAAGCTGTTTCATGCTGTGAGACTTTCATGGCTGATCTGGTAAGTACTATTTCTATCTAGGATAGGCGGGCAGGAGTGTTTACCCTCACGCCGCAACACCAGTTCAGAGCTCTCTGTGAGATTTACCTCAGCTCATCACTGTTATTTTCGCCAACAACCTCTTGTCTGACGGTCTATATCGTGGGAAAGTTATTGAGGTTCACGTTTGGCTCCTTAACCTAAGGAGCCAAATTTATTGTTTAGTAGCTGGTGGTTCAACCAGCATATTCCGGTACACCCTGTAGGAGAGCATGCTAATGGATTGGCGAAGCCGTGCTGCTTGTCTCGAGAAAGATCCCGAACTCTTTTTCCCAGTAGGAAATACCGGGCCCGCTCTACTTCAGATTGAAGAAGCCAAGAACGTCTGTCGCAGCTGCACTGTCATGGATACATGCTTGCAGTGGGCTATCGAGACTGGCCAGGATTCTGGTGTCTGGGGCGGTATGAGTGAAGACGAACGACGTGCCATGAAACGTCGTGCCGCCCGGGCCCGCAGGGCATCCTAGCGGTTCTGGCACTCAAGAAAACCTATCAGGGGAAGCCTTTGACGGCTTCCCCTGAATTTTTTGGCCCGCTAGGAGATGAGAGCGGTGATAGTCACCTGTGTCCCTCCCTCAGGTAGGCATGACCAGTGAATCGAACCGTTTAACTCACTAGATACCAGAGTCTTCACAATCTGTGTTCCCAGCCCCGTTGTGCTGGCCCCTTCTTCAAGTTCCCTAATCTTTGCGCCGCTGATACCTGCACCCGTATCTGCGACAGTTACAGTTAGCCGGTGCTCCTGGTTATCGCTGTAGTGATGCTGGCAGCGCAAAGTAACCGTTCCAGTTTCTCCAGCCAGCCCATGCTCGACGGCATTTGCTACTACTTCGTTGATAACCAAGGCAAGCGGAGTTGCGATCTGGCTCGGTAACCGCCCAAAGGGCCCTTTGACAAGTGTTTCTACCTGTTGTCCGGGGGATGCCAGCTCAGCGGCCAGCCGGAATTGACGACCAATGAGATCATCGAAGTCAACGTCTTGCGTAAGCCCCTGAGAGAGGGCTTCGTGTACGAGGGCAATAGTTGCCACGCGACGCATAGCCTGCTCCAGCCCCTCTTTGGCTTCTTGGCTGGTCATTCTACGAGCTTGGAGACGAAGCAATGCAGAGACGGTTTGGAGGTTATTTTTTACCCGATGATGTATCTCTCGAATAGTTGCGTCCTTTGACATCATCTCTAGCTCACGGCTTCTTAGCTCGGTGACGTCTCGGCAGAGCAGAACCGCCCCATAACGTTCCTCTCCCAGCCGTGAAAAGCGCCGAAGGGGTATCGCCCTGAAACTGACATTTTTTCTGCGCGCTTTAATTTCAGCCCGCCAGGGCATTCGGCCGGTAAGAACCAGAGGCAAGGTTTCGTCTGCTTTTTCTCCTGCTGGTAAGAGCGAACGAGTAACCTCTAGAAGGCTTTTACCAATCATGTCGCCCGAGAATTGGAGTCTTTTGTATATCGAGAGGGCGTTAGGTGATGCGTAGCTTACCCTCCCGTCGGTATCAAGCATCATGAGCCCATCGCTGACTCGAGGGTTACCGTGTGCAGTACCGACCGGGGCTGAGAACTCCGGCCAGGCACCTCGCGACACCATCTGGAGTATATGGTGCGATACGTCACGATAGGCCCGCTCAGCTTTTTGGCGTTTGCGGGTACCCAGGCTTTCCCTGTGGACAGAGAGCAAAGCCACCGGGCGGTTATTTCTAATCAGTGGGATGAACTCAGTCTCAAGAACAATATCGGTCAGGTTGTTTTCATCGTTTAGCGTTTTGGGGGTCTGGCTATTCCAGCTCGCTATTGCCCGTTCACAAAGTGACTTGTGGAGGGATCTGCCTACCAGATCTGAATGAAAGACGGTATGCGTGGTGGATGGTCTGATTTGAGCGAGGCTAACAAAGCTTGCTTCAGATGGTAAAGACTGTGAGAGCGCAAAGAATCCTTCAATACTCTCGGGATCGGGGACCCACAGCATGAGGTCGCAGTAACCGGTATCAGCGATGATTTGCCACTCGTTTGTGAGCAGATGAAGCCACTCAATATCACCTGGCCCATAGGCACCACTCCGTTCAAGGGTTTCTGTCAATGACATGCTGTGTGGCCTCCTGGCTTGGGTCAAAGCCTACGAGCTGGAGCGCGAACGGCTTGGGAACCTAAAAGATAATCTCTTCTTTTCTACCACGTTCTGTGAGGAACCCCCATTTTCGTCAGGGGTAGGCCCTGGTTTAAGCCCCAGGCGTGCCCGTGTAATTGCTTGCAGGTTATGGAGCTCCTTGGCGAGCTGAGAAGTCGGGGCCACCTCAAGAATCGTTTTGCCGGAAAGACGGGCCTTATCGGCTGTGCCAGCATCCTCAGAAATCACAAGGTCGATAGGGTGTGCTGGCCCAAATCGCTGCCATGAATGGTCTAACGCTAGACGCGCAGAAGGTCCTATGGCTTCTGAGCGAACACGGTTGAAGACGATAGAAATATCCTGAGGATTTTCTGGTTGAACAGTTTGGATGAGCTGGTCATAGGCTTTAATCAGTCGGGGTACACCCACAACATCTGCTAAGCCAACCAACACAATTCCGTCAGAGTCTTGAAGGCTTACTAGGCTTGCTTCGTTGCGTTGCGGAGCGATGGAATCGAATGAAAGCGCTTCGTCTTCTTCCAGGCAAAAGGCTGTATCGGCGATGACCAAGTCATACTTCTGCAAGAGGGTTTCGTAGACCTTAGCAAGGCTGGTTCTTCTAATTTCAGCCCACCGGTCTGCCCTGTTGATGCCGGTAACAATGTCGAAGTATGAATCTTTGTGGCGGACCGTTTGGACCAGTTCCTTGAGATGCCTTTCTTGAACGGGCCCTCTCTCTGCCTGGTGGCAAAGCTGAGCGAGACTGGAGTAGTCATCGGTGAGCCCTAATACTGCACCGGCTGAGGCACCGTAGGTATCGGCGTCCACAAGACAGGTCTTATAGCCAGCTTCTGCGTAGGCTGCTGCCAGGTTTGTGGCAAGCATTGTTGTCCCGGGGGCACCGAGCGGGCCCCAAACGGTGAGAAGCTTCCCTGGCAGGCTCTCGCTCCCCGCCTCTTCCCTTATCTGAGCCTGTGCCCCTGGTGCCTGGGTCAAGTCTCTGACTTGTTCAGGGGGGCAGTCAGCTTGTGGGGTTTCGGTTTCTTCCAGCAGGATTTTGACAGAACGCTCAATTGCTTCAACTATTTCTTGTGTATCTGCCAGAGAGTCAACGATAGTTACATTATCTAGGGAGGGCGGCGCATGAGTATCTGCAACAATGCACACTGATAGTTCCATCTGATGCAATGAGCTGATCAGGGACTGGGTCATCTCATGAGCCTGGGTAACGACTAAGACAGCGCGAGCTATTCCACTTTGTGCAATGCCCAGCATCTCGCCCATATCATGAACGTGTCGCACCACACTGACGTGGCCTCGCTGGGATTCGATGGCTGAGATAAACCTGCCGCCCTCATCCGCTACGACGATAATCGGAATCTGCATCATTGGCGACCGCTTTCATAGGCCGAAGGAACCAGGTTAATGACAGAACCATCGTTTGAGGCTCCCAGCACCTGCGAGAGATATTCGTTATTGACCCATACTTCGACGGCAGAGCGACCGGTGCCTCCGATAATTGATTCTTGGGCTGTGACAGAATGAATCTCAGCCCCCTCGACAATAGGTTCCGGATCACCAAAAGAGTTTGAGCCTTCTTCTTTGCGGGATACCCAGATATCAACTCTGTCGCCTGCAGAAAAGCCAGATACAGCGTACTGATCGAGCAAAAGGGTCACGAGTCGCCGCCCCTCACTGACTTCAGAGGAGACGGCATTGGGCGAAAGGATTTCACCGGCTTTCAGAGGGCGTGTGGCGACAAGCCCCTCAGCCAAATCTTGCTCAGCTGAAATATATTGAGGTGCGGCATCGCCCAACCGAACTTGAACGACTTGCACGTTCTCCCTACTAATCCGGTCACCTATGCCCAAGTCTTTACTCACGGCATAGTAAGGTTCAGTCTGGTTGGTAGCACGGATAAGGCCTACTGTAGCTAGAATTGAAAGCACTATGATGAGCACACCAACAAGTAGCCGTGGATCTCTCAAGCCAGGTTTCTTAAAACGCGGAGCGGTCTGTTCATGAGCCATCTGGCCACCTCCGTCAGCTAGGTACGAAATCTATTGATGACAGTAGTTTTACTAATCAGAGGTATAAAACAAAGTTCAGAAGGGTTTTTACCTCAAAGTTACGCAGAAAATAAGATGTTTTCCACAGCCTTTGCTTTTCACCCCTAGATACCCCAAAATGCACTAAAATTTATCAAAGACATCATTCTGTTGGCACCTAGCGCAAAGGTTTCTCTTCCATGGCTCAGCAACGCTTTCTCACCCTGACCGATGTAGGCGAGATTCTCAACATCACCCCTAGTCAGACTCGTGCGCTGGTTCGCTCAGGGGAGCTTAAAGCAATTCAGATTGGTGGGCGAAACCAGTGGCGAGTTGAAAAATCAATGCTGGAAGAGTACATCAAGGAACGCTATGCCATGACGGAAGAGTCAATACGCTCCGGGCAACCGGCCCAGGAGGACCAGCTTCTCTAAAGCTTGCACTAAAGGGTTAGCTACCAGCAGCTACCCTCACTGCCGCAATTGATGTAAATGGAATAGTCCGCACAAACGAGACTTTCTTGCCTGATGCCTGAGTCCTTGTAGCAAAGAGCTCGCAGTAATCTGCCCCCACAGCTGAAATGTGCCCCTCCGTGGTCAGACCGGCAGATCCGTTGTGTATCACGATAACCTCACGATGCCCTTTAGCGAGAGCCCGCAAGGCTGAACCGATTGTTAGTTTTCGAGAAACAGATTCAGCCTCAACATAGGACTTATTATCGCCGCCTTCCCACCAGACAATTTCCTGAGTGCGAATTATCAGATCACCTGTGTCGGTTGATAGCTGGATCCACCCCAATCCAAGCCCGATGAGTTGCCCTCGCCACGTATCTCCCGTGCTACCGTGCACAGACAAGGCAACCCCCAGCTGGGCAGCCAATCTATCTGCGCAGGTAACTTTTGAGCGCTCCATCATGCTCAGTTCACGCGCATCTGCCTCGTAGTCGCGCACTCTTTGTGCCTGTAGCTGCACTTCAAAGTCTCGGAATAAACGATCCAGGCTGTTCATGTACCGAGGATATCCCGAAGTCAGGGCATAACAGAAATATAGTGAAAAAATTTGCGAATACTCTTGCCTGAACATAAAACATCAGTAAGATAAATCATAATTCATCAAATGACATCAAATGAAACGATTTGGGGTGTAGTGATGAGATCCTATGGTTTTCGCCATCTGCTGGCAGCGGCGGTACCTCTGCTCTCGATGACAGGGGCACTGACCGGTTCCTACCTGTTTTTCACATTTATAGAGGCGGCCGAGGTACCGGCAAAAGCAGTTACTGCAGAGATCTGGTCCCAGATATTCATGACCTTGATGAGCACTTTTGCCTGCGGCTTGATTGCTCTGTGGTGGTCTAGTAGCTATTTTCTCTACATTTACCGGCTCATACTTTTTAACTTGAGAATCAGCACTCGCGCCCCCTCCTTTCCTCGGTGGGCACCCTCAGCGCTTAAGGTACTCATCAGTGGCTCACTCAGCGTCAGCCTCATCGCTGGTCCCCAACAGGCGCAGGCTTTAACAGCCGATGACTCAAGCATCAGTGTTAGCCAAACCGCTGAAACCACACCAGCTATTATCTCCGCTGAAGGGCAGGACAATATTCCACCTATGCCAGAAGAATACGGGGAAGGCGCATACTCAGTATCTGAGCACGGCGCTACTTCATCATCGATAACACCGCTGTTTGCCTCTTCAACACCCCCAAAGCCTGTGGCGGTTACCCTGGCCAGTAGTCACTCCAGGCAAACAATCTCACCGCTCTTCGGTGGATTGACATCGACCAGCCAGCAAACTGAGACCTCCCCACCAGAACAAAACTGCAAGGCAAATGCTGGCTCTAGCCACTACAGGGTCAAACCGGGTGACTCGCTATGGTCAATAGCAGAAAACCATATGCCAAAGACAGCAAGCGGAGCAGAAATTCTCCACTGCGTTCATGAGATACAAGACCTCAACAGCAATCTGATTCCAACCCTTGACTCATATATCTTCCCAGGCCAAGAGATACTACTTCCCCGATAACCCTCAGCTAAGGAGTAAGACCATGAAAACAGCATTCCCAGATCGTGAACGACCCCAATTCATTGTGCTTGAGGCCAGCGATTACGCAAAAAATTATGCTCACTACTTTGAGAAAGGTAGAGCCGCTACACCCTCTCAAGACCTTCCCTACATCAGTGAAGAAGAATCAGCCGTTGAACGATTAGGCGTTCGCATCGGCACAGCCTGTGTTGAAGTGTTCATGGGCAGGCGTCCGCTACACCATCTTTCACCGTGGATGACAGCAGGATGCTACCGAACCATCTCTCAGAATCTTTCCAGAATACAGCCTGCAATAGCTCAAAAGCTTAAGGACTACCCTCCCATCGAACCCCACCGCGCTCCAGCTTTGATCCGCCCCCGGAGAGTTATCGTCCAGAAAGTATCTCCACAGGCTTACGAGATTAGCCTCCTGGTAACCGATGGCTGCCGCACAAGAGCAGTTGCACTCAGGGCGGAACGGAAACGTGGACAATGGAAGATTAGTACCCTGCTCATTGCCTAATATATTTCCCCTATAACAAAAGCCCTGGTACTCCTTGAAGTGCCAGGGCTTTTCAGTAGGCCTGAGTGTTAGTCGAGGTAGTCCCTCAAAACCTGTGAACGGGAGGGGTGGCGGAGCTTGGACATGGTCTTAGACTCAATCTGGCGGATAC
Organism: Rothia sp. CCM 9417; assembly: GCF_048513575.1. Taxonomy (NCBI): domain Bacteria; kingdom Bacillati; phylum Actinomycetota; class Actinomycetes; order Micrococcales; family Micrococcaceae; genus Rothia; species Rothia sp. CCM 9417. The sequence continues at coordinate 136,973 of NZ_JBLXXT010000004.1, read as the reverse complement.
GCTCACGTGTCACACCATAGACCTTGCCAATCTCATCAAGGGTTTTGGGCTGCCCATCAGTCATGCCAAATCGCATAGCAACAACGCCAGCTTCGCGCTCTGACAGGGTGTCAAGCACCGAGTGTAGCTGCTCTTGCAAGAGGGTAAAAGAAACAGCATCGGCGGGTACCACAGCTTCGGAGTCCTCAATGAGGTCACCAAATTCCGAGTCTCCGTCTTCACCCAGAGGGGTGTGAAGCGAGATAGGCTCACGGCCGTATTTCTGGACCTCGATGACTTTCTCGGGGGTCATATCTAGCTCAGTTGCAAGCTCTTCGGGGCTGGGCTCACGGCCCAGGTCCTGAAGCATCTGACGCTGAACACGGGCGAGCTTATTGATGACCTCGACCATGTGTACAGGGATTCGGATAGTACGTGCCTGGTCAGCCATAGCGCGAGTAATAGCCTGACGAATCCACCAGGTTGCGTAAGTCGAGAATTTAAAGCCCTTAGAGTAGTCAAACTTCTCTACCGCACGAATCAGGCCCAAGTTACCTTCCTGGATGAGGTCCAAGAAGAGCATGCCACGCCCGGTGTAGCGCTTAGCCAGCGAAACAACGAGACGGAGGTTAGCCTCAAGAAGATGGTTCTTTGCACGACGTCCGTCGTGGATAACCCAGCGCAGTTCTTTCTTAAGCTGGGGGTCCATATCGGGGTTCTCTTTGAGCTTGTGCTCAGCGTAAAGACCAGCTTCAATACGCATGGCAAGATCAACTTCTTGCTCTGCATTGAGCAGAGCGACCTTACCGATCTGCTTAAGGTAGTCCTTGACCGGGTCAGCTGTAGCACCGGGTGTTACGACACGGATTGCCGGGGCATCGTCTTCGTCGTTGTTGGTCAGAACGAATCCGGACCCCTTAGCAGCAACTTCTTCCGCTACCTTTTTCTCTTCTTTAGTCACTGAATCGGTATCATCCTCGTCGTTCTCTTCGTCGAGGTCATCACCGAGGGCGACATCGTCAAGGGCAATATCATCATCCAAGACAAGGTCATCATCGTCAGCAGACTTCTTGCCCTTTTTTGTTGTTGCTTTTTTAGTTGCAGTTTTTTTGGGCTTTGCCGTGGTGGTAACAAGAACATCGTCCTCGTTATTTTCTACGGCCTCTGCTTGCTCATCAGCCTTTTTTGCCTTGGCGCGAGTAGAGGTTTTTTTAGCGGTGGCCTTGGTTGCAGCGGTTTCGCTGCTTGCTTTCTTGCGTGCGGCTGGTGACACAGAAAACCTTTCTGAGCTAGTTGACCGTAGCGAGTGTGATGCGGTGTTCGCGGTCAAAACACCTAAGACCCTGTCAAGTAGGTCCGGTAGATTTACAAAAATATCTCTAGCTTCAACAGAATGCCTTTGGATTTTATTCCAATATATTTTCTTGAATCATGCGGCCACACTACAAGCGGGGTCAATAGTCAAGTATGACATGTTTTAGCCCTACTAGCTAAGCGGCGCGATACTTACCAGCAGATTTCTTGTATTAGCGAACAGGGGGTGCTCCCCCAGGCTGGGTAAGCCACATAGGAATAGTGCTGCTGCCCAGCAGGCTCTTCAAGAGAAGCGGGGAAGACTCCAGGTATTTTTGATCTGCACTTTCAAGAAGGTAAGAGGCTTCTGTGGAGTTCCCCCGGAGCCATTTAACCCAGGCTTGGCTCGCAATCAGCATAGATTCACACTTATGGCAAGCGATATTTTCGAAAAGGGCGCACAGCCGCTCCAGAGCTTCTAGCCTGCACCAATGAGGGGGCCTTTCAAGGGATCCTGAAAGCACCCCGGCAAAATGGGCCCCTGCTTCGTTGCTGTCGGCAGGCTCACGCATGCCTTGAGCGCTGAGGGTAGGGCTTATTCTCTCAAGATCAAAGGCTGACAGAGTCTCTGCCGAGGGTAACAGCCTTCTGCTACTCTTGCCTGCATCATCAAGAAAGAATTGAATATATCCCTCCATCAGACCCAGTGCTGCGAGAGTGTGCGATAGATCTGTGCAGGCAAGGTAGACCAAGTAATGCAAGGTGGCTGAGTTCGTCAGCGAAGCTACAAGATAGCCGGCTGCATCAGGCGGAACCGTTGTTCGAATGCGATCGCCTAAAGTGGAGGGAAGTAGATTGTTCTCTTTCTCTAAGCGGACAGAATCAGCGACAGCTCCAAGCAGGCTATCCCAGAGCATCAGCTCTGCTTCTGCTTGAAAAGGCTCCAGCGGGTTAAGGGTTTGCTTCATCTCGATATACCGCACAGCGGCAGCCTCTGCAGAGGCCAGCCACAGTTCTGTTGTGTGTGGATGCTGAGTATCTAACGGGTTCCATTTTTTGAGGCTAAAAGCTTCATGCGAGCTACTGGATACAAGGGATCCTCGTGAAACAAGTTCTGCATAGACCGGGCTAGAAAAGATATCGTTTGCCCACCCTACAGGCTCCAAGCCACCGGTTTCAGGATTGACCGACCAGTAGACAGTTCGCCCCACCGCGATGACATCAAGCACCTCAAGATTATGCCTCGAGCCAGTGCTCCGAATGGGTTCTAGGTAGTAAATAGCTCGCTCAAATAATTCTTGATCACTCTCAGTTATCGGCCCAGCAGGCTGGGTTAAAGGAGTGCTTGGGCATGTGCTAAGCAAGCCCCCGAACATCAGAACAAAGATCCTCTGAAGGCCCTCGTTGAGACCATTCAGCCTTGGAATAGAGCTGAAGAGAGTATCTAAATAGTCCTCCGCAGGCATTTCAAACGGGTCGGCCATATCGACCCTTATCAGCGGTCCGACCCCTGAGCTTTCTGCAACCATGAGAACCAGGGAGTCCTTAGGCCAATACCCTAGAAGGTGAACACAGGTTGCAACGACGTCTCTCTCAGTCCGAATACGAGAAGTTAAGGCTGAGGAACTGCTTATGTGAGAAGAACTGTTCATGCCCCCAGTGTCAGTGTTATACATGGCACAGGAGAAGCCTTAAACAGTCTGTGGAAAAGCTCATCGGGGGTTTCCCCTGCACTGCCCCGATGTGTAAATAGAGAAGTCACAGAAAAAGAATGGACCAATGTCGCGCCTATTAAGAGCGTAGACATCGCAATCCACAGCTCGCACAGTACCTGGCATAAGTTCCCTAGAGAGGCCCCAGCTGGCCTTGACCTGGTTCATGACCAGAATCATTGCTCAGTTGCGCCAGGTAGGCCTCGATTTCTGCGCCAATTTCATCCCGGGGAGGAACGCGCCCGGCCGCTCGCTCAGACAAAGGTAAAGCGCTGAAACCCCTGGACGCGTTGGCATCGTAAGATTCTTCTAGGCGGTGAATCATCATTTGAATTTCAGGGTTAGCACTTGCTTGTTCATCAATCTGGCCCTGCACATTAAGTGAAAGCTCCCGCAAGCGGTCGGAGGGCAGGCTCAGCTTGGCGGCAAGCGAAAGGTGTTCCATAGCGACCAGAGCAGTCTGGGGAAGCTCAGATTCAGAAAGGTACTGGGGAACATTCACAGAGAAGCCTGCTGTACCAATACCGGCTTCGGTCAAGGCTACCTCGAGCAGACTTGACACCGAACCCGGGACGAGAGCTTCAGGCTGGAAGGAGGATATACCGGCAGTCAAATCTTTGCGTGAGCCATGGGCTGTCACAGGAATCGGGCGTGTGTGAGGGACCGGCATAGGGAATGCAGTCACAGATAGCGCGACCGAAACATCGAGTCGTTGAGCAAGGTCAACGATATTTGAGGTAAACCTCTGCCAGAGAAAATCAGGCTCGGTCCCGGTCAGCAGCAGGAATGGCTTACCCAACCGGTCTTCTACAACATAGAGCTTGAGCTCGGGCAAAACAGGGTTGGTATAGTGGTCCTTCTTAAAGGTGATGCGAGGTCTGCGGGAGCGGTAGTCGTGGAGCCTGTCAGCGTCAAACTCGATGACGGGAAGGCTATCAAGTTCGTGCAGAAGGACTTCGCCCAAGTGCCCCGCTGTTCCACCGGCGTCCTGAGGGTGTGATAGGGCAACCACCAGGGGGAGGCCTTTAAGGCGCTGGTTCTCAAATACTCCAGCGTGGGCTATGTATAGCCGCTCATCGTGTCTCATGCTCTGCCCCCTTCGCCTAAAGGTCCATTCTTGTGTTGAGACTCTATAGTACTCCAGCCTCTCTAATACCGGCTGTGTATCTTGCAGTAATAACTGTTGTCGGTGAAGAGATATTCCTCATCCACACCAGCATTTCACAAAAATGTCACAAATCGCCCCAACCGACAGAGCTGTTAGCCGGCTCCACGGTACCTCCAGCATGTTATCCACGGTACACATTGACGGTTTTTTTGCCTACCCTTATTAACTGAAGGAGCACAAGAAAAGTCGCTTTTCCCGCGGCCTCTATGTTCTCACCCCAATATCTGAAGGAGAATTCTGTGAGCCAATCACATGATTTGTCATTTTCCGTTTCCTCAACAGACCTTGATGGACTCGAGGCAAATGTTCTAGTTCTCGGCGTCTATTCCTCTGAGGAAGGCCCGGTTCTTGCATCCAACCCTCTTGGCGAAGAAACCGCTGAGGGTCTCGAAGCAATCCTTGAGGACCTGGGGGTGACCGGGGGCCAGGACGAACTCGTTCGCCTACCCGGTTTTGATGAAGCTGGAGCAGACCTTGTTGCTCTCATCGGGCTTGGGGTAGAAAACGACCAGCTCGCTCAAAAGCTGAACAGCCTCCGCTATGCCGCAGGTTCTGCAGTTCGCCAGCTAGCTGGCAACGAGAACGTTGCCCTTGCCCTAGGCGTCACCACCCCTGATGAAGTTGCCGCCGTGGCTGAAGGTGCCGCCTACGGAGCCTTTTCAGATGCTCAGTTGAAAGCAAAAACAGCAGAATTGGTCAAGGCACCGGTAGAGGACATCACCATTGTCACCGATCTTGACCCTGCAGAAGCCGAGCCGGCACTCACCCGTGCCCTGATTCTAGGCGAAGCTGTAGATCATACCCGCCGTCTGGTGAATACTCCCCCATCCCACCTCTACCCCGCAACTTTCGTTGAGCGAGCCTTAGAGCGTATTGAAGGGCTGGAAAATGTCACCGCAAAGGTCTGGGACTACGACCAGCTGGTAGCAGAAGGCTTTGGCGGAATCGCAGGTGTAGGTCAGGGCTCAGAACGCAAGCCTCGCCTGGTTGAGGTCAAATATGTGCCACAGGGCGCTACTCAAACCGTAGCAATAGTAGGCAAGGGTATTACTTTCGATACCGGCGGTATTTCCCTCAAGCCCCCCACATCTATGACCACTATGAAATCAGATATGGCAGGTGCAGCTACAGTCCTCAACGTGGTTGCTGCCGCATCAGAACTCAACATTCCGGTGGCAGTCAGCGGTTATCTCTGTCTGGCCGAGAACATGCCCGGTGGCAACTCGATCCGCCCCGAGGATGTCCTGACCATGCGTAGTGGCCACACCGTTGAAGTCATGAACACCGATGCCGAAGGACGCTTGGTCATGGCAGATGGCCTTGCCCTGGCATCTGAATCTGAGCCCGACGTCATTCTGGATATTGCCACCCTAACCGGCGCCCAGCTTATTGCTCTCGGTGTGCGTACCGCAGCAGTAATGGGCCACGATAATATCCGGGCCAAGGTAGTTGAAGCAGCTAGCGCCGCTGGCGAAGACTACTGGCCCATGCCCATGCCCGAGCATTTGCGAAAGTCCCTCAAGTCCCCCGTTGCTGACCTTCAGAACATCGGTTCCAGGTACGGCGGAATGCTTGTTGCAGGCCAGTTCCTTGAAGAATTCGTGGGTGAGAAAGATGGCGCCAAGATTCCTTGGGCTCACCTCGATTTTGCTGGGCCTTCTTTCAACGAAGAAGCACCCTATGGGTACACACCTAAGGAAGGTACAGGCCATTCCGTTGCAACCCTCATCAAATTTATTGAGGCCTACGCCTAAGCGGTAAGTATCGTTGAGCATCCCGGTTACCCTTCACAAAGGTAACCGGGATGTAATCGTTAACACCTCATGACGTGGCGTCCACCATAATATGAACATGAGCCTTTACCCCTGCCCCCAGAGATTCATAGCCCTTTCAAAGGCTCAGCAGAGGTCCGAAAGGCTATCTACAAGGGGTCCTAGAGCAAAAGGCTAGCTCCCTGGGTGCATCAGGACCCTCAGTTTTAGTCACGGGGCACATAAGTCTCATCGGCGCAATAGTGGAGCTGTGCCCCGACAAGCGATAAGCTAGAAAATGACAGTAGATAAGGGGGCATTGTGTCTCCGCAAACCCATGTAAGGGAGCGTCAACGTGGCCGACTCGGCAACAACAGAATTCGATATCCTCATCCTCGGTGGCGGTAGCGCAGGCTACTCAGCTGCACTTCGAGCTGTACAGCTCGGTTTCTCCGTAGGTCTCATCGAAAAAAGCAATCTGGGTGGCACCTGCCTGCACACCGGTTGCATTCCCACCAAGGCTTACCTGCACGCAGCAGAGCTCGCTTCTGAGGCAAAGCACGCCTCACAGTACGGTGTTAACACCACCCTTGAATCCATTGACATGGCCAAGGTTCGTGACTACAAGGACGGCATCGTTGCCGGTAAGTTCAAGGGCCTAACCGGTCTTCTCAAGATGAAGAAGGTCACCGTCATCGAAGGTGAAGGTAAGCTCACCGGCCAAGACACCATCAGCGTTAACGGCACCGCCTACAAGGGTAAGCACATTATCCTGGCCTCCGGTTCTGTTTCCAAGACCTTCGGTATTGAGATTCGCGATCGCGTTCTGACCTCAACCGAAGCGCTGCAGATGGATTACCTCCCCAAGAGCGCAATCGTTCTGGGCGGTGGCGTTATCGGGTGTGAATTCGCCTCCATGTGGAACTCAATGGGCGTTGACGTCACCATTATCGAGGGCCTACCCCACCTAGTACCCAACGAAGATCCCTCCATCATTAAGGTTCTTGAGCGCGAATTCAAGAAGCGGGGCATCAAATCCTCACTGGGCAAGTTCTTCAAAACTGTTGAGCAGGACGCCAACGGCGCTAAAGTCTCCCTCGAAGACGGCACCACCTTTGAAGCTGACATCGTGCTCGTTGCTGTAGGCCGTGGCCCCAACACCGAGGGCTTTGGTTACGACCAACAGGGCCTGACCATGGACCGTGGCTTTGTCATTACTAACGAGCGACTGCACACCGGGGTAGGCAACATCTACGCTATTGGCGATATCGTCCCCGGTGTCCAGCTAGCGCACCGTGGCTACCAGCAGGGCCGTTTCGTTGCTGAAGAGATTGCTGGCCTGAACCCACAGGTGGTTGAGGATCTCCATATCCCCAAGGTCACCTACTGCGAACCCGAAATTGCCTCAATCGGCTACTCACAGCCCAAGGCTGAAGAAAAGTTCGGCAAGGAAAACATCGAGGTTACAGAGTACAACCTGGCCGGTAACGGTAAGTCCTCTATCCTTGGTACCGGCGGTCTGGTCAAGGTTGTCCGTGAAAAGAACGGCCCTATCATCGGTGTTCACGCTGTTGGCAAGCGCATGGGCGAGCAAATTGGTGAGGCACAGATGTGGGTTGTCTGGGAGGCTTTCCCCGAAGACGTTGCACAGTTTATCCACGCTCACCCCACTCAGAACGAATCACTCGGTGAAGCAGCAATGGCCTTGGCTGGCGCACCGTTGCACGGCTAAATAAGCTTCAGGTAGGTGGTCGCTCCGCACCCGTGAAGCACCACCTACCCTTTCAATATTCCATCACGTACAAGGAGACCACGAAGGACTATGTCCACTACCGTTGAACTGCCCGCACTGGGCGAATCAGTAACCGAGGGTACCGTTACCCGCCTACTCGTTGAAGTTGGCGAAACAGTTTCTGTCGACCAAGCTATCGTCGAAGTTTCAACTGACAAGGTTGATACCGAAGTTCCCTCACCCGTTGCCGGTGTTGTTGAACAGATTCTCGTTGAAGAAGACCAGGATGTCGAAGTAGGTGCTCCCCTGCTCGTCATTGGTGACGGCTCCGGCGCAAGCGCATCTGCTCCTGTAGCTGCACCTGCCCAGGAAGCTCCAGCAACATCCGCTCCCGCAGCTGAATCCGCTGCACCTGCACCCACTCCTGCGGCTCAAGCCCCTGCAAGCTCCGCTGAAGGCGTTGAGGTTACCCTCCCCGCGCTGGGCGAATCAGTTACCGAAGGCACCATCACCCGCTGGCTCAAAGAGGTTGGCGAAGAAGTAGCCGTTGACGAGGCTCTGGTTGAGGTTTCCACCGATAAGGTAGACACCGAAGTTCCCTCACCCGTTGCCGGTACCCTGCTTGAAATCCGCATCCAGGAAGACGAGGATGCCGAGGTCGGCCAGGTTCTGGCCATCATCGGTAGCGCTTCATCTGCTGCCCCCGCCGCCTCAACTGATGCGCCTCAGGCCCCTGCAGCCGACGAAGCCAAGGTAGCTGATCAGGCGCAGGCACCGGTAGCGGTTTCTTCACAGGATGAGGCTGCTGAGGCTCCTGCTGTCGAAATTCCCTCCGGCGAGAACGGCGAAGCCTACGTCACTCCCCTTGTACGCAAGCTGGCGAAGCAGGAAGGTATCGACCTTTCAACCATCAAGGGAACCGGCGTTGGTGGCCGCATCCGCAAGCAGGACGTATTGGCTGCTGCCGAGGCTAAGAAGGGCTCTGCTGCAACCCCCGCCGCAGCACCCGCTCCCGTAGCTGCGCCAGCTGCTGCTCCTACGGCCCCTGCTGCCCCCAAGCCTGCAGTCTCCTCAAAGCGTGGCACCACCGAGAAGACAGCTCGTATCCGCCAGACCGTTGCCAAGCGCATGGTTGAGTCGCTGGCAGTTTCAGCTCAGCTGACCACTGTCCAGGAAATTGACCTCACCCGTCTGGTTGCTCTGCGCAACAAGGCTAAGGCTGGTTTTGAGGCTCGTGAGGGTACCAAGCTGACCTTCCTGCCCTTCTTCACCAAGGCAGTTACCGAAGCTCTGCAGCAGTTCCCCCAGTTCAACTCCTCAATGAGTGATGACTTCAAGGAAATTACCTACCACGGATCCGAGAACATCGGCCTAGCAGTTGACACCCCCAAGGGTCTGCTTGTCCCCGTTGTTAAGGATGCCGGTGACCTCAACATTGCCGGTATCGCAAAGAAGATCAATGATGTAGCCAAGCGTGCACGCGACGGTCAGGTTGCACCTGAGGAGCTCTCCGGCTCAACCTTCACCATCTCATCAACCGGCCAAACCGGCGGTGTCTTCTTCACCCCGATCATCAACCAGCCCAACGTAGCTATCTTGGGTATCGGCTCAACCAACAAGCGCCCCGCTGTGATCCAGGACGCTGATGGTAACGATGTCATCGCAATTCGTTCGCTAGCATACTTCTCACTCACCTACGACCACCGCGTCGTGGACGGTGCAGATGCTGGTCGCTTCCTGGCTTTCCTCAAGCAGCGACTTGAAGAAGCCGCTTTTGAGGCTGAGGTCGGCCTCTAAAAACAGGTGGTGACTGAGTAAGGGACATCTAACCCCTTTACTCGCCCAGCTATTGTTTGAGGGTGCTCCCCCATCACATGATGAGGGAGCACCTTTTGTATACCCCCTGTTTTCCTGGGGTAACTGACATAGGTGCCGACCAACACACCCCTTGCTGTGACATACTGTCGATAAAGGGCCCAGTATTCCGTAGACTAAAGAACATGTCTATTGCTTTTTCAATTCTTCTGTTTCTGCACATTATTGGTGCTTCACTAGTGTTTGGCCTTTGGGTAGCAAACTTTAAGAAAGCTGTCGTCCTGCCCGGCCAATTCCATGCCGCGCTCTTGCAGCTTGTTACCGGTTTCGCTCTCTACTTCATGCAGATGGCAGAAAATATGCAACTCAACCACATGATGATTGGCATCAAAATGGTGATTGCCCTGGTGATCGCTGCCGCTGCATTCGTAGGTCAGAAGAAGTACAAGGCCGCTCTTGCTCTTGGTACTCCTGAATCAGGTAAGAACATTGCTCTTGCCCACACCGTTGGCGGTCTTGCGCTGATTAATATTGCTATCGCAATTTTTATCCAGTACCCACAAATCTAAATCACTGCCTGTAATCTAAGGGCATATCGAATTCGCCACTAGAGCGGTAGGCATCAACTGCCTACCGCTCTATTTCTTATTCGCTTACAGTGCTTGAAGCCTAGCCTTGGTTGGCAGTAATAGGTTTTGCTGATTCAATTCTTAGCCCTTGACTAGAGGGCTGTAGTGACAAGCTGACTTTCTGCATAATGCGTTCTCCATCTCGGGTCATACCTAACCGCGCTAGTTCCTCGTCGCTCCCCTTAGGGTTGTAGCCGCGAGCTTCAAGAACCGCTATTACTGTGTAGCTACCCTCCTGACCGGCAGAAATTTCCTCAACGGACACTACTTGGGACGACATCTGGCTGAGATCTCTTGCTCCTTCTTGAGTCAGCATATTACGGTCATTGTGTTCTAATTCAGAACCGGGTAAGGCATAGTCCTGAACGCGATTGCTATTGCCAGAAGATAGAACTTGGCTTCGCAGGCGGATGAGTTCGGCTGTTTGTTGGGTAATTACTTCCTGGTGATCACCGCTGATACCACTCACCGGTTCGGAAGGTTTCTGTAATTCTGGCTCCTTTGTTGGTGATAGCGTGGCTGGGCTAGTCGGTAGTGACATTTCCTGTGACTGAGTTTCCTCCGCGGCTTGTTCTTGCGGGCTAGCGCTGAGACGGTCCTGGATCCACGGTAAGAAAACAGATATACACGCCCCCAGCGCAAGAACGATAGCCGCCAGAAGCGCTATAGCAACCCCCTGCTTCCCCGATTTCCATAAGGAGATACCAGCACTTGATGAGGACCGTCTATTCAGTGTTTGGGGCTGCCCGTAGACTTTCGGTGCCCTCCTCATGCGGGTTTTAGGCTTGTTGGTCATCGGCTCAGTCTCAGTCGCCGTGTAGGCAGGGAGCCGGCTTAGGACGCTCTCGTTGGCACTCAGATGGAGCTCTAAGGGGGCAGAATCCGCAGTCAGGTCAAATAGGGCGGCAAGATCGGTCAGGCTCGGCTGATTTGCTCTCAGGTCAATAGCATCTTCAAGTGTTTGAGCAAGAGCGTCGCTGGCCTGAGGTAGGCTCAATAGAAGCGGCGCCCGGAGCCTTTGTGCCTTAGGTTCCTTGCCCGTAAGACAGAACCAGAGAATAGCGGCACAGGCGGCAATATCCTCTGCCTTTTTGGCTTCTTTGGCAGCATCGGGTGAAGTTCTGAGATCAAGGTCGGGCGCTAGAACTTTAAGCTCCCCCTTAACAGTGAAAACGCAGTGCTCTAACCTAAGGTCTCGGTAGGCAAGCTCTTGCTGGTGGAGGTATGTTAATGCCGCAGTCAGGGCCTTAGCTACGGTGGTAACTTGGGCAAGTGGAAGCTGGCCCCGGGCTCTGCAATAATCCGCTAGAGTACCTGCTTCAGCTGCCTCATACCAGATATGACCTGCACGAGGTGAGCTGGTTACTGCATCTACTCTCAGGACGGCGGGGTGGGTAGGTAAAGAGCAGAGCCGCTCAGCTGCTTTCATTGCGGCGGTTGCGCTCTTTGAATATTGAGTCAGCGTGTAAGGCCCTGCTTGTATCTCAAGCTGTCCTGCTGCCTGATAGCCACAGTCAGCAATCCAGGTAGAGTGGGTCGGCCCGCTTTCAAGGCGATATCGGAGGATGACATCGGTCAGGCCCTTGAGCGCGCTGTCAGATGCAAGGGGTTCCTGCTCAGGGTGAGATGGTGCGTCTTGTGGGTGAAGAGATGCTTGGCTTTTCATGTTCTAGACATACCTCACATGCAAGAACCCATTAAAAAGTTATCCACAGAACAGACATTTATACTAGTCAGAGATACATTAGTTGGCTGTGGATAAAAATTCACAGTTGGTCACCAAAAACTTAAAGCCACACTTAGGCTAGCTATTTTTAGAGTCTGACTAAAAGGACTACCCTAGAGGGTATGGCACTTTTGTTTGAGCGGGTCGGCTTTGCACCCCAGTACGTTGACTATGAGACGGCGCTTCAATACCAGCGCAAGACACACGAAAAAGTCGCTACCGGCCAACAACAAAACACCGTCCTGCTCCTAGAGCACCAGGAAGTTATTACCGCTGGGAAAAGAACCGAAGACCATGAGTACCCCAGCGACAATCGAGTTCCTGTGATCAAAATTGATCGTGGTGGCAAACTGACCTGGCACGGCCCCGGCCAGCTCGTTGGATATCCCATCGTCCAGCTGCCCGAACCCATTGACGTGGTCAGGTACGTGCGAGTCTTAGAAGAGGTCCTCATCAAGGTCCTTACCGGGCTCGGTATCACCTGCCAGCAAGTGGAAGGTCGCTCTGGTGTCTGGGTCCGGGGTGACGGGGCACTGCTACCAGATAAGAAAATAGCCGCCATTGGAATTCGAGTCTCAAAAAACACCACCATGCACGGCTTTTCCATCAACTGCAATAACCCCACTGACCCTTTCGGGGCTTTCATTCCCTGCGGAATTACAGATGCCGGGGTCACCACGATTAGTGAACAGCTCGGGCGGAATATTTCTCCAGCAGATATTGTTGAGCAGGTTGAAAAGGAACTCGACCGCTACGCCAACCAGCTAGCGGCATCTTTCGTTCCCGCCACCTAGCCCTCAAAGGGGTTCCCCTCAAAACCTTAAGCCCCCACATAGACTTAACGATGAGACCAATCTACAAAGGAGATTCCTCCACATGAGCGCCCAGCCTGACGGCCGCAAGCTACTGCGCGTTGAAGCGCGCAATGCAGAAGTACCTATCGAGAAGAAGCCCTCATGGATTAAAACCAGGGCTAAAGTAGGCCCTGAATATCAGGAGATGATTAACCTCTCCCGCGGTTCAGGCCTGCATACAGTATGCGAAGAAGCAGGTTGCCCCAACATCTACGAGTGCTGGGAAGATCGTGAAGCGACCTACCTGATTGGCGGCTCTGAGTGCACCCGTCGCTGCGACTTCTGCATGATTGATACAGGTAAGCCGATTGCTATTGACCGCACGGAACCAATTAAGGTAGCCCTCAATGTCAAAAAGATGGGCCTGCGCTACGCAACTGTCACCGGCGTTGCCCGCGATGACCTTGAAGACGGTGGTGCCTGGCTCTACGCCGAGACAATCAGGCAGATTCACAGGGTATCGCCCACCACAGGTGTCGAGATCCTGATCCCTGACTTCAAAGGCAAAGAAGAAGACGTCCAGCAGGTCATTGATGCCCAGCCCGAAGTCTTTGCTCACAACCTTGAGACAGTACCCCGTATTTTCAAGCAGATTCGCCCCGCTTTCCGCTACGAGCGCTCACTCGATGTCATAACCCAGGGCAAAGAAGCCGGCCTGATCACTAAGTCCAACTTGATTTTGGGTATGGGGGAAACTAACGAGGAAATCTATGAGGCCCTCTGTGACCTACACGATGCAGGAACAGACCTTATTACCCTGACGCAGTACCTACGCCCCGGCCCGCTCTTCCACCCCATCGAGCGTTGGGTCAAGCCGACCGAGTTCCTTGAACTTTCCCAAATGGCCGAGGAAATCGGTTTCTCCGGTGTCATGGCTGGGCCCATGGTTCGTTCTTCCTACCGTGCCGGTAAGCTCTGGGCCCGCGCCATGAAGAAGCACGGCCGCCAGATACCTGAGCACCTCTCTCACATCGACGATGAAGGCTTTGCCATGCAAGAAGCAAGCTCACTGGTAGCAGCTGGCGCGTAAACCAGGCTTCAGGGTCTCCCCAGCCGTTAGCTTTATCATCTCATTTGGGTGCCTGCCGGCTTTATCGGCGGGCACCTGCCGTATAGAATGGGTAAGTTACGGCGCTCTCATCACTTAGATAGCTAGGGCGCCCGGTTCTCGACTCACGAAGGATACACAGTGGCTGAATCTCGTGGCAACACCCGCGAAGAAAAGAAAAAGGCAGGCGCAGAGCGCCGCGCTAAGCGTGGCCCCGGCATGTTTGCCCAGATGAAGCAGGTCTATGGTGTGACCCGCCAACAAGACCCCAATATCCCCTGGATTTTGGCGCTGGTTTTCTGTGCAACCGTCCTTATTTTCCTGCTCATCGGTATTCTGCTGAAGAACTGGATTACTTTCCTTCTGATCGGTATTCCTTTCGGCATCCTCTTCGCAGTGATTGTTCTTTCTCGCCGCGCAGAAAAGGCCGCCTTTGCTCAGCTTGAGGACCGCCCCGGCCGCGCAGGCGCTGCTCTCTCAACCCTGCGCCGCGGCTGGATTTTTGAGCAGCAACCCGTTGCAGTGAATAAGTCACAGGATGTTGTCTTCCGCGCTATTGGACGCCCCGGCATCGTTCTGGTGACCGAGGGCCCCACTAACCGCGTCAACGGCCTGGTTCAGAAAGAAAAGCTCCGCTATAAGAAGATTGTTCCTACCGTACCCGTTCACGTTATCAACACAGGTACCGCGGAGGGTCAGGTAGAGCTCAAACAGGTCACTAAGGCAATGAACAAGCTACCCAAGCACCTGACTCAGCAGGAGATGCACCAGGTTTCTAACCGCATTGATTCCATCTCCAAGCACAACAATATGCTCAGTGCGATCCCCAAGGGCGTTGATCCCCTACGTATGCGCCCCAGCCGTAAGGGCATGCGCTAGCACCATTTGGCTTGATATATAAAGGCCGGGTTCTTTAAGAACCCGGCCTTTACCGTACCTACCGACCTTCTTTCTGCTTCTTGGAGCCCTTCCACCAGTTGACCACAAAGACATAGAGCAACAGCGCCAGGGTTATCTGCATCATGTAGCGATCAATGGTTTTGAGAATAGGCTGGATTCCCTCACCAAAGGTAACGCCCAGGTACAGGTAGAAGCACTTATTCAGCAGGGCGAGAATATAGATATAGACACCGATGACCATACCCTTGATCCTGCGGATACCGGCTATAGCTACCAGCAAGGTAGCGGGAATAGGCGAAAAAGGGATAAACCCCAGGAGAAGGCTCACCAGTAGGTGCCGTTCCACAAAGCCCTCCAGCTTGCGGTACCAGAGCGGTGTATGGCTGGCGAAAATCCAATTGATAAAGTCTTGGCCCCAATGCTTACCCATAAAAAAGTAAACGGCCATGAACTTGATGTGGCTCAGAGCTGCCACCGTAACCAACACAGCCCATAGAAGGTACTGGTGGGGATTCTGGGCGGCGGTAATCAGAACTCCCAAACCGGAGCCGGTCAAGAGCGACAGAACCCAGGGATGCTCAACCAGCAAGAAAGCCCGAGTGGGTATAATCGCCAGGGAGAAAATCGTCATGAATCCCAGTAGGGACAGCAGAATCTTATCGACCTTGCCTGGGGAAGTCAGGAAAGGGGGCAGAGCTGGGTCATGTTCTCTTTGCATGCTAGGGTTTTTGTCTTCCCTTGTGGAATCATCTGACATATCTACACCATCTAACGAATAAGAACCAAAATGGTATGACGTGCACGGTCGTGAAGCCCCCGTTGGTCAGCGTCCATGATCAGGACAGGAAGAACCAGCATCACCATGCTCTGGCGGACGAGAGCAGAGAGCCACCCAGCAGGTTTACCGTCAAGGCTCTGAACCTGCATTCCCATGACAAAATGACCTATGCTATGCCCCATGAAACCAACGGCAGAAACCATGTAAAGCCAGAAAAAAATGAGCTGGGCAATATCGAGAGAGGCTAGGTTCGCACCGGGGAAAACAAACTTCCCCAGGAGGAAGAAAATACCTTTAATGAGGTACCAATCCATACAAAACGCAATCAAGCGGCTCAAAGGGCGGGCAATTGCTCCCCTGCCAGAACGGGGGCGCCCCATATCCTGCCCCGGGTAATCCATATGGGTGGGGGCACCGTCAAGCCATGAACCTAAATCTTTTCTTGATACCACAACATCTAACCTTACCGGCTTAAGAGCAACTCCCCTACCCAGAAAAGTCATCTATGAGATACCACGGTCACCCAAGAGCACTGACCGCTTTCCTAGAATGAAAGAGAGCTTAGCCAGCTGCAGGAGCCCTTAACACGCCTGCAACTTGGTGCTCAGGCTGTTACACAAGCGAAACAAAGGCGACACTTGAGGGCAAAAAACTAGCTCTAGGCTAGATACAACATCCAGGTGCCCACCCATGGGGCCCCGGGGTCGATATATCTCAAGGAGAACACCCAATTATGTTCACAACCTCACAGGAAGTCCTAGACTTCATCACCAAGGAAGACGTCAAGTTTGTTGACATCCGCTTCACCGACCTTCCCGGTGTCCAGCAGCACTTCAACATGCCCGCAAAATCCATTGATGAAGATTTCTTCACAGTAGGCCAGATGTTTGATGGGTCCTCTATTCGGGGCTTTCAGGGTATCGCTGAGTCCGATATGCAGCTCATTCCCGATGTAGCCAGTGCCTATGTTGATCCCTTCCGTCTTGAGAAGACCCTGATCATCACCGGCTCCATTGTCAACCCACGCACCGGAGAGCCCTATCACCGTGACCCCCGAGGTGTTGCTGAGCGTGCTGAAGAATACCTCAAGTCAACAGGTATTGCCGATACCGCTTTCTTCGCCTCAGAAGCTGAATTCTTCGTCTTCGAGAACGTCCAGCACGAGGTGACCCCCCAGTCTGTTTCCTTCAAGATCGACTCCGATGAAGCTCCCTGGAACTCAGCTAGGACCGAAGATGGCGGTAATCTGGGTAACAAGACTCTCACCAAGGGCGGCTACTTCCCCGTCTCCCCCGTCGATAAGCAGGCCGACCTACGCGATGCCATGTGCGTAGCCCTCGATGAAGTTGGCCTCGAAGTCGAGCGTTCTCACCACGAGGTTGGCGCACCCGGCCAGGCAGAAATCAACTACAGGTTCTCCACCCTGACCCAGGCTGCAGATGACCTGCTCAAGTTTAAGTACGTCATCAAGAACACCGCCGACGCTTGGGGCAAGACCGTCACCTTCATGCCCAAGCCCGTCTTTGGCGACAATGGTTCAGGTATGCACTGCCACCAGTCACTCTGGCTCGACGGCGAACCCCTTTTCTACGATGAGCGTGGCTACGCTGGCCTCTCCGACCTTGCCCGCTGGTACATCGGTGGTCTGATTGAGCACTCCTCATCAGTTCTGGCTTTCACCAACCCCACCGTAAACTCCTACAAGCGCCTGGTTCCCGGCTACGAAGCACCCGTGAACATGGTCTACTCGCAGGGTAACCGTTCCGCCGGTATCCGTATCCCCATCACCGGTTCAAATCCCAAGGCCAAGCGTCTAGAGTTCCGTGCACCGGACCCCTCTTCAAACCCCTACCTGGCGTTTGCAGCCCAGCTCATGGCTGGTCTAGACGGTATCCGCAACCGCATTGAACCCCCAGCACCGATTGACAAGGACCTCTACGAGCTGCCCGCTGAAGAAGCAGCAGATATCAAGAAGGCTCCTGCCAACCTCGAAGAAGCCCTGGCCGCTCTTGAAGCAGACCACGACTTCCTGCTCGCCGGCGATGTTTTCACCGAGGACCTCATCCAGGCATGGATTGACTATAAGCGCACCAAGGAGCTGGAGCCCCTCTCACTGGTGCCGCACCCGCTGGAGTACCAGCTGTACTACGGTGTCTAATCTGCCGTAAACTGGTGCCATAAGCCCAGGGTCGCGCTCCCACATCCACAGATTCTGTGGGTGTGGGGCGCGGCTTTTGAGTGTAAAGACCGATAAGTTCAGAAGAGATGAAAACATGAGCAAGCAGAGTTCAATTCTTGAAGGACGTAGCACCATCTACCGGAACGAAGTCTTCCAGACCGGCCTCATGAGCCAGCTATTAGACGGTATCTACGACGGCGATATGACAATCGGTGAGCTCCTGGGGCACGGCAATTTTGGGGTGGGCACCTTTGACGGTCTTGACGGTGAGATGGTTGTGCTCGATGGAACCTGCTACCAGATGCGCTTTGACGGCTCTGTGTCCTTAGCGGACCTGGACCAGAAGACACCCTTTGCGGTGATTACTAACTTTGTTCCGGCAATTAAGCGGGATTTACCCCGCAATCTTCTCCGTCAACGAGCAGCCCAGGTGCTTGATGATTTCACTCTCTCAGATAATTACATGTATGCCATCAAAATTGTGGGCGACTTTGAGTGGGTACGCACCCGAACCGTCAAGAAGCAGTCCAAGCCCTACCCCAAGATGGTTGATGCGGTAGAAGGCGAGGACATCGTCCAGTTTGATGATGTTACCGGCACTATCGTTGGGTTCCGCACCCCTATTTACGAGCAGGGTATCGGTGTGCCCGGGTGTCATGCACACTTTATCAACGATGAACGCGATAAGGGTGGGCACCTTGTAGACTTCAAACTCCGCAGTGCGCATGTAGAAATCTGCCCGGGTACCGGGCTCCGCCTGCACCTGCCGCTCAACGAGGCTTTCTCAAATGCAGATCTCTCCCCCGAAGATTTGGCAGACCAAATCTCGAAGGCAGAGCAGCACTAGCTACCCCTGCTTCTCGACTATCTGGCCTAGTTCCAGGCTTTGATAGCCCAGTTGCTGGTTGATAGCTCGCATTGCAAGGTCATTGCGATCAACCCAACTCACCAGCCCCGTAAAATCGGTGCCCTTAGGCTCAAGCTGACGGTGGTTGGCTATCTTGAGAGCAAGGCCCAGTCCCTTGCCTCGGTAGTCGCCCATCATCCTGCTCAACCGTTTCGCTTCCCTGAAGCCGGTACATTAAGGTGTAACCTGCCAGTCGGCCATCCGGCGCGTAAAACGCGGTCATCCATAGAGTCAAGACGGTCGATATGTACAGTAGCCACACCATTGTGCTCAGTCACTATCTTCTTATCTTTCCTCGTGGTGTCTAGGCCGGGTAGAACAGCTTCTCATAGACAGCCCGAGCCTGACGGGTGATACGCAGGTAGTCGTCTTCGAGTAAGCGTGCCGAGTTCGGTTCATAGCCGCACCAGCGTGCAATGGCCTCAAGATCAGATCGGGTTGTCGTTAAAGTATCTGAAGCCCGTCCGGTCCTCAAGACATTCAAACCACGAATCTTTGAGGCAAGCGTCCAAGCCGAACTCAGAAGCTGAGCATCGTCCTGCTCAACAATTCCGGCTTCAACTGCGGCGGACAAAGCCCCCAAGGTTGAGGTCGTTTGCATACCCTGAACCCGGTGCGCGTGCTGAAGCTGAAGGAGCTGAACCAGCCACTCAACATCGGTCAGACCTCCCCGGCCTAGTTTGAGCTGGCGTGTTTTATCGGCTCCACGAGGCATACGTTCGGTTTCCACACGCGCTTTCATACGCCGAATCTCAGTCACCTGTGCAGCCCCAAAAGTAGACGGGTAACGGTAAGGAGCAATCAGCTCTATAAAAGCCTTACCCACCGTCTCAGAACCAGCAAAGGGGCGGGCACGCAGTAGGGCCTGGAACTCCCAGGTATCGGCCCAACGTTCGTAGTACTCCCGGAATGAGTCCAGCGAGCGCACCATAGCCCCCTGCTTGCCTTCAGGCCGCAAGTCGGCGTCAATCTCGAGCACTTTCTCGGCACGGATGGGCGGCTTGGTCGGCTGTTTGAGGAGCTGAACCATGCGGTTAATGAGTTCGGTGGCTTCTGCTTGGGCTTCACGTTCGTCTGCTCCTGGGCGCGGAATATGAACGTACATGAGGTCTGAGTCTGAGCCGTAGCCAATTTCGGCCCCGCCTTGACGGCCCATTGCGATAACTGCTACATGGGTGAGCGGATCTCGGCCCTCAGCGTAGAGTTCGCGTTCGGCAATAGCGAGCGCTGACTGGATAGCCCCTCGATCGATGTCGGACAGACCGTGTGCGACTTCCTCAGTGGTGGTCAGTCCTAGCGCTTCACCCATAGATAACCGGAGGATTTCACGGCGTCGTGCCATGCGGACGGCACGGATGGCATCCAGGGGGTCGGTGTGCCGGGTGAGCTGGGAGCGTAGTTCACCAATGATGACCTCGGTGTCTCGCGGTTTGAGGTCCTCGTCTCGGTCAAGCCAAGCAATGGGTTCGGGGGTATCTTCCAGTAGGTCAGTGATAAAGCGTGAGCTGGAGAGTAGGGTGCATAGACGCTCTGCTGCGGCGGGTGAGTCTCGGAGCATACGCAAGTACCAGGGGGTACCGCCAAGGGACTCACTGATACGGCGGAAACCCAGTAGGCCAGCATCGGGGTCTACTCCCTTAGCGAACCACCCCAAGAGTACCGGCATGAGCGTTCGCTGAATTTCGGCAGAGCGGCGTAGGCCTTTGGTCAGGGCCTCGATGTGCCCCATAGCGCGGCGGGGGTCCTTGTAGCCCAGGGCTGCCAAACGGTCTTGTGCGGCTTGGGGGCTGAGGGCTACCTCGTCCTTGGATAGGTGAGCCACCGCGGCAAGAAGCGGACGGAAGAAGAGCCTTTCGTGGAGTAGCTTAACCACCCGTTTGATTTTTGCCCACTGTTTGAGCATGTCGGCTTCGGTCAGCTGGTTGGGGGCTAGTGGCGAGCTCATACCCCTAGCTAGGGTGCGTCGGTCCTTTTCTTTGGCGGGCATGAGGTGGGTCCGGCGCATATAGAGCAGCTGAATACGGTGTTCCATGACCCGGAGGGTGGCATAGTTTTCGGCGAAGTCAAGGGCATCTTTGCGGCTGATATAGCTGGCCTTTGCTAGTGCACTCAGAGAGTCGGTGGTTGTCTGAGTTCGGACGCTCTCATCGGTTCGACCGTGGACTAGCTGGAGTAGTTGAACCGTGAACTCTACGTCGCGCAGCCCTCCGGGGCCAAGCTTAATCTGACGGTCAACTTCAGCGGCAGGGATATTATCTGTCACCCTATGTCTCATGGCCTGGACGGATTCCACGAAGGAGTCCCTGGCCGCTGACTCCCAGACGAAGGGGCGCATAGCCCTCGCCCACCGTACCCCCAGGGCAGGGTTGCCCGCTATGGGGCGGGCTTTCAGGAGGGCCTGGAATTCCCAGTTATCCGCCCACCGTTTGTAGTAGCTGGTATAGGACTCTACGGTACGGACAAGCGCCCCGTCTTTACCCTCGGGGCGGAGGTTGGCGTCGACCTCCCATAGGGCTGGTTCTGGCGCTGGTGCCATAATTGCTTTGGATAGAGCCTGAACGAGCTCAAGGCCCACCTGTGTCAGGGTGTTCTCATCTAGGGGGGTGAATCCCTCTGGAAGGTCTGAAAGCGGTGCGTGTGCCACTGCATAGACCACATCAACATCCGAGATGTAGTTGAGTTCCCGTGCACCGCATTTACCCATACCGATGATCGCCAGTTCAACTGCGGCAACAGTGTCCTCTCCTCGCGCTGCCGAAACCTCGGCGCGAGCAACGGCCAGTGCTGCTTCAAGAGCGCCCGCTGCCAGGTCAGCTAAGACATGCCCCACAGTAGGCATAAATTTGACCGGCGCGTAGCTGGTGAGGTCGTGGATAGCTAGCTCGGTGATGTGCCGGCGGTAGGCTACGCGAAGCGCGGTGTAAGCCTCTTTTCCCGTCAAGCTTGCTTTGGGTGTATCAGAATCAGGGTCCGCTCCTACGGCCTTGAGCAGGTCTGTCCGGTACACGGTGTCAAGCGGGGCAATGGGGGTCAGGAACTCATTATCAGTTTCCGGTAGCAGCGACCGGGGGAAATCTTCATAGGCTAGCTGCTTATCCTCAATCTCTAGCAGGTCTGTGTGCTCTGGGCGTCGAACAAGAAACTCCCCCAGTGCTTCTGAGCCGCCAAGTAAGCGGTAGAGAGCGGGGGCATCAGCACCTCGCCCTGCAAGTTCTGCTACCTTCGGCGCTCTCTCAATCAGCCTCACCAGCGCAGGCAGAGCAATGTCAGGTGAAGGTGCCAACCTCAGACCCTCAAAAAGTTTATTACGGTCGACCCTTGCCAGTTCGGGTGAATCCAGCCAGCGAGCGCTCTTGGCCGCATCGTAGAAACCCAGTGCTGCCATCTCACTGATGAGGCGCACATGTGCCTTGCGTTCTTCTTCTGCGCGGCGGGTAGCATCATCGGGGTGCGCTGAGGTAGTTTTTGGGGCTGTCACCGTGTCTTGCTCCTTGGGCTGTTGGGGTTCTGCTAGATACAACAAGGCAGGCGTAGCGCCCTAGTAGGGGCTACGCCTGCACAGCCTTGTTAGAGGATACCGAGGCTGGTCTTGAGCTCGTAGGGGGTTACTTCGGCACGGAAAGCGTTCCAGTCACGGCGCTTGTTACGCAGGAACTGCTCAAAAACCTGCTCGCCCAGTGTTTCGGCCATAAATTCTGATTCTTCGGTGCGGTGGATTGCATCGTAGAGAGATGAGGGCAAGGCGTGGTAGCCCATGGCACGGCGCTCCGCGCTGGTCATTGCGGAGATATCTTCCGTAACCGCTGCCGAGGGTAGCTCGTACTCGTTCTCGATTCCCTTCAGGCCAGCCGCCAGGATAACGGCGTAGGCCAGGTAGGGGTTGGTCGCCGAGTCGATACCGCGGTATTCCATACGGGCTGACTGCATCTTGTTGGGCTTGTAGAGCGGCACACGGACCAGGGCCGAGCGGTTGTTATGGCCCCAAGAGACATAGGAGGGTGCTTCACCGCCGCCCCACAGCCTCTTGTAGGAGTTGACGAATTGGTTGGTGACCGAGGTGAATTCGGGTGCATGCTGCAAGACACCGGCGATGAAGTGCTTGGCGGTGCGTGAAAGCTGGTACTCGGCTCCTGCCTCAAAGAAAGCGTTGGTATCACCTTCAAACAGGGAGAAGTGGGTGTGCATGCCGCTACCGGCGTGTTCGGTAAAAGGCTTAGGCATGAAGGTCGCATAGATACCCTGGGACAGGGCGACTTCCTTGATGACGGTGCGGAAACTCATGATGTTATCTGCGGTTTGCAGAGCATCGGCATGGCGCAAATCAATTTCATTCTGCCCCGGCCCGGTCTCGTGGTGGGAGAACTCTACTGAAATCCCAATTTCTTCAAGGGTGCTGACCGCTTTGCGGCGGAAGTCCTGCACGACTCCCCCGGGGGTGTGGTCGAAGTAGCTTTCAGAGTCCACAGGCTCGGGGAAGCCATTGGGTCCCAGTTCCTTGGATTTGAGAAGGTAGAATTCGATTTCCGGGGAGGTGTAGCAGGTAAAGCCCATGCCTGCGGCTTTGGAAAGAATTTTCTTGAGGACACCGCGGGTGTCCGAAGCACTGGGTTCGCCGTCGGGGGTGAGAATGTCGCAGAACATGCGTGAGGTGGGTTCGTCGTCACCGCGCCAGGGCAGCACCTGGAAGGTTGAGGGGTCAGGCTGTAAGAGCATGTCTGACTCGTAGACACGGGAAAGGCCCTCAATGGATGAACCGTCAAAGCCGATTCCCTCGTCAAAAGCGCTCTCAACCTCAGCCGGGGCAATCGCCACCGACTTGAGCTGGCCTACAACATCGGTGAACCAAAGACGAACGAAACGCACGTTGCGTTCCTCAATAGTGCGCAGAACAAACTCTTGCTGACGATCCATGTAACCTATCCGTTCGTGTCGCTAGCGCTACCTGCACCCCGGTGGGCAGGTTCTTATTCGCTACCTTCCAACTCTAGAACTTTGTGTTTCCCTCTGCCTACCTGGCACGCGCACAAACTAAGGAACCGTAACCAGTTTTAAACATTTCTTTCACCGACTGAGAATATGCGCCCTCAGGTCGTTTGCGCGGTCGAGCCTGCCCACTAAAGTTAGGGGTATGCTCAACGAAGAAAGTTCTCCCTACGGCTCACAGGCTTCCGCCCCGGCCGCATCTGCTCAGCAGAATTCAGCAGGTAGTGTCCTCGATGTTAAAAAGGTGCGGACTGTTCACCTGCGCCAGGCCAAAGAGGCTGGTGAAAAGTTCGCTATGCTCACCAGCTACGATACGCTCACCGCTACAATCTTTGACCGCGCCGGTATTGAGGTTTTGCTGGTGGGAGACTCCGCTGGCAGTAACGTCCTGGGGCATGATTCCACGCTCACTATCACTGTTGATGAAATGCTCCCACTGGTCAAGGCTGTATCGTCAGCCGCCCAGCGCGCCCTGGTGGTAGCTGATTTGCCCTTTGGCTCCTATGAACAGTCACCGCAGCAGGCGGTTGCTAGCGCAGTGCGTTTTATGAAAGAGGGCGGTGCGCACGCCATCAAGATGGAGGCAACTAGCTATCACACCGAGCATGTTAAGGCCCTGGTTGCGGCGGGTATCCCTGTCATGGCGCACATCGGTTTTACGCCCCAGTCTGAGCATGCCCTGGGTGGCTATCGAGTGCAGGGGCGTGGTGATAGCGCAGAAGCGCTCATAGAGAGCGCGCTTGCGCTTACTGAGGCCGGTGCCTTCTGCTTACTTATTGAGATGACGCGGTCAGACATAGCGGCACAGATTGACCGCGCAGTCCATATTCCGGTCATCGGCATCGGTGCAGGATCTGATGTAACAGGTCAGGTTCTGGTCTGGCAGGATGCTTTCGGGCTACGCCAGGGCAAGATGGCCCGCTTCGTCAAGCAGTACGCCAACCTGTACGACACTCTGTTGGAAGGTGCCCAGGCCTACCGCCAGGACGTACGCTCAGGGGCCTATCCCGCACCCGAGCACAGATTCGACCAGTGATTTCACTTAAAGTGTAGGGGCCGGTAGCACAGGCTACCGGCCCCGACTTTTATGGTTTTACTTGCCCCAAGAATTTTTGCCTTCATCCCAGGCTTCGTTACGTTTTTTAGCTGTTTCCATAGCGTGCTCGGCTTCTTCGCGTGTAGCAAAGGGACCCCACAGCTCAGTGATTTTTGACTGCTGGCCCTCTTCTACTTGCCCGGTACGCAGATTGTAGTAAAACTCCGTGGCATGGGGACCAGGTGTTACATTCTCAAGTGACATGTCTTCCTCTACATATAGTGACAGACGAGAGCATCGTTCTGCTTCCCAACCATCCTATGAAGGCCCTGGCCCCTTGGCAAGAGTCACACTTCTTTGAGACACCATGGAGTAAGCCACCAAAGCGGTTTAAGAGAAAGCAAGGAATGCCAGTAAACCCTCCAAGAGTGAAGAGAAAAGCTTGGACGCGACCTAGTGTGGCAAAAGTTTCCTTGCCTGGCACCCATCAGACCCCATCGAGCATCAGGAGAGGGACTACGATTTATAACATGTCGACAAATTCTTCTAGCCATAATCTTCCCGCTCAGCCCGGCAAAGCACCTCTTGGTTGCCTGGTGCCCGGCACAGTTACCCCCATGCGCTCGGTACCGGCAAGCATTGAACGCCCTGAATATGTAGGCAAGCCTGAAGCCGATGAAGGTAAAGGCTCCAACTTCTACACGCCCGAAGAAATTGAGCGGGTGCGAGCCGCTGGCAAGATTGCCGCCGGGGCAATCGTGGAAG
Organism: Rothia sp. CCM 9417; assembly: GCF_048513575.1. Classification (NCBI taxonomy): domain Bacteria; kingdom Bacillati; phylum Actinomycetota; class Actinomycetes; order Micrococcales; family Micrococcaceae; genus Rothia; species Rothia sp. CCM 9417. The sequence continues at coordinate 111,718 of NZ_JBLXXT010000004.1, read as the reverse complement.
CCGAAAAAATTGCGGTTCCCGGAACCACCACAGACCACATCGATGTTTTAGTGCACGAGTACATCTGCGACCACGGTGCCTACCCCTCAACCGTTGACTACCGTGGTTACACCAAGAGTGTCTGCACCTCATTAAATGAGGTCATCTGTCACGGAATCCCCGATTCAACCGTTCTTGAAGACGGAGACATCCTCAACCTCGATGTCACCGCTTACCTCGATGGCATGCACGGCGACACCAACCGTACACTCTTGGTCGGAAACGTTGATGAAGAATCGCGTCTGCTTGTTGAACGCACCGAAGAAGCCCTCAACCGTGCCATGAAGGCTGTCCGCCCGGGACGAGAAATCAATGTTATTGGGCGAGTGATTGAGAAATACGCAGCCCGCTTTGGCTACGGTGTAGTCCGGGACTTTACAGGCCACGGTGTGGGCCGTGAGTTCCATTCTGGCCTAATCATTCCCCACTACGATGCCGCCCCCGCCTACAACACCCTTATCGAAGAAGGCATGATTTTCACAATCGAACCCATGCTGACTCTGGGCACCATCGAGTGGGATATGTGGGATGACGACTGGACCGTCGTCACCAAAGACCGCAGGCGCACCGCCCAGTTTGAGCACACCATGGTTGTTACCGCCGACGGTGTCGACATTCTAACTCTTCCCTAGCCTCATCACCTTCAAGGAGTAGGACATGGCTGAAGCAGGCCACCAGATTCCCGAGCCCACCCCGGCTGACCTGGTCATCGGTATCGATATCGGTGGTACCGGTATGAAAGGCGGGATTGTAGACATTCGTACCGGTTTACTGGTCGGTGACCGTTTCCGGATCCCGACTCCCCAGCCAGCAACGCCAGAGGCCTGTGCAGGTGTAGTAGCCCAGATCGTTGAAGAGTTACAGGGGCGCGATCTGGCACCGCTCTCAGATTCTGCAATCGGAATTGATTTCCCTGCCATCATCAAGAACGGTCTTGCTCTCTCGGCTGCAAACGTTGACCCCAGCTGGGTTGGAACCAACCTCGAAGAAACTATGAGTAAGGCCCTGGGGGGCCGTCTGGTCTATGCCCTGAACGATGCCGACGCCGCCGGGCTAGCAGAAGCCACTTATGGCCAGGGACGGGATAAGGACGGCCTGCTTGCCCTGATTACTCTGGGTACCGGAATTGGTTCCGCACTCATTAACAACGGTCAGCTTATTCCCAACACAGAACTCGGTCACCTCGAGATTGATGGGCAGGATGCTGAGACCCGTGCATCAGCACGTGCTCGTGAGGTGTATGAGCTCTCTTGGAAAAAGTACGGCAAGCGGTTGCACCGCTACTTCTCACACCTTGAGATGCTCTTCTCACCTGACCTGTTCATTATCGGCGGGGGCATTTCTAAGAATCCTGAGAAGTTCATGCCTTATCTTGAGGGGAAGCTGCGTACTCCCATGGTTATGGCAGCCCTCCGCAATAACGCTGGCATTGTTGGGGCTGCGCTGTGGGCTGGTGGCATGCCCAGCGAGCACAAGCGTAGAGCTTCCGTGAAAGCCTAATACTGCCCCCTAAAGCAGTGGTAGCAGGCAGTGGCCACCGGCTGAGATATGCAGCTGGTGGCCTCTTCTTTAGACAAAACTATCTGTGAGCATCTCTCAGGAAGCACCAAGATTGCGTCAATTTAAGTCGTACCATGCCGCTGGGAAACTCATTCTGTCTCAAAAAAAAGAATTTTTGATATCGGTATCGGCGGTTCGTGCCATTTTTGCCTCTACCCGCGAATTTGAAATTAGTATCGAAGTATGGCACAAAACGAACGTCCTGAAATTTCAGTAGCAAACTTCCGCGCTTCTTTGTTGGAACATCTTCAGTTCACAGCAGGAAAAGATCCGCAACATTCAACTATCTTCGATTGGCGCATCGCGCTTTCGCACACTTTGCGTGACAGGGCCGTTGAGCCCTGGTTTGCCTCCACACGACGCACCTGGGACGAAGACCGTAAACGTGTCTACTACCTTTCAATGGAATTCCTCATCGGTCGCCTGATGGAGGACCTTGCAATCAACCTGGGTCTGCGTGAGACTGCTGAAGAAGCACTCAGCGAGCTTGGCCTTGATTTTGAAACCGTGGCCAAGGCTGAGCCCGATGCGGCACTTGGCAACGGTGGTCTTGGCCGCCTGGCAGCCTGCTACCTTGAATCAATGGCAACTGTTGGTTGCCCCGCTTACGGTTACGGTCTGCGCTACGAACACGGCCTCTTTGAACAGAGCTTCCTAGACGGTCGCCAGCAGGAGAACCCCGAGAACTGGCTCGCTAACGGAAACCCCTGGGACTTCAACCGGCCTGAGTCAGTCTACGGCGTTGGCTTTGGCGGCGAAATGTACGAGGAAAATGGTCTTCTGCGCTGGGAGCCCGGTACACATGTGCAGGCCCAGGCATTCGATACCCCCGTTGTAGGCTACGGCGGCAAGTGGGCTAACACCCTTCGCCTCTGGGCCGCAGCACCCAACGCCGACCTTTTTGACCTGGGTAAATTCAACTCCGGTGACTTTGTAGCCGCCGCTGAGCCCGAAGCTCTTGCTCGTAGTCTCAGCAGGGTTCTCTACCCCAATGACACCACCGACGGCGGCAAGCAGCTCCGCCTGTCACAGGAATACTTCCTGACTTCAGCATCTGTTCAGGACATCGTGCGCCGCCACCTAGCAGGCCATTCCTCCCTGGAGAACCTGGATCAGCATGTAGCAATCCAAATGAACGATACGCATCCTGCAATCGCAGGCCCCGAGCTCATCCGTATCCTCGTCGATGACCACGGCTTCGGTTTCGACCGCGCCGCAGATTTGAGCAACCGCGTTCTGGGCTACACCAACCACACCCTTCTGCCCGAAGCACTGGAGCGCTGGACCGTTGGCCTGATGCGTAACGTGCTACCTCGCCATCTCCACATCATTGAGCGTCTCGATCAGCAGTTTGTTGAGCTCCAGTCAGGCTCACCCCACCCAGTCCGCCTCATCTCAGGCGACCAGGTCAATATGGGTGACCTAGCTTTTACGACCAGCCACCGTGTCAACGGTGTGTCTGCCTTACACACCGAGCTCGTCCGAACTGAGCTCTTCCCCGTGCACAATGCTCTGCACCCCGATCGCATCCTGAATATCACCAACGGCATTACTCCGCGCCGCTGGCTCAAGCTAGCAAACCCCGCGCTGGCTGAGTTGATCACCAAGACCGTTGGTGAAGGCTGGGAAACTGATCTCGAGCGTCTCAAAGAACTTGAAGCATACGCAGGTGACCCCGAGTTCCTCCATGCCTTCGGGCAGACTAAGCTCGCAGCTAAGGAGCGTTTCACCCGCTGGATGCGCGAAGAGCACGGCATTGATTTACCCACTGATGCTTTGTACGACTCACAGGTCAAGCGCATGCACGAATACAAGCGCCAGCTCCTGAACATCCTTTGGACTATTGCGCATTACCAGCGCATCAAGCGTGACCCGAACGCTGGCTGGGTACCTCGCGTCAAGATCTTCGGTGGTAAGGCTGCCCCCAGCTACCAGACCGCTAAGGACATCATCAAGCTCATCAACGATGTTGCGGATCTTGTCAATAATGACCCCGAGACAAACCACCTGCTCCGTATCGTGTTCCCGCCGAACTACAACGTTTCCATGGCAGAACGCCTCATTCCTGCTTCTGACCTGAGCGAGCAGATTTCAACTGCTGGCATGGAAGCTTCGGGAACAGGCAACATGAAGTTCGCTCTCAACGGCGCGCTTACCATCGGTACCCTCGATGGCGCCAACGTCGAAATCCGTGAGCATGTTGGTGCAGAGAACTTCTTCCTCTTTGGTCTGACCACCGAGGAAGTAGCTCAGCGCCGTAGCCAGCCCGGTCACTCACGCCTAGCAATCGAGAAGAGCCAGGCTCTTAGGGACATCCTTCAGGCTGTAGCAGAGGGCACCTTTAGCCCCGGTGAGCCTTACCGTTTTGGTCAGCTGGTCGATGATATGTGGAACAAGGACTGGTTCCTCGTCGCCTCTGATTTTGATGACTACGATCGTGCTCAGCAAGAGGTTGAGGCCGCTTACCGCGATTCAGCTCGTTGGAATCGCATGGCGGTATTGAACATTGCCCGTATGGGTTACTTCAGCTCCGACCGTTCTGTGCGCGAGTACATGAGCCAAATATGGGGAATCGACCCGGCCATTTAGGCTAGACCGTTACTTTAAGGAATCTGGAGAAGCCTTATGGCGATCACCGAAGCAGAAGCTCTAGCCCTCACCACAGGGAGGAACCGTGATCCTTTCAAGGTTCTTGGCCCCAGTGAAGATGGCAAAGAGCTAGTTGCACTCTTCCCTGGCGCTCTGAAGGTCTGGGCAGTCAACGATACAGATCAGAACGAACTGATCCGCCCGTGGGCAGATATGCCAATCTTTGTGGGGGAGCCTCTCCCCTACTACCGATTACGCATTGAGTGGACCGGTGGCCATATCGAAGAGCGTCAGGACCCGTACCGCTTTGCACCCGTACTGGGTGCACTGGACGAGTATCTTATCGGCGAAGGCCGACACGAGCAATTGTGGAAGGTACTCGGAGCGCACCCCCTGGAGCATGAGAATATCCCCGGCCTGCATTTTGCGGTATGGGCCCCGAACGCTCACCGCGTCTCCGTAGTGGGTTCCTTTAACAGCTGGAACGGCATCATACACCCCATGCGCCCACTGGGATCTTGCGGTGTATGGGAACTCTTTATCCCCGGTCTTGGCGAGGGAGAAGTCTATAAGTACGAGATTCTAGGCCACGACAATGAGCTGTTACCGCTCAAGGCCGACCCTGTCGGCTTCGGGGCCGAGGTCCCCCCGGGAACTGCCTCTATCGTACGAAAGCTCGGCAAGCACACCTGGCAGGACGAAAAGTGGTTGCAGAGCCGGGCGCAGCTGCACGCACAGGATTCACCAGTCAGTGTCTATGAGGTTCACCTTGGATCCTGGCGGAAGGAAGGCTGGCATGATCTCATCGACTATGTAGCTGACCTAGGGTTCACCCATATTGAGGTACTACCCATTACCGAGCATCCTTTCGATGGTTCCTGGGGCTACCAGCCCATCGGCATGTATGCCCCTACCTACAGGTACGGGCTACCTGAAGATTTCCAAGCTTTTGTAGATCAGGCTCACCAAAAGGGACTCGGAGTTATTGCTGATTGGGTACCGGGTCATTTCCCCACCGACGAACACGGCCTCGGCCGGTTTGATGGCACAGCCCTCTACGAACACGAAAACCCCCAAGAGGGTTTCCACCCCGACTGGAACACTTTCATCTACAACTATGGTCGCCCAGAAGTAGCCGGGCATCTGCGTTCTAACGCCATCTACTGGCTCAAGGAATACCATCTTGATGGTTTAAGAGTGGATGCTGTGGCGTCGATGATTCACCGCGATTACTCCCGTAAAGCAGGTGAGTGGGTTCCCAACAAAGACGGTGGACGAGAAAACTACGAAGCTATCGATTTCGTACGCCAAACAAACGATGCCGTAGGTCGAAACACCGAAGGCACAATGATGATTGCGGAAGAGTCCACAACCTTCCCCGGCGTCACGCGAGAAACCCAAGACGGTGGACTCGGGTTTGACTATAAATGGAACCTCGGCTGGATGAATGACTCTCTCAGGTACTTTGGGCTAGACCCCAGTTACCGCAAGGACCATTCTGATTTGCTGACCTTTGGCATAACCTACGTATTCAGCGAGCGCTTTATGCTCCCCATCAGCCACGACGAAGTTGTCCACGGTAAGGGTTCGCTCTATGGGCGGATGCCCGGAGATCATGCATCCAAACTTGGAAATATCAAAGCCTTTTTAGCCTATATGTGGGCTTACCCCGGCAAAAAGCTTCTCTTCATGGGCCAAGAATTTGGCCAACCCGGCGAGTGGAACTACCAGAGCGAACTTGAGTGGAAGGTCCTAGAGGACCCAGGCCATCTGGGGGTTCAGTCACTGGTACGAGATCTAAACAGCCTTTACCGGCAACAGCCTGCCCTCCATCGCAGTGATTGCGACCCGCACGGTTTCCAATGGCTCCTTCTTGATGCTCTTGATGAACAGGTTTACGCCTGGTTACGCCGCGGAGCACCCCAAGACCCCCACATTGTGGTTGTTATGAATATGAGCCCGACTGAGTATGACGGCTTCAGGGTTCCCTTCCCGATAGCTGGACGTTGGCTTGAGGTTCTCAATACCGACTCGGCCCACTATCACGGTGGCAACCGTGGCCATGGTGGTGCTATTGAGACAGAACCCGTCCCCATGGGCAACGAAGCTCAATCAGCTCTGGTCAAACTTCCACCCTTTTCAGTTATCTATTTTGCAGAGGAACAATCATGATTCCCAACACCCCTCCCAACAGCCCAAGGACCGGCAACCACCGCCTCTCAAGTCAGGCCATGGCCTTCGTGCTAGCTGGTGGCCGTGGCAGCCGTCTTGAAGAGCTCACTGACCGTCGCGCCAAACCCGCAGTCCATTTCGGAGGAAAGGCGAGAATTATCGACTTCCCTCTCTCGAATGCCTACAACTCAGGTATTCGAAAGATGGCTGTGGCAACCCAGTACAAGGCTCATTCACTGATTCGCCATATGCAGCGCGGCTGGGGTTTCTTCCGTGCTGAGCGTAATGAGTACCTTGATATTCTTCCTGCTAGCCAGCGTGTCTCTGAGCATCAGTGGTATTTGGGCACTGCAGACGCTATCTACCAGAACATCGATATCGTTGATGACTACCAGGTAAAGTACATTGTTGTTCTTGCAGGTGATCACATCTACAAGATGGACTATGAGATTATGTTGCAGCAGCATGTTGATAACAAGGCCGCTGTCACCGTTGGTTGCTTGACTGTCTCGCGTGAGGAAGCCAGCGCATTCGGTGTTATGGCTGTTGATGAAAATAGCCGAATCGTTGACTTTTTGGAGAAGCCTGCTAATCCTCCGAGTTCACCGGATAACCCGGATGAGTCCTTGGTGTCTATGGGGATATACGTGTTCGATTGGGCTTTGCTGCGTGAAATCCTGATTGCCGATGCGAATGACCCCGATTCCACGCACGACTTTGGCCATGACATTATCCCGCAGATCGTAAAAGACGGAAGGGCTTACGCGCACCGGTTTAGCGACTCATGCGTCATGAGCGGCCTTGAGACTGAGCCCTACTGGCGCGACGTGGGTACCCTGGACTCCTTCTGGCAGGCTAACCTGGATTTGACCGCCCACATTCCGCCGCTGGACTTCTACGATCGCACCTGGCCTATCTGGACCTATGGTGAGATTACTCCGCCCGCTAAGTTTATTCATAATGAGGGTGCCCGCAAGGGTACAGCGGTTCAGTCCCTGATTTCTGGTGACTGCGTGATTTCAGGTGCTCAGGTATCTAACTCTCTGCTCTTCACAGGGGTCAGGGTTCATTCTTTCGCTGAGCTGGATCAGGCTGTGGTACTCCCCCATGTAGATATCGGTCAGTCCGCTAGCCTATCCCGTTGTGTCATCGACAGCGACGTGCGCATCCCTGAAGGTCTCGTTGTAGGTAAGGATCCTGAAGAAGACGCCAAGTGGTTCCGCGTCACCAAGAACGGGGTAACTTTGATTACCCAACCCATGCTTGAGCGCCGTGCTGCGGCGCTGGAAGGTTAGTGGTAGGTATGGCTGGGCGCGTGAAACGTATACTTTCGGTTGCTTCCGAGTGCGCACCGCTGATTAAAACTGGCGGACTCGCAGACGTTGTGGGTGCTCTGCCCGCAGCTCTGGAGCCCCTTGGCTGGTCCTCCAGGGTACTCCTTCCGGCCTACCCTGGGCTATTGGACCGTATCGAGCGGGGGGTTCGAGTCTGGCATGATGATGACCTGTTCGGTGGCCCTGCAAGAGTGGTGCGAGGCAAGATTGACGGGTTAAAAGTGCTCTTGCTCGATGCGCCGCATCTTTTTGCACGCCAAGGTGGCCCCTACTCGGCGCACGGGCATGACCACCACGATAACCACATCCGTTTTGCTGCCCTCAGCTGGGCGGCAGCACAGATTGCCATGAATGGCACCACCGACAGCTGGAAGCCTGACCTTGTGCATGTTCACGACTGGCAGGCTGGGCTGGTGCCTTCCTACCTCAAGTATGCGGGGGCCAATATCCCCACGGTCATGACGGTACACAATATCGCCTTCCAGGGTGTTGTGGGTGCTGATCAGCTAGACGCTATGCGGCTGCCGACCTGGGATTTCACACCTGATTCACTTGAGTACTATGGTCTTCTTTCAACCTTAAAAGCAGGCATGGTTCATGCGTCGCATCTGAGCACTGTCAGCCCCAGTTATGCGCAGGAGCTCACCGACCCAGATTTCGGTTTCGGCCTTCAAGGTGTTGTTACGGCCCGCCGTGACCGCGGTGAGCTCTCCGGCATTATCAACGGTGTGGACACCACAGTATGGAACCCCGAGACTGACCCCGAAGTTGAGCCCTATTCCGCTGCTCAGCCGGAGGGCAAGGCCCTTAACCGTCAGAAGCTACTCAAAGAGTTCAATCTGCCGGAGCCTACCGGGCCCTTGGCTGTTGTGGTTACCCGTTTGACCTACCAGAAAGGTATTGACCTGCTGGTAGAGGCTCTCCCCAGTTTCTTGGATCGGGGGGGCGCGGTGGTTGTTCTGGGTTCTGGCGACGCGGAGTACGAGAGTGCCCTGATGGATTTGGCAGCTCGTTACCTGGATCGTGTGGGTATTCGGATCGGTTACGACGAGGCTTTAAGCCACCGTCTCTACGCCGGTGGGGATATCGTCTTGGTTCCCTCACGCTTCGAGCCCAGCGGTCTGACCCAGCTCTACGGTATGCGCTACGGCACTGTACCTGTTGTTGCGGCAACCGGTGGCCTGCGCGATACTGTGAGTGATGCTACTCCCGAGCGTCTGGCTGACGGTACCGCCACCGGCTTTACCTTTGGTGATGCTTACCTGGGTGGCAGGATTGATGCCGGTGCTTTGAGCTTCGCTCTAGGTCGCGCTTTAGACCTCTATGCAGATCCTCAAGCCTGGTCGAAGCTGCGCTCAACTGCCATGGATCAACCTGTTGGTTGGGAGCACTCTGCCCAGAAGTACTCGGAGATGTTTGATAATCTCATTGCATGAAGGTAGAAATTTGGGCACCTGGAGCGAGCAAGATATGGTTTTGTGTATTCGATGAGCAGGGGCTTGAAACCCGGCATGAGCTAACTCATCGCGACGGTGAGTACTGGGTAGGCGATATTGCTGGTTTACAGCCCGCAGACCGATACGGCTTGAGGGCTACCGGCTGCGACCCCATATTCAACCCGGATAAACTTCTGCTTGACCCGTGGGCTCAGCATCTTGATGCTCCCCTGCGCTGGCACCCTCTGATGGCAGTCGATGCCGAGGGTGACAGCGCAGCTGTCATGCCCAAGTGCATCCTGGCTGATCCTCTGCCTGAAGGACCGGATCCAAGGCTCAACCGCCCCGGCCATGCCTGGGAGGACCTGGTGATTCTTGAGGCCCACGTTAAAGGTCTCACGGCTAAGCACCCCGATATTCGGCCCGAGATTCGTGGAAGCTACGCTGCTTTAGCGGATCCGGCAGTGCTCAAGCACTTGGGCGATATCGGCGTTAACGCCCTTGAGTTGCTGCCTGTCCAAGCTTTTATTGACGACCAATATCTTGTTCAACGTGGCTTAGTAAATTATTGGGGCTACCAGCCGGTGGCTTTCTCTGCACTTGAACCTCGTTATGCCTCTAAACACCCCAACGGGCTAGAGGCAGATGCAGAGTTCAGGCAGGCAGTGCATACTTTGCACGAGCACGGGATTGAAGTAATTCTTGATGTTGTTTTCAATCACAGTGGTGAAGGCGATCAGAGGGATTCCGTGCTGTCGATGCGCGGGCTCAACGATGCCGGTTACTATATGCGCAACTCCGATGGGTCCTATGCCAACGTCACCGGCACCGGCAACACCTTGGCGGTTCATAACCCTCAGGTACTGCGGCTCGTACTCGATTCGCTTCGCCATTTTGCTCAGCGCTACGGTGTGGATGGGTTCCGTTTTGATCTTGCGAGCACCCTGGGCCGTGATGAGACTGGGTTCTCCTCTCAAGCGGCTTTCTTCCAGGCTATCGCCCAAGACCCAGTGCTCAGGAAGCTCAAGCTGATCGCTGAGCCTTGGGATACCGGTTCGGATGGCTATCAGGTCGGAGGTTTTCCTCATCCCTGGCGTGAGTGGAATGATACTTACCGTGACGGAGTACGTCAGGCTTGGAGAGGAAACGGTGAAGCTGTAGGCCAGCTCGCTTCAGCTGTCATGGGTAGCGCCAGGCAGTTTGACCATTATGGGAGGCCAGCGACATCATCGATTAACTTCGTATCAGCGCACGATGGGTTCACCCTAGGCGATATCGTCAGTTATTCCCAAAAGCATAACGAAGCAAACGGTGAGAATAACAAGGACGGCCACAGCGAAAACTACAGTGACAACTTCGGTGTAGAAGGACCTACCGACAACCCAGATATTGCATCAGCCCGTCAGCGTCGCATTAGGGCAATGCTTGCTACCCTATTCCTTTCGCAGGGGGTGCCCATGCTGCTTGCCGGTGATGAGCTGGGGAATACACAGTTTGGTAATAACAACGCCTACTGCCAGGACAACGAGATTACCTGGATTGATTGGGAATCCGCTGATCGCTCCTTGATTGAATACGTTGGAAAGCTCACTAGCTTAAGGCGCCGTTTCCCTGAGCTGCGTCAGCGGGACTTTCTGCACGGTGAAGAGGTTAGCTGGTGGCGTTCAGATGGTGTACCCACTCAGGACCATGACTGGCTCAGCCCAGACTTTAAATGCTTCCAGGTGATGATAGAAAACATCCTGATGGTCTTTAACACCGGTGGTGAAATAGACCTGAAGTTACCTCCTCACCCCGAAGGCAAAGAGTGGCACCTTGAGCTTGCATCGGATGAATACCTACCGCAATCGGTTAGGGTCTACTCATAAGGCAAGGCTTTGGAGATAGTTTGATAGATTCATTCAGTGAGGCACACCGAGTATTGTCGGGTGTGCCTCGTTTTGTGTCTACAGCAGGGTGGGTTGTTGGCATTCTCCTGCGTCTGCCTCGCGGAGGTTAGCGATAGCGCGCTCAAAATCATCAAGGCTCTCAAAGGCCTGGTAAACGCTGGCAAAACGGAGGTAGGCTACGGTGTCGAGCTTTGAGAGTGGCTCAAGGATAGATAGTCCAACTTCGTGCGCGTCAATCTCAGCTAGACCCTTGGCTCGGATGTTCTCTTCGACCTCTTGAGCTAGCTTAGCCAGGTCATCCTCCCCTACAGGCCTGCCTTGGCAGGCTTTTCGGACACCAGAAATAATTTTTTCTCGGTTGAAGGGCTCGGTCACACCTGAGCGCTTAATGACCGAAACAGCCGTTGTTTCTACGGTGGTAAAGCGTTTACCGCAATTGTTGCACTGGCGGCGGCGGCGGATTGCTGAGCCGTCGTCGGTGGTGCGTGAGTCAACCACACGTGATTCGGCTTTGCGGCAGAAGGGGCAGTTCATAGTGGTGCCTCCTAGCGGTTAGTTCCCGGTTGGGTACGGACGGTAATTGCCTCACCGTGGGCAGGTAGATCTTCATCGATAGCTAGGGCAACGATATCGTCGCCAATTTCGGCCAGGGCATCTGAGCTATAGTCGATGAGCTGTACGGCCTTCATGAAGACTGAGGTGTTCAGGCCGGATGCGAAGGAGGCTGAGCCACCAGTAGGTAGCACATGGTTAGAACCTGCCGCGTAGTCGCCCAGCGGTACCGGTGAGTAGGAACCAATGAAGATGGCACCAGCATTGCGGATACGACCGGCCACTTCAGCGGCGTTCTCGGTGTGAATCTCCAGGTGTTCAGCGGCATAGGCATCGGCCACCGAGATAGAAGCTTCAAGGGTATCGGTGAGTACGATCCCCGATTGAGGGCCCGAGAGTGCCGTAGCCACACGCTCGGCGTGCTTGGTGGCTGCCGCACGGCGGTTGATAGCCTCTTGGACGGCCTTGGCAAGGGCCTGGGAATGGGTGATGAGGACCGAACCGGCGTTGGGGTCGTGTTCTGCCTGTGAGATGAGGTCAGCTGCTACGAATTCGGGCTTAGCGGTTTCGTCGGCAATCACAGCAATTTCAGTTGTACCGGCTTCTCCGTCTACCCCAACAACGCCTTGGAGCGCACGCTTAGCCATGGCCACAAAGATGTTGCCGGGGCCGGTGATGGTGTCTACAGGGTCAAGGTAGTCCCCCGCGTCGTCTAGACCGTAGGCCATGGCGGCAAGGGCGCCGGCGCCACCAATCGCCCAGACCTCGGTGATGCCGAGCAAGCCTGCGGCTGCCAGGATGGTGGGGTGAGGTAGGCCGTCAAATTCTTTCTGGGGCGGGGTGCAGAGCACAAGGGACCCCACTCCTGCGGCCTGGGCCGGGACGGTGTTCATGATGACCGATGAGGGGTAGACAGCCAGCCCACCCGGGACGTAAACGCCGGCGCGGCGCACGGGGGTCCAGCGGTTGGTCAGAACAGCGCCGGGTGCTACCTCAATGGTCTGGTCGGCGGGGCGCTGGGCTGCGGCAAAAGCACGGGTGCGTTCGATAGCAACTTCCAGGCCCTTACGGACGGCAGGGTCCAGGTTTTCCAGGGCCCGGTCGATAGCTTGCTGGGGTACACGCAGCGCGCCCTGTTCTACACCGTCAAAGCGGGCGGCAAGCTGGCGCAGGTAGTCGGCACCGTCTGACTGAACCTTCTGGATGATCTCCTGGACGGTGGTGAGCGCGTTGCCAAGGTATTCGTTAGTCTGGCGGGGAACAAGGCGCCGTAGTTCTGCGTAGCTGTGGGTGGTCCCGCGCAGGTCAATGGTGCGCAGGGTGGGGGCGGGTGTTTCCCCTGAATTCTGGGTATTCTCTGATGTGCTCACAACCCCTATTTTAAGCCACCCGTCAAGCATAGAGGCATCTGTGACGCGGGCAAGCCCCTATGAGGTTTCTGTCTACCGCAATCCCCTTCAAATGCTGATAGATAATGCCCAGATTTTCTGGGCTTTCAAACCCACCACACCTGTTTTCTCTCAAAAATAAATACTCTTAAGCTATCGGTGATTACGGGGAGAAAGAGGTCGGGTATAGCCAGCCCACAAGGAAGGAACACCACAAAATTCCTGATGAAGCTCATTTAGAACAGGTTTACCCAGATCGCAACGCAGGTAGATATCATCCAGTGATGCGACGATATCGGTAATAGATCGGGGATCAAACTGCCCTACCAGCCGTTTTGCCCTACCCCTCACGTTGTTAGGGGTAGCACCAGCATCAATTACAGAGTGATTCCAGAGCCTACTATGGTGTGCACAACGATTTCGCAGATAGACCAGTGCCTTCACTCGGGAAGAAAAGCCCCTTTGAGCAAGACCAATCTCTGATGCAAGCCTCGCATGGAGGTTACCATTTGCACCTCGCTCGATTATTTTAGACAAAGTTCCAAAAGAAAAAGCTTGTACAGCTGACCAGATAGGAAGAGTTGAATACATCTCCCCTGTGGAAGATTGTTCTTCCTTGTATCGAAGAATATAGGGTTCTCGACTCCTACTGATATCCCTTAGACAAGATTCCACGACTCGGTCGCAAGTAGCCAAATAAAAGCTATCTTCCAGGTAGTTTCCATATGGCGAGTACTCTTCAGCTATCACTTTCGCAACTTTTGTTCGTAACATAAGTTCTACCGCAGTCAGTTGCCTGCTGAGCCGATAACGTATAGCTGCATCGGCTTGATAGATGTCTAGGATAGTTTCGAAAGAGGTTCCTTCGCTGAAGCTATCTTTGCCATCATGGGGTGCTTCCTGAAAATAGCGTGCATAGCCTGAAAACCGATAGTAGCTATCGGTTGCCAACAGTTGCCTGCAAGTGGTCTCATCCTCGATTATCAGGCCACGACTTTTGAGTAGTTCAAGCTGTTCTTGGATAGATAGGCTAGGCTTCAGGGTTTTTGCTCCAGATTGTTAAAAGGCCCCTCCCATTTGAGCATCCAAGAGAGGCTTGGGAGGGGGGCTATTACCTAAAGGCTACCACAGCAGTTATGGCTTACCTAGGCATCCAAGCAAGTTGGGCCTAGCAGTACCTTGAGGTCCCCGAAGAGCGCTGGGTTGGGGTTCACGCGCACATCGGCCCCCAGCCGCATCAAGACCCGTTTGGTTCGGGTATTAATCGCAATGCGCACCTCAGATTCACCCCTATGGTTGCGCAGGATATCGCGCAACTGCCCCAGGGTTTCCTCGGTAGCCTTGTACTCAGGAATCACAATGGTAACCGGTCCGCTAGCACCGTCAGCTGAAATCTCAGGGATGTGGAGCTCCTGCGCACTCAAGGTAACTGTCCCATCATCTCGGCGTTGCAGACGGCCCTTAATGGTGCAGATAAGATCCTCCGCCAAAATACCGGCAATCGGTTCGTAGGCACGGCCAAAGAACATGACCTCAATCGAACCGGTACGGTCTTCAAGTTCCAGACGGGCGTAGGGGTTACCGGAGTTCTTGGCAATACGCCGGGAAACACTGGTAACCATACCCGCAATGGTCACGATAGCCCCATCCGGCTTTACAGAATCCTCAGATAGCAAGCCCTGAACGGTTGAATCTGAAAGCGCATCCAGTGCATCCTCCAGCCCGCGCAGGGGGTGATCAGAAACGTATAGGCCCAGCATTTCGCGCTCAAAGTTGAGCTTATCGCGTTTCTCCCACTCGGGAACATCAGGAATCTGGACGGTCAGCTCGCTGGCCGGGTCATCGTCGTCCAGGCCCAGGCCACCGAAGAGGTCAAACTGACCTGCGGCCTCCTGACGCTTGACCGAGACGGTAGCGTCAATGGCCTCTTCGTGAATCATGGACAGCGGCCGGCGATCATGCCCCAGCGAGTCAAAGGCACCGGCTTTAATCAGGGAGTCCACGGTGCGCTTATTGCAAACCACCATGGGAACCTTGGACAGGAAGTCATTAAAGTTCTCGTAGCGGCCCTTTTCCTCACGCGCTTGGACCATGGCCGAGACTACGTTCGCACCTACGTTACGAATTGCGCCCATACCAAAACGAATATCATCACCCACAGGTGTGAAGTTCAGGGCAGACTCATTAACATCCGGCGGTAGGACCGTAATCTTCATGTGTCGGCACTCATTGAGATAGACCGCCAGCTTGTCCTTATCGTCGCCAACGCTGGTCAGCAGAGCCGCCATGTATTCCTGCGGATAATGGGCCTTCAAATAGGCAGTCCAGTAGGACACCAAACCGTAAGCCGCAGTATGCGCCTTATTAAAGGCATAATCAGAGAAGGGAAGCAGAATGTCCCACAGGGCCTTGACCGCTCCCTCAGAGTACCCGTTATCGAGCATGCCCTGATGGAAGGTAGCGTACTGCTTATCCAGTTCTTCCTTCTTCTTCTTACCCATAGCACGGCGCAGAATATCCGCCTCACCCAGCGAGTAGTTAGCCACCTTCTGGGCAATGGCCATGACCTGTTCCTGGTAGACAATCAGACCGTAGGTGGTGTCAAGAATCTCTGCCAGAGGCTCTTCCAGCTCTGGGTGAATAGGGGTGACTTCCTGCACACCGTTCTTACGCAGAGCATAGTTAGTGTGCGAGTTGGCACCCATAGGGCCCGGGCGGTACAGCGCCAAAACCGCCGAAATATGCTCAAAGTGATCGGGCTGCATGAGCTTGAGAAGCTGGCGCATAGGGCCACCATCTAACTGGAACACGCCCAGAGTATCGCCACGAGCCAGCAGCTTGTAGGACTCCACATCGTCAAGTTCAAGGGTCTCCAGGTCAAGATCAAGGTCACGGTTGAGTTTAATGTTCTCGATAGCATCAGAAATGATAGTTAGGTTACGCAGACCCAAGAAGTCCATCTTGATGAGCCCCAGGCCCTCGCAGGTGGGGTAATCAAACTGGGTAATTACCTGGCCGTCCTGTTCGCGGCGCATAATCGGGATAACGTCTATCAGGTTGTGGCTGGACATAATAACGCCCGCCGCGTGCACACCCCACTGGCGTTTAAGCCCCTCAAGACCCTTAGCGGTCTCAAAGACCTTGGAGGCATCAGGGTCGTTCTCAATCAGGTCACGCAGTTCCTGGGCATCGTTATAGCGCTTATCGTCGGGGTTATAGACGTTGGCAAGCGCAATATTCTTACCCATCACATCATCGGGCATGGCCTTGGTGAGGCGCTCGCCGGTGGAGAAGGGGTAGCCCAACACACGGGATGAGTCTTTGAGGGCCTGCTTGGCCTTGATAGTACCGTAGGTGACAATCATAGCCACCTTATCTTCGCCGTACTTCTCGGTCACATAGTGAATCACTTCAGAACGGCGGCGATCATCGAAGTCCACATCGAAGTCGGGCATGGAGACGCGGTCGGGGTTGAGGAAGCGTTCAAAAATCAGATCGTGTTCCAGCGGATTCAGGTCGGTAATACGCATAGCGTAAGCCACCATGGAACCAGCACCGGAACCACGCCCCGGCCCCACGCGGATACCTTGAGACTTAGCCCAGTTAATAAAGTCAGCAACCACCAGGAAGTAGCCGGGGAAGCCCATCTGGGTAATAATCCCGACCTCGTACTCGGCCTGCTTGCGCACCTCATCGGGGATACCCTTGGGGAAGCGGTAGTGCAGGCCTCGCTCTACCTCTTTGACGAACCAGGACTCCTCGTTTTCCCCCTCGGGAACGGGGAAGTTGGGCATGTAGTTAGCCTTGGTGTTGAACTCAACGTGGCAGCGTTCTGCGATTTCCATGGTGTTATCGCAGGCTTCGGGGAAGTAACGGAAAAGTTCACGCATCTCAGCCGGGGATTTAAGGTAAAAGTTATCGGCGTCAAATTTGAATCGTTTGGGGTCCTGCAGGGTCGAGCCGGACTGCACACAGAGCAGAGCGGCATGGGCTTTAGCGTCCTCTGCGTGGGTGTAGTGCAGGTCGTTGGTGGCAACCAAAGGCAGCTTGAGTTCTTTGGCCAGCTTAATGAGATCGGACATCACGTTCTTCTCAATATCGAGACCGTGGTCCATAATCTCGCAGTAGAAGTTCTCCTTACCGAAGATATCCCTAAAGTCGCTGGCTGCCTGGATCGCTTCCTTGTACTGGCCAAGGCGCAGACGGGTCTGAATCTCGCCGGAGGGGCAGCCGGTGGTTGCAATCAGGCCCTTACCGTAGGTCTGGAGTAGCTCCCGGTCCATACGGGGCTTGTAGAGCTGCCCTTCAAGCGATGCCAGCGAAGAAGCGCGGAACATGTTGTGCATGCCCTCGGTGGTCTCTGCCCACATGGTCATGTGCGTATACGCACCGCCACCGGAGACATCGTCACGGCCGGAGTTCTCGTCGCCCCATTTGACGCGGGTCCGGTCCTGGCGGGCGGTGCCGGGAGTCAGATAGGCCTCAACACCGATGATGGGTTTAATCCCGGCCTGGTTGGCCTTGTTCCAAAAGTCGAAAGCACCGAAGAGGAAACCGTGGTCAGTTGTTGCTAGGGAACCCATACCCAGTTGTTTGGAATGCTCGAAGAGATCGGTGAGTCGGGCCGCACCATCGAGCATGGAATACTCGGTATGCACGTGGAGGTGGGTGAAGTCTGTGCTAGCCAAAGCGCTTTTTCCTTACGAGATAGAGTCTCAGGGAGGGATTGAGGGATCGGTGTTAGGGGCGGTCAGGGCCAAAGTTGCCCTGACGCAGGGCATCTAAGGCGTAAGCGAGGTCTTGCGGGTAGGGGCTCTCAAACTCCACCCTTTTCCCGCTCGTGGGGTGGGTAAAGCCCAGGCGGTGAGCGTGAAGCCACTGGCGGGTAAGCCCCAGGTGGGCGCTC
Organism: Rothia sp. CCM 9417; assembly: GCF_048513575.1. Classification (NCBI taxonomy): domain Bacteria; kingdom Bacillati; phylum Actinomycetota; class Actinomycetes; order Micrococcales; family Micrococcaceae; genus Rothia; species Rothia sp. CCM 9417. The sequence goes on along the minus strand of NZ_JBLXXT010000004.1, from coordinate 93,853 downwards.
AAAGCGGGGTCAGCTCCGTAGGTGAGGTCACCGGCGCATGGGTGGCGCAGTGCCGAAAAGTGCACACGGATCTGGTGGGTGCGGCCTGTCTCCAGGTTTACCTCAGCTAAGGACGCCGGCCCAAAGGCCTCCACTACCTCGTAGTGAGTCACCGCAGGTTTTCCATCTTCGTTGACGGCAAATTTCCATTCGCTTCCGGGGTGACGGCCAATAGGCGCATCTATTGTGCCTTTGAGCGGATCGGGGAGGCCCTGAACCAAGGTGTGATAGACCTTGGTAACGGTCCGTTCCTTGAAAGCCTTCTTAAGTTCAGAGTAGGCACGCTCATTCTTGGTGACCACCATAAGGCCGGAGGTGCCCACGTCCAGGCGGTGCACAATCCCCTGGCGCTCAGCCGCACCGCTGGTGGCAATCTCAACACCTGCGTGCTTAAGTGCACCAAGGACGGTGGGGCCGTGCCAGCCCATGGAGGGGTGGGCAGCAACACCGGTAGGTTTATCAACCACCACGATGTCATCATCCTGGTAAATCAGGCTCAGCCCTTCCACATGCTCCGGTTCAATTTCAGTTAGGTCACGAGGGGGCGTACCGGCAACAGTGATTGTTGCGCCTGCGGCGACCTTGGAAGATGCTTTAGTTTTGATGCTGCGGCCTTTACTGTCGGTGAGAGTTACTTGGCCATTTTTGAGCCAGTTACTCACTGTGGCCCGGGAATAACCGCTGAGTGTGGCTAGCAAAGAGTCCAGGCGCAGGCCAGCCTGTTCAGCACTGACAATACATTCGATGTTTACAAGCTCACTCATTCTAGGCTTCTTCTTTCTTCCCCTGTACGGTGGTTGCACTGATTTCACGCTGTCCATCGAGCCTGTACCCCAAGAAGGTTAGAAGAACGATGCAGGCCATGGACATGCAGATGGCTGCATCCGCGATATTGAAAATAGCGAAATTGGGCACTGAAATATAGTCGACGACATGCCCCCTACCGAAACCCGGTTCCCGGATGAGACGGTCGTGGAGGTTACCCACTATGCCCCCCGCTAAGATAGCCAGCAGGATTGTCCAGACAAGAGCACGGGACCTCACAATCAGGACGGAAGTGACGATAGCTCCCACCGTTGATATCACCGTAAAAATCCAGGTGGAGTTCTCCCCCATAGAGAAAGCAGCACCAGAATTTAGGTAGAAGCGCCACCAGAGCAAGCCATCAATCACAGTGATGCTTTCACCGGGCAGCATGGTGCTTTCGACGATATGTTTAACCCACTGGTCAGCGCCGTACACCACAGCAAACAGAACCCAGACAAGAACAGCTTTAGCTACACCAGAGACTGTTCGCACGGGAACCAGTCTTGTATTTTCGTTGAGTGATTGCGCCACTACTGCCTCTCTGCCACCTTGGATAAAACTGCCTTCTTAGCTTATCGTGTTCCCACCATAACCAAGGACAGCACGAATTGTTTTAAACATGACAGGCGGCACCTCACTAAAGTGAGGTAGCCGCCTGTTTGTGAAAGGCTAGGCCTTTCTACTGCTGGTTATTGCTAAAGACTCCGCGCTGGCCGAGGTTATTGTTCCCGCCACCTTGCGAAGGGGTGGGCTGGGCTGCAACGGATGCCTCGGACTTAGGTTCAAGTGCGGGAGTTTCTTCCAGGTTGGCAAGTTGCTTGCTCAGGTAGTCACGCAGTGTTGTGCGGTACTGGTTCTCAAAGGAACGCAGCTTGGCAACGGATACCTCAAGTTCCCCCTTGGCCTTCTCAAGGTTGCCAAGTACAAGGTTTGATTTGTCCTGAGCTGCAGTAACGAGCTGGGTTGCTTCTTCGCGCCCCTCGTTGATGAGGCGGTCACGTTCACGCTTGCCCTCAAATACGTAGTCGTCGTGTACCTTCTGAGCCATAGCCAGCAGGCCGGTAGCACTGCTGGGCGATGCAGAGTGATCTGCAGGGCTGGCAGCAGCGGGTTCAGCAAGGGCAGCAGCGGGAGCAGGAGTTGCTTTAGTCTCAACAACGGGCTCGGGTTCAGCTGCAAGAGGTGCACTTACCTGCTGGGTAGGAGCAAGCGAAACCTTAGCCTCAGCTTCTTCAAGCTGACGCTTCAGGCTGGCGTTTTCGGCGTTCAGTCGACGGAGCTCGATGACGATCTCGTCTAGGAAATCGTCAACCTCTTCTGGGTTGTAGCCTTCCTTAAACTTTGTCGGTTGAAAGCGCTTATTAATAACTTCCTCAGGCGTAAGTGCCACGGTCGTTCACCTCTATTTTCTAATCTTTTGCTTCGCCCGTAGTGTCCCCGGTGCGCAGGTTCGTATGCTGATATCAAGCTTTTAGGTGATAGCTAGCAGGCTAGCTCATCTTGAGCGCTGTGAAACTTTTTAAAGTTGCTTGGCGCTAACTTAACGAAGCTCGAACTTTCAGAGCGCTGAAAGCTCGGGTAGACCCCTATTTACTACAAGATAAAACTACCTGGCAAATGTAAAAGTCGCAACATTTGTAGCGGGTATTACCTTTATCTGGCCTACAAAGTAGCCGTTGTGCTGGACATTTCTAGGTCTTTGCTCTGGTCTTATATTGAGCTTCACGCAACTAGCTGTTTGACTAGTGGTTTTAAGAAAAGCTTGCTGTCAAAGAGATCAGAAGCTGGTAACCAATAAACAGGGCCATCAACAGAATCATAAAGCCAAGATCCAGGGAAAATGATCCAAGGTTCAGGGGCTTGATGTAGCGCCGGGCCAGGTTCATGGGTGGATCTGTTACTGAGTAGACCAATGATGCCAAAATCAAAGCTAAGCCGCGCGGTCGCCAGTATCTCGCAAACATCTGCACCCAGTCAAAGACTAACCGCACCATAAAGAGCACGATCAGAAGGTAGACCAGGACTGCTAGGACAGCAAAAATGTAACCCATGTAAGGTCTCTTGACTAAATCTGGTTAAAGGGAGTGGCTTCGTCGCTGTCTAGCGCAACAGGTACCTCAACACCTTCAGCGCCCAGAACCTCAAGGTTGGCTGGGGTCAGCAGAAAAACTTTGTCAGTCACACGCTCGATGTGGCCGTTGAGTGCAAAAGCAAGACCTGCTGAAAAGTCGATTAGACGCTTAGCGTCGTTATCCCCCATATCGGTCACGTTCATGATGACCGGAATGTTTTCGCGGAAAGACTCCCCAATAATCTTTGCATCGTTGTAGGACCGAGGGTGAATCGTGGTAATGCGGCTCAATTCTTCACTGCTTTCTTGGTTGGGTAGGGCTACTGCTGTTTGGCCGGAGTGGGAGGATTGAATAGGAAGAGGCTCCCAGGAGTTCCCCTCTTCGCTGGAAAGATCTTCGGGGTTTTTTGAGTCAACATAGCCTGCCCGGTCACTTTGGTACCGCGAATTCTCCGGGGAGATTCCCCGCAGAACGTCACGTTCAGCTGTTTCTGCATAGACAGTCTCAGCGGGGCGATCCGACTCGTAGGCATACTGTTCGTATCGGTCATCAGCCTCAAAAACGGTTTCTTCATAGACCGTTTCGGGGTGACGATGGGCTTGATCGGCCCTGTCGTCATCGTGCTCAACTTGACCCAAGCCTAAATAGGCCATGGCCTGATGTAGTGTGCGAGCCATCTATGCCCTCCCTCTGAACGGCTACATATACCGCTCTCTGCGGTATTTTTGCCTATGTTCCAACAACCTTTTACAGTACCAAAAACTCCGCCTTATTTCGTGCAGGCCAGCCACAGCATTGCCTTCCTATTCTCGGTGAAATTAGGCACTTGGCCGGGACCCCATAATTTGCGATCCCACACGAACTGTAGTTGCCCCCCAGTATATAGCCGCCTCCAAATCTTGACTCATACCTGCTGAAATCTCAGTTGCTTCGGGGTGTCGCTCCTGTAGTTTTTGGGCATAGCCGTAGAGCCGTTCAAAGGCTGCATAGGGGTCCTGCCCAAGAGGGGCCACCGCCATCAAGCCGCCCAGAGTCAGCCCCGGCGAGTTGCTGATAAGCTCAGCCAGCGACTCAATATGGTCAGGAGCCGCACCGCCCCGATACCCCTGGGCAGCCTGCCCAGCAGTGACAAGACCCGACTCTTCAAGACTTACCTGGATCAGACAGCGCAGGCCACCATGCTTCATGCCTGCGGGCGCTTGACATTCCCCCGCTTCATACCGTGCTAAGCGATTACCGTATGCCTTGGACAAGGCTGTCACAAGCTGTGCTCGGTCTACTGATTGAACCTCCGTAGCATACTGTACCGCTGACTTGGCTTTGTTGGTTTGGAGCTGCCCGATAAAAGACCAGTTCAAGGGATCCGCGGAGCCAGTATAGGCAGCCAGTTCCTGTGCCTTAGCGGCGGCCTCCTGGTCCCGGTTCTCCCCCACGCGCCGCACTCCCACATCATAGAGTGCCGCCACATCTGAGGCTGGGAAGAACTTTGTGACCACTACCAGCTCAGGAAGTGGGTCAGAGCTCACCCTGGCCCCACCGGCCTGTGCGGCGGCCTGCTCAATAGTTACCCGGACGCTAGCTAACCTCCCGGCAAGATCAGATGCTCGCTCCGCGCCGTACACCAATCCCATCTCGATACTCCCGATTCCTTGAACTCTAATTCTTCTCAATCCAGACTAGCCCAGCAATGCGCCCGGCAGGCTCACCGTTTAGGGTGTGCCCTCGGTGCGAGAAAACGTCATGGTTTTCAAAGGTACAGGCCCCGAGCTGGCTAGAAACAGCCCCCTCCCCTAAGAGCTTGACAAGGATAGCGCCTGCTCCAGCAGGCAAGTCCAAAGCAGGTGTCCCCCAGCTGGTCAGAGACTCCACCTCGGGCAATAAGTTAGCTGACTCATCACGCATCTGCTGGGGCACTTCGTAACATTTTCCGCAGATTGAGGGGCCCAGCCAGGCCCTTAAACCCACGGCACCTCGAGCTTTGAGGTCATCAACCTCACGCTGAATTACCCCGTCCAGCAGCCCCCTTCGCCCAGCATGGGCTACACCAATGATGGGGCTACCGCTGCGACTATCTTCACCGACAAAAACTATGGGAATACAGTCAGCAACCATGATAGCCAAGGGAACCCCCTGGCTAGAGCTTGCAGCATCCGCCACCGGAGCCAGCTCCAGGAGCTGGTCAGGCTCAGAACCCTTAGACTCGATCCTTGGCCTCGAATCAGCATCGAAGATATCTGTACCGTGCACCTGGTTGAGGTAGATAAAGCCCTGCTCCCTCGCCCCGCCGAGTAGTTCACTTTCCAACTCCCGCCTATTCTCCAGAACTTCTTCAAGGTTCTCCCCCACATGTAGGCCTAAGTTACCAGCCCCTATCGCTGTAAAGCCGATGTGGACCCTCGATCCATCTGAGGTGTGTGCAAGGTGTTCAGAAAATAACCGCGCAGAGGTTTGAGGCATGACTGTCCTTTGTTCACTGACCATCTTTTAAATGCAAAGGAGGGTGAAAGCTGTTTCCAGCTTTCACCCTCACATCTCTTAGTCCTGCACTAAGCTACCGGCTGCCGGGGCTTACTTGAGGAAGTCGGGCACATCGAGGGTGTCACGACGAGTTGCCTGAGTATCTTCAACAACGGGGGGAAGATCAACGTCAAAACCTGCGTTGGTGGGGATATCCGCACCGCTGCCGTTCCATGCGTTAGGAGCAGGTGCAGCACCAAAGCCATTGCCGGGAGCCACTGGAGCAGCTGAAGCGTTGCCGAAGCTCTGCTGGGTGCGAGCGGCCTGGGTGTTAGCTGCGCTGTTGTTGTTGGAATTGGTCTCGGGGTTTACCGAATCAAAACCTGCAGCAATAACGGTCACGCGAGCTTCATCGCCCAAGGCATCATCGATAACGGCACCGAAAATGATGTTTGCATCGGGGTGGGCAACCTCCTGAACCAGGCGTGCGGCTTCGTTGATTTCAAAGAGACCCAGGTCAGAACCACCCTGAATCGACAGTAGAACGCCATGCGCACCGTCGATAGAAGCCTCCAGTAGCGGGGAGGCAATAGCCAGCTCAGCTGCCTTAACAGCACGGTCTTCACCCGATGCCGAACCGATACCCATAAGTGCCGAACCGGCGCCTTGCATAACGGACTTAACGTCTGCAAAGTCAAGGTTAATCAGACCGGGGGTGGTGATGAGGTCGGTGATACCCTGTACACCCGAGAGCAGAACCTGGTCAGCTGACTTGAAAGCGTCGAGCATAGAAACGTTGCGGTCTGAGATAGACAGCAGGCGGTCGTTAGGAATGACAATGAGAGTATCAACCTCATCGCGCAGTGCTGCGATACCGGTTTCTGCCTGGTTGGAGCGACGACGACCTTCAAAAGTAAAGGGGCGGGTGACAACGCCAATGGTCAGGGCACCAAGAGAGCGAGCGATACGGGCTACAACGGGAGCGCCACCAGTACCGGTGCCACCGCCTTCACCAGCGGTGACGAAAACCATGTCGGCACCCTTGAGGACCTCTTCGATTTCCTGTTCATGATCCTCAGCTGCCTGACGACCAACATCGGGGTTAGCGCCTGCACCAAGACCGCGAGTCAGCTCACGGCCTACATCAAGCTTGACATCGGCATCTGACATCAGGAGCGCCTGAGCGTCGGTGTTGATGGCGATAAACTCAACGCCTCGCAGACCAACCTCAATCATGCGGTTGACGGCGTTGACACCGCCGCCACCAATACCGACGACCTTAATAACTGCCAGGTAGTTCTGGGGAGTTGTTGTATCCATGGATTCCCTACTATGTTTACTGTTTTCAGAGCAAATCAACCTTAGATTTAAGGTTGAATTTGGCACAAAACTATTGATTCAATCAATGAAAGATTATCAACTTCACCCAACAATGTCGCCCCAGTTTTACCTCAGGCCTTATTTTTCTCAGAAAATCTCTAGGTAAAGAACAACCTTAGGTAAAAGTTGAAACTATTTGACGGTGGGGACAAGGGGACTTGAGACGTCATAGGTTTGGACCGCAGTTTCTGCACCCACAGATGTCATCAGCTGAACTAAAACCTTAGCTTTAAGTTCACTTTCGTCTGGAGTGCCCCATACGACCTTCGTTCCGTCTACCATCTCCAGGGTGATAGTCGAAGCGGAATCGGCCTTAGCTTCCGATACCTGCGACAGGATAGAGGTCGGCAGAGCGGCCAGCACTGTTGTTACGGTATGGAAGGCCCCGTTCCCCAGAATCTCGAGCCCGCCACTGACCAGAGGAACCCCAGCAGCTTCAACAGAAGGAGCTGTACCAAGCTGTACACCCTCGTTATCGACGAGAACAAAAATCCCCTCGTTATCAACAACTGCAACCGGAACTCGTTCACGAAGCTGGACAACTAGCTCATGAGGAGGTTTAGCTTGCAAGGTAAGGCCGTAAAGTACATTCTCATTACCAATAAGCGAAGCTACCTCAGACTCTGTAATTTGGGTCATCGGCACACCCTCAAGTTGCTTGAGTTGCTCTTGGATAGTTGCTTCATCAAGCAGAGAGGCTCCCTCCACCTTGATAATGCGGGTTGCCAACAAAGGTGAAAAGAAGACAAGGCCAATAAATAGAGCTGCAAGAGCCAGCAAGGCCAAACTTGCATACAGCCAGTTCTTCCAATTCCAGCGATTCTTTCGCCGTGAGTTGAGGGCAATAGGGGCAGGTTGGTTGCCCCCATCCTCTGCGATGACAGGATCAGGAGAAATCTTGCTATGGTTTTGACGCCATTGAGCAAATTTGCTGTTCTCTGAGAGATCAACCAAATTGTCATTCGACTCTTCGAGCTGTGCAACCTTGGAAGAGTTCAGCCTAATACGCGGTTTACCTGCCTTACCTGTTGCCGAAGAAGTAGCTTCATCAGCTTGTGGGCCCTGATTGCGCTCCTCCACTAGCCCCGCACACTTTCACGATCAGAGAGCTTGTGCACGAGAACCTGACCAAGGTTCGTTACATCCCCTGCTCCCACCGTCATAATGATGTCGCCCGGTAAGGCCGCGGCGACAAGGGCATCAAGTGCCTCATCGACGTTAGCAGCATAATGGACCTCAGAGAACCCCGCATCGGTGATCAAATGGCTGGTAACACCCTCAATGGGCTGTTCGCGCGCCGGGTAGATATCTACAACGTATGACCGATCAGCTTGAGCTAAAGATTCCGCAAATTCACGAGCAAATTCTTTGGTCCGCGAGAAGAGGTGGGGCTGGAAAATAACATAGAGGTTATGCCCCTCAGCTACTGTCCGCCCGGTTTCTAGGGCCCTATGCACTTCGGTGGGATGGTGGGCATAATCGTCAAAGACCTTCACACCGGCCGCCTCACCGCGTAGCGTAAAGCGACGGTCAGTGCCCGAAAATTGGCTGAGCGCACCAACCGCGGCTTCAGGGCTCGCACCTGCTATCAGAGCGCACACAAATGCAGCTGTAGCGTTAAGCTGGTTATGAATCCCCGGGACGGGAAGGGTCAGAGTAATATGCCCGCTGTGAGCTTTATGGGCTACTGTAAAATCCCACACAAGGTTTGATGAGCATTCGGTGCCTTCAGAGGTGATACCTGTAATCCGTACCATGGCGTCTTCACTCTCACCGTAAGTCACAACATGCACTCCAGCTGCAAGTGCGCGCGAGGCAAGCAAGGCAGAACCACGGTCATCGGCGCAGGTCACAAAGACTCCACCGGGAGCCATAGAGGAAATAAAGCGGTGGAAAGCCTCAAATACCCGTTCATCTGTGCCGTAAAAGTCGAGGTGGTCGGGTTCTGCGTTAGTAATCACCGCAATCTCAGGGCGGTAGCGCACGAAAGAACCGTCAGATTCATCGGCCTCTGCCACAAACCAGGAGCCCGGCCCTGCCGCCCCCAGGTGGGCGTTGGTGTTAAACCCGGCAATAGTTGACCCAACAGCAAACGAGGGTGCCAGCCCCAGACCGTCGAACATCACAGACATCATAGAGCTGGTCGTAGTCTTGCCGTGGGTGCCCGCCACAGCGATAACCTGTGAATCACGCATGGTGGCCGCAAGTGCCTCTGAACGATGAAGGATACGCAGGCCCCGAGCGCGGGCCTCCGCCAGTTCCGGGTTAGTTTCCTGGATAGCGGTTGAGATGACCACGGTATCAGCGCCAGCGATGTTCTCAGCAGACTGCGGGACCGAAACTTTGGCCCCCAATTCCCTCAAGGAGGCAAGAGCCGGGCTTTCTGACTGGTCTGAACCGCTCACGGACATACCGGCACTCAGCATCAAACGGGCAACAGCAGACATGCCAGCACCGCCGATACCCACAAAATGTACTGCCCCTAGCTCAGAGAGCACAGGCCGTTCCGGGAAAGGAGGGTTAAGAGGTGCCGGAAGATCAATCGAAAGATCCAGCAATGAGTCAGTCATGCGCGAGCCGCCTTCAATACTTCTTCTGCCATCACCTGCGAGGCATCACGGATGCCGTGCCGGTAGGACTTTTCTGCCATGTCGCTAAGTTTAGCCTTATCTGCAAGAAGCGCCGGGACATTAGCCCGGAACCAGCTAGCAGTGAAATCTGAGTCCTTGACCAGTATGCTGGCACCCGCAGATACCAAAGACTGCGCATTTAGGGCCTGCTCGCCATTACCGATAGGCAGAGGCACAAAAATTGCGGGCAAACCAACAGCTGCAATCTCGCTGACGGTTGCCGCGCCGGATCGCACAATCATCAAATCCGCTGCAGCATAAACGTCTTCCATAGATGTCACGAACTCCACCTGACGGTACCCGGGTGCCTGCCTAAGCTCACCGGCAGCATCTTTAAGCGCCTTATCGCGCCCGGTGATATGAAGCAGCTGGTAACCGGCAGGCTGAACCTCATCGATAATCTCAGAGATAGCACGGTTGAGGTTCAAAGCGCCGAGCGATCCACCCGTGACAACCAGAGTTGGTCTATCGGGGTCAAGCCCCAGACGTTCACGTGAACCTTTTTGAGCCTCTGGCCGGTTAAGAGAGGCAATGTTCTGGCGCATCGGCATACCCACAGTTCGCGCCCCGGCAATGGGGGTATCGGGGAATGCAGTGGCCACCAGGGCAGCTTTCCTAGCACCGGCTTTGTTGGCCAACCCGGGCTTAGCATTTGCCTCATGAATAACCACAGGAATATTTAGCTTGTGGGCAGCAAGGTACATGGGTGTGCAGACATATCCACCGACACCAACCAGGACGTCCGCTTTGGTATCGCGCAGGATGCTCTCCGCCTGCTTTAGGGAACCGCGAAAGCGCAGGGGGAATTTCAGAGCTTCGAGGCTGGGACGGCGGGGGAAAGGAACCTTAGGGATAAAGCTAATCTCAAATCCAGCTTCGGGAACCAGGGTAGCCTCCATGCTGTTTTCGGTACCTACCGTAAGAATCCTTGCCTCCGGCTCACGGTCTTGGATAGCCCGAGCGATAGCAAGCATAGGGTTAATATGCCCGGCAGTTCCGCCACCGGCAAGCACGACAGTAGGTGCATGGGTCATAGGATATTTCACTCCCTTAGGGTTCAGTTTCGCCCCTTAAGTTTACGCGTCATGGGCTCTTGGCACACTTTGAGCGCAAAGGGTTCAGTGTAACCTGCCCTTATTTTTTGTGATTAGGTAAATCTCGTGCCTTGCGGATGGTACGCAGGCCTTGAGGAACTTTCCGCTCTTGTGGGGCTAGGCGCTGAACATGGGCGCTCCCCTCAGCAGGAGCCTGCTTTACCTGATGCTGGGGTTTAGGAGCTGGTGCAGTGGTGCCTTCAGCGTTTGCTGGAGGCCGTGTGGCTGAGCCAGAAGCCTGAACTGAGCCACTCTGGTATGAAGCCGGCGGCTTCTGCTGAGTCCGCTGAGGACGAAGGGGCTCACCGGTGCTTAAGCGCGGTGCAGTAGTCGCTAGCTTTTGGCCTCCAGGCACAGGAGCCTGCCCCGGCCTTCTTGTCTGCTGTCGCGGTACCGAAGCCTGGCTCTCACCCAGAGCCGACGCCTTTCCTTGCGAGCGGTTATGACTTTTACCATTGGGGCGAGCCTTGCCTCCATCAACGAGGGCCTTCCACCGGTCCAGGAACTTTTCAAGGGTCCACCCGGCACCATCGGGGTCCTTGGCTAGTGCAATCTGTTCTCGAGCAACCACACGCCCAAGAGCCACGCGACGGGCATCGTCCTTTTGCTTCTTGGCGTTTACCAGGCCGGTACGTTCCCCCACAATCGGGTTAAGCGGGGTCTGCCGGGCGAAGGCAATCAGCACGCCCACACCAAATAGCACGGAGACCAGAGAAGAACCACCGGCAGAAATGAAAGGCAAGGGCACACCAATAACGGGCATGATGCCAACGACCATGCTGATGTTTAGCAAAGCCTGACCGGCTATCCAGGTGATGATGCCAATGGTCGCGTAACGGATAAACAAATCTGAAGAACGCAAAAGAATACGCATGGAGCAGTAGATGAGGGCAGCGTACAAGAGAATCAGAGCTACCGCGCCCACCAGCCCCAGCTCTTCACCGATCACAGCAAAGATGTAGTCGTTGTGGGCCTCAGGAAGGTAATTATATTTCTGACGAGACTGGCCTAAGCCAACCCCCCAGAACCCACCGGTTGCCAGCGCTGCCAAGCCTGAGTTTGCCTGATCACAGGTCGCTTCCTGGCATTCGCTCCAGAAAGAAAAGGTGTTAAGGATACGCTCGATACGGTTAGGGCTGGTTACTACCAGAGCAAGAGCCCCAATCAAGAGTGCCACAATGCCGATGCGAACCGTTGAAGGCGACGGGCGCGCAGCCATGAAGATAGCTCCGAAGAACATAACGTAAATCAGAACCGTCCCAGCGTCGTGACCGGCCAAAATGAGAGCCACGACCAAGCCAAACCCCAGGATCGCGGGAAAGAGCGCTTTATAGAGCGCCTGACCAGTTGTCCCCCGGTCAATTCTGCCCTGGCGGGAGTATACGGAGGCTAACCACAAAATCATCACGGGCTTGGCAAACTCAGAAGGCTGCATACTGAAGCCAAAAACATTCAGCCAGTTGCGATTACCGTTAACCACACTTCCAAAAAACATCACGGCAACGAGAAGGGCAACAACAACCAGCATCGCGAGGTTAAGCGCGAGCGGTGGCCTATAAAACCTAACAGGTACCAGGAACCCCACAATCAGCATGAGCAGGATGCCAACCGCAGCGAATACCCCCTGGGTGCTGGCCTGCCCATAGGGAGTGTGCCCCACGGAAATCTGCTCCACACTTGATGCCGAAAGAACCATCATCACACCAAAGATAGATAGAACAAACGCAGCAACAGACAGGACGATGGGCACATCGGTCAGCACCATCGAGCCCAACCGTGTTTGGGCCTGCTCCCAGATATCCCGGACCTTGGTGATCAAACCGCCCAGCCGGCTCTGCTGATTCTTCGATGATGGGGAGGCTGTAAGGTTCATGCTCCGGTTCTCTTCTCTTCAGTCAGGTGGCACTCACCCGGCGGGTTAGATGCTGGAAGAAGAGCACCGAGACGTATCGGTGCTCCCCCTGTTAGTACTAAGAATTAATCTGGTTCACAAGATCTGCTACCGCGTCGATGAAGGCATTGCCTCTATCGGCGTAAGAAACGAACTGGTCCATAGAAGCCGCTGCGGGGGCCATAAGAACCGTGTCATTCTGGGCTGAGAGTTCGTGGGCTTTAGCCACAGCAAGTCCCATGACGGCTCTTCCGTCACGAGCATCAGCTAGGAGCGGGCTCTCAGTCATGTTATAGACGGGCACTGCCGGTGCCTGCTTAGCCAAAGCTGAAATCAGGGCAGCGGTATCGGTTCCGATGACGACAACGGCTTTGAGCCTGTCCTTATGTTCAGCTACCAACTCATCGTAGGTAACTCCCTTGGAAAGCCCCCCGGCAACCCAAATCACGGGCGTGAAAGAACTCAAAGACGCGTTGGCTGCGTGCGGGTTGGTGGCTTTGGAGTCATTGACCCAGAGCACCCCGTGAGTATTAGCCACAAGCTGGATACGGTGAGCACCCGGCTGATAGTTCAGTAGACCCGCTTTGACCTCCTCGGGAGAGATCCCGGCAGCTCGTGCCAGGGCAGCGGCGGCCAGCGCGTTCTCCACCGTGTGTCTGGTGGGAAGCTGTCCGGTATCGGCAACCTCTGCCAGCTCTAAAGCCTGGTTGCGGCGGTCTTCGAGGAAAGCACGATCAACGAGTAAACCGTCAATAACACCGACCATAGAAAGCCCGGGGGTATCAGCCCAAAAACCGATAGCTCGTGCGCCCTCAACTACGTCAGCTTCTTCAACCATCTGAACAATTTCTTGCTGGTTGGCGTTAAAGATGCAGGCAACCTGAGTGTTCTCGTAAATGCGTGCCTTATCGGCCAGATAGTTGGCGTAGCCTTGATGCCAGTCCACGTGGTCCTCCGCCACATTCAGCACAACTGAAGCGAGCGGTGACATGGAGTAGGTCCAGTGGAGCTGGAAACTAGAGAGTTCAACGGTGAAGAAGTCGTAATCAACCGGGTCACGCAGGGCATCGAGGATAGGTGTACCCACGTTGCCCACCGCGATAGCCTTGTGACCTGCCGTTTGCAGAATTGATTCAGTCATGCCAACGGTGGTGGTTTTGCCATTGGTACCGGTGATACAGAGCCAGGGTACTAGGGTTCGTCCCTGCCTCTCACGCAGTCGCCAGGCAAGTTCAACATCTCCCCAGATTTGGATTTTCTGGCCTACAGCATCGGCCAGGATGCCGATGGTAGGGGCAAGCCCGGGTGAGGTCACGACGAGCTCTGCTGGCTGACCGTCTACCAGGGGAAGCGCTTCCATAGCGTCGGGCCCCAGTACAGACCCGGCAGAACCAACAATCGCCAGGGTGTCTGCTTTGCCACGGGTGACCTCGTTATCATTCCCATCGACGACAACAACACGAGCTCCCAGTTCAATCAGAGTGTCTGCTGCTGAGAAACCGCTGATACCAAGACCCGCCACTACAACACGCAACCCAGCCCAGTCAGATTCCCAACGGGTTAGCGATTCAAGTCGCTCGTAGCCGTACACGGGATTAGCGTTTGTTGCCTGCATTAGAAGGCACCTCCGTTGATAATAAGCCAGTCGCCGTAGAAAATACCGAGGGCTACCGCTACAAAGAGGCCCGCCAGAATCCAGAAGCGGATAACGACGTTGACCTCGGCCCAGCCCTTCAATTCAAAGTGGTGCTGGAGGGGAGCCATACGGAAGATGCGCTTACCACCACTGAGCTTGAAGTAACCCACCTGCAGAATAACGGAGATAGCAATCGTCACGAAGAGCCCCGCGATGATGGGCAGGAGCATCTGGGTGCGGGTAATAATGGCGAAAGCAGCCAGTGCGCCACCCAGGCCCAATGATCCGGTATCTCCCATGAAGATGGTTGCCGGTGAGGTGTTCCACCAGAGAAAGCCGATGAGGGCACCAATCAGTGAAGCGGCAAGAACCGCCATTTGGCCGGAATCAGGAACCTCATAGCAGACCCTGTCCAAGGAGCCGGGAACGCACAGGTGCTGAGCCTGCCACATAGAAATCAAAAGGTAGCCGCTGAAGACCATAATGGCTGCGCCGGTTGCCAGGCCGTCTAGACCATCGGTCAGGTTAACCGCGTTAGTGGTTGCCGTGGCAATCAGATTAGCCCAGATAATGAAGAGAATCATGCCAATAAGAGGGCCAGCAAAAGCCAGGTTCAGCCAAGAGATATCACGGGTGAAGGATAGGTGGTAGCTGGCAGGTGACCAGCCCCGGTCATCCTTGATCAGGAGAACACCTACCGCAAAAAGCGTGCCGATGAGCCCCTGCAGAATAATCTTGCCCTTAGGTGTCAGGCCTTCGCTTTGCTTCTTCCAAATCTTTGAGAAATCGTCAATGAAACCCACGCCGGCCATGCCCAGCATAAGGAACATGGTCAGTAAGACCGAAGCGGAAGGGGCCTGCCCCACGCCTGTCAGCAAGGGGGTCAAGGCCATGGAAAGGAAGAAACCGAGTACGGTGGCTACCATCATCACCACACCACCCATAGTGGGGGTGCCGCGTTTAACCTGGTGTGATGTGGGCCCGTCTTCGCGGATGAACTGTCCGAATTGCTGCTTGACCAGCCATTGGGTATAGACCGGAGTCGCTGCAATCGAAATGATCAGGCCCAAAGCCGCAGCCAACAAGATAGAAATCATGTGGTGTCTTTGCCTTCCCAGTTATAAGTTGTCTGAAGTGTTGGTGGCAGAAGCAGTTTCTGCACCACTGAAAGAGTTTAGCGGTTGTGCAAAGTCACCGGCGCTCTTCCAGGGCTGATTTGAGCCTTTTGAGCTCACCGGTACGGTGAGGTTGCCCTCAAAGTCTGCAACCTGTTGGCCTAGAATGCCCAGGCCAGCTCCATTTGAGGACTTGAAAAGTACAATGTCGCCTGGTTCAAGCTGGCCTTGCAAGAGTTCGAAGGCCTCTTCGCCGGTAGCAACCCAGGTTGCCTCATTCCCCCAGGAACCTTCCAAATGGGCGGTGTTATATATCGGTTTAGCGATCTCGCCCACTGCAATTAGTTTGGAGATGTTGAGTCGTACAGCGAGCTGGCCGATTCGGTCGTGCTCGGTGAGGCTCTGCTCCCCCAGCTCCAGCATGGCTCCCAAAACCGCCCATGTTCTGTTGGTGCCGGGTTGCCGGCCCAAAGAAGCAAGAGTTTGCAAGGCTGCTGTCATGGATTCGGGGTTAGCGTTGTAGGCATCGTTAATGACGGTTACGCCATCGGCCCGGTCAGTGCGTTGCATTCTCCATTTAGAAGCTGCGGCAGAGGAGATAAGGTTCTGCGCAATGACGTCGGTTGGGATACCAGCTTGGTAGGCAAGGGTAGCTGCCGCTAGCAGGTTGTAGACGTGGTGCTCACCGATGAGCTGGGATGACACCTCATACCTCTGCCCATCAGGGAAAATAAGCGTAAATTCAGGTTTGCCTTGGGAGTTCGTGCTCAGGTTTTCAGCAATCACACGTTCCTCGGTTACCCCGGGGTTGGACGTGGTGGTCAGCTCAGCTTCCCGACCCGCCACACCAAAGTAAGTCACGGGTGTACTTGCACGGTTAATCATGCGTCGTACCCTGTAATCGTCAATGTTGAGTCCCAACCCATGACGAACACCTTCAGCCATTTCGCCCTTGGTTGCTTCGATCTTATCGACGCCCCCAAATTCACCGGCGTGAGCGGTACCAACCTTGAGGATAATTCCGTAGTCAGGCTGAATCATGTCAGTCAGGTAGCGAATGTTGCCGACCCGGTCTGCCCCCATTTCAATGACCAGATAACGGGTATCTTCCTCCGCACGGAACACGGTCAGTGGAACCCCCACCTCACCGTTGAATGAGCCGACTGGTGCCACGGTCTTGCCCACTGCTCCAAAGATAGCGGCCAGGAGGTCCTTTGTCGTAGTTTTACCCGCTGAACCGGTAATACCCACCACGGTTACCTCACCACGTTCACGCAGACGAGCAAGGATGAAGGCGGCCAGCTGCCCCATCGCCAGGACAACGTCATCTACGAGTACTGAAGGGTAGGGAACCCCAGCTTCGTCCTTGACCTCGCGCTCCACCAGAGCCAGCCATGAGCCCGCAGCAAAAGCCTGGGGTAGGAAATTGTGGCCGTCAGTCACTTGACCCGGCTTAGCTAGGAAAAGGCAACCGGCAGTGACTTGGCGGGAGTCGGTTGTAGCTGAGGTACACGAAATAGCAGCCGCCTCCGCTTCGGATAGGCCCAATAGGGTTCCTCCCACAGCGGCGGTAATCTCAAGGGCAGACAGTTCAATCATGGGTTTACCTTAAGCTACTTCTGTTCGTTCTGATAAGCGGGTAGGACGCTGTAACCAGCGGCCAGGAGCGCACATGCTGTTTCGACTCGGTCATCGAGTTCAAGGTCTGTTCCAGCTACGTCCTGAGCCACCTCGTGCCCTCTACCAGCAATAAGGATAGAGTCTTCGGGACCGGCCAGTTCAATAGCCCGGGTGATAGCGGCTGAACGAGGCTCGATATTGAATACCTGCTGAGCTCGGGCCCCGCCTTCAACGGCGGCCAAGGCACCTGATTCAACGGCCTCACGGATCGGGCCAGGAGCTTCATGGTGCGGATCATCGTCGGTCACGATTACGATGTCGGCGTAGGATGCGGCAATCTGCCCCATGAGAGGCCGTTTGGTCTGATCCCGTTCACCGGTGGCGCCGAAGACGATAATAATCTTGCCCTTAGGATTAGCTGGTTCGATTGCTTCAAGAGCCCGTTTAAGGGCATCGGGATTATGGGCAAAATCGACCAGTGCTGTCGGAGCGGTAGAAATGAGCTGCATCCGCCCAGGGACCACGGGCGCCAGGGTTTCAGGGCGAGAGAGCTTCTCTGCCACCTGGCTCCGCTCCCCTTCATGCTGGACAGACTCAAAGACCATCAGGGCAGCTAGAGCAGCATTTGAGACGTTGAAGTCCGCAGGGAGCTGAGTCGAGCTTGCCAGTTGCAGGCCGTCCCCGCGTTCCAGCACAAAGCTGTGTCCGATTCCGCTCCGCTGAACGCGAATCAGCTTCCAGTCGGAAGGCCCTAGCGTAGACAGCTCCGCCCCGGCTTCAAAGCCAGCACCCCTCTTGGTCGCCAAGCGAACGACGGCGCGGCTCCCCAGATTCTTGATAGCACGGTCAGCCATCTTCTGACCCCACTCATCGTCAACGGTAATCACCGCACGGCGGGTGCGTTGGGGGGTGAAAAGCTCGGCCTTGGACTCAAAATAGTTCTCCATGGTGCCGTGCAAATCTAGGTGGTCTTGGGTCAGGTTGGTAAAGCCAGCAACATCGTATCGAATGCCATCAACACGCCGGTAGTCCAGAGCGTGTGAGGAAACCTCCATAGCTGCGCTGCTGATACCCTGCTCACGCATGAGCGCAATCAAAGAATGGACGTGGGGCGACTCCGGGGTTGTTAGCTTGGAAGGAATTGCCTGGCCACCAGCCAAAATCTCAATGGTGCCGATCAAGCCCGTGGTGTGGCCCAGAGCCTGCATAGCTGAGTTAATCATGTAGGTGGTAGTTGTCTTGCCGTTGGTTCCAGTCACGGCAAAGAGTCGGGGTGCTCCCCCGTTTGCAGGCTGAGAACCGTAGATACGAGCAGAAAGTGGCCCAACCGCTGCCCGTACGTCGGCGGTCACAATCACGCCCAGTCCCTGCGGCAAAGCCCCGTCCTGCTTTATAAGTTCAAGGCCATCAGCATCAGTCAAAACTGCGGAAGCCCCACGCTCTAAGGCCGCAGCAATAAAGGTGGCACCGTGAGTCTTTGCCCCCGACAGAGCAACATACAGGTCACCTTTCTGAATCTCACGCGAGTCCAGGGTGATACCGCTAATAGGCGCAGCGGCTTCCTGCACATGTCGTGCCTCCTGCCCCAGATCGGTCAGCCACTCAGCAACCTGCACACAGCTGGTGCGGTTAACCTGACGGGGGCGCAGAGTCTGTGCGCTACCGTTGAGCAGTCTTTGATTGTTCACGGGGTTTCCCTCCAGGTATAGCGAGTGAAATTAAAACTTTATCTGGCGCTCTGGGCAGCGCCCCTTATTCGTAGCCTCTACTTTAGCCGGTTTCATCGTGACCCTCGGCAAATTTGGGGGTCAGCTGAGGCTCCGTTGAAGAACGCGGCACGTTATAGGTGTGCAAGGTCTTCTCCATAATCTCAGCGAACTGCTCGGTTGTGTTAGCTAGGCCTACAGCGGCGGCTGTTGTTTGAGGGCGATGGATCGTGACAGAGACCAAAAAGCGCGGATCTTCCGAAGGCGCAACCCCCACAAAGGAGGTAGTCCAACCGTCATAGGTCGATGAGTTCTTTCCTACGTTTTCAGCGGTGCCGGTTTTACCGGCAACCCTGTACCCCTCAACCTGGGCACCCTTGGCACCGCCCTCGTAGACAACGGCTTCCATAATGCTCAGGGTCTTGCGGGCAGTTTCCTCGCTAACAATTCGGGTGCCCTCCTCAACAGGGCGTTTTTCCTCGGTCCCCTGATTATCGAGAACAGCATCGATGATGCGGGGCTTGAGCATGACGCCCTTGTTAGCAATGGCCTGATAAATCATGGCGGTCTGGAGGGCCGTCTGAGCGATACCCTGGCCAAAGAGCACGGTGTACTGCTGGCGGATATCCCAATCCCGCCAATCACTAACCAGTCCCTGAGACTCACCGGTCAGCTCAACCCCTGTGAAGTCTCCCAGGCCAAATTTCTTGAGCCAGTTATAGCGCTGTTCTTTGGTCAGTTTGCTCCCCATCATCACGGTACCCGTGTTCATGGAGTCTGCGATAATTCCAGTTACGGTTCGCTTCTGGGCAGGGTGAACGAAAGCATCGGTAATGGTCTGCTGATCAATCACTAGCTCGGCGGGCACGTCAAAAACCGTCTCGGGAGTCACCAGCCCCTCATCAAGAACCGCAGCGGTGGTCAGGATCTTCTCCGTCGAACCCGGCTCAAAAACCTGAGAGATAGCACGGGGATTCATATCTGCAATCTCGAACTTATCAGAGCCAGGATCCATGGTAGAAGAATCCGCGAGCGCAAGGATAGAACCATCACGGACATCCATGACAATGGCAGTGCCCCACTCAGCTTTGAGCTCATCAGCACGCGCCTTGACAACCTGCTGAGCAAAATACTGAACGTCTTGGTTGATAGTAAGGCGAATGTTTTTACCGTCTTCAGCGGGTGTGTTCTGTTCATCTCCGATAGGGATACGGATACCGTCAGCGGAGATTTCATAGACTCGCAGTCCGTCCTTGCCCGCCAGATGCTCTCCCATGGTTCGTTCAATACCCACAGAGTTATTGGCGGTTCGGGTTTGGTTACTGGTCCCGTCGACGGCTTCCTCAACGATGCTGTAGCGACCTACTACTGACCCAGCAACCTGCCCGTTGGGGTACTTACGTTCGCTCAGAATCTCACCGTATATATAGGGAGCACCCAGTGCTTGAACCTTGTTATAGATAGCAGGAGTGACATTATCTTTAACTACCTTGTATCGCAGGGTGCCGTCCAAGGCGTTTTTGACATCCTCATCTTTCATCTCAAGGATATCGGCTAGCTCGTAGACAAGCTCGGTGGCAGTTACCTCAACTGGCTTGTTGCTCCCCTCCTCGTACCTTTTGAAGGGGCCAACTGCGGACTGATCAACGGTGATGTTATACCTTTGGACGCTTCGAGCCAGGACGTTACCGTTGATATCGAGAATTTCCCCTCTCAGGGCGGGGATGACCTGCTCGCGGGTTCTTTTCTTCTTTGCAGCATCCGCTAAGCCGTCGGGGTCAAGCCCCTGTAGGTAGGCAAGACGAGCACCCACAAGACCAAAACCAGCGGCCGCGATAGTGCCGGTTAAGAATCCACGGCGCCCTACAGTCTGTTTTATCCCCTGAACGGGATCTTCATACTGCGAGCCCTTCATGGTTCCACCTGGTTCTGTCACGGTATCTGTCTTCCTGGTTGTTGCGCTGATGCTGATGCGCTGAGGTGCCTGCCTTCTTAGGCAAGCACCTGAGCGTATAAGCCATGGTTACCGGTTGGCGGGTGCGCTGGAGGGAGCGGAAGGCTGAGGCGAAGCCTTGGATGATGCTCTAGCCGATGCTTTAGCTTTAGCCTTTGCCTTAGCTTCTTCTTGCTTCTTGCGTTCCTCCTTCTTGCGCTCTTCCTCGGCCTGGGCCTGAGCTTTCTCATAGGCTTGGGTATCGGACAGAGCCGGAGGGGCAATACGGTTTTTGCTTTCTGCCTGACCCTTCTCAGCAGCCATAGGAATACCGGTAATCTCTCCCGTATTTAGATTCAGCGTAGCTTGGCTTGAACCTGCTACCAAGCCAAGCTGGCTGGCGCGGATGGCCAGATCCTGGGGTGCCTGGTAGTACTCAATCTCCTGAACAAGCGCTTCATTTTCCTGGCTGAGAGCCTGCTCTTGCGAACGAAGCTCCACCAGCTTGTACTGACGAGACGCCATGACGATGCTA
The DNA here is from genome assembly GCF_048513575.1 of Rothia sp. CCM 9417. Classification (NCBI taxonomy): domain Bacteria; kingdom Bacillati; phylum Actinomycetota; class Actinomycetes; order Micrococcales; family Micrococcaceae; genus Rothia; species Rothia sp. CCM 9417. The sequence goes on along the minus strand of NZ_JBLXXT010000004.1, from coordinate 72,938 downwards.
AGTACAAGTACAGTGAGCAAAGCAACCAGCATTGCACCCAGGGCAATGAAAACACGCCAGCGGTTTGACTGCGCTTTCAAAGACCGAGAACGAGACAGGGGACGACGTGCCGGGCTGGAAGTCCCAGCCTCAGCAGGGACCACAGTCAGGCGCGGTTTAGCATCCGCTGTACCAGAGTCAGCTGCAATAGGGAATCGGGGTTCCGCGCTCATGGTTTTACCTTAGTGGTCTTGATTTTTTCTGCTGCTCTTAGTTTTGCCGAGGCCGCCCGCGGGTTTTCTTGAATTTCTTGCTCTGTGGGAGGCTCAGCACCCCGAGTTATAATCTTAAGTTCGGGTTTGTGTTCCTCAAGCTCCACGGGGAAACCCTTGGGTGCACTCGATGTTGAACATGCGGTGAAGCTCCGCTTAACAATTTTGTCTTCCAGGCTGTGATAGCTCATGGCAACACACCGACCACCCATATTCAAGGCATCAATTGCGGCGGGGATAGCTCGTTCGAGCGCATCAAGTTCATGGTTAACTTCAATACGGAGCGCCTGGAAGGAGCGCTTAGCGGGGTGACCGCCTTTACGTTGTGCGGCAAGAGGAACAGCCTGCTGAATAACCTTAACCAACTCACCCGTCGTTTCAAAAGGCCGTTCAGCGCGGGCCGCCACGATTCTCTGAGCGATGCGGGCAGCAAACTTTTCCTCGCCCCACTGGCGAATAATACGCCGCAGTTCAGTCTCTTCGTAAGTGTTCACTACGATTGCTGCGGTGAGTTCTTCCGTGCCGTCCATGCGCATGTCCAAAGGTGCGTCGTAGGAGTAGGCAAAACCGCGTTCACGTTCATCGAGTTGCATGGATGAAACGCCCAGATCAAAGAGAACACCATCGACCTCGCTGACACCGGCTTCCTCCATAGCCCGGGGAATCTCATCGTAGACGGCGTGTACCGGGATAAAGCGCTTACCAAAACGAGCAAGGCGCTCACCTGCCAACCGGTGAGCCATGAGATCACGATCGATACCGATCAGGGTCAGCCCCTCAAATCGTTCCAGCATAGCCTCTGAATGCCCACCCATACCGAGTGTTCCATCAATAACCACAGCACCTGGGCGGGAGATTGCGGGCGCAAGAAGGTCCAGGCAACGGTCAAGCATGACCGGAACGTGCCTGTCTTTGGCAGCCTTGCCGGGTGAGATGTTCTCTACCTGAGTCAAGGTTTTAGCTCCTTGCAGTGGTGGTTGGTTGTCAGCTAGTGAAAGTCTTTAGAGCATGAGCCCCGGAAGAATGTCTTCGTCTGTTTCTGCAAAGCTTTCCTCTTGTTCCCGGAGGTAGGTTTCCCAAGCCTCCGTACTCCAGATTTCAGCCCTTGAACCTGCGCCGATGACCGTGAGCTCCTTTTCAAGCCCGGCGTAGTCCCGCAGATTCTGAGGAATAGTAATTCGTCCCTGTTTATCGGGGACCTCATCTGAGGCTCCCGATAGAAAAACTCTAATGTAGTCTCTTGCCTGCTTTGAAGACAGCGGGGCCGCACGCAACTGCTCATGAATACGTTCAAACTCAGAGACAGTAAAAACGTAGAGGCAACGCTCCTGACCGCGCGTTAGGACAAGCCCAGGCTCAAGCTGTTCGCGGAACTTAGCCGGCAAAATGAGCCTGCCTTTAGCGTCAAGACGGGGAGTGTGCGTCCCTAGAAACATCACACCACCTCTTGCTCTCGTTTTTCGTGTGCTTCCGAACCCAACGGGAAACTACACCAGTATTGCTCTACCCCTCCACTTTACTCCACAATGCCCCACTGCATATACCAAAACTAGAATTTTCAATAAGTTTTTGAGCGTTTTCACACTCAAGCCACCGCTGAGGTTTATGCAGGTTCGTGCATTAAACAGGAATTCCTTTTTGCCTCTTAATTCGTTTGAAAACAGCAAATCTCTTTAAGGCACAAAAAACCGCCCGGTAGCTACCGGGCGGTCCAAAGAACTGCCTGCCTAAAAGCGTGTACCGCCTTGGCGCTTATCCCATTTCTCCTCTAGTCCCCTCATAAAGGATGAGGGCCCTTTAGAGGGCCTGGGGGCAGATACTCCCTTTCCTGCCTTCGGGGAGGAGTTCCGGGGAGCGGTAGTTGCAAAATATAGGCCAGCACTAGCAAGGAGGAACCCGAGGACACCCACAATAATGAGCTTGCTGGCTACACCGGCGATGATCACACCCAAACCCAGGACAGCCCCCAGGGCACCTAGAACCAGGTGACGAGGTGATGCAGTCAAAGCGGGAGCCACGACATCCTGCGGCCCGGTCATAGTAGATGCGAAAGCAGGATCGTCATTGAGCTGCTTCTCAAGCTGAGCAAGAAGTTCTTTCTCGCGTTCCGATAGCGCCATGGCATCTCCTAGAGCTTGTGGAAAGGACTGGAAAGTTACCGAGAACCGCGCTCAAACGCAGGCCAGGTACCGAACCATTTCAGTCTAACCATCTTACATTTTGTCAGGCTAAAGACCCAAGAAAAAGCCGCAAGGGTTTGAATTTTATTCCAGGGGCCCTTTTCTTTGGTCGGCCATCAGCAACCGTGCAGGTATCAAACCTCTAGCCCCGAACTTTGCCTGGATGAGGTCCATGGTAGATTCAGCGCCCTGCCAATGCTGGTGGCGGTCAAAGTCACCCACATCGAGGTCATCCTGAAGCAGGGCGAGTTGCACCCCTGCACTCTGAGCCTCCAGCTTGTCAGCGCGTACCCCCAGCAGACGGATCGGCCGGTGAGAATTCCCGCGAGAGTCGAGAATTCCATTCCGACTGAGATAGGCCTGAACCGCTTCGAAGATCTGCCGCCCTGAGCTTGTTGCCCCCAGAAGAGGGCAGGATCGGGTCAGCGTCTCAAAGTTGGAATAACGAATTTTGATGCTCAGGCTACGGGTTTGCTTACCCGAAGCACGCAGACGCCGCGCGACAGTCAGGCACAGGCCATAGAGCTCAGTAGCCAGGACTGTGGCTTCTTGTTGGTCCTCAAGAAATGTATGCTCGGCTCCTATGGATTTTTCAACCCGGTGGTTTTCTACCGCACGACGATCAATGCCCCTCGACATCTCAAACAGATGAGTTCCGGCAGACAGCCCAAAGCGACTTTGGAGCCACCCTAGCTCGTACCCCCGAAGTTGCTTGACTGTATGTATCCCCAGTCCCTCAAGATGGGCAGAGGTCTTGGCCCCAACCCCCCAGAGCCGCCCCACCGGCATAGGGTCCAAAAAATCCTGTATTTTGTGGGGCGGAATGACCCAGAGGCCCTTGGGCTTAGAGGCAGAGGACGCCATTTTGGCAATAAATTTCGTAGAAGAAATGCCCGCTGATGATGGGAGCCCCAGTTCATCAGCTATCTGTCGCCGCGCCTTCTGAGCAATCTGTACAGGGTTGCCCTGGGCGCGGATAGCCGAGGTGAGATCGACAAAAGCCTCGTCTACGCTGACCTGCTCCACCCGGTCTGTAATCCGGTGCAGAATAGCCATGACCTTACGGGAGTAGTCACGATAGTTAGAGGATGGCTCAACCACAACAGCATTAGGGCACAGTTGCAAGGCCCTAGCTAAAGGCATGGCTGAGCCCACACCATACTTTCGAGCCTCATAGGAAGCAGAAGTGACCACAGAACGCGGAGTGTTCCTGGCGACAATGATGCTGCGCCCCTTGAGTTCTGGCCGGAAAAGCAATTCCACGTTCACGAAGAAGGCATCCATGTCAAGGTGCATGATAACGGGCGCTGGCTTCCTCAGCTGATAGCGCTCCCGACTCTCCCACCCCACCTGGCACCGACCTTTACAGCAATTAGAATATATGTTCTAACAATCTAGGTTAGTCGAGATACCCAAACTTTGCCAGACCAATCATTCAATCCACTAGACTGGTTACACCTGCTCATACCACCCAAGGACGCCATGACCCCCCAGCAAGCATCCGATCCCGCCTCTCTGGAAACCTCTCGCTATCTTGAGGCCTTGGAGCTTGAAAGACAGCGTTTCTTTGCGCGGCAAAGAGAAATTATGCTGCCTGTTTCCAAGGAGACTCTCCCTTTGCTTGACTCCATAGAATCTCTTTCCTCCGGAGGCAAACGACTACGGGCGCTTCTTGCCTACTGGGGATATCGCGGTTCAGGCGGTGCCGGTCTGACTCCATCTATCGTTAAAGCCGGGCTTGCTATTGAGCTCTTCCAGACTGCTGCGCTGATTCACGATGACATTATTGACGCTTCCGATACCCGCCGTGGTGCCCCCAGCCTACACCGTCGCTTTGAAGCCATGCACACTGACCTTAGCTACAAAACCAGCGCCGAAACTTTCGGCGTTTCTAGTGCAATCCTGGCGGGTGATCTCTGCCTTTCGTGGTCAGAGATGGTGTTCTCTTCTATTCCTGAGCTGACAGCACAGAGCGAAGCCCGTTTTATTTTTGACCTGATGAGAACCGAGGTTATGGCCGGGCAGTACCTCGATATTGTGGGTGAAGTTGTCCCAGAAGAAGAACCCGAGCTGGCCCTTGAACGCGCTCTCAACGTGATTCGTTTTAAGTCAGCAAAGTACTCCTGTGAACACCCTCTGGCCTTAGGCGGTGCTCTTGGGCAGGACCTGAAGCATGGGGAGCCGTCCTCCCTGCTCCATGGGTACCGGACTTTTGCCCTCCCCCTGGGAGAAGGTTTCCAGCTCAGGGACGATGTGCTAGGTGTCTTTGGGGAGCCTGAGACAACCGGGAAACCTGCCGGAGATGATCTCCGAGAGGGCAAGCGGACCGTGCTTACGGCGTTTACCGCTATGAAAGTTTCAGCCCAAGAACGAGCTTTCCTGGAGGAATCCTTGGGTTCCCCCCAGCTGGATCCCGCAACTATCACGGCCCTCCAGGACCTCATGCGAAATAGCGGCGCGCTAGAGGCCACCGAGGCAATGATTAGCGAAAAGAGCGAGCAGGCACTGAGCCAGCTGGCAGAGCTGAGCATCGATACAGATGTGATGCAGGCCCTCCGAGAAATTGCGGCTAAGGCTCTGAACCGTAGCTCATAAAAAGACCGGGGTGCCAGTAGCTGTATTCAGCACACCAGCACCCCGGTCCAGAGCATCCATCTGATTTACCAGGCCAGAGCGGATGCCCTTCGGCGGATCTCAGTCTTTCGGCCTTCAAGGAGAGCATCGATAGGTCGACCGGGCAAGGAGTCATCCTCGGTGTAGAGCCACACGATAGCTTCTTCGGCGGTAAACCCTGCGTCCTTAAGAACAATAAGGGTACCCTTCAAAGATTCCAGGACACGGTCCTGACGGATAAAGAGCGCGGGAACTTTCCTAACCCCGCTCTCGGGGTCACGAACGGCAAGCAGAGTGCCATCGGAAAGTAGGTTATGAACGCGGGTTACTTTGAGGTCAAGGGCTTCGGCAATATCCGGAATCGTTAGCCAGTTACCTACCAGGCTCATTACTTGGGGTGTAGTTTTATCATCAGTCACCTAACCATTGTGCCCTAGAACCGGGGTAAGCGGTAGCATGACGTGTTCTTACCCTCATCACTTCTGCACTACCGCCCGCTAGCTGGCGCACGTAAGATGGTAAAGATGTCTGAACAGAACGCTGCTGCCCCCTGGCTGACCGGGGTAATTTTTGACGGTCATTTCGAGGTCGGCCACCTGATAGCCCGCGGAGGCATGGCAGAGGTCTACCACGCGGTTGATTTGTGGTCCAATAACCCCGTTGCGGTCAAGGTGCTTTTACCGCACCTTTCTGCGGATCCAACTCAGCAACAGAAGTTTTTCCGGGAGGGTGCGGCGCTCAGCAAAATCAAGCACCCTAATGTGGTAGGGGTTATAGCCTCAGGCACTGAGAAGGTCCATGGACAGCAGGTGATGTTCCTGGTTCTGGAATACGTCCACGGGTGCACCCTTTCTCAGCTACTGAAGGTAAGGCCTGTGCTCTCGGTCGGGGAGCTTCTCTCCATTATGATTCCTGCCGTCGAGGGACTGTCAGAAGTCCACGCTCACCGGCTCATTCACCGCGACATCAAACCCGCCAATATTTTGCTTGAAGATGAGCACCAGACCATCAAGCTTTCCGATTTTGGCCTGACCCGCCGCGCTGACCAGAATGCGACCGGCCAGCTCATGGGCACGCCCTCCTTTGTGGCCCCGGAGATTCTCGATGTTCGTGCTTCTGTCGGGCCCGCCAGCGACATTTTCTCAGCCGGTGTCATGATGTACCGTATGCTCACCGGCCGTATGCCGTTCGCGGTAACAGAAAATGACCAGCAGGTGCTCTACCATAACACCAACACCGATATCCCCTCCGTCACTCAACTGGCTCCCGGAATTTCCTCGGATATTGCGGGTGTGGTCAGCTGGTCTACGCGTCGCAACCCTGCAGATCGGCCCCAAGATGCCACCGAGCTCTACCGCGCTCTTCAAGACTGTCTGAGCCGTTCCACCGCTGATGAGAGGGCTTTCCGTGCACCTCTAGTAACCGATCTGCCTCTCACAAGGATGTGGGAGGATGTTACCGAAATCGCTGACCGATCCGGCATGACCCGTGTGTATCGGAATACCCCTATCTCTGCTTTTGGACAGGCCGATGACCTCATTGATGTAGAAGCTGATACGTCAGCGCCACTGACTGCGCACGAGAAAGCGGTGCGTTCAGCCGCTTCAGCGCCGGTTCAGGTCTATGCCCCCACCCAGATAGCCGGTGTGGGCCCCATGACCAAGCCTCAGGCGACACAAAAGGCGAGCGCGTCAGCTACCCCAGAGTCTGACAGATCAGGCCATGAAACTCTCTACTGGGACGTGGCTCAGGACCCCAACACCACCGTGGCCTTTTCTGGACTAAGCCCTGCCATGGAAGCAGCAAATGCACCGGCCTCTGCGCCATCGGCAACCAGCATCTCCGCTAGTTATACCCCACGTCGGGCAGGGCAAACCCAGCAAGCAGGTGATGCTTTCATTCCCGCACGTTCTGCTCACCAGAGTCCAGGCATCGTCACAGCTAAGAGCCAGGCAGAACGCCGCTCCCCTGCTGAACCCTGGCGAGCAGCACCTCAGCCGGTAGCCCTGCTAGCTTTCTCGGCCTTCTTACTCCTTGGTCTGGTTGGTGCCGGATTCATCGGTTGGTGGCTAGCTACCCTACTGTTTTAGCTCTCTGCTTTGACCAAAACTAAAAGCCATCTGCCCTATCTGGTACCAGATAGGGCAGATGGCTTTTCAGTAAGTAACTAGAAAGCTAACGGATTGAGACTGTCCCTTTTAGCGGCGGGCCAGGTACTCAGCAACCTGGAAAGCGATTTCCAGCGACTGCTGGTGGTTCAAGCGGGGATCACATAGAGTCTCGTAGCGGTCAGCAAAGGCCGCTTCCTCAATCGGATCAGAGCCGCCCAGGCACTCAGCGACATCGTCGCCGGTCATTTCAACATGGATTCCACCGGGGAAGGTGCCCAGGGCTTCGTGGACCTCAAAGAAACCCTGAACTTCATCGGCCACATCATCGAAGCGGCGAGTCTTGTAGCCCGAGGGAACAGAGATGGTGTTGCCGTGCATGGGGTCGGTAACCCAAACGACCTTGGCACCTGTTTTCTGCACCCCTTCGACAATCGCCGGTAGCTTCTTACGAATAGTAGCGGCGCCCATGCGGATAATGAAGGTCAGACGGCCAGGATCGCGTTCCGGGTCAAGCTTGTCAATCAGGGCAAGCGCATCGTCAGCGGTGGTAGTGGGGCCGAGCTTCACACCGATGGGGTTGCGGACCTTGGATAGGAAGTTGACGTGGGCATCGTCCAGGCCGCGGGTTCGCTCACCGATCCAGAGGAAGTGGGCTGAGGTATCGTAGGGGAGGTTGGTTCGTGAATCAATGCGGGTGAGTGCACGCTCAAAGTCAAGGAGCAGAGCTTCATGTCCAGTGTAAACATCGGTGGTTTTGAGCGGTCCAAAGTCAGTGCCGCAGGCCTCCATGAATTTGACGGCTCGGTCAATTTCGGCCGCGATAGACTCGTAGCGAGAGTGAGCGGGGTTAGAGGTGAATCCCTTATTCCAGGAGTTCACCAGTCGTAAATCGGCAAAGCCGCCCTGGGTGAAAGCACGAATCAGATTCAAGGTGGATGCGCTGGTGTGGTAGCCGCGAAGCATACGGCGAGGGTCGTGGACTCGGGATTCTTCGGTGAAGTCAAAGCCATTGACCATCTCGCCGCGGAAGGAAGGCAGTGTCACCCCGTTGCGGGTTTCGTCGTTGGAGGACCGGGGTTTTGAGAACTGCCCGGCCATACGCCCCATCTTTACAACGGGCATAGACGCACCGTAGGTCAGGACTACCGCCATCTGAAGCAGGGTACGAATACGGCCCGATATCTTATCTGCGGTTGCACCGGCAAAGGTTTCGGCGCAGTCACCGCCTTGCAGGAGGAAAGCTTCACCGTTTGCCACCCGCGCTAAATCAGCACGCATCTGATCGACTTCACCGGCGAATACAAGCGGAGGTACGGTGCTCAGTTCACGCATGACTTGGGCAAAATCTGGGTGATTAACCCACTGAGGGTGCTGGTCAATCTTGAGGGAACGCCACTCGTCGAGTTCAGATAAATTCTTGCTGCTGGGGCTGATATCGGAGGTCATGACGCGATAAATCCTTAGTATAGTGGTCGTTCTCTGCCTCGTGGGGAAAGGCTTTCTTGATAAAGTATGGTCTTGGTTGGGGTGCCCTACAATGCGGAGTCCATCATATGACACCCCTAACCGGTCTAGGCTTCCATGATGAGCCGGGGCACATACCCTCCTCGCTTAGGGGGTGTAATCAGGGAGCAACCTGCGCAGTGCTTCATCTGCGCTGATGTTCTCAGAGGCCATAAGCTTCTTAATATCGCCAGCATAGGCTGGGATAATCTTTCTGCCGGTGAGTTCACTAATTTTCTGCATAACTAAATCAGCAAGTTCCCGTTGAGCGACCCACTGGTCTTCCCGGTGAGCGTAGGGGGTCGTATCAATCGGCTCACCAATAATGGTTCGCACGCGGATGGCTTTCCCCTGGTGGCGCACATGCAACCTATTAGATCCCGGCCTCTGAACATACTCATTGCCCAGTTGCGCAACCGGGATAATAGGAACTCCAGCTTCAAGTGCTAGGCGGGCAACACCAATTTTTGCCCGGTAGAGGCGGGCATCGGGGCTGCGGGTGCCCTCTGGGTAAATACCCACCAGTTTCCCCTCTCGCAAGGCTGATACTGCCGCAGCAAGAGACTGGGCTGATTTAGCTCCACCAGAACGATCGATGGGAAGCTGCCCCACCGAGGTAAAAAACCATTTCATCAACCTACCTTTGAGGCCTGGGGTAGTGAAATAGTCTGATTTGGCCAGGAAAAAGACCTGACGAGGTGCGGCAAGTGGCAAGAAAAGAGAATCCACAAAGGACACATGGTTACTTGCCAATATGGCACCTTGGTCACCAGGGATGTGTTCAGCACCCACCTCATCGTGATGGTATACCCGTTGCAGGAGGGGTTTGAGCACGAAACGAAGCTGCATATACATGCGAAGTCACTCCTTGGGGCAGTACGCTGTTTTCCTACCAAACATTGTAAGCACGGGCCCTACTCTGCTAAAAAGAGAAGCGCACTCTTCCGGACTGCTTTTGTCTGTTTTTCAGGCTAAATATAACCGCTAGTTTAAGTAAGCTCATCGTGTAGATCAGTAGATTAAGAAAACAGCTCTCTAAGAGCGCTAATCGTGCAGTCCGATTAATTTTGCCCTGTAAAATTGCTCAGGATAAGATGCCCATGCGTGGTGCCGAAGCCACAGCCCGTTCCATCCCCAACGGTGGGGTGAGATTGCAAAGGTAGCAAGGTGAAAGAAATACACTCCCCGCAACTTGTCAGCGTTGACCCATCTATCAACGTCACTGAAATGGTGGAACGTCGCGCGCAGGACAGCAGGGACCCTGTTGTCTACCGAGTACAAAAGTCGCCAGGCAACTGGGTGAACGTAACCGCCAAAGAGTTCCGTCGTCAGGTCATTGACCTCGCCAAGGGGCTCATTGCATCGGGCATCGAAGCCGGAGACGTCATTGGCATTATGAGTCGTACCCGCTACGAGTGGACCCTGATTGACTTTGCGATTTGGTATTCAGGCGGCATCTCTGTACCTGTCTACGAGACATCTTCCCCCGCCCAGGCAGCATGGGCGCTTTCCCACTCGAAGGCTAAGGCCGTATTCGTTGAAAACACTAAGCTGGCCGGTGTTATTGAGAAGGCCCGTGACCTCACCGAGGAGGAGCTCTCTCTTGAGCGCCTCAAGGATGTGTGGGTCATTGAGGACGCAGCTATTTCCACACTGGTTCAGGCAGGTTCCGGGGTAACCGATGAAGCTGTCTTAGAGCGGCGTGCCCTAGCAAACCTCGATTCGCTTGCTACCATCGTCTACACCTCGGGAACTACTGGCCGCCCCAAGGCCTGCCCCATTACCCACGGTAACTTTGTACGGCTCTGCGTTAATTCCAAGCTCACCATTCCTGAGATCGCCAACGAAACAAACTCAACACTCCTCTTTTTGCCACTAGCGCATGTGCTGGGTCGTATCATCGAAATCCTTGCTTTTGAGGCCGGGCTGACCGTGGGGCATGCCCCCGATATCAAAAATCTCTCCACAGATCTAAGTTCCTTCCGGCCAACTATGCTCCTGGTTGTCCCCCGAGTCTTTGAAAAAGTCTATGAGGGCGCAATCAAGAAATCAGAGAAGGGCGGCAAGATCAACGCTAAGCTCTTCCACCGTTCCGTTGAGGTTGCCATTAGGTGGTCAGAGGCTCAAATTGCGGGAAAGATGACCCACAAGCTAGCACTCCAGCACAAGTTTTACGACAAGCTGGTGTACTCAAAGCTCCGTGAGGCAATGGGGGGAAAGGTTCGTTTCGCTGTTTCAGGTGGAGGCCGCCTTGCCCCGCACTACGGCCACTTCTACCATGCTGTAGGTATCCAGGTTGTTGAAGGCTACGGTCTGACGGAGACTACTGCACCGCTGGCGGTGGGTCGTATTCGCGGATTCGATATCGGCAACGTCGGTACTCTAATTCCGGGCGGTTCAGCCCGAATCGCAGAAGATGGTGAACTTGAATACCGCGGTGTCGGTCTGATTTCTGGTTACTTGGATAACCCCGAAGAGAACGCAGCCGCCTTTACCGAGGACGGTTGGTTCCGGACCGGTGACCTGGCCCATATTGATGAGGACGGTAAAATCTATATCACCGGCCGTAAAAAGGAAATCATTGTGACCGCTGGCGGTAAAAACGTCATGCCGGTACCCGCCGAGGACCGTCTGCGTCAGGCCCCTATGGTTTCTCAGGCCATGCTGGTAGGCGATGAGAAGCCCTTTATCGCAGCACTTATCACCCTTGATCCCGACGTCCTTCCCGATGAGCTGGAACGTATCGGCCTTCCGCCCACCCTTACTCCCAAGGAGGCCGCCAACCACCCGAGCGTCCGAGCAGCCATCCAGAAATTTGTGGACGACGCGAATGCCCTGGTGTCCAAGGCTGAGTCGATCCGCGAGTTCCGTATCGTTGACAAGGACTTCACCGAAGCTGAGGGACATCTGACCCCCTCCATGAAGGTAAGGCGCAAGCAGGTTCTTGCCGATTTCAACTCCTATATTGAAGATATCTACAACCGTACCAAGACTTCAGTGACCGAAACGGCGGCGCAGACTGCCGAACGTGTTCAGGAGATTAGGGCAGAGCAGACTGAGAAGTGGGAAGAGTTCAAGTCAGTGCAGGGCCAGAAGTTCCAGGACTTTACCGGTCACCAGGCTGGGCGGTTCCAGGAGCTGGCCGAAAAAATTCAGCAGGCATCTCCCCTCTCAGCTTCAAAGAATACAGCAGATCAAGGCCGTGAAGGATCTGCTGAGGGCGGTGCTAGTTCGGATTCGACCAAGCCCTAGCTTCTGAGGGTAGGTCAATCCAATAGAGTCAAGCCCCGAACCCTTATGAGGGTTCGGGGCTTGACTCTCGTTAGTTCTGAGCCGAAGGCAGAGAGAGCAACTAGAAAACTCTAGCCTCCGGTGCACGGTACCTCTATCTCAGAGTGACTTGCTAGGAGTCCAGCTCCAGGCCCAGAAGCGCGTTCTCTACAACTTCAGTCAGGGCCGGGTGGATCCAGTACTGGCCACGAGCCATATCCCGAGCAGAAAGGCCAAAGCTCATAGCCTGGATGAGGGGTTGAATCAGGGTTGGTGATTCTTCACCAATCAGGTGTGCTCCCAGTAATTGACCGGTATCCTTGCGGGCAATCAGTTTGCAGAGCCCCTCAGAGTCCTCCATGGCCCAACCGTAGGCAACGTCGCCGAACTTTTGCTCTTTGACGGTTATCTCAAAGCCCTCTCGGTCAGCCTCTTGCTGGGCTTCTTCCTCGGTCAGGCCCACCGAAGCAATCGGAGGGTAGGTGAAAACAGCGGAAGGGACAAAGCGGTGGTCTGTGGCTTTGAGGTGCTCAGGGTTGAGCAGATTCCACTGCACAGTGCGCATCTCAGCGTTGGCAACGTGCTTGAGCTGGAAGGGTGACGACACATCACCCAGCGCCCATAGGCCCTTGACCGGAAGGCCACCTGAGAGAACACGCTGGTACTCATCGACCTGCAGCAGGCCTCGCTCATCAACGTCAAAGAAAGTGGCGGCCGAGATTGTATCCGAGTTCGGGGTGCGCCCTGTGGCTACCAGTACGGTATCGGCTTCAACCGTGACATCCTGCCCATGGGCCTCAAAGTGAACCGTCACTTTTCCACCCTGACTTGGTTCTATAGAGCGCAGGGCGTGGTTAAGGCGAAGGTCCCACTGATGCTGAGCGGCAGTGGTGAAAGTCTCTGCGATACTGCGGTCATGGCTCCTGAGCAGACGGTCGGAACGAACAGCCTGGGTTACACGAGCCCCAAGCCCGTTAAAGACATGCGCGAACTCAGCGGCGATAAAGCCACCGCCCACCACCACGATGTGTTGGGGTAGGTCCTCCAAGCGCATAATGGTGTCGGATGTGTGCACCTGGGGCAGGTCGATACCGGGAACCTGAGGCAGTGAAACGCGGGAACCGGTCGCTACAACAATCTGAGGGGCGGTCAGCTCAATACCTGAATCGGTACGTAGAGTGTGGGTGTCAATGAACTGAACGAACTCTTGGTAGACATCCACATTGTCCAGGGACTTACGCCACTGCAAACCGCCCTGGCTGATAGCATCGATACGCCCAAAAATGCGGTCACGGATATCGCGCCAGGCAGTACTGCGGTGTTCTAGCTCAACCCCCAGCCGAGCGGCCTCCTTGCTCCGGGTAACAACCGAAGCAGGGTAAACGTACATCTTGGTAGGGATACACCCCACGTTCAGGCAGGTTCCGCCGAACCGTCCGCCGTCAATAATGGCAATTTTCTTGCCTTCCATTGCTGCGTTCGGTAGAGAGTTACCGGAACCTGATCCGATGATAATGATGTCGTATTCGCGTACTGCGCTCAACACGGTACCTTTCGCTGTAGCTTTTGTGGGCACTGATTCGGTGTGCCCGTGTAAGGTTCAACATCGAACGCTGACAGGCTATTCCCGCCCACTGCCCCAGACTGAAATCCTTCCGATCAGCCTAGTGTGCTTATTCGTTGGTTGCCTTGTCTTGGGGAGTTTGCTTGGTCTGCTGAAGGTTCTGTTTCATCTGACGGAAAACAAGGACGTTACCTACTACCACGTGCAGACCGCCCAGAATCATTACCGGCAGGTTCCACCCAGCTTGAGGAGCAAGCGCCCCCACCAGCAAGAGAAGAGCACCAAAACCAATAACCATAATGTGAGTAATATTCATGCTACCTAGCTTATCTGGGCCCATTCACCAATCAAATAAAGGCGCTTCCGGGGGAACATATTCTCCAGCCTGCCAATGTGAGTAGTTGATTTCCCGGTCTCGAATCATCAGGCCAGGAGCAACTCTTTTGTACTGATAGTAGGTGCTGTAATCGATGTTGTCTTTACTAACCAAAATATATGTCTGGGCGCTTTCGGACTGTATGTATTTGTAATCCTGCATACTATATGTAATAAACGCCATTAATAGACCGAGCAGAAAGAAAATGAGGAAGATGGGCGTCCCGAGAACCCAAAGAACTGCGGTCAGAACTCCTGCAGTACTTTCCCTTTGCCCGGGAATGGCAGTTCTATGTTTCCAATTATTGATGCTCAAACTCAAGTAGATAGCACCCAAAATTGCGCTTACCCAGAGTGTAACCATAGCAACCACTACTACCCAACGGTCCACGATAGGCGTGAAAGTAAGGCCTCCTGCCCCCAGGGGATTCACATCACTGAACCTAGCTTGAAAGACGGTGTATCCAATCGAACACATGTAAAAGAGAGCAGTGCTCAGGAGCCAGGAAATCAACAGTCCACGAGTCTTTATCATGCCTAAAAAACTAGCACTGGAAAGCTGACCTGACTAGATTAAAGAAAGAAATACCCGCGAACTTACCTCTGCCTTAGGCCATCGGTGGGGGCAAAAGAAAGCAGCGGCCCCCGTTGCCCGGGAACCGCCGCCTTCTTACTCAGGTTCTCTACTGAACATTGACCACAATCAGCAGGTCACCACCAGCTACCTGCGAGATGTCCTTATAGACGATACGTTCGACGGTACCTGAGACGGTGGAAGTAATTGAAGCCTCCATCTTCATAGCCTCAATGGTGGCTACCTGGTCACCCGCCGCAATGACATCGCCGGGCTTGACCGTAATAGTCACACCACCGGCGAAAGGAGCCGCTATATGACCGGGATTGGAGGCATCAGCCTTCTCAGCTTCCTTGACGTTGGACTCAACCGAGTTATCGCGAACATAGACACTACGCTGCTGACCATTCAAGGTGCAGATGACCTCACGGATACCCTTATCATCTGGCTCTGAGATAGCCTGCAGGGTAGCAATCAAACGCACACCCTTACCCAGGGAGATGACGTGTTCGCGCTTGAAGACCATGCCGTAGAGGAAGTCACGGGTGTGCAGGATTGAAACATCGCCGAATTCCTCCCGGGCCTTCTCATAATCCTGGGTGGGGCCGGCAAAGAGCAGGCGGTTGAGGGTAGCGCGGCGGGTTGCCGGGTCCCCAGCCAAAGCCGCAAGGTCCTCCGCAGAAAGTTCCTTAAGGCTAGGCTTCGCCAGCTTGCGGCCCTCAAGTGCCCGGGTGCGGAAGGGCTCAGGCCAACCAGCAGGCGGGGTACCCAGTTCACCGTTGAGGAAGCCGATAACGGAGTCGGGGATATCAAAGTTCTGAGGATCTTTCTCGAAGTCCTCGGGTGAGACACCCATACCGACTAACTGGAGAGCCAGGTCGCCCACAACCTTGGAGGACGGGGTGACCTTGACGATATGGCCCAGCATGCGATCAGCTGCCGCGTACATATCTTCGATGTCCTCGAACCGCTCCCCCAGCCCCAGAGCCTTAGCCTGGGCGCGGAGGTTGGAGAGCTGACCACCGGGAATCTCGTGGGTGTAGACACGCCCAGTCGGGGCAGACAGGCCCATCTCAAAGGGCTTGTAGATGGTACGAACAGCTTCCCAGTAGGGTTCCAGAGCACAGGCGGCCTCAAGGGTGATAGAGGGCTGACGCTCGGTATGCTGGAGAGCACCCACAAGAGCGGAGAAAGAGGGCTGTGAGGTGGTGCCAGCCATGGAGGCTGAGGCCACGTCCACAACGTCAACACCAGCTTCAACCGCCGCAAGCAGAGTACCCACCTGGCCACCGGCAGTGTCGTGGGTGTGCAGGTGCACTGGCAGATCAAAGCGCTCCCGCAGAGCGGTCACCAGTCGGCGGGCCGCCTCGGGGCGCAGCAGCCCTGCCATGTCCTTAATGGCTAGGATGTGAGCACCGGCCTCAACCACCTGATCGGCAAGGTTGAGGTAGTAGTCCAGTGAGTAGGTCTTCTCGTTGGGGTCGAGCATATCGCCGGTGTAGCAGATTGCCACCTCCGCTACCGCTGTGCCCGTTGCACGAACGGCCTTGATAGCCGGTGTCATTTGGGAGACATCGTTCAGCGAATCAAAAATGCGGAAGATATCAACACCGGTGGCTGCTGCCTCCTGCACGAAAGCATCGGTTACTTCGGTGGGGTAGGGTGTGTAGCCCACAGTGTTCCTACCCCGCAGTAGCATCTGGATAGGCAGGTTAGGCATGGCCGCACGCAGGTGGGCAAGGCGTTCCCAGGGGTCCTCAGTCAGGAACCGCAGAGCAACGTCGTAGGTAGCACCGCCCCAAGCTTCAACCGAGAAAAGCTCCGGGGTGACGTGAGCTACAGCTGGTGCTGCTGCCAAGAGGTCACGGGTACGCACACGGGTTGCCAGCAGTGACTGGTGAGCATCTCGGAAGGTTGTATCTGTGATCAGCACTTCCTTGGTCTCACGCACTGCCTTGGCAAAGCCCTCCGGCCCCAGTTCTAGCAGGCGTTGCCGCCAACCAGCTGGAGGCTGATGGGACGAAGCGTCAAAGGGTGAGCGGAAAGGCTCTGAAACCTTATCCCCGGGGAAACGTGGGAGCTTAGTGCGCGGGTCAATACCGTCAATGCGGGGGCCGTGAGGCTTATTGACGGTTACGTTCGCCAGGTACTGAAGAGCCTTGGTTCCACGGTCAGCGGAGGGTTTCTTGATCAAGAGCTCGGGGTGCTCATCGATGAAGGGGGTGGAGACATCGCCCGCGCGGAAGGTGGGGTCCTCCAGCACCGCCTGGATAAAGGGGATATTGGTGGCAACACCACGAATACGGAACTCCGCCAGCGCACGGGAGGCGCGCTGAACAGCTGATTCAAAGGTACGACCCCGGCAGGTCAGTTTGACCAGCATGGAGTCAAAGTGCGGTGAAATCTGTGCCCCGGTGTAGACGGTGCCACCGTCCAGTCGGATGCCGGAGCCACCGGCCGAACGGTAGTAGGTTACCTTGCCAACGTCCGGGCGGAAACCGTTGGCGGGGTCTTCGGTAGTGATGCGGGACTGAAGGGCGTAGCCACGTACTTTCAGGTCCTCCTGGTGGATTCCCAAATCATCCAGGGTTTCACCGGCAGCAATACGCATCTGTGACTGAACCAGGTCAACATCGGTCACCTCTTCGGTGACGGTGTGCTCCACCTGAATACGGGGGTTCATCTCGATAAAGACATGCTGGCCAGCGCGCTCACCTGCGGTATCGACCAGGAACTCCACGGTACCGGCGTTGACGTAGCCTAGCTCCCGGGCGAACTTCACAGCATCGCGGAAGAGGGCCTGGCGGATCTTATCGTCCAGATTGGGGGCAGGAGCGATTTCAACGACCTTCTGGTGACGGCGCTGGAGCGAGCAGTCACGCTCAAAGAGGTGAACGATGTTGCCCTCTGCATCGGCAAGAATCTGCACCTCGATGTGGCGGGGGCGCAAGACAGCCTGTTCCAGGAAGACAGTGGGGTCACCAAACGCGGTTTCAGCTTCACGCATCGCCGCTTCGATGGAGCCTTTAAGAGCTTGGCGGTTTTCGACCCGGCGCATGCCACGGCCACCGCCGCCGGCAACAGCTTTCACGAAAATGGGGAAGCCGATTTCTTCCGCCTGGCTCAGGAGGTAGTCGATGTCTGAGCTGGGTTCGGTTGATTTGAGCACCGGGATACCTGCGCGGCGGGCGGCACGCAGTGCCTCTACCTTATTTCCCGCTAACTCCAGTACCTCCGGGGGCGGGCCAATGAAGGTGATACCAGCGTCAGCTGCAGCCCGCGCCAAATCAGGATTTTCGGAGAGGAAACCGTAACCGGGGTAGATGGCATCGGCGCCGGCTTCTTTGGCGACGCGGATGATCTCATCAATGTCCAGGTAAGCCCGAACGGGGTGTCCCTCTTCACCGATGGGGTAAGCTTCATCAGCCTGCTGGCGGTGAATGGAGTGGCGGTCTTCGTAGGGGAAGACACCGACTGTCTTTGCACCAAGCTCATAGGCCGCTCGGTAGGCGCGAATCGCGATTTCGCCACGGTTGGCGACCAAGATTTTTGAAAACATTTCTTTCCGTTCCGCTCCGTCGAAACCTAGACAGGCAGGCGGAGCTAAGCCACAAGAGTGTGTGAACACCTCAAATATAGCTTTTTTTGACGGCCCAGACTCCCTTTTGGGGCCATGTTGTGTGATGAGGACCGTAATCTATGGATTTTATGGTCACTAGCACTACACTTGGTATTTTCTCCTGCTAGCCCCTTCCCAGGCGTGGGTATAGGCAAACTCATCGTCCCCAGCTTTTTAGGTAGCATAGTAAAGGCAGTGTGTTCCCAGTAATCGAGAGGCTTCCCAGTATGACCAGCATTGTAAGCATCAGTAGCCTTAAAGGCGGCGTGGGTAAAACCTCTGTTACTCTAGGGCTTGCTTCTGCCGCCCAGGCCTGCGGATTACGTGTTCTGGTCATTGACTTGGATCCGCACGGGGATGCTTCAACGGGTCTGGGCTCACCTACCGATGGTGCCGATATGGGTGCCATGCTCTCAGCGCCCGACAATTATTGGCTCAAGGACGAGATTCGTCCCTCCTCATGGACCGCTCTGGGCAGTTTGGGGCAGGCTTCCCGAACTGGCTTAGAAGCCGGGGTGTGGGTTGGGCGGGCGTCAGCCCGGCTGACAGCCCTGGAACGGTCTGAGCCTACAGACATTCTGTTGCCTCATCTAGCACGATTGCTAGAACCCGTGAGCGACGATTTTGACCTCATCCTCATCGACTGCCCACCAACCCTTGGTCGCCTGACCGAGATGGCCTGGGCGGCTTCCGGGCGGGTTCTCTCTGTTGCCGAGCCTTCCCTCTTCTCTGTTGCCGGCTCTGAACGCACTATGCGAGCTATCGCCCGCTTTGAGTCAAACACTGAGTACGCTGTCGGAGCAGCATCCATCATTATGAATAAGGTCAGGGACAATGACCCTGAGCACGAATACCGCACCGAAGAAATGCGGGTCCTCTTTGGTGATCTGGTAGCAGAAATCCCGATTCCTGAGACTCCCCTGCTTCAGCGAATTCAAGGCTCCGCCTACCCCGTCCACTACTGGCCTGAAGCAGAAGCCCAGCCTCTGGCAGATGCTTTTACAGCCCTCTTAGCCGGGCTGGTAGAGCTTGAGAAAGCCAAGTAAGGCGCCTAGGAATACAAAAGGGGAAGGAAACCCTTGAAGGGTTTCCTTCCCTTATGTGCTGTGTTTACACAGAACGAAACTAATAGCTGATTAGGCGCCAGCTTTACGCGCCCGGCGGGCAGAGAGCTCATCGTGAATTTCGGGGCCCTGAGCGACTTCTTGTGCGGTGTTCTCGCCGGGTAGCTCACTGAGCGAAACTTCGAGTTCACGCCAGACCCGGCCAATGGCAATGCCGAAGACCCCCTGGCCAGCCTGTACCAAATCGATTACCTCGGCAGCTGAGGTGCATTCATAGACCGATGCACCGTCAGACATGAGAGTGATACCGGCTAAATCTTCGACACCCCGGGCACGCAGGTGCTCCACCGAAGTGCGGATCTGTTGCAGGGAAACCCCGGTGTCCAAAAGGCTCTTAACGATTTTAAGAACCAGGACATCGCGAAAAGAATATAGACGCTGGGAACCTGACCCCTGAGCAGAACGCACGGTGGGTTCGACCAGGTGAGTTCGGGCCCAGTAATCAAGCTGGCGGTAGGTAATGCCAGCAGCTTTACAGGCCGTAGGCCCACGGTAGCCCAGATTTTCATCGACCAGGGAAAGCGGATCGTCAAACAGAACGCCCTGCTCGCCTACCGGGGCACTGCGAGGCATGACGTCGTCAATACCCAGCAAGGGCTGATCCAGAGGGGCAGGTACGCCTTGTAGCGCATCAGTTGCGCTCTTGTAACCGTTATCGTTATTCACGGTGATAGCGATTCCTTCCCTCATGTGGATCATGGACTCTCTTATCCTACCTGCCCCAACCCGATTGACTGTTATTTAGGTCTGCCAGACACCCGGCGTTTTAAGGTGGTCTAAGTCATTAAAATACCGCCACCAGAAAGCTAGCCAGAGACTCAGCCTTCAAAGAGCCTAATCAAAGCTTGGCATTGCGCCTGCGACAAGGGCCATGTGTAGGCGGAGCATCAACTGGGCAATTTCACCAGCAAGCTCAGCCGCCCTGGCCTGAGATTTTTCGTCCTTACGCAAGGCCAGCGGGCCGACAGCGGTCTCCACCAGGTCTACTTCCCGGTCAGCCGCCGCCCGGAAAGCCCTCAGGTGGCGCGGGTGTAGGCCGTGGACAGTGAGCTGGTTACAGACCTCGGTGACAGCCAGATCATACTGATCGTAGGCTTCTTTCCCCTCTTCTAGCAGCCCGTAGTTGAGGAGTTCACGGAGCAGGGGCATATCAACGCCAGCCGCCTGGCCCAGCTCTCGCAGAGTATAGACCTGCCCAGGTTCAGCAGGAAGAGCTGGGCGCTGACCCGGAGCAACAGCAGGAACGGTTTTCTCTTCCTGAGATTGGACGGCCTCGGGCGCAAGCCCAGCATCTAACTCAGCTAGACGCTGCCTGATAACTTTGAGCGGTAGGTACTGGTCTCGCTGAAGCTGGAGGACATAGCGTAGGCGCTCAATATCCTGCTCAGAGTACTTACGGTAACCGGTATTAGTGCGCTGCGGGCTCACCAGCCCCTTGTCTTCAAGGAAGCGAATTTTAGAGGCGCTAATACCCTCAAACTCACCTTCGAGGGCGCCGAGTACCTGGCCGATCGTCTTATTCTTGGCCCCGGCACCGCTAGCGTCAGCAGATTGTGCCTGGGGTTTCATTACTTGCCTTGACCCTGGTAGAAAGCGAAGTGAAACTTGCCGATGTGGATTTCATCGCCGTTCTTGAGGTAAGCCTCATCGACGCGATCACCATTAACATAGGTACCGTTCAAGGAATCAGCGTCGGTCAGGATGAAGCTGCCTGCGTTCGGAATAAAGAGTGCGTGGCGACGCGAAACGGTGACGTCGTCTAAGTAGATGTCAGACTCAGGGCTACGGCCGGCAATAGTGGGTAGAACCCCGCCGTCATCTGTCGCATCGGGAGTCAGCAGGAAACGAGCACCCTTGAACTGACCATCAATACCAATAAGAACAGCTGAGCCAACAGGAAGAGTTGCCAGCAGGGCGGTTTCCTCAGCAGTAGGAGTGTGAGCCTGAGAAATCCCCAGGGCGGTGAGGCTAATGGTGCTTGTCTGTGGGTGGGCTTCGGCGGGGGCCATACAATCTAGTCCTTTGTGGGATGGTGCGACAGAAGAATCTTGGGGTCTGGAACCCGGGGAAGATGACTACGTCAAGGGATATGTTGTGTTGTGGTATGAACCGGCACAAGGTCACGAAATGGTAAACAGTGAACCGCTTGTTTAATCTTAGCCATTAGGAACGATTTATGGCTATTTCAGGCCGTGTTCCATCCGGTATTTTTCGTGATTTTCGCTCAGCAGAAGGGCACCGCCCTCCCCGGTAGGGAAAAGGCGGTGCACAAGCTCTACGAAAAGTGGGAAAGCTACTGGGCTTCAATCTCAGCTAGGTAGCCCTCAGCAGAAAGCAGGGAATCAATATCAGCTTTGTTCGCCGGGCGGAGTTCAATCAGCCAGCCCTCACCGTAAGGATCAGAGTTCACAATTTCGGGCGAGCTTTCCAAGGCATCGTTGACAACTACAACTTGGCCAGAAAGCGGAACGAAGAGGTCAGAGACGCTCTTGGTGGATTCAATCTCACCGAATGTTGCCTCAGCTTCGAGGGTGTCCCCCACTTCGGGCAAGTCAACGTACACAACGTCGCCCAGTTCACCCTGGGCGTGGTCTGTCACCCCAATACGAACTGTTCCGTCTGCGGTGAGTTGACCAACCCACTCGTGTTCTTTGGTGTATTTGAGTTCTGCGGGAACATTGCTCATCGGAGGTGTCCTTTTCTAGTGATCAAAGATGCCGATCGAGGTGCGTGAAGCTCGAACTAACTGCGCATGATTCCAGTGAGGGAAAAGGAATCAGCCTAGGCACGATTATATGACACAGAAAACAGTGATGCGTGTTTGGCGCCACCTCTTTTACTGTCTTCTTACCATAAAAGGCCCGCCCCTCATGGTGAAGGGCGGGCTGGTCTTTACCGTGGATTAGATAAGGCCCTCAGAGAATTTGTAGGGGTTACCGAAACGGTGGGCAGTAATCGAAACGGCCTGCTCCCGGATAAAGGGCAGAATCTCGATTCGACCGGCTTCTGTCACAGGCTGGAAGTAAACCGCAATGTCGGGTCGGCCATTCAAGGCCTGGTAGATACTCGTGACGTCCTGGCCAATGTAGCGGATACGGGCACCCTCAAAAGCGGTTCCCTCAAGCTTCTTGGAGGGGGTGTGAGCAATTTTGGCAAGAGCCGAGCGGTACTGAGCATCGTCCTGAGAGACAAGGCTGATACCTGCGGCGCCCAGAGCTGCGGTCAGAGCAGTGGGTAGCTCCTGGGCGGTGGAGAACTCAACCCGTGCCCCGGCAACCAGCCCCGCCAGCAGAACGCGCAAGGCAGCGACAAGCTCCCCATCTTGGTCTAGACGAACCTGAACCGTAGTTGGCAGGTAACGCAGGATATTGCGTTCTACACCCAGCTTACTGGGGTCGTGCCCCTGCCCGAATTCAGTTGCCCAGGCATCAGCATCAGAGCTTGCGGCGCGAGCCAGCATATCCAGCTCTTCTGGTGGGAAGCCATCCAGGCCGCGAACAGCGGTCAGCACAGAGAGCACCTTCTGGTCGGAGGGGGCGGTGGTCGCAGTTGCGGGTGCGCTTTCCCAGTCGCTGAGGGCCACCAGGTAGTTGGGGCCGCCAGCCTTGGTGCCCGAACCTACGGTGGACTTCTTCCAGCCGCCGAAGGGCTGACGCTGAACAATCGCGCCGGTGATGCCTCGGTTGACGTAGAGGTTACCCGCCTGAACCTTGCTGAGCCAGAGTTCAAGTTCACCGGAATCCAGTGAATGCAGGCCAGCGGTCAGGCCGTAGTCGGTTGCGTTCTGAAGCTCAATGGCTTCTTCTAAAGTTGCGGCCTTCATGACACCCAGAATGGGACCAAAGTACTCGGTCAGGTGGTACTCGGAGCCGGGCTTGACACCTGCGCGGACGCCGGGTGACCAGAGCCTGCCGGTCTCATCGAGCTGCTGGGGTTTGAGTACCCAGGTCTCGCCCTCGCCCAGCTCGGTCAGGCCGCGCTTGAGCTTGCCCTCGGGAACCTCAATGACCGGGCCCATCTCGGCTTCAATGTCCTGGGGGTGGGCAACGTGCAGGGACTTTACCGCATCGACCAGCTGGTTGTAGAAGCGCTTAGACTCCCCTACCGAGCCAACAAGAATAACCGTTGAAGCCGCTGAACACTTCTGCCCGGCATGACCGAAGGCCGAGTAGACCACGTCTTTAACCGCCAGATCAAGGTCAGCATTGGGGGTCACAATAATGGAGTTCTTACCGGAGGTCTCACCGAATAGCGGCAGGTCCTTACGCCAGGACCGGAACATCTCGGCGGTCTCGTAACCGCCGGTCAGAATCAGGCGGTCAACGCTGGGGTGGGCAATCATGGTGGAACCGGCCTGGCGGTCGGTAACCTTGACCAGGCGCAGGACCTCCTCGGGCACTCCAGCCTGCCACAGCACCTCAGCAATCAGTGCGCCCACCCGGGCGGTGTTGCTTGCGGGCTTGAAAATCACGGCGGAGCCAGCGGCCAGGGCAGAAAGCACACCACCGACGGGGATCGCTGTGGGGAAGTTCCAGGGCGGAACAACCAGGGTCAGCTTAACCGGGTGGTGCTTGGCACCGTCCACAGAATCAAGGCGCTCAGCCAGCAAAGCGTAGTAGTAGGCAAAGTCGATAGCCTCAGAGACTTCAACATCTCCCTGGTCCAGGGTCTTGCCGGCCTCAGCAGCCATAATCTCCATGAACTCGCCACGGCGGACCGCCAGATTGACGGCTACCTTACGCAGGATTTCGGCACGTTCGGAGGCGGGGCGGGCACCCCAGGCGCGGCCAGCTTCCACGGTCTGGGCAACCAGGGCCTCAGCCTCTTCTGATGAACCCAGCTCGTTAGCCTCCAGAGCATCCAGACCAATCTGGGTGGTCTTGGAGCGCTCCAAGATAGCGCGGCCCCATTCACGGTTACCCGCCAGGGCTGGGTCGGTATCGGGAGTGTTCTCAAAGGTCCCGGGGGCAGGCTTGAAAACAGTATCAGCAGTCTCCTCCAGCCTGTTCTGGGTGCGCTGGGGCGGCTGAATTTCATCGGTCACAGCCTCCAGGGAGCGTAAGAATCGATTCTTTTCGCGTTCAAAGAGCTGGGGGGAAGAATCCAGGTCAAAGACCGCGCTCATGAAGTTCTCGCTCGATGCGTTCTCTTCAAGGCGGCGCACCAGGTAGGAGATAGCGACGTCGAACTCTTCGGGGCGGACCACGGGGGTGTAAAGCAGCAGATGGCCCACACGCTGGCGGATAATCTCCGCCTGCTGGGAGGCCATGCCGATGAGCATCTCAAATTCGATATCCTTTTCGACCCCTCGGTCTTCGGCGAGAAGCAGTGCAAAAGCGACGTCAAAGAGGTTGTGGCCGGCAACGCCCAGGCGGATGTTGCGGGTGCGTTCGGGGGTCAGTGCATAGTTGAGGATGCGCTTGTAGTTAGTGTCAGAGTCCTGCTTGGAGTCGCAGGTAGTCAGGGGCCAGCCATGAACGGCGGCTTCTACCCTTTCCATGGACAGGTTTGCGCCCTTGACCAGGCGAACCTTGATGCGAGCGCCACCGGCGGCAACGCGCTGAGCGGCCCACTCCTGAAGGTGCTGCATGGCGGCCAGGGTGTCGGGCAGGTAGGCCTGGAGCACGATGCCGGCCTCCAGGTTCTTAAGCTGGGGCTGATCAAGGATCTTGGTGAAGACCGCGATGGTCATGTCCAGGTCCTTGTACTCTTCCATGTCCAGGTTGATGAACTTGGGGGTCGGTGATGCCGCCGCCTGCTCGTAGAGGGGGGTTAGACGTTCAACGGCATCGGCAACGACCTCTTCGAAGGCCCAGTGCGAGTGGGGGCCAGATACGGAGGACACCTTGATGGAAACGTAGTCAACGTCGTCGCGGGCCAGCAGTCGCTTGGTTTCACTCAGGCGGCGTTCTGCCTCGCGGTCACCTAGGACGGCTTCACCCAGCAGGTTGATGTTGAGCTTGTTGCCTGTTGAGGTCAGGTGTTTGATGGCGGGGCCCAGCTTCTGGTCGCGGGCATCGACAATCAGGTGGCCCACCATCTGGCGCAGGACGGTGCGGGCAAGGGGTACGGTGGGCCAGGAAGCCTTGGCGGCCAGCTTGCCGCCCACCCCTACAGCGCTCTTCATGTACCAGGGCAAGAAGGAGGGCACGATCGGGGCGATTCGGCTCAGGTTTTTACCGGCGACTTGCTGGTCTTCGGGGCGGATGACGCCGTCCACAAAGCCCACGGTGAAGTCTAGGCCGTTAGGGTCTTTGAGAACTCCGGCCAGTTTTTCTGCGGAAGGGTCAGAGGGAATCTGCTGGGCTGCCTGAACCCAGTCGGCAACCAGCTGGACGGCCTGTTCTGCTAGTTTCTGGTGGTGGGTGTCGGTGAAGGGTTGTGCCATGGGGTGACCTCCTTGTTGGCCCGCTCTTGGCGGGGCGAAAACCTGCTTCTTGTTATCCATTTCACCATCTTTAGGTTCTGGTTACACTATTAGTAAAAGTGAATATTTTTTACCCTGTATATTTAGTAGCACTAATGTTTATTGGTCTGAGTGCTCTACCCCTAGTGAGGTTCCCCCATGTACGACCTGCGCCGCCTTGCCATGCTGCTAGAAATCCACGAACGCGGTAGCCTTGCCGCCGCCGCCAAAGCACTGCACCTGACCTCCTCCGCCATCTCCCAGCAAATCACCACACTGGAAAAAGAGGTGGGCGCTCCCCTGCTCCGCAAGGTCGGCAGGGGGGTTGAACTCACCACAGAAGCACTGATTTTGGCCGATAGTACCCGGAACATACTCAGAGAAATGGATGCTGCCCGCACCCGCATCACGCTGCTGGATGGAGTGCCCACCGGCCAGGTCAAGCTGGCCATCTTTCAGTCAGCCGCGCACGCCCTGCTCACCGGTGTGCTTGAGCACCTGGCACGCCAGGCGCCTCAGGTACAACTACACGTGGTACAGATTGACCCGGAAACCGGCCTGTCGCTAACCCGCAGCCGGGAATTCGATGTGGTCATTGCTGAGTCCTACCCCCACCACTACATTCCCGAATACCCGGACCTCACCTATGACCTGTTGGCCCTTGACACTTTGCAGTTGGTTGTTGCTCAGGACAGCCCCGTGGAAAAGCTGGCCGATGCTAGCGCGCTCCCCTGGGTTTTTGAAGGCGAGCACAACACCTCCCGCATCTGGGGTATTAACCAGTGCCGGGCGGCAGGTTTTGAGCCGCACATCCGTTACGTGATTGATGACCTCAACGCCCACCTGCAACTGGCCGCAACCGGGGCGGCAGCCATCATGCCCAGCTTTGCGCTGCCTGCCCAGGGCAAAGAACTAGAGGAAGCTTACGGTGTTAAAGCCCTACCCCTGCCCCATGCGCCCTCCCGGAAAATCTTCATGGCAACCCGCGCCGAAAGCTCCAACCAGCCAGCAATCCAGGCGGTCAAAGAAGCCCTCC
Organism: Rothia sp. CCM 9417; assembly: GCF_048513575.1. NCBI lineage: Bacteria > Bacillati > Actinomycetota > Actinomycetes > Micrococcales > Micrococcaceae > Rothia > Rothia sp. CCM 9417. Next base: position 46,312 of record NZ_JBLXXT010000004.1, on the reverse strand, counting down.
AAGACGCAGTTGCCCGCCTACCCTAAGGGGCAGACGGGCCTAAGGGGCAGACGGGCCTAAGGGGCAGACGGGCTCAAGACCTCACGAAACCGGCAGTCTTACTTATCTGCTGGCACCGCCATGGTATCTGAGTAGTCCATAGCCTGCAGGGTCAGCACCCAGGCCCCGTCCTCATAGTCAGCCGCCAGCCCAAAGAAGTAGGGATCTTCCGTGACCGGAACCCATTCGGTCCGGGGAGGGTTAGCCTCAGGGTTCAGGAGCAGGGTCCCGTTTTCTACCAGGTAGGTATTGAGTACATACTCACCAAACTCATTGCCCTTGCCCACAAGGTAGAAGTCGGTCACTGCCTTGCGGTGGCCCCGCACAACCCACCCGCCGTTTTTGTAGGCGGCATCGACCTTGTCCAGGAAGTCGAGCTCAGCCTGCTGAGAGGGGTTAGGCTTGCCCGCTGGCGTTACCAGCTCCCGCCAGCGGGCGGTGTCGCCGCTGGTAATCGCGTAGTTACGCTCAGCCAGGTAGTATTCAAAGAATTTGACGAAACCCTCTTGGGTGTGCTCATTCATACCCTCAGGTTCAATGGGCCTGGGGACCTTCTGGGCCGGTGCTTCTTCTGTGGCAGGCACGTAGTCGTCAAAGCTCCCATCATATTTGAGCCCGATAGCTGGAACCCTGTTCTGGGTGGACAGAGCTTCTGAGCTTGCTGCTGTAGCGGAGGCTGATGAGGACGCAGCGGCCCCAGCCGATGCTGAGGGGGGGCCTGCTGTCGTGGAGAAACCGGCTTCACCGGAAGGTGCCGAGCTACTAGAGCTAGGCTCGGGCCTTGCCGTTGACCGGTCAGCAGACGGGGAACCGGAGGCCCCCAAACCGCAACCGGTTAGGGCAAGAGCTGAGACTGCCAGCGTGGCCCCTAGACGGGAGGCAGGCCGGGCAGAAGAGGCTAGAGATGGGGCGGAAAAACGCATGAAGGTACTCCTGAACATGTGGTGTTTGGGTAGTTACACCCTACCTGCTCAGCAAACGATCAGCATGTTTTTATGCACAGGGCAGGTGGAGGACGTAACGTAGGGCCCCAGTGAACAGGCGGTCACGGCAAACCAACTGTATATAGCAGAAATGTATTATGCGGCTGGAACCTACTGACTGAGGCAGATGTATTTACCCTAGAAGAGCCAACGGAATAACATACACGCCATCGGGGCGACGGTAGGCCACGTCGCCAGCGGTAATAACAACCAGGCTTGCAACGCGGTGAGGCAGCTGTTCCTTCAACCAAAGAAGATGACGTACGTCCCGGTCAGTAGGAGCCGATTTCAATTTCACCTCTATGGCAACTAGTTGCCCGTCATGCCCTTCTACAAGGAGGTCGATTTCTCTGGCACCTGAATTCATCCTGAGGTGAGAAACTGTGGCCTCCAGCGACTGCGCTATAACACGTACCGTGAGAGTTACTAATGATTCAAAAAGGGGCCTGCCATGTGGCTCCCCCGATCAGAGAGCAAGCCAGAGGCATCCAACCCTAGAAGATAAGCCGCTAACGCGGGGTCTGCTAGATGGTGTTGGGGGGATTGTTGTAAGCGCGTGAAAGCGTTTAAGGCCGGTACCCAACCGGGCACCGGGTCGAGTAACCATAATTTAGCCAAATGCTCACGATAGGTGCGGGTGGTTTTTTCAGATGGCTGTGTTCCATCACCACCGGTCGTTGCGTCAAGCAGTTTTGAGTATGCAGTTGTGCTTGATTCAGCAGCCGCGTATGCCGCCAGCCATTTTCTAAGCGCCAAGGGGTGGCGAACCTCAGCACCAAGTTCTGGGATATCACGGTCGATCACACGCATGAGGTACCCTTCCAGCTGTGCACGCAAGGCACGGGGGTTGAGCCCCGCCAACCCGGGAAATCCGCTCGCGACAATCGCTTCCATATAGTCTGCCAGCTTATACTCTGACCGGTGGGTTGATATATCGGCTTCACCTGCCAGCAGGTCAGATAGGAATACGGTTGGGGTTGTTTGGCCGCGCTCATGCAACCCCATGGGGCGCATACGCAGGGAAACTACCCGACCGGCCCCGCTGTGGCTTCCAGCCATATCGTAGGGGCTAGCTGAGCCAGTGAGCAGGAATGACCCAGCAGGTGCCCCCTGGTCAACTGCCCTGCGCACCATGTCCCAGACCTTCGGGTAGTACTGCCACTCATCAAGCAGGAGCTTCTTGCCCCGAAAACTATCAAAATCAAAGTCGCTTTCTAAGAGGGCCACATTACTTGTTCGGTCGAGAGATAGAACAGTATCTGCGCGACGTTGGGCGGTGGCGGGTTTACCGACACCTTTTGGGCCATCAATAGCTACAGCAGAAAGGTGGGGTAAAAGGTCATCAAGTTCCCGGTCCAACGATCTTGGAAGTTATTTCATAACTAGATATTATCACTTGTCAGAAAACTCTATTACCGTGTTTTCATATACTCTATTACCTGAATTTCATGAACGGTATGACCTGATTTTCACTCAATGTATTACGGCTTCTTCAAGATTGACGGGAAAGCGAATCCCTTTGAACCGCGGTGAGACTCCCCCTAGAAGGCACCGCTCCCTTAGAATTATCTGTAAGGCCCCTGACCGGGGCTGACCGTTTGTGAAGGGTAGCTTGTGTCGTCTTTGAATCATTCTCAGTTTATTTGGAACGTAGCCGATGTCTTGCGCGGGACATATAAGCAACACCAGTATGGCCAGATTATTCTGCCCTTTACCGTGCTCTTCCGACTGGATGCCACCCTAGCCCCGACAAAAGAGGCCGTTGTGAAAGCAGCCGAGGGCTACCAGCTCGACGATGTCCCGCTGGCCATGCTCGCTTCCCAGGCGGAGCACCACTACAGTTTCTATAACCTGTCGCGCCACAACCTCAAAACCATCACGAACGACCCCGATACCCTGGCCATTAACCTGCGCGACTATATCAACAGGTTCTCCGCGAATGTGCGCGATATCTTTGAGAAGTACAAGTTTGAGGATACGGTTGCCGAGCTTGAATCGCATGACTTGCTCTTTCAGGTCATGCAGCACTTTGCCAAGGTTGATTTGCACCCGGATAGGGTCAGCAATGAGCAGATGGGCAATATCTTTGAGGAGCTGATCCGCAAGTTCGCGGAGGCTTCTAATGAGACTGCCGGTGAGCACTTCACCCCACGCGAGGTCATTGAGCTGATGGTGACCCTGCTCTTGGTCGATGATGAGGACCTGCGCACCGACTATATTGTGCGCGAGGTCTATGACCCCACAGCAGGTACCGGCGGTATGCTCTCTGTGGCGGAGGAAAAGATTAAGGCCATTAACCCCACCGCCGATGTGATCCTGCTGGGCCAGGAACTCAACCCCGAGTCCTACGCAATTTGTAAGGCGGACATGGTGGTTAAGGGCCAGGAGGTGGATAGCATCGTCCTGGGTAATACTCTCACTGTCCCGGCTTTTGAGGGGCGCACCTTCCACTTTGGGCTGTCCAACCCGCCTTTTGGCGTGGATTGGAAGACCGCTAAGGCTTTTGTGGAGGACGAGCATAAGAGCATGGGCTTCCATGGCCGTTTTGGTGCTGGTCTGCCCCGTGTTTCTGATGGTTCTCTGCTCTTTCTTCAGCACCTGATTGCTAAGTTACGTGAGCCGGGCTGGGGCAGTGACGGTGTGCCCCAGGTGGGTGGCCGCGCTGCGATTGTTCTGAATGGTTCGCCTCTGTTTACGGGTGGGGCTGGCTCGGGTGAGAGCAATATCCGTAAGTGGGTACTGGACCATGACTATTTGGAGGCCATTATTGGCCTGCCGACTGACATGTTCTATAACACCGGTATCAGCACCTATATTTGGGTTTTGAATAAGCAGAAGAAGGCTGAGCGTAAGGGCAAGGTTCAGCTGATTGATGCCACGGATATGTTTGAGAAGATGCGTAAGTCGGTGGGTTCTAAGCGTAAGCGTCTGTCGGCTGAGCATATTGCGGAGATTACCCGGCTCTTTTCCGCTTTTGATGCTGCGGATGATAAGCGTTCTAAGGTCTTTGACCGTGAGGAGTTTTTGTACCGCACGATTACGGTGGAGCGCCCTCTGCGCTTGAACTGGGGTTTTGCGGCTGAGCGGGTGGAGCGTCTGCTGGGTTCTAAGGAGCTGGCTAAGTTGAAGCTGTCGGCTGAGTCTAAGGAAGCTCTGGAGACTGCCTTGGGTAAGCAGGTGGAGCAGGCCGCCGGTGCGCTGTCCACGGTCAAGGCGGATGTTCAGGCTACGCTTTTGCAGGTGTTGGCGGAGGCAGGTGTGACGGTTAAGCCTGCGGCTCTGGCTAAGTTGGTGGATGAGCTGGCGGTAAAGGACGAGGCCGCTCCCCCGGTTTTGAAGGCTGGCAAGCCGGTAGCGGATAGCGAGTTGCGAGATACGGAGAACGTGCCCTGGGGCGAGGATATCCATGAGTACCTGGAACGTGAGGTCAAGCCTTTTGTGCCGGATGCTTGGATTGATGAGTCTAAGACTAAGGAGGGCGCTGAGATTCCTTTTACCCGCCACTTCTACGAGTACGTGCCGCCCCGCTCCCTGGAGGAGATTGACCGGGACCTCAACGAGGTGCTGGGCCGCATTAAGAAGAGGCTGGAAGAGGTGCAGGCGTAGTGAACGCACGGCTTGTCAAACTTAAATATCTTGCGGACTTCAATCCACCAGTTCCCGCAAATGTCAGAAGTTCAAATGATAAATTTCCGATTTACCCGATGGATAAGATCGAATCATTTGGCAAGCTCTCAAGCAGCGTAGAGTCCAGACCGATTTCTGAGCTGCTCAACGGGTATAGCTATTTAGAACCCACAGATGTCGCGTATGCAAAAGTAACACCCTGCTTTGAGAATGGTAAGGGAATCCTTGGCAGGGATCTACCTGGCCCTAGTTTTGCTACAACTGAGCTGACTGTTCTTCGCCCAAAGCCTGGTGTAGATCAGAGGTACTTGGCTTATTTACTTCAGACGCCAGATTTTATGAATCCAGCGATTTCTTCAATGACTGGTGCCGGTGGTCTAAAACGAGTATCTGAAGAATATGTGAAAAATCTAAAGTTTCCTTTGCCTTCTTTAGATGAACAAAAGAGAATTGCTGATGAACTTGACCGTGAGCTAACAGAAATTGATGAACTCATTTCAGACCAGCAGTGCCTGCTCAATCTGACTACCGAAAAATTTAATGCTGAGCTTCGTAGTCTAACGTATCCTGAAGGCATTGAAACAGTTCCATTAAAGCGATTTGCTGACATTACATTAGGCAAAATGATTACACCTTCAGATAAAGGTGGCATGGAGGTAGCGCCATATATCAGAGCAGCCAATATCCAGCCTGGCGGTGTTTTCATCTATCAGTCGGATCAAAAGAAGATGTGGTTTTCTTCTGACGAGTTATCTTACTTGGATTTAAAAAAGGGCGATGTTCTGGTTGTCGAGGGAGGAGCTGGCTTTGGCCGCAGTGCTGTACTGGAAGAAGATTTACCAGGTTGGGGTTTCCAGAACTCCATTAACCGAGTACGTGTGAATAATGACTTAGCTGATGCACATTTTATTGATTTTTGCATCCGGGCACAGTTGCTATCTGGCGAGCTTGAGAACCTGACAAATCAATCCACAATTCCTCATTTAACGGCAGAGAAATTAAATCTGATTCAAATTCCAAATATCGAAGTGGGTCAACAAACAGAGTTCGCAAACGAACTTTTCAACCTCAACCACAGAAATTCAATCCTAATAGCCGAAATGAAAAACCTTATTTCAATTTTACTTGAATTAAAACAATCAAAAATTATTTCGCTCTTAAATTGATTTCAATCCTCAAACTCCAATCCAGGAAGAATATAAATCTTGAAAAATAATATAAACACCCCTAAGAAAATAATAAATAATCCCTTAAATATCCCGCTGCAAAGGTTGAATATCAGTACTCAAAACATCCATCACCTTACTTACACTGGAAAATTTCACTGGGGCGAAGAAAGCACAACATCCGCATTATTAGCTTCGATTTATGGAGACGAGTATGGAATTGATGGATTTTGCACACAGTGTGGAACACATTTAAAAAAATGTCAAAATGGATACAAATCTCCACTTAAAATTAGCGGAAGGATTGCTTCTTTTAATAAAAAACAAGAAAGCAGGTATTCAGGAAGTGATTTCCTACTATCTTTTAAAGATGGTAAGCAAAAAATAACATTCAACTTTCAAGCTAAATCGATAGCACTTAACAAAAATATGGACAAAGCTGCATGGGATAAAATTTTTTATATATATAAAAAGAATTCAGGGTTTCATCAATATAACACTTTATTAAAGTATAGTAGGAAACATGGTTTTGAACCTTTCTATATTTTTTACACAGAAAAAAATAATCCGCACTTAACCTGTGATACAAAGTGTAAAATTGCTGGGCATAACGGGCCGCATGATACTTTTTCATTAGTTATTCCTGCTCAAACATTACGCAATATCTATAATAAATGGTCTACTCAAAGTTCAGTAAATGGCACATTTATGGATATCGTTGCAAAAGAGTCAGTTCCACTACCATGTCTTTTTAAACATCATTTTTCACAAAAAAATTTAGTTAACTCATTACATAAAAACATTAAACTGTTTTTTCCGGAGCTGGAAACTAGGGTGCACTCGATTGGAAATTCTGATTACCCTGGCACAATAATCGACGAAGAAGTTCCCCATCTACAAATAGAACAACCTCTTATACACGCAGCGAAAACCAAAATTGAAACTTTTTCAAAGGTTGAACAACAAGAAATAAAACAAATTTCAAACCGAGAATTTGCCTCCTTGATCCTTGAAACTCTGAACTACAACGAATTTACAACATTTCAAGATATTGCCAAAACTATAAATCATTTTATAGGCGGAGATATTAAAGCCAATGCTGTTAGCAAAATTATCAAATCCAAATATATTTACGCAAATAAAGCAGTAAAAGTTGTCTCACAAAAACAATTAAATGTAGGGCATTCAGTTGATGTCTCTGGGAATTTTGATAGCCATTTTGGATACAATAATCGAGAAGAAGTTCTCAAGGAGTTCTATCCTGAAATTGAAGTTCTTAACAATCACGTTTCAATTGACGGTGAAACCGGTGTAAAATATATTGCAGACGATGCATTGATTGCTAATGTTAATAGATTGATGAAAGTTTCAATTGAGGAAAATGGGGAACGACTACCATCGTAGAACGATTTTCAAATTACAGGAAAGGAATTGATATATGTTTGAACGACCAGTAGATTATCCCTGTGCTATCGCTGATCAAACTGACGAAGGTATGTACGCAGCTCTTGATTGGGTACTTGAACGAAAGAAAGATAATGAAGAAGTTACTTTATGGGTAGTTCAAAAAAGAATTCTTGGAAACAACGAATTTTTAAAAGAACTGTCAAGGTATGAAGGTCGGGGTCTTAAAATTGTCGTCAAAGACCCGATTTATCAAGCTAATGGCCCAGTTCTTTCCATGTATCCAGACATTAAAAATTTATCCTATTCTACAGGAGCAAGAGGAATAACAGCACTAGCAGTTGTTCAGTGGGCAGATAAATTGGATACATGGGCACATGAAGTTAATGCAGAAGTCATACATACATTTGAGTCTGAAAGCGACAGGTTTTCGATTTATTACGAAGAGGAGCCTGAATTAACGCCAGAAATTATTCAGGGACTTAAGCATATTACGTCAGCAATTAATCATAACAACACGATTGCAGCTTCTGGTTATGATAAAGATTCCACGATAAGAGTACTGCTTCAATTAAAGGATGATGGGCATGAACTCCCTCCGAATCGTATGGCTGAATGGGCTATTGCTAATGGATGGTTGAGGGATAATCCAAAAGAATTAATAAACTGGGTATGCAAAATTAATTCAGGTGTTCGTCCACGAATATCAAGATATTAGAGGATTTTATTTTTCAATAGAATTGAACTGTTTTCTACGCAAAATATGCACTCACGTCTGTCTAAAAATCTGCAAGCCAGAATCCCGAAAAGAATCTCTTAAGTCAATTTTTTGCATTCCCGCAGTAAATGCGAGTATTAGTCTCTATTTTTATAATCTATCCGTTCAGGAGCCCTAGCCCATGCCCCGCACCCACCTCGAACGTCCTCTCCAGCAAGAGATTTGCGCCCACCTGGCCGCTCACGGGTGGCAGCACTCCCCCAGCTCAGACGGCTACGACCCCGTAAACGCGCTCTACCCGCAGGACCTCTTTACCTGGCTAGAGATAAGCGACCCTACAGCCTACCGCTCCCTGGTAAACCCAGATGAACCCGCGTCCGCCCAAGCCGCCGCGCAGGAACGCATCATCACCGCCCTCACCAAAAAGCTCAGCCTGCCAGAAGAAAACGGGGGCGGAACCCTCAACACCCTCCGCAAAGGCTTCCGCGTGCTCGGTGCCCGCCGCGACTTCAAACTCCTAGCACCCCCGCCCCAAGACAACCGCAACCCAGAAGTCGCCAAGCTCTACCAGGCCAATATCCTGCGCGTTGTCGAAGAAGTCCGCTACGACCCCCACAACCAGCTCAGCCGCATCGACCTCGTCCTCTTTGTTAACGGGCTCCCCGTATCCACCATCGAAATCAAGTCCGAGTACGCCCAAACCCTGGCCCACGCCACCCGGCAATATCGCGAAGACCGCGACCCCAAAACCTCCCCGCTCTTACAAGAACAACGTGGCGCCCTGGTCCACTTCGCCCTCACCCAAGACGAAATCGCCATGACCACCCGCCTGGCCGGAAAATCCACCGTCTTTCTCCCCTTCAACCGAGGGCACAAAGGCGGCGCAGGCAACCCACCGGTAGAAGGCGAACTGGCAACCAGTTACTTCTGGCGTGAAATCCTAGATCGCGACACCTGGCTAACAATCCTCACCAAGTTCATCTACACCAACCACCAAAAAGTCAAAGACCCACTCACCGGGCGAACCCTCACCAAAGCCTCAACCCGTTTCCCCCGCTACCACCAGTGGCGAGCAGTCACCAGGCTCGTTGCCGCCGCACGGGACGAAGGCGCAGGCAACAAGTACCTGGTCCAGCACTCAGCAGGCTCCGGCAAAACTGACTCCATTGCCTGGCTGGCCCACCAGCTCTCTAACCTGCACTCAGCCACCGGCGAGCGCGTTTTCGACTCCATCATCGTGATTGCCGACCGGCAGGTACTGGACAGGCAACTACAAGATGCCATTGACCAGCTGGTCACTATTCCCGGTGTCTTCATGCCCGTTACACGCGGTAATGGGGAATCCAAATCTAAGCAACTGGTCGAAGCGCTGACCAGCGGCACTCCCATTATCGGTGTGACCCTGCAAACCTTCCCCTTTGCTATGGAAGAAATGACCAAGGAAGGTAGCCAACTAGCGGGGCGCCGCTTTGCCGTTATTGCGGATGAGGCTCACTCCTCCCAGTCAGGCGAGGCCACCGACTCTATAAAGAAAATGCTCAACACGGAGGTTTCTGTTGAGTTTGAAGAGGGCGATTCGGAGGCTGACCAGGAGGCCATGACCCGCATGGCCCAGCGTGTGGTGGGGTCAGGTGAACAGGTTTCCTTCTTTGCCTTTACTGCAACGCCCAAAGAGAAGACTCTCGAGGTGTTTGGCCGCCGCCCGGCTGACGGTGGCGCGCACGTGCCCTTTGACCTCTACTCCATGAAGCAGGCCATTGAAGAGGGCTTCATTCTTGATGTTCTTCAGAACTACACAACCTACGATATGGCCGCGCGTATCGCCCAGCGCAACGAGTCCACCGGGGCCGATGACGAAATTGATATCCGCAAGGGCACCCGCGCACTCATTGACTTTGTTGACCTGCACCCCACCAATGTGGCCTCTAAGGTTGCTGTGATTCTGGAACACTACCAGGGCACAGTGCAGAAGGAGCTCGGCGGCAAGGCTAAAGCCATGGTTGTTACCAGCTCCCGGGTAGCAGCCGTCAAGTACCAGCGTGCCTTCCAAAAAGCTATTGCAGAGAAAAAGCTGCCGCTCAAAACCCTGGTCGCTTTCTCCGGCGAACTACCAGACCCAGACATTCGCCCTCTCAACGATGATGCTCCCGTGCCCACCGTAACCGAGGCCAGCATGAACCCGGAGCTACGCGGGCAAGACCTGGCGACCTTCTTCAACCAGCCCGACCAGAACATCCTGGTGGTCGCCAACAAGTACCAGACCGGCTTTGACCAGCCGCTCCTGGTTGCCATGTACGTGGACAAAAAGCTCTCCGGCATCACCGCCGTGCAAACCCTCTCCCGGCTCAACCGCCGAGCCGAAGGCAAGCAGAACACCTATGTCCTGGACTTTGTAAATGACCCCAAACAGATTCTTGAAGCCTTCGCAACCTATTACGAGGACGCCACCATTGAGACTGAATCCGACCTCAGCCTGATCGATAGCCAGATCGATAAACTAGAGGCCACCGGAATCTATACCCCGGCTGATGTTGAGCAGTTCTGGCTAAAGTGGTGCAAGCCCGGTGCCCGCCAGGCCTCCTATGACTCTCTGTTGGCCGTGCCGGTAGACCGCTTCAAGCGGCGCTGGTTCAACGCCCAGCAAGATGCCAAATCCCCCGGTAGCAGTGCTGACGCCGCCGCTGAACTTGAGGTTCTATTGGAGTTCCGGGCTACCCTGCAACAGTATGTGAAGTCTTACGCTTTCTTCTCGCAGATTTTCAATTTCGGGAACCCCTACTACGAGAAACTGTCGGCCTTTGCGGATCTGCTCGCCCGCCGTCTGCGCGGCTTCACCCTGGACGCGGCCTCCCCCGACGTTCTCGATATCGACGATATCGTGCTCACCCACTACAAACTCGAAAAGATGAAAGAGAACCAGAACCTGGGGCTTTCATCAGCCCCCAAGGTAGGGCTACGAGGTATGACCGAGGCCGGTCTAGCCACCATCAAGGAACGGGAATCAAAAGCTAGGTCAGCCTTGATTGACCTGGTCAATGAGTACTTTAAGGGCTTGAGCCTCTCGGACGAGTACCAGGTTGCTTTCGCCACGACCTTTGTAGCTGAGGCATCCAGGGACGAGGGTCTGCGCCAGAGCGCCGCCGCTAACACCAAGGACGACTTCGCCCATTCCAAGAAGGCCCGCAACGGCCTAGCCACCATGCTCTGGTCCTATGGCTCTGACACCAACGAGCTCCTGGACTTTGTGCGCAAAATGCCGGCTGATAAGTTCATGAGCCTCATGTTGGATCTGGGCCTCTACGAGCGCCTGCGCGACCAGGCAACCGGCCAGGACGGCGGGGCTCAGCTCACCGTGGTCTAAGCCCCGGTAGCCCCCTGCTGAGCACCTAGAGCAGCTGCTCCGCCAGTTCCACATCTACCACCAGGTCGGTGATAGCCCCGGTGGTCAGTGCCCCACGCAGGGCGGCGGCTCGGTGTTTGCCGGCCGCGGCGCAGACCCTGCGCCCAATTTTTGCCAGCTCGGCCGGGGTCGGGCCGCTTGCCCGCCGGTTGACGTCCAGGTCGGCCCAGGTGCCGTCCTGACGCACCATGACGGTACACACGTCCCCCACAATCCCCTGTGCCCGCAGGTCCGCTAATTGCTGGGTGTCAAAGTAACGGCCGGCGTAGACGTGGGAGGGAATGGCCCCGCCAAAGGCGCCCACCCCAAAAAGTGCCACATCCGCCTTACGTTGAACGGCCAGCACGCCGCGAATACTGCGCTCGCGCCACATGGCGGCCTTGGTGTCGGCAAAATCAAAGAAGGCCGGGACCGGGAAGTGAACCATCTGCGCCCCGTAGGCCGCTGAAACCTGCCCCAAAATGGCGCCGGAATAGGGGATGCCGGTGTGGCTGGCGTTACCTGCCCCGTTGAGCTGGACAACGGTCACGCCCTCTAGATGACGTTTGGGTAGGTACTGGGCTACCTCCGTGACGGTAGAACCCCAGGCCACCCCCAAGGTGGTGCCCGCAACCATGAGAGAGTCCACCAGCTGGGCGGTAGCGATAGCCACTCGGCGCATCCTGACCTGTTCGGTGGCGTGATCGGGTGGGCGCACCACCTGCACCCGCACCCGGTAGAGGTCCGCTAGGCGTCGTTCCAGCGGGTGCCCCCGGTGGGGCTGTTCCTTGATGTGGATGGTCACCACCCCGGTGTCACGGGCGGCTTTAAGCAGACGGGACACCGTGGGCCGGGACACCCCTAGGCGGCTGGCTATAGCCGCCATGGTCTGCTGTTCGCCGTAGTAAAGCTGGGCTGCTTCAACCAGCAGATTTTCACTTTTGTTCACCATCTTTTTATTCTAAATGAAATTTTGTTCAACTTGCTGGCTTCTGGGCAACCTTGGGCGCTCAAATGGTCTTAGACACTTTTACCGGCACCATCGTCAAAGGAAAACCTCATGACAGCCACCTTCACCACCCAATCCCAGCTCAGCGCTCAGTCCCGTAGACAGGCCCTCGACGCCATGACCGATGAGGCCGGGGTCGATATCCTCGTCATTGGCGGGGGTGTGACCGGCGCAGGTATCGCCCTGGACGCAGCAACCCGCGGGCTTCGCACCGCCATTGTCGAAGCTGGCGACTGGGCTGCTGGAACCAGCGCCTGGTCCTCCAAACTGGTTCACGGTGGCCTGCGCTACCTCTACAACCTAGACTTCAAGCTGGTAGCCGAAGCTCTCAAAGAGCGCGGCCTGCTCCTGGAGCGCACCGCCCCCCACCTGGTCAAGGCTCAACCCTTCCTCTGGCCCCTTAAAATGCCGGTAGTGGAACGAGCATACTCGGCTGTGGGCATCGGCATGTACGACACCATGGCCTTCCTAGGGGCCGGTGGCCACCGCGCTGTACCGGCCCAGCGTCACTTCAGCAAGGAAGGAACCAAGAGGGTTTTCCCCGGCATCAAGGACTCAGCCTTTAGCGGCGCTATCCAGTTCTACGATGCCCGGGTTGATGATGCCCGCCTGGTCATCGACCTGGTTCGCACCGCCGCAGGCTACGGCGCTCTGGCCGCTTCCCGCACACAGGTAACTGCCATTGAGAAAGACGCCTCGGGCCGTGTAACCGGTGCCCAGATTGTTGACCTAGAGACCGGCCAGGAAAAGACCGTGCGTGCAGGCCACATTATTAACGCCACCGGCGTGTGGACCGAAGAAACCGAATCTATGGCCACCTCAAACAAGGGCTTGGAAGTCCTAGCCTCTAAGGGCGTTCACATTATTGTTCCCCGTGAGCGCATCAAGGCCAGTAGCGGCATCTTCACCAAGACCGAGAAATCTGTACTGTTTATCATTCCCTGGCAGCGCTACTGGATTATCGGCACCACCGACACCCCCTACACCGAGGACCGCGAGCGCCCCGTGGCAACCAAGGCCGATATCCGCTATGTGCTAGATCAAGCCAACAAGCTGATTGCAGATGAGCTGACCGAGGACGACATCATCAGCACCTACGCGGGCCTGCGCCCCCTGCTACAGCCGGTTGCCAAGAAGGGCGAGGCGGCCGCTTCTACCAAGGTCTCCCGTGAGCACACCGTCATGGAAATTGCCCCCGGCATGAGCGCAATCGCCGGTGGTAAGCTGACCACCTACCGGGTCATGGCTCAGGACGCGGTGGACTTTGCTCTAGGGCGTCGTGCCAAGAACCTGCCATCGGTGACCGAAAACATTAAGCTGGTCGGTGCCGAGGGCTATGAGGCTCTTGCCTCCCGGTCAGAGGCTTTGGCAGGCGAGAACGGTTGGGGTGCCGACCGCGTAGAGCACCTGCTGGAGCGCTATGGATCTGAGCTAGCAGATATTATTGCCCTCATTGAGCAGGATTCGTCCTGGGGCACTCCCCTGGCTGAAGCCCCCCAGTTCCTGCGGGCCGATGTGCTCCAGGCGGTGCGGGCCGAAGGTGCCCTGCACCTTGAGGACGTCCTGGTCCGCCGTATCCGCCTGGATCTGGAGGCAAAGGACCGGGGCCTGTCAGCCGCCGATGAAATTATCGAGATTATGGCGCAGGAGCTGGGCTGGGACGAGCAGACCTGCCAGCAGGAGAAAAAGCTCTATGGTGAGCGGGTCCAGGCTATTGCCGCCGCCCAGCAACTGACCACAGATTCTGAGGCAGCCGCAGAAGTTCTGGGGGCGACCCCGGTGGCTCCTCGCCAAGCGGTTGAACAAGCTCACTAGCTTTTGGCTTGAGCTAAACCACCTATTTATATCCAATCATGGGTGCAGCCCTCCGGGGTTGCACCCACCACAATGACGTGAAAGAGGTCAATGATGAGCTCATTACTGGTAGCTGGCGCTGAGGCCACTGTCCAGGCTACTGCCCAGGCCAGCGCCCTGGTGACCGCAGAGGGTAACGCCACCTTGTTAGGCGCCTTCTTTTCGGAGATTTTAGGAACTGCCACCCTCATTTTGATGGGCGCTGGAGTCTGCGCGGCGGTCACCCTACCTAAGTCGGCGGCCAAGAACACAGACTGGCTGACTATTGCCTTTGGTTGGGGTTTTGCTGTCTTTGCGGCGGTCTACATTGGGGCGCCTTCTGGGGCCCACCTGAACCCGGCGGTCACTCTGGGCCAACTCGTGGCGGGTAATGATTTTGCCCCCGGAATCGCTCCCTCCATGAGCGCGCTACTTGTTTATGTGGCTGGCCAAATGATTGGTGCTTTCCTGGGTGCCTGGGGTGCTTACCTGGTCTACAAGAAGCACTTTGATGAGGCTGAGCCGGGAACCACCCGAGGGATTTTCTGCACTGCACCTGCCATCCGCTCCTACGGCTGGAACCTGCTAACCGAAGCCGTCGGCACCTTTGTCTTGGTGGGTTTCGTAGTGGCCTCCGGTCGCACTCCCTCGGGTCTGGGGCCTTTGGCTGTTGCCCTGATCGTTGTGGCTATTGGCCTGTCCCTGGGTACCCCCACCGGCTACGCTATCAACCCCGCCCGTGATTTAGCCCCCCGTATAGCCCATGCCCTGATGCCTATCAAGGCTAAGGACTCTAGCGACTGGGCCTACTCCTGGGTTCCTGTTGTTGGCCCCCTCCTTGGCGCTAGCCTAGCGGCCCTGATTATCCCCGCCATCCTGGCTCTCTAAAACCACCCCTATACACCCGGTAAGCCCAAAGAGGGGTTTACCCTCACAGAAAAGGTTGGACTATGTCACAGCTTCCAGAACGCAAGAAATACATCCTTTCCATCGACCAGGGAACTACCAGCTCCCGCGCCATTCTTTTCACCAAGAAGGGCGAGATTAAGAGCGTCGGTCAGCACGAGCACGAACAGATCTTCCCCAAGGCCGGCTGGGTAGAGCACAACCCCATGGAAATCTGGGAGAACGTCCGCAAAGCCGTGGGCGAGGCCATGAGCAAAGCTGAGGTCAACCATCACGAAATCGCTGCGGTAGGCATCACTAACCAGCGCGAGACCGCTGTGGTCTGGGATAAGACCACCGGTAAGCCGGTCTATAACGCTATTGTCTGGCAGGACACCCGCACCCAGAAAATCTGTGATGAACTCGGTGGTGAAGCTGGCCCCGGCAAGTACCACGACATCGTGGGCCTGAATCTGGCCACCTACTTCTCCGGCCCCAAGATCAAATGGATCCTTGATAACGTCGAAGGTGCCCGCCAAAAGGCTGAGGCAGGAGACCTGCTTTTTGGTAATACCGACACCTGGGTTCTCTGGAACCTAACGGGCGGTGTGGATGGTGGCGTGCACGTCACCGATGTCACCAATGCTTCACGCACCCTGCTCATGAACATCCGCACCCTAGAGTGGGACGAATCCATCGCAGCGGATATGGGTATCCCTCTGAGCATGCTCCCTGAGATCAAGTCATCCTCGGAAATTTACGGCTACGGCCGGGCCCAGGGCTTGCTCAACGGCACCCCCATCTCCGGTATTTTGGGTGACCAGCAGGCGGCCACCTTTGGTCAGGCTTGCTTTGAGAAAGGCATGGCTAAGAATACGTACGGCACCGGCAACTTCATGCTCATGAACACTGGCAACGAGCCTGTTATCTCTGAGAATGGCTTGCTAACCACTGTGGCCTATAAATTAGGTGACGCTGACCCCGTTTACGCTCTAGAAGGTTCGGTTGCTGTCTCCGGTTCACTGATCCAGTGGTTGCGCGATAACCTCAAGATGATTGATGATGCCGCCGAGTCAGAGAAGCTGGCTACCAGCGTTGAGAACTCCGGCGGTGCCTACGTTGTGCCTGCTTTCTCCGGTCTTTTTGCCCCCCACTGGCGCTCAGATGCCCGTGGTGTGATTGTGGGCTTGACCCGTTACGTCAATCGGGCACATATTGTGCGTGCGGCCCTGGAGGCTACCGCCTTCCAGACCCGCGAAGTCCTGGATGCTATGAACGCCGATGCCCAGGCTGCAGGCTCCAAGGTTTCGCTGGAAGAACTGCGTGTGGACGGCGGTATGACAGCCAATGAATTCCTCATGCAGTTCCAGGCTGACCTGCTGGGTGTGCCTGTTATTCGCCCCAAGGTCATTGAAACCACTGCCCTCGGTGCGGCCTATGCCGCAGGTATTGCGGTGGGCTTTTGGGAGGGCGAACAGGACGTCATTGATAACTGGGCCGAAGATAAGCGCTGGACCCCGCAGATGGACCAGGCAGAAGTGGACCGCCAGTACCGCCTGTGGAAGAAAGCCGTCTCTAAGACCCTAGAGTGGGTAGATGAGGATGTAGAAGAGAGCTAAGAAACCGCCAGATTCCTCAACCCATTTAATTTTTTTGAAGGAAGTACCTCTGCCCGCCACATATGCTGTGTGGCGGGCAGAGCTTTTAAGAATACGAGTATGACAAGATAGTTCTATGACCTACCATGCCCATACTCTGACTCCGCTGGGTCTGATGATTCTAGCCTCCGATGGTCAGGCCCTTACCGGTGCCTGGTTCATGGGTCAGGCTCACTTCCCGGCAGAAGATCAGCTGGGGCAGGAGGTTGAGATCAGTGATTGCCACTTGCTCACCAGGGCGCAGGCCCAGCTCCTTGACTACTTGGAGGGGGGGCTCACTGATTTTGATCTTCCGCTGGCTCCTGATGGCACTGACTTTCAGCTGGCGGTCTGGCAGGCTCTGAGGGATATCCCCTACGGCTACACCACTAGCTACGGTGCTATCTCTAAAATCGTGGGCCCTGGTGCCCCCGCTCAGGCCGTCGGCCAGGCGGTAAGCCGTAACCCGATTTCTATCTTTATCCCCTGTCACCGGGTGCTGTCTGCCGACGGCAAACTGACCGGGTATGCTGGCGGTTTAGAACGCAAGCAGTTCCTCCTGTCCCTGGAAGCCCCTAGCGCCCAGGAAGAGGGGCGACTCTTCTAAGGCCCCTTGGCAGGGTAAATGACCGGCACACTCAATGGTAAGGGGCTCTGTGAGCTGAGGTTCTGCCATGAGATCCGCCCGGCGCATAGCACCCAGCACCTGCACCCTGTACCTGCACCCAGGTCAAGCTATCTTCCGTTACCGGGCAGAAAAGAGCCCGCCCTCCTGATCGGTGGGCGGGCTCTCTAGGCTCTAGGGCTTATGCTCATTAGGCTGCAGGCATGACCAGGGACAGGACATAAACCCAGATGCAGAGGATGACTAAGAAGGCTAGGGAGAACTTGATGGCGGCGTTGGTGATCTTTGACTCTTGACCGGACATGTTCACGGATGCGGCCGCAATAGCAATCGACTGCGGTGAGACAGCCTTGGCTGCTACGCCACCGGCAGTATTAGCGGCTACCAGCAGGCTGGGTGCGGCACCAATCTGAGTTGCAGTGGTGGCCTGAAGCCCAGCAAAGAGAGTGTTGTTATTGACCACAGAACCGGTAACAAATACGCCGATCCAGCCGATGACGGGTGAGAGCAGCGGGAAGATTGAACCGGCAGCGGCCAGAGCTAGCGCCAGGGCTGAGGACATGCCGCCAAAATTCATAACGTTTGCAACGGCCATGACCAGGCAGATCAAGAGGATGGGCTGCCAGAGCTGCTTCCAGGCTCCACCGAGCTCTTCAAAGGCCGCAGACCAGGAGATGTTGGAGAGAGCGATAGTAATCAGCGCTGCGATCAAGATAGCTGTGCCGGAAGCGCCCAGGAGGTTCCAGCTCCATACCGCCTTCATGGGGGTTTCTTGGGCCACGATGGGAGCGACTTGGGCGATCTGACCGTGGAGGGCAGGCATCTGAAGCGGGATAGTGGTGAAGTTCAGTGCGCCAGCTGCAGCATCAGCGGTCTTGGCCTTGACCAGCCCCTTGATGAGCGGGGTTGACCAGAGCAGAATCATCATCGAAAGAATGATGAAGGGGCTCCAGGCCTTGACGATGCCAGAGAAGGTAAACCCGGTTGGGTTTTTCCCCAGTTCTTCAAGGCTCGGTGCGCCGGGTTCGCGGTAGATGTGGGCAGGTTGCCATTTCATCATGACCAGCGCCAGGACGACAAGGCCCAGCAGGTAGGGAATGATGTCAACGAGTTCAGGGCCCAGAATCACCAGAACACCAGCCTGACTTGCAGAAACAAGCAGGCCAAGGCCCAGGGCTACCAGACCGGTTTCTTTAAGGCCCCGCAAGCCATCCAGCACCATCACCAGCAGGAGGGGAATGAAGATGGTGATAACTTGAAGCACCCAGACCATCATGCCGTTCAGGTCAGCCTGCGGAACACCGGATACGGTGGAGCCGGTCAGAACCGGGATACCGATAGCTCCGTAGGCACCGGAAGCTACATTGGAGAGCAAGGCAACAAGACATGCCTTGACGGGGTCGAAGCCCAGGGTCACGAGCAGGGCTGCGCAGATAGCGATGGGGATGCCGAATCCGGCGGCGCCTTCTAAGAAGCCCCCAAAGCAGAAAGCGATCAGGAGGACCTGGATGCGCTGGTCAGCAGAGATAGCGGAGACTGAGCTACGAATGATTTCGAAGTTACCGGCGCGAACGGTAATGCGGTAGAGCCAGACTGCCATCAGAACGATCCAGCCGATGGGCCACATGCCGGAGAGGAAGCCGTAACCGATAGCGGAGATGGAGGCCGCAAAAGGCATACCGAAAACTAGTACGGCCAGCGCCACAGCCGATGCCAGAGAGATCAGGGCCGCGTGAAGGCCCTTGAGCTTGAAGACGGTGAGTCCCAGTAGGAAAGCGAGAATAGGGACGGATGCTAGGAGTGCTGAGAGTGCTTGATTGTTCAGTGGGTCATAGACCTGCTGCCACATGTGTATGGTTCCTTAGGTACGGGGCCTAGCCCCATGGTTGGTTTTGTGTGCTTTTTGCACGATTCCTCTTCTAAATTACCACTTAATCAAACATAAAAATTACATAAACAATGTGTGGGCTCACAGCCGTCTTAGGGTCAATAAACACTAAAGTCTATGACTGAGCTCTATCCCCGAGCAGACATGACGCTGTTCGTTTATTGCCCCTTGTCAGAGCTGCTTTGGGGTCTTTATGTCACAGCAGAGGTAAGGTTTTTTCCCTTTACACCCTAAGTCAGTGGACTTGCTTACATTTTTTCGCCCAGGCCTACCCCTCTATGTTTCAGTAGCCCGCCAATGTTGCCTCAGCCACTCCTGGCTGGTTTTCAGGCAGCAGAAGTCCCTGCCCAAGGTCTATCAGTCCGGTGCATTGCTGAACAGACAGGAGCAACCTGGTCAATTGCTGAGTGGCACGTTCAGGATCACGAAAAACCTGATAGTTAAAATCTTTTAGAGGGGCAAATATATTTACCCCTCTAAAAGACTTTATTATTACCACCATATACTAAGTTTGAACTCCAGCCCTTCTTCAGCCAGGATCTCCGCTAGTCTGATATATTCGCGGTCAATTTTTGCCCGAACTTTTTGTGATGAAAATGTAAAATGACCGTTTTCATCTTCCTTAAATTCTTTTTCGAAGTTTTCAGCCCACTCAATACACTGCTGATAAATTTTTCTAGGAATTTTATTTATATATTCTTCAAACTCCTCATAGTTCGAGAATCCGCTAATGTGGTATATAGGCTCATTGAATGGAAAATATGTATGGTAGAAACTGAACTCCGGCAGATATTTTCTTTCCATGATGATTTAGCACCTATGGTTATTTGCTGGATAGGAGGTAATGACCTTTTTATTATTTATAGAAATCATGACAGTCGGGTTGATTGTCTTTTTCTTGACCGGCGCTCCGTTGATAACCTCATACACTTCTATTGGCCTAGTGTAGCAAGGTTTTTGGCTTGGTTTTTCTGCAGAGTAAGCGGGAGATTCTAAAGAGGCTTGGGTGGCTAAAACCATGCAATCATCCCAACAACCTTCGAACCCTCCCTGCTAACTTTCCCCTAGAGATTCACGCCTTTCCCTAACATATATATCCACTATCTGAATCGCCACAATATAGGTTTATTTCCCCATCATTCTGTGATTTAAAAGTTCAAATTTTTGTCCCCAAAGCCAGCATCACACAGGCCGATAGTTACCGGATTTAGATACACAGTTACTCCATTATCTATATCCGTCGCTGTTTCTCTTAAAGATTCACCCGATACCACTGTTTACCTTCAGGGGCTTTCAATAAGAATCTGCTATCCGTCGCCGGGAAGTTGACGCTAGAAGCTCATCTTCAGTCAATATTCTCTTCACTGAGATAAGCCGCAGGAGTCGCCCTCTTCGGCCATCCCTGTAACAAGAATACCTGTAGCATTACCTGCTAAAATTTTCCTCAATATATACATAACTTCCTTTCCTTCTAGGACTCCCTTGCCCTAGCGATTGGCGATGTAATTCATATTACAATAAGAGTAAGTGCAAGAATCAACTGAATGTCTAATATTCTTTTGGTACCAGGGAAAGCTAGCCAGCCTCAAGGCCCCTCAAGAATGTCGAACCACCGCCCCTCAAAAGCCTAGCCCATTCGCCGCGGCCAGAATGGGGGGCAATATCAGACAGGAGGTGACGCTAGAGCCGAACTAGGGTTCGCCGGGGTTCAGAGGCCTCCACGACCATGTCATCAAGAGTTCGCGCCAGACTTGTCGCTCGGATCCCCGGGCTAAAAACTGTGCTGTCAGTGGGCAGGTGCAGCTCACCGTGATGGACGGTAAAGTCCCGCACCCGGGTGCGGTAGGGGCTGTAGATGTGAACGCTTGGTGGGATACTAGCCAGAGGCAGTCCGTGGAGTAAAGCCGCAGTCTCGTGGCTGAAAATTATCCCCTGGTTCTGTAGGGCCAGAGCAAGCACACGGGCCAGGTAGCCTTGCTCACCGGTAAGTTCCTCCCAGTCGCGCCGGTGCATGTAAGCGCCCCGGGTTACCCGGCTATAGCACCCCCGTGCAATGGCTCTTTCCAGCTGGTAGCGGCTACTATAGCGGGCGCTCAGTTCACGAATGGTCAGTAGTTTTTGGGCGAGAGTTTCTAGCTGTGTCATGGCATCAAGCTAGCAAGAGCCGCTATGACTGATCGCTTCATCCATGCCTGTGGATTGGGTGAGGCAGGCTTCTACTCCTCGATTCCCTAGAAAGATAGGGGGATGCCTGAGAAGAAGGCATCCGTAAGTGGTGAAGAAGGTAGGCTCTGTGACCTAGCAGTCCACAGCCAAAGAATGTGATGGGTTTTTGGTGGAAGATGGCACATACAGGGCGCATGGCTTGAAAAGTAGGCACAAAAAAGCCCCGGTTACAAGGTTTTTACCCTAGTAATCGGGGCTTTGTCTGTCGGGTTGACAGGATTTGAACCTGCGACCCCTTGACCCCCAGTCAAGTGCGCTACCAAGCTGCGCCACAACCCGATTGTCTCTGGTGAATCTTTCGATTCTCCCGAGCACTCAGATAACTATACACAAGATTATTTATCAGCGCAAAATCGAAGAAGCTCTTTGTGCCCATATTTTCGGTGTTCTACATCACCCCAGGTTCTGCTGGTGCTTGCTACTGGTCAGCGACCGTGCCCATAGCATGTAGCTTCATATACCAGGCGACCAGAAACTAAGCGCAAGAGTCCTCAGACTTTGCCTGCCTCTCCCCCGCACACAAGGACGCCGGTGGCTGGAGCCGCTGGCGGCCAGCTACCGGCGTCCTTGCATATAGACCAGGGAGGGCTCCCTCCCTAGCGGCGGCTCCCCTTAGCGGACTTACCGCTCTGGCGCTCCCCTAGACTGCGACGCTCACGCACACGCATGGTGATATCAATCGGTGTACCGGTGAAATCAAAGGTCTCGCGCAGACGGCGAACAATGAAACGGCGGTAGCCCGGGTCCAAGAAACCCGTGGTAAAGAGCACGAACTTGGGCGGGCGGGACGATACCTGGGTGCCGAAGAGAATGCGGGGCTGCTTACCGCCACGCAGAGGGTGCGGGTGGGCCGCAACAATCTCGCCCAGGAAGGCGTTGAGCTTACCGGTGGGAATACGGGAGTCCCAGGACTCCAATGAGCGCTCCAGGGCTGGCACCAGCTTGTCCTTATGCCAACCGGTCCTGGCGGAGATATTCACGCGCGGTGCCCAAGTCACGTGGGCTAGGTCGCGGTCAATTTCGCGTTCCAGCATTTCCCGGCGGTCCTCATCGAGAGTGTCCCACTTGTTGAAGGCCAGCACCATAGCGCGACCAGCATCAACGGCCATCTGGATAAT
Organism: Rothia sp. CCM 9417; assembly: GCF_048513575.1. Taxonomy (NCBI): domain Bacteria; kingdom Bacillati; phylum Actinomycetota; class Actinomycetes; order Micrococcales; family Micrococcaceae; genus Rothia; species Rothia sp. CCM 9417. Next base: position 23,775 of record NZ_JBLXXT010000004.1, on the reverse strand, counting down.
ACGGACGTCCTGTTCCGAGATAGGTTCTGAAACATCGAGCAGGACAACAGCAACCTCAGCGCGCTCAATAGCGGTCTGGGTGCGCAGGGATGCGTAGAAGTCAGCCCCCTTAGCCATGTGGACGCGGCGGCGAATACCGGCGGTATCCACAAAGCGCCAGGGGCGGCCACCTAGCTCAACGATTTCGTCAACAGGATCTCGGGTGGTACCGGCCAGGTCGTTAACCACGGCACGTTCCTCGCCAGCCAGCTTATTCAACAGGGAGGACTTGCCCACATTGGGTCGGCCGATCAGCGCAATACGTCGAGGGCCCCCCAGAGCTTCAGGCTCAGCGTACTGAGAATGCTCGGGCATGACCTCAAGCAGGGCATCCAGCAGGTCAGCTAGACCGCGCCCGTGCAAGCCAGAAACGGGATAGGGCTGGCCCATGCCCAGCGACCAGAGGTTGTGCACGTCGGGTTCCTGGTGGGCGTCGTCAATCTTGTTGGCAATCAGCAGAATGGGCTTATCCACGCGGCGGAGCATACGAACAATAGCTTCGTCGGTAGCTGAGATGCCGACCAGGGCATCAAGAACCAGCAGAACAACGTCAGCGTGAGCCACAGCGATTTCGGCCTGAGCCGCAACCTGAGCGTCAATGCCCTGAGCATCAGCTTCCCAACCACCGGTATCAACCAGAGTGAAGTCCTTACCGGACCATTCAGCCTTGTAGGAGACCCGGTCACGGGTTACGCCGGGCTTGTCCTCAACAACAGCTTCTCGGCGGCCCAGAATACGGTTGATAATGGTGGATTTGCCGACGTTGGGGCGGCCCACGATAGCTACGACGGGGTCAGCCTCACGGTCCTCGTCTTCATCGGCGTCAAAGCCCCAGGAGGCCAGCAGCTCCCGGTCTTCTTCATCCAGTGCGTAGTCTTCAAGCCCGGCGAGCAGCGCTTCAGCGCGCTGGTTGGCGGTTTCATCGTCAATTTCAGCCAGGCGGTCTGATACATCATCAGTGCCGCCGGCTAGGAATTTAACCTCATAGTCGTCTTGGGGTGCGAGTTCTTCGCTCATAGGCGATACCTCCTGTGGTGGTTTCCGGCTAGCGCCGGTGCATTGGTTGATAAGTCTAGTTGATGGAGTGGCAGTAGCCAGTGGTTTAGCGGCCTAGTTGCTGGTCAACTGCGGAAATAACGGCAGCAACAGTCTCTTCAAAGTTCAGCTCGGAGGAATCCACCAGGGTGACGCCGGCAGCTGCCTGGGTAAAGCTGGTGACCTGTGCGTCCTTTGCATCACGGGCCGAGACCTGTGCGGCTAATTGTTCTTTATTTTGGGTACCGCCAAGCTGAAGGCCCCGGCGGGCCAAACGAACTTCTTCGCTAGCGGTCAGCAGGATTCGAGCATGGGCCTCGGGAGCAACAACGGTGGTGATGTCACGGCCTTCTGCGACCATGCCAGCCGGTGCCTGGGCAATAAAACTTCGTTGCAGGTCAATCAGAATCTGGCGTACGTCCCGGTTTGAGGCAACGGCAGAAACCGCCTCGGAGATTCGTGGTTCACGGATAGCATCGCGTACATCAATACCGGCGACCTGGATCACTTCCTGATCGGGGCTGGTGCCCTGAAGGTAGGGGAAGGCACGGGCGGCAGCCACCAGGGCATCCGCATCTGAGGTGTCAACCTGCTGATCCAGGCAGTACCAGGTCAGGGCGCGGTACATGGCTCCGGTGTCAAGGTAGTCCAGGCCGTAATGGCGGGCCACCGCCTTAGACACCGAAGATTTACCGGAGCCGGAAGGGCCGTCAATAGCGATAACGAGCTTCTCAGTCATGTGTTCTCCTTTATGTGACGACTTTCCAGCCGCGGCTGGTGAGGTCTTCAATCAGTTTTTCGTGTTCGTTGGGGTTGACCGATAGCTCAGCCATACCCACCTGAGCGCCGGGTGAATGTTCCAATCTGAGGTCTTCCAGGTTGACACCCAGTTCCCCGATCTCAGCCAGTAGCCGGGCAAGGGTACCTGGGGTGTCATCTACCAGCACGGTGAGCTGGGCAAAAGCGCCGGGTGATCCCCCGTGCTTACCCGGAATACGGGCAACGCCGTGGTTGCCTTCGCTCATCAGCTGGGCAATATCGAGGCGTGAGCCTGGCTCGGTGGGAGCTTCAAGAGTGGCAATCAGTCGCTCCAGGTCTTCTCGCACACCGTAGAGGCTCTGGACGACAGGTTGGGCGTTGGCCGCAAGAATCTGCACCCACAGGCCGGGATCGGAGGCCGCAATACGGGTGGTGTCCCTCAGGCCTTGACCAGCCAGCCCCAGGGCGTAGAGCGGGGTATCTTGTAAGCGGGAAGCTAGCAGTGAGGACATCACCTGGGGCACGTGTGAAATGAGGGCGACGGTTTGGTCATGTTCTACCGCGTCAAGATGGGTAATGGTAGAGCCCAGCTCGGTTGCCATCTGCTGGGCAAGCTTGACCAGTTCGGGGCGCACCAGCGGGTGCTCGCACAGAACCCAGGGGCGGGCAGAGAACAGCTCGCCACGGGCGGCCACCGGGCCGGACTTTTCACGCCCAGCCATGGGGTGGGTGCCCAGGTAACGGCTAGAATCGGCCTTAGATGCCAGAACCCGGTCCAAGATTTCAGACTTCACCGAGGCAATATCGATGACGAAAGCCTTGGGATAACGGTTCAGCGCAGAGATGACCAGTTCTGCGGTCACGTCCGGGGGCGCGGCCACCACCACCAGTTGGGGTTCAAGGTCAGAGCCACTCCCCCGCTCTTGCCCTTCCAAGGAACGCAGGGAGAGCCCCGCTCCGATATCCTCGGCTACGGCTTCGGTTGTCGGCGAAATATCGCTGAGGTAGACCGTGTAGCCCTTCAGTCGCAGGCCCAAACCCACTGAGGCTCCCAGCAGACCGGTGCCGATGACCAGCACCGGCCCGTGCAGGTGAGAGTCAAAGCTACTCATTACATACCTACCGAAGCCAGCAGTTTGCCGATTTCAACCTTGGAGAGGTTACGGACGGTACCTTGCTTCTGCGAGCCGATGTGGATAGGTCCCATTTCTACGCGCACCAGCTTCTCCACGGGGTAGCCCACCTGCTCGAACATGCGGCGGATAATACGGTTTTTACCGGAGTGAATGGTAACTTCCACCAGAACGTGTCCGGGGGTTGAGTCCACCAGCTTGAACTCGTCCACGCGGGTCACACCATCTTCAAGACGCAGACCCTTCTTCATGGCCGCACCGATACCGGGTTCCATGGGGCCCGGCACCTGAACCAGGTAGGTCTTGGGAACCTCGTAGGAGGGGTGGGTCAGCCGGTTAGCCAGTTCACCGTCGTTGGTCAGCAAGAGCAGGCCCTCGGTTTCAACGTCCAGGCGACCCACGTGGAAGACGCGTTCGGTCATGGAGGAACGCAAGAAGTTGCTGATGTTGGGGCGACCATCGGGATCATCCATAGCGGAGACGACGCCGGAGGGCTTATTTAGCACCATGTAGACCAGCTTGTCGTTGGTCTGGATTGTCATACCGTCAACCTGAATGGTCACAGCATCGGGGTTAACACGAACGCCCAGCTCGGTCACCGGTATATCGTCAACGGTGACGCGGCCTTCTTCAATCATTTCTTCGCACACGCGGCGGGAAGCGACACCGGCCTGAGCCATAACCTTTTGCAGGCGTACACCCTCGTGGTCGTAGAAGGGGTAGTGATCTACGGGTGCGTTCTTGGGGCGACGGGGGCGGTGGGGGCCAAAGTTTTTGGTGCCACGATTAGCCGGGCGGAATTCGCCCATTTCCTTGGCGAAGGGGGTACCTGAACGGAACTTGGGGCCTTTGCCGGTTCCTGCCTTGCGGGGGCCACCGGGCGCACCGGGCTTAGCGCCACGGGCGTTCTTAGCACCAAAGCCTTTTTTACCGGCTGCCTTGCCTTTACCTGTACCCGGGCGGCCCGCGCCGGGGCGAGCGCCGCGTGAATTTGAGTTACCACGTGATGAATTATGTCCGTATGCCATCGTCTTGTATCTTCTTTCTGTCGTGTTCTGTCTTGGCCGTTTTAGCCGGCGTTTAGGTCAATGTTGTGGTGGTCGTTTACCTCTGCCGGGTCCGGCAGATAGGGGGCTAGGGCCGGGAGCTCATCGAGCGAGTTCAGCCCCAGTTTTTCAAGCAGGGTGTCGGTGGTGATGTACTGGGTAGCTCCGGTTTCGTCGGGTACTGTTTCGGCGATTAGGCCGCGGTGGAGCAGGTTGCGCACCGCCGCATCGACCGATACCCCTCGTACCTGAGCAAGATAGGAGCGGGTTGCCGGTTGCTGGTAGGCAATCACAGCTAGGGTCTCTAGGGCCGCCCTGGTGAGTTTGGTGCTCTGGGCACCCACCACGAAGCGCCCCACCCAGGGGGAAAAGTCCTGCCGGGAGTAGAGCCGCCAGCCCCCACCCACCTGGCGCAGCTCAAAGCCGCGTGGCTCGTGGACGGTTGTCCCATCGTCGTAACCCTTGTATTCGCGGTCCAGCTCATCGAGGGCTGTTTCCACGGCTCGTTCGGAGACGATCAGTGCGGCGGAAAACTCTCGCACGCTCACCGGCACATCGGCGACCGCCAAAATCGCTTCGATAGCCGCTTTGATGCCTCCGGGTTGGAGTTCCACCCGTGAGAAACCATCGGACGAAGCAGCCAGGACGGGTTCTTGCCGGCTTTTCCTTCTAGGGTTTGGGCTAGCTGTCTGCGGCGGTAAGGCTTCTTGGTCTTGGGGGGCTTCGGGGGTTGGAGTTCCCTCCCCTTGGACCTTATCCGCATCTGTTGTACCCTCAGCAGACTCGGGTGTACTCTCCCCCGGGTCAAAGCTCCACGAGCCTGAGGTCAGGAGCCTCAGGTCATCATCGGTAAAGTCTGCACTACCCACGGTCTAACTCCTTCCCGTCAGCTGTTTGGCTACCACATTCTGTACCGGCTAATTCTGTACCGGCTAATTCTGTACCGTTATTTTCTGTGCCGTGGTTTTCAGCACTGTCATTTTCTGGCTGGAGTTCCAGATATATAGGCCCCAGTGTTTCGGTCTGCTCTACCTCTAGCACCCCCTCCTTGTAGAGCTCCAGCACCGCAAGAAAACGCACCACCACAATCTCTACAGATGCGGTATCACGGCACAGGTCAGTAAAGCTGATAGCTCCACCGGCTTGCCCCAGCCGCTCCAGAATCAGCGCTTCTTCCGCCGCAATAGTTGTTGCGGGCCGGTAGATATGATCGGTCTGTACCGTCTCCGGGAGCGGTTCTTGTTCTTGCCCCTTATCCAGCCGTAGGGCGCCGGCCGCAATACGGGCAAACTCCTCAGGGGTCAGGTCAAAAACAAGCTCCGGCAGTACCTTGGAGAACTTGGGTTCAAGGGTCACGGTACGGGCAAAACGCTGGGCTTCACCCGAGAATTTTTCATCGAGCACCGCGGCTACCTCGCGGTAGGCGCGGTACTGAAGTAGACGAGCAAAGAGGAGGTCGCGGGCTTCTAAGAGTTCCGGGCTGGCCGCGAGCACGCGTTCGGGCTGCGGGAGTAACCGGGCTGTTTTAAGTTCAAGCAGGGTTGCCGCTGTTACCAAGAATTCACTGGCGGTATTAAGGGCAGCGTCACTGCCACTCTCAAAAGCGCTGTGAATGTAGTTGAGAAATTCGTCAGTGACCCGAGCTAGAGCGATGTCGGTAATATCCAGCTTGCGCCGGGAGATCAGGGTGAGTAGAAGGTCAAAAGGTCCTTCAAAGTTGCTCAGAGCCAGGGTAAAAGGCTCGGGGGGCCGAACCTGCGCAGGAGCGCTAGGGGCCTCTTGTGTCGGTACCATCACGGCAGCGATTCTCCATCCTTGGGGTCAAACCAGGTGCGCTCTCAGCCCTGTGCGGGGTAGAGGCACTCTTTCCATTGTCCCCTGCATGTTCCCGGCTTTCAAGGCCAGAGGGCAGAAAGTAGCCAAGGGCATAGAGAACGGGGCAGGTAGGGCTCACGCCTAGCTTGTACCTACCCCGTTCTGTCCGCAGGTAACTCTGGTTAGGGTGCGCCGCCGCGGCTGATGAGCTCACGGGCAAGCTGGCGGTAGGCCTCAGCGCCGGGGTGATTCGATGCGTAGGACAGAATAGGCTCAGCCGAAACGGTCGCATCGGGGAACTTAACGGTGCGCTTGATAACCGTATCAAAGACCCTATCGCCAAAGGCATCGATAATACGCGCCAGCACTTCTTTAGAGTGCAGGGTACGGGAATCGAACATGGTGGCTAGGACGCCATCAATTTCGAGCTTGGGGTTCAGGCGATCCTGAACCTTCTCAATCGAATCCACCAGCAGGGCCACCGCACGCAGGGCAAAGAACTCACAAATCAGAGGAATAATCACACCGTGGCTTGCGGTCAGGGCGTTGACGGTGAGCAGGCCCAGCGATGGTTGGCAGTCAATAAGAATGACGTCGTAGTCCTTCTCGACCTTGCGCAGTGCGCTGGCCAGTACCTGTTCACGAGCTACTTCGTTAACCAGCTGGACTTCTGCGGCTGAGAGGTCGATGTTAGCAGGTAGCAGGTCGATGTTCTCAAAGTCGGTGCTCTGGATAACGTCGCGAATCTCAACCTTACGGTCCATCATGACGTTGTATACGGTCAGGTCTAGCTCGTGGGGGTTAGCCCCAAAGCCAGCTGAAAGTGCTCCCTGCGGGTCAAAATCAACCAGCAGAACCTTGCGCCCTGCCTCGGCCAGGGCGGCGCCCAGGTTAATGGTGGAGGTAGTTTTACCCACACCACCCTTCTGGTTCACCATGGAGATAATACGGGCAGGCCCGTGGCTCGTCAGGGGCGCGGGATCCGGGTAGATGCGCAGGGGTCGGCCTGTGGGGCCAAGCTGCTCAGCTCCTGTTTCAGTCACTGTACGTCACCTTTTGCAGTTCGGTTATAAAAGACTTTTACCTAACAGTCTACTGGCTCAAAGGAGGGCAAGCACACACGGGGGCCTCTTCCTCCACACCAAAAGGGGGGAACAGTGCCCCAGGGCGGTTGATAAATAAGGTTCTTTGGTCCTGGCTCCGCACAAAAAAGGGAGGTGCCCCCAACCGCCCGCATCAGGAGGAAGTCAGGAGCACCCCGGGCTGGGCTTAGCCCTTGATAATCTTAGCTATATCGTCAAGTACGCCCATGTCTTCAATGGTTGAGGGCACCTTGTATTCCTGACCATCGGCAATTTGGCGCATGGTCTTTCTCAGAATCTTGCCGGAGCGGGTCTTAGGCAGACCCTCAACGATTTTGACGTCCTTGAAGTCAGCAACAGCGCCGATGTTTTCCCGCACGCTCGCAATCAGCTGGGCAGCCAGCTCTTCTTCGGTAATATCTACCCCGGCTTTGAGAACCACGTACCCAGCGGGTCGCTGGCCTTTGAGTGGGTCAGCAATACCGATGACGGCGCACTCGGCTACTGCTGGGTGCCCGGCAAGAACCTGTTCCATGGCACCGGTGGAGAGCCTGTGCCCCGAAACATTGATCACGTCGTCGGTTCTACCCATGACAAACACGTAGCCGTCTTGGTCAACATAGCCGGAGTCACCGGTGGCGTAGTAGCCTTCGAAGGCTTCGAGGTAGGAGGCGATGTAGCGGTCATCATCGCCCCACAGGGTGGGCAAGGTGCCGGGTGGGAGCGGTAGCTTAATAGCCAGGTTGCCTTCCTCCTCCGGCCCAACCGGCTCGCCCATGGGGTCGAGCACCTGCAGGTTATAGCCGGGCGAGGGCACCGAGGGGGAACCGGGCTTGAGTGGGAGCGCTTCAAGCCCGCGCGGATTAGCCGCAATCGCCCAGCCGGTTTCGGTCTGCCACCAGTTATCAATCACGGGGACACCCAGTTTCTCGGTAGCCCAGTGGTAGGTTTCAGGGTCAAGCCTTTCGCCAGCCACAAACAGAAGCTCAAGGGAGGAAATATCGTAGGATCCCAGTAGCTCTGCTTCGGGGTCAGCTTTGCGGATAGCCCTCAGTGCGGTGGGCGCGGTGAAGAGTGACTTTACCCCGGCATCCTGAATAACTCGCCAGAAGGCACCGGCGTCAGGGGTACCCACAGGCTTGCCTTCATAAAGCACGGTTGTTGCACCGGCCAGCAGGGGCCCATAGACGATGTAGGAGTGGCCCACAACCCAGCCAACGTCCGAGGCGCACCACATGACCTCTTGCTTGCCAACGTCGTAGATATTCTTCATGGTCCAGGTCAGGGCAACGGCGTGGCCGCCGTTATCGCGCACTACGCCCTTGGGGGAGCCGGTCGTTCCCGAGGTGTAAAGGATGTACAGGGGGTCAGTTGCAGTGACGGGTACCGGCCCATGCGGGCTAGCCTGCTCTGTAGCCTTTCCCCAGTCCTGCCAGGTCACGTCCGTGCCTTGCTTCTGGGCGCGTGCTGCGGCATCGTCTACCGAATGTTCAAAGCCTTCGCGGGCAAAGACAAAGACCGTGTGAGGCTTAGCTTCTGCTAGTTCCAGTGCTTTTTCAACTGCCGGGATGTATTCAATGTAACGGCGGGGTTCAATGCCGCCGGATGCGGTAAGTACCACGCCGGGTTGACAGTCATTGATACGACTGGCTAGTTCGTTGGGAGCAAAGCCACCAAAGACCACAGAGTGCACAGCGCCCAGCCGTGCCACAGCCAGCATGGCCACAGCAGCTTGCGGAATCATGGGCATATAAATGAGGACGCGGTCCCCTTGAGCTACTCCAGCCGATGCGAGCGCTCCCGCCAGCTGTTCGACCTGCTCTTTGAGCTCGGCGTAAGTGATCTGTTGGCGGGTACCCAGCATGGCTGAGTCGTAGATAATAGCGGTTTGGTCACCCTTGCCCGCTTGGACATGCCTGTCTACAGCGTTGTAGCAGGTGTTGAGTTGCCCATCGGGGAACCAGCGGTAGATAGGTTCAGCTGAGCTATCCAGGGCTGTGTGCGGAGGCCTATCCCAGTGGATGGCTTGCGCTTGGGTTAACCAGAAGCCCTCTGGGTTGTCGATACTGTCGCGGTAGGTTTCACTGTAGGTTGTCACCAGGGGCACTCCTTCAGGACTGTGGGACTGTTTGTTGTGGAGGTAAGTGACTCCAACCTAGTGCTGAGGGTCACACTTAAGCAAGAGTTTGTATACAAAAAATTGTCCTAGACCCAAAAATGACACAAATATTTCGCCATAAACCATATTTTTCAAACTTTATGTATACAAAATCCCCGGCGGTGTTTTAGAGTAATCCCATCTGCACACCAGTGCTAGAAGTCATAGTTGAGCTGGAGAGGTAGCCATGAAAGCAGGCGAGCTTGCCTATCAAAGTTTGCGTAGCAACATCATGGAGGGAATGCTTGCCCCCGGCTCTGTGATTGCTGAAGTCGAGCAGTCTGAACGGCTGGGAGTCTCACGCACCCCTGTCCGGGAAGCAATTTCCCGGCTCCTTGCTGAGGGGTTAGCTGAACCTGCCCCTGGGCGGGGCGTAATTGTTGCCCCGATTTCTCTGGCCAATGTCTACTCCCTCTTTGAATTGCGGACCAGCTTGGACTGTACTGCAGCAGCCCTAGCCGCCCGCCGCGGTAACCCTCTAACTTTCCGTCAGCTTGCCAGCGCCTTTGAGCAAGCTGCCCTTGAGCTACACCAAGGCAGTAGCCAGCTGGCCGAATACTATGCACTCGTTGATGAGCTTGACAGCGCAATCGACAGGGCTGCGGATAACCGCTACCTGCACCAGGCCCAAGCCTCCCTGCGAACCCAGCTGACCCGCATCCGCAAGCTCTCCAAGGCCAACCCTATTCGGCTGGCCCAAGCAGCTGAGGAACACGCGCAGATAGCCCGGTGCATCGCCTCAGGAGATCAGCAGTTAGCCGAGGCCGCCGTCCGGCTCCACCTGGCCAAGGCTCTCTATGCCATTGAGGAGGCGGCAAACTCACAAAACCAACAGATCCAGTTCGAGCAGTCCCCGCCTCAGCCTTCGACTATCACCGCAGGATCAGCCACCACAGCCTAAAACCAAGTAACCCACTGTTGTTGAAAGGATTATTCCATGACCGTTACACACGAAGTTCGTGTCTACCGTTCCGATGAGAACCTACCCCGCGAGGAGCAGCTAGCCTATAAGCTCGCCCAGCTAGCAACCGACCCTGTTGAGGTGCTCCCCGAGGTTGAAGAGATGGTCATTAACCGCATCATCGATAATGCATCGGTGGCTATCGCTTCGCTCAATCGCGGCCCCATTATCTCTGCCCGCGACCAGGCGCTCACTCACGCCCACTCCCCCAACGGTAGCGGCGCGACAATTTTTGGTGTCCCCGCCACGACCAAGGTTTCCCCCGAGTGGGCGGCCTGGGCCAACGGTGTTGCCGTGCGCGAGCTGGACTACCACGACACTTTCCTGGCTGCTGAGTATTCCCACCCCGGCGACAACATTCCGCCTATACTAGCTGTTGCCCAGCACACCGGTCGCAGCGGGTACGACCTTATTCGTGGCATCGCTACCGGCTACGAAGTTCAGGTAGACCTGGTCAAAGCAATCTGCCTGCACAAGCACAAGATTGACCACGTTGCCCACATCGGCCCCTCCGCTGCCGCAGGAATCGGTACCCTTCTGGGGCTGGATACCGAGACTATCTTCCAGGCCATTGGCCAGGGTTTGCACACCACCACCGCTACCCGCCAGTCACGTAAGGGCGAGATTTCTACCTGGAAAGCCCACGCTCCTGCTTTCGCCGGAAAAATGGCTGTTGAAGCTGTTGACCGTGCCATGCGCGGGCAGACCTCCCCGGTTCCCATTTACGAGGGTGAAGACGGCGTGATTGCCTGGATGCTAGATGGCCCCGATGCCCGTTACCAGGTTCCGCTCCCCGCGCCCGGTGAGCCCAAGCGCGCTATCTTGGATACCTACACCAAGGAACACTCCGCCGAGTACCAGGCCCAGGCCTGGATCGATTTGGCTCGCAAGCTCCACAAGGAACACCCGGAACTTACCGACCCGCAAAATGTTGAGTCCATTGTTCTGCATACCTCACACCACACCCACTACGTCATTGGCTCCGGCGCTAACGACCCGCAGAAGTACGACCCCAGCGCAACCCGCGAAACCCTTGACCATTCGATTCCCTACATCTTTACCGTCATGCTCCAGGACGGCCAATGGGATCACCTAGCCTCCTACGCCCCCGAACGGGCCCAGCGCCCCGACACCGTAGAGCTCTGGCATAAGGTCACCACCGCAGAAGATGCTGAGTGGACCCGCCGCTACCACTCCAAGGACCCGGCAGAAAAGGCCTTTGGCGGGCGTGCAGAAATCAAGCTAACCAACGGTGAAACTCTGATTGAGGAAATCGCGGTAGCCGACGCTCACCCGCTCGGGGCCCGCCCCTTCGCTCGCGCCGACTACATCAAGAAGTTCCGCACTCTAGCCGCAGGTCAAGTCTCTGAGGAGGAGCAGGACCGCTTCCTCACCGCCGTAGAAAACCTGGCCCAGCTAGGTGCCGGTGAACTTGATGCCCTCAACATCACCGCCTCCCTTGACCTTCAAACCGGAGCGAAAGGTATCTTCTAATGCTTTACTCATCGAAAACCGCCACTCAAAAACGCCAGGATTTGCGCGCCATGCTGGCAAGCAACCAGATTCGCCAGTTCCCGGGAACCTACACCCCTCTCTCAGCCCGCCTGATTGAAGAGAAGAACTTTGACGGCATCTACATCTCCGGTGCAGTGCTGGCCAATGAGCTAGGTTTTCCCGACGTCGGGCTGACCACTCTGACCGAGGTCGCTCAGAGGGCCGGGCAGATTGCCCGCGTCACCAACCTACCGGCTATCGTCGATGCTGACACCGGTTTTGGCGAACCCATGAACGTGGCCCGAACTATCCAAGAGTTCGAGGAACACGGGCTGGCCGGTTGCCATATTGAGGATCAGTTCAACCCCAAGCGGTGCGGCCACCTGGATAATAAGAACATGGTTGACCTGGAAACCGCGACCAAGCGAATCCGGGCGGCAGCCGAAGCCCGCAGGGACGAGAACTTCCTGATTATGGCCCGGACCGACCTGCGTGGCACCTCTTCACTGGCAGAGACCATCGACCGCATCAAGGCCCTGGTCGATGCCGGCGCCGATGCAATCTTCCCCGAGGCCATGAAGAACCTGGACGAGTTCAAGGCTGTCTGCGATGCCGTCCAGGTGCCGGTCTTGGCCAATATGACCGAGTTCGGGAAGAGCCAGCTCTACACCAAAGACCAGCTTGCTCAAGCCGGTATTTCTCTCATTATCTACCCGGTTACTCTGCTCCGCTCCTCACTGGGGGCCATGGAACGGGTACTGGAAACCATCGAATCCGATGGAACCCAAGAAGCCGCTGTAGACCAGATGCTCACCCGTTCGCGTCTCTACGAACTGGTCGATTACGAAGGCTACAACCACTTTGACACCGGCATCTTCAATTTCGAGGTACCCGGAAAATTTGGGGAATCAACGAACTAACCCCGCCTCAGGGCAGGGGTCGGGTAGTTTTTGCTCGGCCCCTGCCCAGACCAAACATAGTTCGGGTGCATCGTTTCACCCCATCACAAGGAGATACACCATGACTGACAAAGACGTCGCTAAGGGTCTTGCCGGTGTTGTTGCCGACTACACCGCGATCTCAAAGGTCAATGCCCAAACCAACTCCCTGCTCTATCGCGGCTACCCCGTCCAGGAACTTGCTACTCTTCCTTTTGAGCAGGTAGCCCTGCTCCTCTGGAACGGCGAGCTACCCACCGATGAACAGCTTGCAGAGTTCACCGCTTTTGAACGCTCCCACCGAGCACTGCCACCGGCCCTCAAAGCTGTTATCGATGCTCTGCCTCTGGACTGTCACCCCATGGACGTGTGCCGCACAGCCGTCTCTTTCCTGGGGGCCTGCCACCCGGAGAGCGAAGATTCAGCCCCTGAGGCTGAGCTGGGCAAAGCCTGGGAGCTTTTTGCGGTCATGCCCGCTGTGGTCTGCTACGACCAGCGCCGCCGACGAGGTCAGGAACTCCTTGAGCCCCGCGATGATCTGGACTACTGCGATAATTTCCTCTACATGGCCTTTGGCCAGGTCCCGGCCCCCGAAGTCAAAACCGCCTTCAACGTCTCGATGGTCATGTACGCCGAGCACTCTTTCAACGCTTCCACCTTCACAGCCCGTGTGATTACATCGTCCCTGTCTGATCTGCACTCAGCTGTCACCGGCGCAATCGGAGCCCTCAAGGGTCCCCTGCACGGCGGCGCTAACGAGGCAGTTCAGCACACCTTCGATGAAATCGGTGTCATTGCTGGCGAGTCCCAGGCCGCTGCCAAGGCACGTGCTAAGGAATGGATGGAGGCCGCTCTGGCCCAGAAAAAGAAGATTATGGGCTTTGGCCACCGCGTCTACAAGAACGGAGATTCCCGCGTACCCACCATGCAGAAATCGTTCTTTGACATGGTGCAGTACTATGACCGCTCAGATGTCATTGGCCTCTACCAGGGCCTGGCAGAAGCAATGGACGAGGCAAAGGGGATCAAGCCCAATCTGGACTACCCCGCTGGGCCCACCTACCATCTGATGGGCTTTGATATCCCCACCTTTACCCCCATCTTTGTGGCCTCCCGACTGACCGGGTGGACCGCCCACATTCTGGAGCAGCGAGCCGCTAACTCACTGATTAGGCCGCTCTCAGCCTACCGGGGTGTCGATGAGCGCCACCTCTAAACCCGCACCATAGCCCGCCGACCTGCCCGGGAGCTAGTTATAGCGCCCGGGCAGGTGCCTTTTATCGGGCACGCGGGTGACTGGCGGCAAAAACTTCACGCAGGGTATCTGCGGTGACCTTGGTGTAGACCTGGGTGGTGGTCACGGAGGCATGCCCCAGAAGCTCTTGTACCACCCTGATATCTGCCCCGCCTTCAAGCAGGTGAGTGGCAAATGAGTGCCGCAGGGTGTGCGGTGAAATCTCGGCCCGAATTTTTGCTCTTTGGGCGTGCTTCTTGAGGACCAGGTAGGCCCCCTGCCGGGTTATCCGCGCGCCGTCCCGCCCATTCAGGAACAGGGCAGGGGTGCCCTTACCCTTAGCAGCCAGGGCGGGTCTGCCGCGCACCAGGTAGTCTTCAATGGCTCTGCTTGCATAAGAGCCCACCGGCACCACCCGTTCTTTACTGCCCTTACCAAACACGCGCACCACAGCGGGCAGGGCTGAGTCTGACTGGTTTCGGTCTATCACCACATCATCGAGGTCCACGTTGATGGCTTCGCTAATGCGGGCCCCGGTGGAGTAGAGAAACTCCAGGAGTGCCCTATCCCGTAGCCCTGCAGGCGTGGCCGGGTCAGGGCTTTCCAGTAAACGTGTAATGTCGCTCAGCGGTACCGCTTTGGGGAGCCGGGCACCCGGTGTGGGTGGCCGCACGGTAGAGGCAGCGTTAGTGGCTGTCATGGCCTCAAGCAACCAAAATTTGTGAGCGCCTCTGACAGCACTAATCACCCGGGCGATAGACCTCTGGGATAGCGGATTCCCGCCCCCAGCAGGTGGAGTGGCACAATCAGCGACAAAGTCACGCACGTGCTTTTTGGTGATGTTCTTGGGGTCGATAATTCCGACGCTATCAAGGTAAACACTGTAGCGGATTAGGTCTCGCCGGTAGGAGGCCAGCGTGTTGGCGGCCAGGCCACGCTCAATGGCCAGGTGGTTGAGGTAGGCCTCCACCGCCTGATCGAGTGGGGTCAGGGCTTCTGGCTCCTTGCGCGTTCTTCCCCTCAGGTTGCGGGGTTGCTCCATGCCTAGAGGCCCTCTGCCGGTCTGATCTCACCGCGATAGTTAGGCTCGCGCAGGGCTGGGTGGGCGGTGAAAGGAGCATCGGTGGAGTATAGGGTTTCAAAGTTCCGCCGGGCCGCTGCATCCAGCGCCAGGATAGCATTAGTTGAGGCCGCGTTGTGGATACGTCCGGCGAGGACAGCCTCCACGGCTTGGTCCAGAGGCACCCAGCGCAGCACGATTTCTGACTCCTCGTGGACGCGGTCTTCGCGCTCTTCGGCGGGAATCTGACTCAGGTTCCGGGCCAGGTAGATGCGGCAGGTCTCCCCCATACCCCCGGGCGAGTTGTAGAACTCCATGAGGGTGTCCCACCGTTCAGCACGAAGGTCTGTTTCTTCAGCCAACTCACGGGCGGCGGCTTCAAGCGGTGGCTCACCGTCAATATCGAGCAGGCCCGCCGGGATTTCCCACAGGTTAGCCCTCACGGGGTGACGGTACTGGTTAATGAGGAGCACTTCCTTAAGGTCATTGAGTGCAATCACAGCCACCGCCCCGGGGTGGAGCAAGAAGTCCCGTTCAAAGGGAGTATCGCCAGGAGTCAGCGCAATTCCTTCGCGTACAACATCCCAGACATACCCCTCAAATTTGGTCTTACGACTGGTGACATAACGGGGGTTAGCAATATCCGCGATGCCCTCCTGCCCGGCTGCGAGCGCAGCGGCATCGATCCGGTCAGCTGTTCCGATGTCATAGTTGAGGTTCTTTTGCATGGGTCTGCCCTTCTGCCGTGTTCAACCCGTTTTGTTCTCTTCAACCCTACCCGGTCGGTGGCACCGCCCCAAGGGCGGGTCCAGCTGGGTTCTTTTGAAAGCAGTCCCTGGTAGCGGGATATGTTCGGCAAGGCTCAAGGCCCCGGCTATTTTCTGGGGAAAAAATAACCGGGGCCTCTCTAGTACCTAGGCAAGAGTGGCAGTTAGGCCTTGCGTGCTTGCAGCGCCGCCTTTATCAGCCCGGAAAAGAGCGGGTGCGGCTTGGTCGGGCGTGAACGGTACTCGGGGTGAGCCTGAGTTGCGATGTAGTAGGGGTGCTCGCTAACGGGTAGTTCTACGAACTCAACCAGGGAGGAATCCGGGGAGGTACCCGAAATAACTAGACCTGCTTCTTCAAGCTGGGCGCGGTAGTCGTTGTTGACTTCGTAGCGGTGGCGGTGACGTTCCGACACTTCGGTCGCACCGTAGACGCTAGCAGCCAGGGAGCCCTCAGCCAGGTGCGCAGGGTAAAGGCCCAGGCGCATGGTTCCACCCAGGTCGCCTGCACCCTCAACGTAGGCTTTCTGCTCTTCAATGGTGGCAATCAGGGGTGAGGCAGTCTCGGGGTCAAACTCGGTGGATGATGCATCGGTAATGCCCAGGACGTTGCGCGCATACTCTAGGACCATGGACTGGAGGCCTAAGCAGATACCTAGGGTGGGAATCTTGTTCTGGCGGGCATGACGCAGGGCACCGATCTTGCCATCCAGGCCACGGATACCGAAGCCACCGGGTACGAGCACAGCGTCTATGCCGCGAAGCTGATGGGCGGCGTCCTCGGGGCTTGAGCAGAGGTCTGCGGCTACCCACTTGATGTTTACCTTGGCGTCGTTAGCGAAGCCACCGGCACGCAGGGCCTCAGTCACCGATAGGTAAGCGTCGGGCAGGTCAATGTACTTACCAACCAGCGCGACGTGGACCTCGGTCTTGGGGGTGTGTACCGCGCTCAGCAGCTTATCCCACTGGGTGAAGTCAAGGGGCTGAGCTTCGATGCCCAGGTAGTCCAAGATGTAGGTGTCCAGCTTCTGGCTGTGCAGGGTCTTGGGAATGTCATAGATGCTGGGCGCATCGGCGCAGGAGATAACGGCCTCGGGTTCTACGTCGCAGGCGTTACCAATCTTGACCTTGTGCGATTCGGGAACTTCGCGTTCACAGCGCAGAATCAGGCCGTCGGGAATGATGCCCAGGCCGCGCAGGGCCGCAACAGAGTGCTGGGTGGGCTTGGTTTTTAGTTCGCCGGAGGGCCCGATAAAGGGCACCAGCGATACGTGCAGGAAGAAGACGTTACGGCGGCCCAGATCGCGGCGGACCTGGCGTGCGGCTTCGAGGAAGGGCAGCGATTCGATATCACCTACAGTGCCGCCAATTTCGGTGATGATGATGTCGGGGGCGTTCTCGTCTTCAGCAGGCAGACGCATGCGGCGTTTAATTTCGTCAGTGATGTGCGGGATAACCTGTACGGTGTCGCCCAGGTATTCGCCGCGGCGTTCCTTGGCGATCACGTGGGAGTAGACCTGGCCGGTTGTGACGTTAGCGGACTGGCTGAGATTTTCGTCTAGGAACCGCTCATAGTGACCGATATCGAGGTCGGTTTCAGCGCCGTCGTCGGTCACAAAGACTTCACCGTGCTGGAAGGGGTTCATGGTGCCGGGGTCGACGTTGAGATAGGGGTCAAGCTTCTGCATGGTCACAGAAAGACCACGGGAGCGGAGGAGCCGGCCTAGAGATGAGGCGGAAAGGCCTTTGCCGAGAGATGATGCCACGCCACCGGTCACGAAGATCTGGCGGGTGACTTTACCGTTGTTTGATGTCTGAGTATCTACCACGGAATTCCAGCTTATCACCACTTTGGCCTGAATGGTTTCGCGGGACTTATCTTTATGTAAAATCACGTTTTCCCGTTCAGGAAAATCCGCGAAAACCGCACTAAGAAGAGCGGTTAAGGCGGATATTTTGTGGCCTCTGCCCTGGCTGACTGCCAGCAATCTCTCGTAGCAGTTCATTGTTCCTGCAGCTAAAGTTCTGAGGCCGGTGCTCTCCTTTTAAAGCTGGCCAGCGTTCTGTAGTAGCTCGCGGGCGTGTTCTTGTGCGGCCGCCGATTGGTCGTGTCCAGAGAGCATACGGGCAAGTTCCACTACCCGCTCCTCGGACGAAAGTACCTGGACCTTAGAGAGGGAACCGTCATCGTTTTTACGCACCAGAATGTGTTGGTCGGCAAAGGCCGCGACCTGGGGCAGGTGGGTAACCACCAGTACCTGCACGTTCTTGGCCAGCATGGCAAGGCGACGGCCGATCTCGATAGCGGCTTTACCGCCCACGCCTGAGTCCACCTCGTCAAAGATAAAGGTGGGTACGGGGTCTACCTCAGAGAGTACAACTTCTAGTGCCAGCATGACACGGGAGAGCTCACCGCCCGAGGCCCCCTTACCCAGCGGCCTGGGAACAGCCTGCCGGTGGGGAGCCAGCATAAAGGTCACGGAGTCTTTGCCAAACCGGTGGAACTTCTCGGTTTCTTCTACCTGCACGACCAGTGAGGCGTTGGGCATGGCCAGAGCTGTCAGTTCTTCGCTCACCGCCAGGGCCAGCTTACGGGCGGCCTTGGACCGTAGCTCAGTGAGTTGGCTAGCCTGATTCCCCAGCGTTTCACGGAGCTGGCGGAGTTCGCTCTCCAAAGCCTCTTGGCGGGCCGGGTCATCGGTGAGAGTTGCAAGTCGGGCGCGTGATTCCTCAGCCCAGGCAAGGACCTCAGCAATATCGGCCCCATATTTGCGGGTCAGGGTTTTGAGCGCGGCACGGCGGTTCTCTACCTCGGCCAAGCGCTCGGGGCCTTCGCTATCTAACCCAGAAGTGTAGGCGGAGATTTCCTCGGCAATATCGGTGACATGAATCAGAGCCTCGTTCAAACGCCCTGCTAGCGAGGCTAAATCTGCGTCAGCTTCAGCCTCAGCGGCCAGGGCGGACCGGGCCACATCGAGCAGTCCCAGCACATTTGGGGCATCGGCGTCTGCGTACTCACTGCCGGCCAGAGCTCTTGCTGCTGTGCTTGCGGCCAGCCGCAAAGACTCCACATTGGTTAGCTTCTGGCTCTCAATTCTTAGGGCTTCGTCTTCGCCGTCGGTAGGCGCGACCGAATCGATTTCGGCAAGTGCACCTTGAAGGGTCTGAGCTTCGAGAGCACGCGCCCTGGTGTTTTCGCGGACGTCACGCAGTTCTCCGGCGGCCTTGCGGTAGCGCTCATAATTGAGGGTATAGCTTGCTAAGAGCTTTTCCAGTTTCTTACCGGCATAAGCATCTAGGGCAGCCCGCTGTTCGGCGGCATCTTTAAGCCGTAGTTGGTCTGACTGACCATGGACCGCGACCAGGGTGTGCCCAATATCAGCCAGCGTCCCGATAGGGGCAGAAACCCCACCAACGTGAGCGCGAGAACGCCCCGTGGCGCTCACGGTTCGGGCTAGCAGTAACTCCGAGCTACCGCCGTCGAGCTCTTCGACCGCTCCCCCAGCTTCTTCTGCCAGGTGGAGGGCGCGGTGCCCCTGTGGCAGACGGATAACGGCTTCAGCCAACGCATTTTTTGCACCGTTGCGCACGCTAGAAGCATCGGAACGAGCGCCCAGAAGCATGCCGAGGGCGGTCACGACCATGGTCTTACCGGCACCGGTTTCGCCGGTGAGCACCGAGAACCCCGGTTCAAGGGGTAGGCGAGCATCGGTGATCACGCCTAGGTCACGCAGATGGATTTCTTCAATCACGGGTGTGCATCTCTTCCGGGTATAGTTACTGAGCGCTGACTTGGGGCAGTGTACTGGTGGCCGGGCCCAGGGAATGGGGGCCACGCCAGCCGGCGATAGGCAGTTCAAATTTTTTGACCAGGCGCTCCGAGAAAGGCGCCGGGTGCATACGGGCCAAACGTACCGGCTTAGCAGAGCGGGTTACTTCAACGCGGGCACCCGGGGGCAGGTCGCTGGTTCGGCGGCCGTCGCACCAGAGCACGCCCTCAGCACCGTTGGTGGATACCAGCTCCACGGCCATCATGGAGGTGGGCGCGGTAACTAGGGGGCGGGCAAAGAGCGCGTGAGCCGATAGGGGAACCATCAGCATAGCTTCAACGCTGGGCCAAACCACGGGTCCACCACCGGAGAAGGCGTAGGCGGTGGAGCCTGTTGGTGTTGCGAGCACCACGCCATCACAGCCAAAAGACGAGAGTGGGCGGCGGTCCACTTCAACGACTACTTCGATCATTTTTTCGCGGTTGCCCTTTTCAACGCTGGCCTCGTTGAGGGCCCAGGTATCAAGGATCTTAGTTCGCCCGTCCCACACTTTGACGTCAATAGCCATGCGTTCTTCAACGGTGTAGGCACCGGATACGACACGTTCAATCGTCTCGGCGAGGTCTACTTCCTCGGCTTCGGCCAGGAAGCCAACATGGCCGAGGTTAACGCCGATCAGAGGAATCTGGGTATGCCGAATCATCTCGGCAGCTCGCAGAATTGAGCCATCACCGCCTAAGACCATGCCAAGCTCAATGTCTTTGAGAGCCACGCTTTCGTGGGCTACCGCTACAGGTACGGGGTTCTCCCACTTTTCAGTCAGAGCCTCTAAGTCGGCACGGTTCATTACGGGAACCAGGCCGGCTTGGTAGAGCTGGGTACAGGTTGCGCGGGCGGCATCACGGGCCTCAAGACGACCGGTGTGGGCAAAGACCAGTATCTTGCGTTCACCGGCCAGGGGCTTGGGAGCTGAGTTTGCTGTTTCCTTCACCTTTTTAGGCTAACTGACAGCCCGAGGTTTTAGGGGCTTTTAAGCCCGGCAACACACATTTTTTCGAATATTTATTCGATTCCTGGTGTCAGGTTAGTATTCTAGAGGCTTACGGCACCAGAGGAAGAACTCCACATTACCGTCCTGCCCGGGCAGAGGGCTGGTTTCTTCCCCAAGAACTTCCAGACCCACAGCTTGAGCTGAGGCGCGGACACGGGCCACTGCTTCGGCTCGCGCGGCTGGGTCTGTTACGACACCACCTTTGCCAATGCGCGCTGGTCCTACCTCAAACTGGGGTTTGACCATCAGGAGCAGGTCACCGCCAGCAGCGGTTGCTCCTGCCAGCGGCCCAAGAACCTTAGTCAGGGAAATAAAGCTGAGGTCAGATACTGTGAGGTCCACCTGCCCGCCAATATCTTCAGGGCTCATGTGGCGCACGTTCATTCCCTCATAGACGGCAACATCCGGGTGGTTACGTATCTCGGGAACAAGCTGGTCGTGGCCTACGTCCACCGCGGCAACCCACGATGCCCCCCGGCGCAGCAAAACATCGGTGAAGCCGCCGGTCGAAGCGCCTGCGTCAAGGCAGCGCTTACCTACTACGGTCAGCCTGGGGAAAGCATCGAGAGCACCGGCAAGCTTGTGTCCAGCTCGGCTGACGTACTCGGTGAGCTCGCTCCTGCGGACGCTGACCGTATCAGCTTCGTGCACCTTGTGGGAGGCTTTCTGCACGGTTTGCCCGTTGACGCTAATGTGCCCGGCGTTAATCATTTTGGCAGCCAGGGTGCGTGAACGGGTGATGCCTGCTTGTACCATGTACTGGTCTAGCCGCACGCTACAGTTCCTTGCTCTCTGGTGCCCCGTGCTTATCCAGCTCGTCTTGCAGGCTCTGGACCAGGCGGCTTAACCGCTCGATACGTTCGGTGGGGTCGCAGGCAAGAGTCGCGGCAAGTTCTGCCTCAAACTCAGGGTCTAGGCTCACATCGGTCGTCGAGTCTTTAGCCGAATCGGCAGATATTGTTTCGGTCTGGAGTTTAGCCACGGTGTATATCCTTGGGGGAAGTGGGTTCACTCGCATGGGGGTGCTTGGCCCACCATGCCGCGCAGGCTACTCGCCAGCTATCGAGGTCGCTCCCCTGCCCCTGCAGGTGAATTTCCTCATCTCTTGCTAGAGCGGCCCAGCCAGCACCTCGAGCCTCAATGCCGGTTTCGGTTTCTTGAAGCTGGATATGGGGGTAGGTCTCAAAGAAGCCGTTGAGGTCTTCCAAGATATAGGTGGGGCGTTCTCCGGGGATGGCGGCCAGAATGGTCTGGAAGGTCTCAACACCGGTCATCACAACAGCGGTTGCCATACCCGCTCGGTTACCGCCTTGGATGTCGGTGTCCAGGCGGTCCCCTACTACTAGGGGCTTGTGGGCGCCGAGTTTCTGGGCAGCTGTTTCAAAGATGGGGGTCTCGGGTTTACCGGCGACCAGGGGCTTGCGTCCGGTGGCTCTTGCTACCGCTGCAACCAGTGTGCCGTTGCCGGGAGCAAAACCGCGTTCTTTAGGGATAGTGAAGTCGGTATTAGATGCCACCCAGAGCACCGAATGATCAGCAAGGGTGTAGGAGGCCTCAGCCAGGTCTTCCCAGCACATCTTGGGGTTGAAACCCTGGGCCACGGCAAGGGGTTCATCGGCCTGGCTGGTCACGGGCCTTAGACCCTCTGCAGCTACACAATCTGCTAGAGCCTGTGCACCGGTAATTAGAACCTTAGAGCCTGCCGGTAGCTGGGTAGCCAGTAGGTGAGCGGCTGCCTGGGCTGAGCTGACCACGTGATCAGCATCGGTTTTGACTCCTAGCTCAACCAGGTGGTCGGCAACTGTTTGCACGCTACGGGAGGCATTGTTGGTGACAAATGCAAGGGTGATGCCCTGCTCCTGGGCGCGGTTAAGCGCTTGGGGTGCTCCCTCAATGGCGTAGGGGCCAGCGTAAACTACGCCATCAAGGTCGGACAGGATAGCGTCGTATGCGGCTAGCAGCATTAGGCTTCGTCCTCTATGGGCGCTTCATGGTCAGCGGAGACTTGGTGGAGGTTTTCCTCTTCAGTCTCTTCTTCACTGACCACGGCTTCAGCTGTGGTGAGCCCTTCTTGAGCGTCATCAAGGCCGGCTACTGGGTCTTCAGCTTGGCTAGTTTCCTGATCGGAAGGTGCCGATTCCTGGCTCTGGGCTTCAGCGGCTTCAAGGTCTACTGAAACTTCCTCAGGTTCAAGCAAATCTTCTTCGGTGAAGATGTCAAAGATTTCGGGCTCCACGAAGTCTCCCTGGCCCAGTGCGGCCTCAGTCATGAGCGCTAGACGGGCCCAGCGGGCCGCTTCTTTGGTTCGGCCATCCTGCTGCAGCAGTTCAGCGTAGGCCTTGAATAGGCGGGGTGAGTAGTCATAGCCGCGCTTGGGGTTAAGCTCGGGCATTTCGAGTGCAGAGATAGCCTTTGAGAGTTCGCCCCGGTCAAGGTAGATACCGGAGACAACAATTGCTACCTCTGAACGTACGGCTGCGGGTACTTCCTCTTGGTTGGCCTCATCGGCCAAGGTAAGTGCCTTATCAACCCTACCCAGGGCGCGTTCGCAGTCCACTAGCAGGGCAAGGTGGTCATGAGAACCGGAGATACGGCGGTGGGTGCGGAGCTCACGCAGGGCAAGCCCAAAGTTTTCTGCTGCGTAGGCGGCAATGCCTACGACTTCGCGGACGACGCCGATACGGCCTGCTCGTTTAGAGGCAGCGATCGCGTGTTCGAGTGCGAAGTCGGGGTCAATATCGAGGTAACGCCCAACCATGACCAGGTGCTTAGCTACGGTCTCTGCGTTCTGGGCTTCGAGCTGGCGTAGAGCACGCAGAGTCCAGTTCTCTAGCTCTTTCCCGGTAACGTCTGTGTCAATCTCGGGTGCCTTCTTGGAAGGCCTGTAGTCGGTTTTTTCAGCCTCTCGGTCCTTGTAGCCTTGCTTCCTATCGCGGTCAAAGTCACGGCGGGGGCCGTTGGAGTTGCGATCTTTGGAGAATCTGTCCTTCCTTGGACCGTTGGAGTTGCGGTCGTCGTAGCGCTTTCCGCCACGCTGTGAGTCAAAGGGTTTCTTCTTCTCGCCGCGGAAGGGGCTCTCACCCTCCTGCTTGCGGTAGCCACCTTCGGTGCGGTCTCCGTAGCTACGTTTACTGTTAGAGGAGTTCTGGGGCCTGCTCTTCTTGTATCCACCTCGGTTAGATTCTGAGTGGTTGCGTGAGTAATCAGCCAAGTGTTCTCCTCTATAGTGTTCTGTTATCAGGGCTAACTGTCTTGCCCTGTGCTGGACGCTGGCTTCTAGTTTATCGGGCTTAGCATCTACTTGCGTAGTGGGGTAGACAGGTTTGGGGTGCGTTTTCAGGCACATCCGCTGTCAAGATAGAGCTTGGGTATAGCTGGACACTGTTTTCTTATTAAACAAAAAGTGGGGGGTGAGGTCACCAAACCCCACCCCCCC
>NZ_JBLXXT010000003.1:0-217020 GCF_048513575.1 Rothia sp. CCM 9417 | reverse complement strand
TGGGGGGGTGGGGTTTGGTGACCTGACCCCCCCTTTTTTTGCTTTAAAGAGTTACATGCTGCGAGCTTATTGAAGGCTTGCCCTACCATGCCGAGTGCCACTCAGAAGCTCAGGCTGGCAAGAACCACACGCAATGGCCTTCCACAGGCTGTCACCGCCCTGACCTTGGTAGACCTGGCTCTAAGAAGGACGGCTGTTCTCAGCTGTCCGAACAGCTAGCTAAACCTTCCAGCTCACAACCGGCTGATACTAACCCAATATTTTCATAGGAAAGTAGCCTAGGGCGGAAGTTAGGGGACTATCGGCTCCAAAGCAAGGTAGGCTTAAAACATCAGAAACCTATACAGAAAGCGAGCATAGCTGTGTCCAAGACAAGCTCTGCAGCAGATGCCCGTGAGAAGGCCCGCCAGCTGGCAGCCCAACAGGCTAAGAAATCTGCTAAGTCATCCACTCGCTGGATCCAGTTCACCGTACTCGGTGTTATTGCCCTTATCATCGCTATCGTTGCAGTTGTTGTAATCAACGGCAACCGTAACAAAATTCCTGAAGCAGGGCCTGTCCCCACCTCTGCAAACCAGTACGGTGGCATTGTGCTTACCAAAGACGGAATCGTCCAAGGTGCAAGCGCTGAGGAAAGTCGGGACAGCCAGGACCTCGGCAAGTCGGAGGCGACCTACACCAGTATTGATGGTAAAGAGACAGCTATGCCCCTGGGTGTGGCCCTGCCAGATCAAGCAAAAGACAATGGGCAACCCGTCCGACTAACCATTTTCCAGGACTTTGACTGCGTCCACTGTGCAGACTTTGAGAGCACCTACGGTGACGAAATTCAGCAGCTAGTAGATAGCGGCAAGATTACCCTAGAAATCCGTAACCTGACCTTCTTGGACGCCCACAGCCCCACCTACTACTCCTCACGAGCCAACAACGCAGCCTACTCGGTAGCTAACCAGGTTTCGGCCGACAAGTACCTAGACTTCCAACGCGAAATCTTCTCCCACCAGGGCACAGGTGGCCTCTCCAACGAAGAACTGGTTGATATTGCCTCCAAGTACGGGGCAGATGTTAAGGACGATGTCGCCAACAATACCTGGCGCCCTTTCATCAACACTGTCACCCTAGAATCTGCAAGCAACGGTATTAGCGGAACCCCCACGATCTTCGCAGATGGAGACCTCTACAACGCTACCAGCGCTGACTTCTCCCAGTGGATCAACCAGAAAATCACCGATAAGAAGATCAGCGAATAGCTGGCAAACTTAGCCCCATCCTGACGGCATCCTCAACCCAAGTTACTCGCTGAGGCTTAGAAGGCTAGAAGCAAGACCCCAAGCTCCTACCGGATATGCGTATAAGAGTAATATCCGGTATACTAGGATGTCGTTGCCTCCTTAGCTCAGCTGGCCAGAGCACCTGTCTTGTAAACAGGGGGTCACCGGTTCGAATCCGGTAGGGGGCTCTGAAATAGAGATTAAGACTGCGACCGAAGAGTGCACCATCAACCGGTGACCATTCGGTCGCAGTTTTCTTTCCTCATAATTACTGAGAGAAGTTCTTGGCTGTTGGATTCTCCAGCTTCATACGTAGTAGCCAGTCCTCAAAGACCGCTTTCACCAGGTGTGGCTGTTCCAAATGGAGATTATGGCCAGCCATATCAAGCACAAGGTAGGTTCCTCGTGAGTAGTGGTCCAACCAGGTGAGGCCATCCCTGTACCCCACAATATGATCCTGCCTACCAAACAAGTGCAAAGCCGGAGCACCAAAAGGTTCAGAAGCAACTTCTTCAGGCACAGGTGTTACCGCATACTGAGCAGAAATCTGTTCCATGATACCTGCGTCAGCTTCAAGAAGACCTGGTATCACATACTCTAAAAACCGCTGATAGTTTGGCTTGTCCTGGATAACTGAAATATCCGTAAACTCACCCTTATGCTCACCTAACGCAGATATAAACTCCGCATCCTCAAATACAACTGATTTTTGGGGGACTGTCCTACGTTGCGCCTGGGGCTCAAATACACCGGCAAGCGTCGCCAACCCTAAGACCCTGCCACGCTGCCTGTGAGCCATGCTTCTAGCAATCATTGCTCCAAACGAATTGCCCACAAGCGCAAACGGCTCCTGGTCCAAATAGTCTAAAACCTCTTGTTCAACGGTATGCAGGATTTCATTAGAACTCTTAACAGAAGGGTCTAGCCCCTGCCTGGTCCATGGTAAATCTATGTATATTCTTCGCCAGCCTGAAAAATCAATTGTTTCTTCAAGGCTTTGCAGGATAAGGCTATTAACACCAAAACCATGGATGAAAATAATCGGGGTGCCAGTACCGGTATCTTTGCTAATCATGCCTTTATCTCTCGAGTAGAGGAGGTAGTCTAATAGATTCAGCTTAGCCTAGGAAACCCTACCCTCCTAGATAGCCCCCAGCCCGCTCTTTCACTTAGCTCCCTTGTACAGAGCTAGATTGAGCAGACGTTATAGGAGGATGGGAAAAAGCACTAGGCGACCCTGAAATCCTTGGGAGTAAAATGTGTGCTTCCCCAGCGGTGGTAACCGGGATTACTTTTATCCCTCTGCTCACCGGACCCTATGCCCTGTTGACTTTCGCCGGGAAACTATCTCATCGGTAGCCGTCAACGTGTTAGCCTCTCCCTGGATGGGGGGCGACGCTCCTCAAACTTGCTCTGATGGGGGGGGGGGGGAGCTCGAGTAGCCGGCTTTAGAGCGGTAACCTCTGCGCCGCTGGCAAAATCCGAAGCGTAGCGGGAGCAAATATCGTCTCCCTCTAACCAGTTGAATCGCTCCTGGTGGTAGGTACCCTGGTGGTCCTGGCCGGCGCAAGAACCATCAACCGGTGACCATTCGGTCGCAGTTTTCTTTCCTCGCGCGCTCGGAAACTGCGCCCTGATCTACTAAACTCCTCGGCTAAGTTAGGGTAGCCTAAGAAATACAGAATGAGAACAGGCTGGACTTGTAACCAGCTCAATCTAAAGACAGGCTAAGGAAGGGGCGCCGCAATGGGCAGGGGCATTAACGGGGCAATTTTGAAACTTCTACGGGCAGAAGACTTCCCCTGCACCGTCACTAAAACCTGGATGCACAGCCCTACCATGAAAGCCTTACGAATATCCTCCCCAGAGTTCCTCAGAACCTACACCCCGGCTGAAGGGGAATACCTGCGCTGCTGGTTCCCAGACCCAGACCACCCCGCCAAAGAAGTCATGCGTGGCTACACCATGATCGACATCGACCCCAAAGCCGGCGAATTCACCCTCCTCTTTCTTCTACACCAACCCGCCGGCCCAGCCAGCCGGTGGGCAGAAACTGCCGTTGCCGGTGACCGTTTTGAAGCCTCCTACTACGGCTCAAGCCCCTTCTCCCTCCCCCCAAACAAGCCTGAAGGCTTCATCTTTGTAGCAGACGCAGCAGGCATACCCTACGTCAATGCTCTGGCAGACCAGCTGGCAGACAGCTTCCCACTCAAAGTCTGGTTGCTAGACTGGCAACCCAGCCACCACCAAATCCCGCTACGCCACCATCAGAACATCACGATTGAGTGGATCCAACCCAGCGCTGAAACCTTGCTAGAGAAAGCTCAAAGCACAGACTGGAAGGGCTGGTACCCCCACCTAGTCTGCGAAGCAAAAGTCTTGTTACCCACCCGTCGCTACCTACTCAAAGAAGCTAAAATACCCAAAGACTTTATGTACGTGCACGCCTACTGGGTACAGGGTAAGGAAATGGGCAAGAGCAGAGAGCTCTCAGACTCGTAAAATCCTTGGAGCGCCAATGGAGGCAGGGGATAGCAGAAAGCCAGGGGACTGATATCACGGGCAAGAGTTCTTTGCATCTCTGCAAAAAGGAGTAAAGTGGCGGGTGTACTGAGCATTTACACCTGAGAGGCACACCCATGATGTCCGTTCTTGGCCGCGACGAAAGTATCCGCTATGTAGCACTGGGCGACTCTCTGAGCGAAGGCGTAGGCGACGATGCCCCCGACCGCCCCAACGGTGTACGCGGCTGGACCGACCGGGTGGCTGAACAGTTTATGCTGGCTGACCCCCAGGCTCTCTACGCTAACCTGGCAATCAGGGGCCGCCTGCTCGTGCCCATCATTGAAGAGCAGCTAGAACCCGCCCTTGAGCTTAAACCTAACCTGGTCAGCCTGATTGGGGGCGGCAACGATTCACTCCGCCCAGGCTTCGATGTTGACGCCCTCATCCAACATTATGATGCGGCCTTCAAAACCCTGCGCGACGAAAATATTGAGGTCTTTACCATGACCGGTTTTGACCCCGGACCCAAGGGCTTCTTTAGCGGCAACCGGGCCCGTGTGGCGCTCTTCAACGAGCTCTTGCGTGAAGTCGCAGAGGACCGGGGCGTGGCTATCGTCGATTACTGGCGTATGCGCGAGCTGAGAGATCTGAGGTACTGGGCACCGGACCGCCTCCATATGAACCCTGCTGGCCATACTCTGGTTGCCCGCCGGGCACTGGAAACCCTGAGCGCTGAGAATATCCGTATTGGTGACCCCGTCGTACCCGAATCAATGCCTCAGACCCGCGCCCAGGAGGCGCTGGCGAATGCAAAGTGGGCCCGTGAATTTGTGGTGCCCTGGATCGGCCGCCGTCTGCGCGGAACAAGTTCCGGCGACAACATCGCACCCAAATACCCCGAATGGACCCGCTTTGATGCGCTCCCCGAAGAGGGGTAGAAGGTAGATTAACAGCTCCTTTAAAGGATTAAAAGAGTTAAGAAGTTAACGTCACACTCAAGATTACACACGTGTAATTTAGCTCCCTGCCCTTGTGAGAGCGCGAGTTTTAAAACGCGCATAAAGAACCTGAGAGTGCCGATTAAAGCCTGAAATGACTTGCGAAAAGTTAAATAAACGGTAGAATTGACGGAAGGTTCAAGCGCAAATTTGGGCCCGAGGATTAAGCTTGCGAAGACCGGAGCAGGTAGCCCAGCACCGGCTGTCGCAAGCTTTTTATTGGGGTCTGAGCTTGCGTGGTTTCCCGTAATTACCTAGACTTTAAGGCTGTTCGTAGTGGTGGCAACACCTCTCGTTCGCCTAAGCTTCACCGTTTTTCCCGCGGCGGGGATTCACTTCGGCCTCTCACCCGAAGATGAGTCTCAAACACTCTAGCCTTGGAGAATAACCCGGTGCTCTACCTATTAGGTGACGGGACGCCCATTGCTGATTATCGGCTTCGGCTGGTAAGCGCCAACTGCGTACCGTCATTTCGTCAACATTTGGAGGAGAAAACTATGGCAGCTGTCTGCCAGGTGACCGGAGCTGTTCCCGGCTTTGGACACAGCATTTCGCACTCGCATCGCCGCAACAAGCGTCGTTTCGATCCGAACGTGCAGAAGAAGAAGTACTACGTACCCTCACTTCGTCGCAACGTAACCCTGAACGTCTCTGCAAAGGGCATCAAGGTGATCGACGCACGTGGTATCGACGCAGTAGTTGCTGACATTCTTGCACGCGGAGAGAAGATCTAAACATGGCATCAAAGGCTAAGGACGTTCGTCCTATCATCAAACTTAAGTCCACTGCGGGCACCGGCTTTACTTACGTTACCCGTAAGAACCGCCGTAACAACCCCGATCGTATGGTTCTCAAGAAGTACGATCCCGTTGTCCGTAAGCACGTTGACTTCCGAGAGGAGCGCTAAACAATGGCTAAGAAGTCCAAGATTGCTCGCAACGAGCAGCGCAAGGTCATCGTTGCACGCTACGCTGAAAAGCGTCTGGAACTGAAGAAGACCCTGGTTGACGAAAACGCAACCCCCGAAGAGCGCGAAGCAGCCCGCCTGGGTCTCCAGAAGCTACCCCGCAACGCTTCACCCGTTCGTCTTCGTAACCGCGACCAGATCGATGGCCGCCCCCGTGGCACCTTCCAGAAGTTCGGCATTTCGCGTGTCCGCTTCCGCGAGATGGCACACCGTGGCGAGCTACCCGGTGTTACCAAGTCAAGCTGGTAATCTGTAGCTGATACGGTTAGCCTTGTGAAAGGGCTAACCCAAGCCACTCACTTTTTGTAAAGTCTCAGGAGGAGCATTCCATGGCTAAGAACCGTAGCGAACTCGTAGCAGAGGTAGCAGAGAAGGCCGGCACCAGCCAGGCTGCAGTGAACGGCGTCCTTGACGCACTGTTCCAGGTCTTTGAAGCATCTGTTGCTAAGGGCGAGAAAATCACCATCCCCGGCTGGATGGCCATTGAGCGCACTGACCGTGCAGCTCGTACCGGTCGCAACCCCCAGACCGGCGAAACCATTCAGATTCCTGCTGGTCACGGCGTCAAGCTGACCGCTGGTTCAAAGTTGAAGGCAGCAGTCTCCTCCAAGAAGTAAATTCTTGAGCAGACTTTGAAAAGGGCCACCCCGAGTACGGGGTGGCCCTTTTGCTTTCTCAAACTATAATCAGGAC
Organism: Rothia sp. CCM 9417; assembly: GCF_048513575.1. NCBI lineage: Bacteria > Bacillati > Actinomycetota > Actinomycetes > Micrococcales > Micrococcaceae > Rothia > Rothia sp. CCM 9417. Next base: position 210,586 of record NZ_JBLXXT010000003.1, on the reverse strand, counting down.
CAAGCCGAGGGGCCTGAGACCACTAGCCTGTGAGATAATAAGCCTGTAACCCCGGGCGTTCCTAGGATCGCAGATAAATTTTTCTCCGGGGTAGGCCACCGCAGAAGATTGGGACCAAAGCTTTAATCTTCTAACGTACAGCATAAGGGAGGGGAGAAACTATGCGCCAGCGTCAGCTCATACGCGCCTGGTTCGTTGCCTGCGCAGCCACTGGCTTCGGCGCAAGCTCTCACCTGCTTGCCGGCGGGCACCTGCCCAACCCCCTGATTCTTGCTCTGGCTACCTCCCTGGCTGCTCTCCTGACGCTAGGGGCTACACGGGTCAAACTCAGTCAGTTCAGTTTGGCTACTGGTGTACTAGCCGGACAGGGCCTACTTCACGGGCTATACAGCCACAGCCAGTCGGCTACCCTGACGGCCGGCAGTCAAGTACATACGAGCCACACCCACGGCGCGCAACTGCAGGTCAGCGCCCTTCATGCCGAGCCTCAGAGCCTAGCCATGTGGCTTGGGCACCTCTGTGCTGCTCTAGCCACCTACGCTGTGCTGGCCTATGGTGAGCAGATGTACTCCCTGCTCAGGGCTCTGCTCAAAGCGGCACAGAGATTTTTCACCCCTTTCCATCTGCGCGGCTTCTTGCCCGCCAAACACCACATCCCCGGTTTTCAGCGCCCAGGCTCAATAAGGGGCGCTACCCTGGGCACCTGCCGGCTGACGCGCGGCCCGCCCGCCCTTGCTATGCACCCCTAACAACTTATGTATCGATGCGATAGCAAGGAACAATAATGACCAAGGCTCATACAGCCTCAACAACAGCTCGTGCTTTCTTAGCGGTAGCCACTTTGGCAGGCACCAGCCTGCTGGGAATAAGCGCCGCGACGGCCCATGACGAGCTTATCTCCACGAACCCTGCGGACGGCTCTAGCCTGTCCCAAGCTCCCCGCCAGCTAGAACTCACCTTTAGCGGCAACATCATGCAGATGGACGGTGCCAACCAGGTACGTGTGACCAACGCAGCCGGGGAAGACGTTACCCAGGGTGACCCTCAGGTTAAGGGAACAAGCGTAACCCAGGGCCTGACAGCAGGTGATGAGGACGAGACCTACACCGTTGCCTGGCGTGTGGTCTCATCCGACGGTCACCCGATCCAGGGAACCCTCACCTACGATGTGGGTCAGGGCGCAAGCACAGATGCTGGGTCAACCGTCACTGCTACCAATCCCAGTAGCTCAGCGGCATCGAACGCCGCTGCATCTGACCCTGTAGCCTCAGCAACAGAGGGGCTCTCGACCCCCATGAAAATTGTTCTTGCTGTGGTTGCGGCAGCCGCACTTGGTACTGCCCTGACCGTCGTACTCGCTAAAACTAAGCGCAAGTAAACCCACCAACTTTTAAACAAAGAAGATTTCACTATGTCATCACATAAGATTTACCGCCCTGCTGCCCTGGCAGCTGTCGCCCTGCTCGCTCTGACCGCCTGCGGCTCATCAGACCAGACCGCTGCCACCGGTAGCGCCACCGCTACTGCAAGCTCATCTGCCGCCAGTGCCGCTCCCAGCGCCACCAGCCAAACCGGCCTGGTCGCAGAAGAAAGCTGGATCAAAGCCAATACCAGCGATATGACCGGTGCCTTTGCCCGCATCACCAATACCGGCGACCAGCCCATCACTATCACCGGTGCCCGGAGCAGCGCTGCGGGTATGGTGGAGCTTCACACCACCGTCATCGACTCTGCTACCGGAACCAGCACCATGAAAAAAGTAGAGGGTGGCTTCACCATTGAACCCGGTGCAACCCTGGAACTGGCACCCGGTAGCGACCACATCATGCTCATGGGCATGAAGTGCTCACTGGTTGCCGGTGCAAGTGACACCATCACTCTGGAAACCTCAGCTGGTGAATACAGCTTTGACGCCGAGGTCCGTGACTACAGTGGAGCTAAGGAAGAATACGCTCCCGGTCAGGCAACAAGCCCTGCTGCTGAAACCATGGGCGACTCCACCGACCACTCCATGCACTCCATGGACACCTCCGGCACCGCTAGCGCAGAAGCAACCCTGCCACAGTGCGCCTAACCCAACCCTAGCTAGCTCACGCTAGCTACTGACCTGCCCCGGTTCCGCACCGCGTTACCGGGGCAGGTACCACCAAAGGAAAACACCATGAGTAGCTCATTTAATGAGGACTTAGAACGGGCCCTGGGCGGCGCAGATAAGGCACAGGACGACGCCAGCTACAAGACAAGCCAAGACTCACCAGAACCCCGGGGCATCGACCGTCGACTAGCTCTAACCGGGGCCCTGGGCGCGGGAACGGGTGTTGCCGCTACCCTTGCCAGCCAGTACGCCGGTGCCCAGCAGACTGAGAACCAGGCCGAAACTACAGCGCCGCTTCAGAGCGCACAGGTTCCCTTTTATGGACCCCGACAGGCTGGCATCGACACGCCAGCCCCCAGCTACGCCTCTTTTATCGCTATTGACCTCAACAGCGGACTAGACCGCGAGGGTGTGCGCCGTTTACTGCGGATTCTTACCGCTGATGCGGCCCGCCTGGCCGGGGGGACCGCACCCCTGACCGATCAGGAACCAGAGCTAGCTCTGGTTCCTGCCAACCTGACGGTCACTTTCGGCTTTGGCGAACGCATCTTTGACATCGTTGCCCCAGAAAAGAAACCGGACTGGCTCAAACCCCTGCCCGTTTTTGAGCAGATTGATCAGCTCCAAGACCGCTGGAAGGACGGTGATTTACTGCTCCAACTGTGCAGTGACGACCGTTTTACCCTAGCCCATGCCCAGCGCGTCCTGCTCAAGAACATTCGTACTTTCGGGTCGGTACGCTGGGTTCAGGAGGGCTTCCGCCGCGCCTACGGCAGCCAAAACCAAGGCCAGACCATGCGCAACCTCTTTGGGCAGGTGGACGGCACCATCAATCCATCCGCCCAGGACGGCTCTATGGACTCCTTTGTCTGGGGTAAGCACGAGGAACTGAGCCCCTGGGAAGAGGGCGGGGCCTCCCTGGTGATTCGACGTATTCACATGAACCTGGATACCTGGGACCAGGCGGATCGTCCTGCCCGCGAGGACGCTATCGGGCGCAACCTCACCAACGGCGCACCCCTAACCGGCACCCAGGAACGTGACCCCGCTGACCTGTCGGCAACTAACGACATGGGCTTCACCGTCATTGCGCCCTACGCCCATATTCGCAGGGCTGCGCCCCAAAAACGGGTGGAACAGATACTCCGCCGGGGCTACAACTACGACGAGCCAGTCCAGAACGCCTCAGGCTTCTCTGAGCACCACCAGGCAGAGGGCGGGGTCAGCTCATCGGGCCTCATCTTCTGCTCTTACCAGGCTAACCCCCTGACCCAGTTCCTTCCCATTCAGCAACGGCTGGCTGAACTGGATATGCTCAACACCTGGACCGTTCCGATCGGGTCTGCGGTCTTTGCCCTGCCCGCCGGGTGCTCCGAAGGCGGGTTTATCGGCGAGAGCCTTTTCCGCTAAACCACCCCCCAGGCAGACTTAGCTTGAGAGAGAAGGCAGGACACACACCATGACAGCGCAGAAGACAGGCAAGGAATCGCGGGGATCCGACAGCTCACCTACCGCAGGCCGGATTCGACCGGCAGGCACAGGGGAGGGGCTTGCTGGAAACTTGATTTGGGCTTTCCCCGTTGTAGCCCTCGTGGCCCTGGTGATTAGCATGGGGGTGACCGGTATTAACACCGGCACCGACCTGGCCGATGCTGGCCCGGTAGTGCGCTGGGGCCTACCCGTAGCTGAGACAGTTCAAAACTTTGCTATGGCCACGACCATGGGCGCCCTGCTGTTTGCTCTGGGGCTGGTTCCTCGGTTCCTCGACTCTGCGCGGGGGCGGGTCAATGTCAACATGGCCCATGCATCTACTGCCCGCCAGCGTGAAAAGAACCTGCACCGTCCAGAGCACCCGGCCTTCATCGCGATCATGAACCTGGCCTCAGCGGCCTCGGTTACCTGGACCCTGACCGCTATCGCGGTTCTGATTTTTAGCTATGCAGATATCTCGGGCCGTGCCCCCTCAGGGAGTGCAGACTACACCTCCGAGCTGATCAGCTTCATGACCACCATCGACTCGGGTAAAGAAAAGGCCACCATGATTGTGGTTGCGGCAGTCGTCGCTACCCTGGTTTTTGCTGTGCGGTCCCTGACCGGCCTACTCCTAACCTTTGGCCTTTCCCTGATAGGAATTGTCACCATGGCCCTGGGCGGTCACTCTTCTGGCGGTGATGACCACATGGGAGCTGTGAACTCTCTGGGACTGCACCTACTCGGCGTGGTGCTCTGGTGCGGCGGGCTCATCACCCTGGCCTACATCTGCCGCACAATTTCAGCAAAGGACGCCGGTAGCGGCACCCTGGTAGAAACCAAACGCGGGCAAGAAACCGCCACCTCACGCAGGGCACCACTGGCCCTTGCTGTTCTACGCCGTTATTCAACTCTTGCGCTCTTTGGCTTTATTTTGGTTTTACTCTCCGGTATGGTGAACGCCCTGGTACGGCTCAACCACCTAGGTGAACTTTTCACTACCACCTACGGTGCCTTGGTACTGGCCAAGCTCACCCTGACCCTGGCATTGGGTGCCTTGGGCGCTATGCACCGCCTGCGCCTGATACCCCAGATGCAGGCAGGAAACCTGGGGGCGGCACGCGGCATCTGGTCAGCCATCCTGTGCGAGCTGGTACTCATGGGCATCACCAGCGGTCTAGCCGTTTCCCTCTCACGTACCCCGCCACCTGCCCCAGAAACCCTGCCCACCGGTGCGGAACCGGTCCGCATCATCACCCTCTACGACATGCCCCCCGAACCCCATGTAGCCGAGTGGTTCACCCAGTGGCGCTTTGACTGGTTCTGGGTCGCTTTCATCTCTTGCGCAGGTTTTTCCTACCTATGGGCACTGCTCAAAGTTCGCCGTGTGGGCGGTAAATGGCCCATCGGGCGTACCCTATCCTGGTTCTTCGGGCTTTTTATCCTGCTCTACATCACCTCTGGTGCCCTGACGGTCTACGCCCGTGTACTTTTCTCAGCACACATGGTTGAGCACATGTTCCTGACCATGGTCTGCCCTATCTTCCTGGTGCTCGGAGCCCCCGTTACCCTGCTCCTGCGCGCTCTAGAGCCACGGCAGGACGGCACCCGCGGCCCCCGCGAATGGATCCTGCGACTGGTTCACTCCGGCTGGTCAAAGGTCATCACCCACCCCATCTTCGCGGCGGTGAATTTTGCTGGCTCCATTGTGGTTGTCTACTTTACCCCGCTCTTCGGGGTCATGCTCCGCTACCATGTAGGCCACGAATTTATGCTGATTCACTTCCTGATTACCGGCTACATCTTTAGCCTGGTGCTCATCGGGATCGACCCCATCCCCTACCGCCCAGCCCACCTCATGCGACTTCTGCTGATCATCGCGACCCTGGGTTACCACGCCTTTGTAGGGATCGCCATCATGCAGATGGATACCCTCCTTCAAGCCTCCTGGTTCGGGAACCTAGGGCGGCCCTGGGGTCTATCGGCTATCGAGGACCAACAGCTAGGTGGCTCACTCATGTGGGCAATTGGCGAAATACCAACCATGGTGATTGCCGTATCGGTGGCTGTCCAATGGTCAATGAACGACAAGAAAGTCCAGCGCCGTGTGGATCGTCAAGCCGACCGCGACGGCAACGCGGAGCTCAATGCCTACAACGACATGCTAGCCAAGCTCGCTGATGAGGACTCCCGCCAGCATTAGGCAAAAAAAGTGGGGCAGGTCTTCAACAAGACCTGCCCCACGCCAATATGAGCTGGTGATAGCTCATCAAACCTAGGATGCCTTGCCCCAGGGCTTGGCGCTCTGCTCATCACTTTCAGCGCGGTGAGCAGGAGAAATAACAGAAACAGCCCCATCGAACTGCGGGGTGACCTGCTCCAAGCGGGCAGAAATTCTGGCAATTTTTTGGTATAGGGCAGATGAGGGGCAAGAGTCGGTCTGTTGAGTCATGGGGAGCCTCCAAACAGCAGGGACAGGTGGGAAGAGCTACCGGCGGTAGAGAGTGGGAAGACCAACCGCAGGTCTGCTTTACCATCACTATAGCCAGTAGGTATGCAGGTGACATGGGGGTTCTCTGTCAAAAGCCTGGACGTCCCACCATATATGGGGACAAGGTGCTTCTACCGACCAGGGGTTACTCCCCAGTATCCTCCGTACGCCTGGGTTTTGTCCCCACTATTTGTCCCCAAAAAATCTGGCTATTTTATACCGTTCTCTGGGCCACCCGTATGCACCCGAAAACCAATCAGCGACAGAGTCAGCGCCACAGCCAGCGAAATAAGCACCTCTAGCCTGTGCGCCTCCGTAACCCCCATATAAATTAGCAGGGCCACCAGGGCCGAAATCAGCAGGTAGTTGACCCAGGGCCAGCCGGGGGAGTACAGAGCACTTTGCTCACTCCGGGCAGGGAGCAAACGGCGGCTCCGCAGGTGGGAGACAGCCACAATCAACCACACAAAAATGCCTACCCCACCGGTTGAATTCACCAGCAGCGCAAAGACCTGATCCGGCATGAAATAGTTGAGCAGAACCGAGGCCAACCCAATGAGAGAAGAGAGCGCAATAGCGTTCTGCGGGGCCCTGGTGCTCGATACCTGGGAGAAGGTTGCCGGAGCATCGCCCTGTTCCGCCAAAGCAAAGACCATGCGGGACGCCGCATACAGGCTAGCGTTCAAACAAGACAACAAGGCAGTCAACACCACAACATTCATGACCAAACCAGCCCAGGGAATACCCAGCACCTCAAACATGGTCACGAAAGGCGAAACACCACCTGTCACAGCCGTCCACGGAATCACCAGCAGGGTAACCGCCACAGACCCCACATAGAAGAAGAGGACCCGGAACATCACCGAACGCACAGCCTTAGTCACCGCAACCGCTGGGTTACTCGACTCCCCAGCCGCCACCGTGGCAATCTCAGCCCCAAACATCGAAAAAATAACCGCCAGCAGGGCCGCAAACACGGCACCCCCACCGTGAGGGAAGAACCCACCGGAAGCCGAGTAATTACCCCAAGAAGCTGTGGAACTGGGAATAATCCCCAGCAGGGCAAGAACCCCCACCACAATAATGACGGCGATAGCTCCCACCTTAATGGACGAAAACCAGAACTCAGCCTCACCGTAAGAACGCACCGACAGCAGATTCAACCCCATAAAAGCCAGCACAAACACCAGCGCAAGCAACCATTGGGGCAAAGCAGGCAGCCACGCCGTCACAATCTGAGCCGCCGCCGTAGCCTCAATCGCCACCGTCACCGACCAAAACCACCAGTACAGCCAACCCACAGAAAAACCAGCCCACGGGCCAATAAAACGTCGCGCATACACTGAAAACGACCCCGTCTCAGGAGTCCGGGCCGACATCTCACCCAGCATCCGCATGACCAAAACCAGCACGCCACCAGCCAAAAGATAGGTCAAAATAACCGCCGGACCAGCAGTCACAATGGCCGTACTCGAAGCCACCAACAAACCAGCCCCAATCGCCCCGCCCAGGGCAATCATCGACAGGTGACGCGGCCGCAAGGACCTCGCCAGCTTCTGAGAAGCCGGGGGTAAAGAACCAGCTTGATGCGGAGAGCTCACATGAACCTTCTTTAGCGTAAAAGCGCACCAACCGGCACGCACCCCAAACATAACCATCGGCATACGGAAAAACTTCCCCCGTGGTCAGGCCCCACCAACGGTAGCAACCGCAGACAATCCTAGCTGTTACACAACTATTACGCACAGTTGAGTTCTATAACCGGCTCCCACTACACAGAGCGCAACAAATAACCGCCACCCAGCTCCTTGGATAGGCTGGTACAGAACAAACCGAACGCCCACAGGGCACACACGAAAGGTACACCCATGGCAGATCATGCAGCCGCACGCCAGAGCAAAGTCCGTGCCTCAGAACTTGTCGGTAGAGGCTGGCTCAACACCGGTGACCAAGAACTCTCTCTCGAAAAACTCCGGGGCAAAATCGTCATCCTGGACTTCTGGACCTTCTGCTGCATGAACTGCCTGCACGTACTCGATGAACTACGCCCCCTCGAAGAAAAATACTCCGACGTGCTCGTCACCATTGGCGTCCACTCGCCCAAATTCGAACACGAAGCAGACCCTCAGGCGCTCGCCGCCGCCGTAGACCGCTACGACATCACCCACCCCGTCCTCGATGACCCCAACCTCGAGACCTGGGCCGCCTACACCGCCCGGGCCTGGCCCACCCTGGTCGTCATCGACCCCGAAGGCTACATCATCGCCCACCTCTCCGGCGAAGGCCACGTCCAAGGGCTCACCTCCCTGGTCGAAGAACTCGTCCAAACCCACGAAGTGCAGGGCACCCTCCACCGCGGCGACGGACCCTACGTTCCCCGCCCCAAAGCCCAAGGCACCTTCGCCTTCCCCGGCAAAGCCCTGGCCCTGCCCGCCGACCTCGCAGGAGTCGATGGCACCTACCTGGTCACCGACACCGCCCACCACCGGCTCGTCCACCTAGGAGCAGACCTCGAAACCCCCCTGGCCACCTTCGGCGGCACCGAAAAAGGCTACGCAGACGGTAACGCCGCCACCGCCCGCTTCAACGAGCCTCAAGGTCTAGCCCTCGTCCCCGAACACCTGCGCCAAGAACTTGCCGCTGACGTACTTATCGCAGACTCCGTCAATCACCGTATCCGCGGCCTCCAGCTAGCTACCGGAGAAGTCACCACCCTGGCCGGAAGCGGAACCCAACGCCTGATCGATGGCCAAAGCGCTCGCCAAGACCCCAACTACATTGCCACCGGCGCCGACCCCCTCACCGTGGCCCTCTCATCCCCCTGGGACCTGGTCTATTCCCGCACCGCCAGAGCCTTCCTCATCGCCATGGCCGGAACCCACCAAATCTTTAGCTACAACCCCGAAACCGGCCAACTCGACGTCTTCGCCGGAACCGGTGCCGAAGGCCTCAAAGACGGTGCCGCCGCAGACTCCTGGTTCGCCCAATCCTCCGGCATCATCGAAAGCGCTGACGGCTCCATCTGGGTTGCCGACTCAGAAACCAGCGCCCTACGCCACATCACTTTCAATGGCGCAGAAGCCACCGTCAGCACCGCAATCGGCATCGGCCTCTTCGACTTCGGCTTCGTCGATGGACCCCACCCCCAAGCCCGCTTGCAACACTGCCTGGGCCTGACCGAACTAGCCGACGGCTCCATCGCCATTGCCGACACCTACAATGGCGCAATCCGCCGCTTTGACCCTGCCAGCGGGGAGCTAGGAACCCTGGCACGCGGCCTGGCAGAACCCTCCGACCTGATCGTAGAACAGACCCATGACGGCGGCTCCCGCCTCATCGCAGTAGAAGCCAACGCCCACCAGCTCGTGCGCATCAGCATCCCTGAAGCCATACAACACGTGGACGAAGGCACCGCTCAGATCACCCGCAAATCTACCCGTCTCACCGGAGGCACCCTCAACCTCACCGCCCGCTTCAGCGCACCCACCGGGCAGAAACTCGACACCCGCTGGGGCGACCCCACCCAGCTCAAGATTTCGTCCACCCCCGAAAATTTCATCCTGGAGGGAGCTGGTACCGCCCAGGGGCTCACCCGCACCCTGCGCCTCAACCCAGAAATTACCGAAGCGGTCCTACACATTACCGCCCGCGCGGCTGCCTGTGATGGGGAACCTGGGGGTGAGATTCCGGATCACGCGGCATGCCATCTCTACCAGCAGGACTGGGGGCTACCTGTAGTTGTGACCGGCGACCCGGGAGATGAATCAGACCTGGTGCTTGATCTGCGCGGGGTTAACTAGGGGGCTTATTGCCTCTGCTCATACGGTGTTCGTCAACACCCCTAAACGCCAGCCCCGAGCCAGTTGGCGAACACCGCATGAGCAAGGCCAGTCACTCGTTCGCCAACACCCCTAAACGCCAGCCCCGAACCAGTTGGCGAACACGGCATGCTCAAGGCACACATCCCACAGTTAAAACCCATAGAAAACTGTCTGCCCTCCTAGGAGGGCAGACAGTGAGATGAGCTCCGTAAAAGCCAATAAGTTACGTAGCCGGTGTAAAGGTAATGGTCTGGTCAGAAGTAGTTAGCCTTCCTGAAAGCTTGAAAGGAACCTGATCCGTGACCTGCTTAGTCTTACCGGTGTAGAGATCAAGCTGTGTAAACGAAATCTCAGCGATTCCCTTACCCGGACCGAGCTTCCACCTATTGCCATCGAGGCTCACTGCTGGCTCCGGGTACTCCTTAATCGTCCAGGTCACGTTCCCGCTGACCCGGCCCGTGAAGTCATACTCAAAAGGGCACCCGGCAGGGTAGAGCGAATTCTGGGTGGCACAGCTATCAAGGTAGGTCCGCACCTGCTGCTGAACTGAGGCTTTAGCCGCATCGGAGGGCTCCAAAGCCACCTTCAGTGTCGGCTCACCCTCGGCTGAGGTGAGTGCCACCCGGTCAGAACTTGCAGAGAACAGAGCTGACTCATAGGTCACGGTGTAAAGCCCTGGAAAGAAAGCACCAAAGTCCTCATCGCCGTCGGCAATAGCTACTTTCACATTATTGAGGGTTGCCGCCTGCACCATGGGAGACTCCACCTTAACCGTGGGTAGCTCTTCCAGATCTATGTTCCAGCTATCGAATACACCCCAGTGGGAGCCCACCTTGTGCAGAGAAAAATCTGTGCTGGCCTCCTGACCGTCCAGAGTATAAGAGGCCCGAACCGTGGCCTTCTGCCCTCCATCGGTAATTTCTAGGGTGGTCAAATCAACATTGTGCAGAGAATCAACTGCCGCCTTAAGCCCCTTGCCGTCGAGCACAGCCGCTCCAGCATCGGGTGCTTCAACCCCCAAGATGCCGAGTGCCTTGGCGCCGTCCCCCTCCCGCAAAGCCGCAAAATAGGCACGAACCTGCCCCTCGGGGCCGTACACCAGCCGGTTAATGAGAGCGAGAGAGCCGAGCGCTAGGAGGATAGCAAGAGCAACCCCCATCACCCAGTAGGCAAGGACACGATCAACAGAAGAACGAAAATGCACCCTTTAAATGTAGCTCACGCCGGGTTGTGCCCGGAGAGGCAGGACTATGTCGATAGAGTAGAGCCATGGCAGAACACGTGCACCAAGTACCCGAGAAATACGGCCAAGTAAGGGCTATCTACCACCCTCGTATCCACTCCTACCATCGCAGGCTTATCGCCGGTGTCCCCAGCACCGTCCTTGCCTTAGCCTGCATCTGGTTCATGCTGACTAAACGCCCCACCCCTATCGTGATGGTCATACTGGTGTTTATTGCCCTGGGAGCTATATGCGCTATCTATTCCGTTTTACGACCCCAGATTATTGTCAAAACCAATAGCCATATTTTGCGGGGCAAACTCGTGGGCTGGGAAACTGTTCCCCTTGCCGACATCGAACATACCGTTCTGGCTGAGCGCCTTACCCCCAAACAAGCATCGGGTAAAGAACTAAAGGGTATCGCTGCTTTACGGTTCAAAGGGGCCCCAGCCCTGTGGGCTCTTAATTCGAAGCAGAAACGGATTTTCCGTCTTGATGGGCGTATCTGGGACGCCAAGACTATGCGCGCCATTGCTACAGCTATCTCACCGCAAACCACTGTATACAAGGTTATTAACGTAACCCAGATGAAAACCCAGCACCCCGGGCTTGTAACCTTCAATGAGCTTCACCCCGGCTGGAAGTCCACGGTACTCGGCGCTATCTCTTTAGCCTTCCTGATTGCCTTGGCGGTGGCGGCTTTCCTCCCAGAGGAGACTCTACAGCAGTTCAGTATCCTCTAAATTGGGCAAGGGTCACAGGCTATTTGAGCAGAAGCCGGTTTAGCTCGGTTGATGAGCTAGACCGGCCTTTTCAATCTGATCTACCCCATGAAGGGGGGGGGAGGGGACGCGCTTAAGCTTGGCGGGTACCGTCAGGAGTAGAGGAACCGTCTTGGACATGGTTGGGGTAGTCCTGGGTGACTTCCGTAATGATGTCTTCGACAAAGGTGATGACATTGTCACCCCCGGTGACAGGTCCGCCGGCTAGAAGACCGTCCATACCCAGCGCTAGGGCGCCGGGGGTTCCCTGACCGAACAGTTTGCGGGTCATAAAGCCGGGGTCAATGAGGACCTGGATCTGGGGCGCCAAGGCAAATGCGCTGACGTCCTTGCCGCTAGCAACTACCGGGTGAAGAGCAATCATTGGGATTTGCTCCTGCCAACCTGCGAGCTTGTTCACCACCTTGTGGCAGCGTCCGCAGCCGGGGGAGACCCAGATGATGATGCGGGCCTGGGCTAGTGCCAGGTCACGGAGGCTGGTTTGCTGGCCGGTGCCGTCTCTAGAAGAGGTGGGATCCTCCGCGGGGTAGTAGAGAGCGGAGTAGGGGATGGGAGTGCGGATATAGTCGTCCTCTGCCTGAGCGGCAGCCGCCGGGGGTGCTTGCTCGAGCTGCTGGCTAGGGGGTGTTTTCAGGCTTTCGGCCCGGTTGATGGACCATAGGGTGAGTGAAGCTAAAAAGGCACCAATGAGCCAGAGCCAACCAGCTGAATCTAGAGCGAGCAGCTGGGTAATAGCAGAGCCACCGGTGTTGAGGGCACCGATGAGCGCACCCGCTGAGGCCAAGAAGAGAGCGGTGTTCCGAATGAGAGTAAAGACTGAGGTGGGGGCGGTTGAGGCGCCACCGAAGCAGTTACAGCTTGCGGTGTTGCCTTGTACCAGGGCACGGGCGATAACTGCCCAGTAGCTTGCGAAGAGTGCAAGGGAAGCTAGGGCGGCAAGGATTTGGAAGGTGCCGGGGAGCACCAGGAGGGCCACCGCGAGGGCCAGCTCAGCCCAGGGAAGTACCCGGGCAACAAGCTTGACGGGGAGGAATCTGTTCAGCTTGAGGTTCACGATCGCGGTGACTGTGCTGGTTGGTTCTTTGACCTTGGCGTAGCCGCTGACGGCCAGGGTCACAATGATGGTGAGGGTGCAGAGCACAAGGGGGTTCATAGCCTGCCTTAAGGGAGGAAATCGTTTACTTTTAGCCTACGCGCAGGAGCGCCCCGGTAAAAGGGTGGGGCTCGCCACCTGAGGGCAGTTTAGTGAGCATCATGTTTACCAAGTGGCTCGGGGCTGGCTTTGAAGGGAGGGTGGGTATGGTGTCTGCCTATTGGCTCGGGGCTGGCTTTGAAGGGAGGGTGGGTATGGTGTCTGCCTATTGGCTCGGGGCTGGCTTTGAAGGGAGGGTGGGTATGGTGTCTGCCTATTGGCTCGGGGTTAGCTTTGAAGGGAGGGTGGGTATGGTGTCTGCCAACTGGCTCGGGGCTGGCGTTAAGGGAGGTTGGCAGGCACCATGCCTACCCGGTGGCCTGGTGGCCTGGCGGCCTGGTGGCCCGGTGGACTCACGCAACCTTTCGATACCTGTACCTTGTTGGAGAGCTCATTGAGCACCTGTGTGCGGTATTTTGGAAGTGTGCTATTTTCTGATCAGGATATCCGCAAAGAAATTCAGGCGGGGCGTATAGCCCTTGAACCTTACGATGAGTCAATGATTCAACCTGCCTCGGTTGATGTTCGTATTGACCGCTTTTTCAGGCTTTTTGATAACCATAAGTACCCCTATATTGACCCTAGCCAACCTCAAGAAGACTTGACCCGACTGGTAGAGGTTGCCCCCGACGAACCTTTCGTTTTGCACCCCGGCGAGTTTGTGCTGGGCGCAACCTACGAGAAGGTTACCCTGCCCGATGACGTGGCGGCCCGTTTGGAGGGTAAGTCGTCCCTGGGGCGTCTGGGCCTTTTGACTCACTCTACGGCGGGTTTTATTGACCCTGGTTTTTCGGGGCATGTGACCCTTGAACTGTCAAATATGGCTACCCTGCCGATTATGCTCTGGCCTGGTTCTAAGGTGGGCCAGCTGTGTTTCTTTAAGCTGACTAGCCCCACTGAGCATGCTTATGGTTCGGGCGCTTATGGGAACCGGTATCAGGGGCAGCGTGGGCCTACTGCTTCACGGAGTTATATGAACTTTCACCGCACTACTATTCCTCTTGCCCCTGACCAGAGCTAGCGGAGGTTTTATATGCGCGGTTTGCTGATTCGTCCTGCCGGTGTTCCGGTCTTGATTTGCTTTGAGGATCCTAACCCTCAGCTCTGGGACGGTGCGTGTGAGGCCTGGGCTTCTCTGGAGCCTGAGCAGATTGAGGACGGTATCGCCCAGGTCATTGATGGTATCCGTCTGGTGGTCTTGAGCCCTCGATCGGATAGTGAGGTTCAGGCGGATTATGCGAGGGCTCTAGAGGTGAGTGTTATTAATTCGCGCAATCTTGCCTGGGCCGCTGAAACGCTGACTGTGCAGGTCACGATGCACCTGCTCAAAGCTTATGCGGGGCGTAAGCATTTGCTTCATGCTGCTGCCTTGGCTAGCCCTAAGACCGGGCAGACGGTGGCTCTGGTGGCGGCATCAGGGACAGGTAAGACGACCGCCGCACGCTTTTTGGGGCGCCATTTTACCTATTTGAGTGATGAGACAGCGGTTATTGATGTCGGTACTTTGCGGGTTAGCCCTTACCCTAAGCCGCTGTCGGTTATTGAGGAGGTGGGGCAGGCTAAGAAGCAGTATGACCCCGCTGAGCGCGGTTTGACGGTGGCTGAGCCGGACCAGGATTTTAGGCTTGGTTACTTGGTGATTCTGGATCGGGATAAAGCGGGTAAGGCGGTCCTGTCTTGGGAGCGGGTGCCTCTGGCTGAGGCGCTGTTTACTCTGGTGGAGCAGTCGTCTGGTGTTCAGAGAATGCCGCGGGGGTTGGCGCAGTTTGCGGATCTGGTGAATTCGGTGGGTGGCGCTATTCGGCTAACCTACAGTGAGATTACTGATACTCTGGTTTTCTTTCAGGATCTGCTTGCCGGTGAGCTGGATTTGGCTTCGCATCAGGCTGACTACACCTTTGTAGAAACCGGGCAGGCTGAGGTGAATTCGGTTTCTGGGGTCTGCTACCGGCGTGCACCGGGCACGAGTGGGCTTGAAACGGGGGAGGATTTCTTGGTGGCTTCTCAGGGCAAGCTCACCCGGACATCTCTGATTGGGTGGGATATCTGGGAGGCCTTGGCGCACCCCTTGAGCGCCGATGATTTACACGCTGTGATGGTGACTCTGTATGGCCCGGTGCCTCGCCCTGAGTTTGATAGGGCTCTTGAGCACCTGGTGGGTGCTGGAATTATTGAGCTGGTCGGTTGAATTTTTTTGGGCACTATACCGGGACCGGTATCTCAGGCTGTCTAGGGCCTAAAGTAGCCGGGGCTTGTTCTTCTGGGGGGCTAGCTCCGGCGCTGTTGTGAGCTTACCTTGCCTGGTCCTAGCTGTTAGCTGAGCTGGCTGATTTTCTGACTTTGGGATCTTTGATGGGGATGATCAGAAGCAGGCCTACAAAGAGGACGAGGGTGATACCTAAAATGCCCCAGAGCTGGTTGCCGGTCAGGGTCACGCAGAGCCCGAAGAGACCCGGTGCCAGGAAGCTGGCGGCGCGTCCGGTGGTGGAGTAGAGGCCGTAAATCTCGCCTTCTTTGCCTTCCTCGGTGAGCCTGCCCAGGTAGGAGCGGGCGGCTGACTGGGCGGGTCCTACGAAGGCACAGAGGGTGAGCCCGCAGACCCAGAACATGGTGGTGGAGGGCCAGATGAGCAGGGGAAGGGAGACAGCGATGAGAGCGCTCAGAGAGAAAATGATGACCCGCTTGGGGCCGAGAGCGTCATCGAGGTAGCCCCCTAGCATAGCGCCAGCACCGGCGACAATGTTGCCGAAAATCGCGAAGATAATGACCTGGTTAGTGCTAAATCCGAAGGAGCCTGCTGCCAGGACACCACCGAAGGTAAAGATGCCGTTGAGGCCGTCACGGAAGACCGCTGAGGAGACCAGGAAGTAGAGGGTGGTGGGTGCTTCCTTGCGGAGCTTCTTGACCGTGGCAAAGAGCTCCTTGTAGGAGTCGAGAAGACTTGCCTTTTCCTGGGGTGCGCGTTCGGGTTTGGGCAGTGAACGGGCTTTGAGCATGAGCGGTAGGGAGAAGATAAGTGCCCAGGCCGCTGAGAAGAGCGCTACGGCACGAATGTTGTAGGCCTGGTCTGTGGGGATGCCCAGCAGGCCGGGGGTGACGAAACCTAGGAGTACGATGCCCAGGGCAACAATGCCACCGATATAGCCTGCGGCCCATCCTGAGCCACTAATTTTGCCGATGGTTGCTTTAGTAGAAATTGCTGGCAGGATGGCGTTGTAGTTGACCACCGCAAACTCGTTAACCAGGTTACCTAAGGAAAGTAAAGCAACGCCCAGTAAGAGATATTGGGGAGCGGGTGCGACGAAGAAGCAGAGGGCCATAATTGCCGCCAGGAGCATACTGTTGACGCCTAGCCACAGGGCTCGTCGGCCACTGGCGTCGGCTCGCTGGCCCGAAACCGGTGCCAAAAGAGCAATACAGAATCCAGCGATAGTTAGGCCGTAAGAGAGGACAGCGGAGCTGTGTTCCTTATCGCCAAAGCCGGTATTGCTGGTGAGGTAGACCGCGAAGACGAAGGTGGTCATAATCGCGTTGAAACTGGCGTTCCCAACGTCCCAGAGGGTCCAGGCGAAGACGGTGGAGCGGGGGGCTGGGGGCTTGGCTTCTAAGCTACCGGTGTGTGGTGAAGTCATGGGTCTATGATACTTGCCTCACCAGGTGCAACAGTGTTTTCTGTGGATGGTGGCGTAAAAAAGCCGGCCCTGCGGGGCGCAGAGCCGGTTTAAGAAGGCGGATAAAAAGTTGAGCTGGTCAGCCTTAGACTTCTGCCTGCCCGCCGTTTTTGAGCTTTGACTTGGTCTCAATCTTGTGCTGGGCACGGGTGATGGATACCTTGATGAGGGTGCCTACCAGGCCGGTGATCAGTGACCAGAGGATGATGTCGCGCCAGCGTTCTTCCTCATTGGGGTTGTTTTCTGGCGGTTCGTTGCCGGTGATGCGAACCCAGCTAGCGGCTAGTACCTTGTTGGCCAGGGCGATACCGCCTAGAGAGGCGGCCGAGCCTGCAATTTTTGTGAGGGGGTTCATGAGGGATCCCTTCTGTTGGTGTGGTGGGCCGGATGGCCCCTTGCCCTAAGACTATCAGTACTTATTGTTAGGGTGTGAGTTGCCCGCTAGGGTTGGGGTATAGGGCGGGCAAAGTGAGCGAGGTCTGCTCCTGATGACTGAAGAGCTTATCAGGGGCTTAGGTAGAGGTGTTCGGGTAAGGGGGGGGGGGGGGAAATCCTCACGGTGCTCCTGGTGGGGCCATGCCCTGTATTTTATGGATGTATGGCCTAGGCTGATAAACAAGATGGAGGTTTTTGGATGAAAGAATTGTTTATCTTTGATGGAAATTGTGGTTTTTGTACAAAAACCGTTGATTATCTTATTAAACTAGACAGAAATAAGCTGGTGGATTTTATTCCTTACCAGGTGTTTGAAAAATCTAGCGAGCAAGAATATGCATGTGATTTTAGTAAATCTATTGTTTACATAGAGAACCATCAGTATTTTACTGGGGCAAGGGGGTTTATGAAGTTTTTAGATAGAATTACCGGCCTGTCGCTGTTCTCAAGAATCTATAATTTTCCCTTGCTGGGTTCCTGCATGGAGGCCGTTTATAGACTTGTCGCTAAGAATAGGAGGTACCTTCCAGGAACTACCCCTTGGTGTGATAGGCAAAATAATTGCTAGCCCTAGAGTATCTAAAGAGTAGTTTTTATAGACACGAGTCTGATTATAAAAATAGAAACTCCCAGTTTCGGTCTTATTTTTTCACAATGCCTGGAATGAATGGATAGTAACCAGTGTTGTGCTGGGGGCCTTTATTCAGCCGCTGTAGTGGAATGTGGAGGGCGCGGCAGTTCACCTTCCTTACCGTCGATGGGTGGATCATGAGCCACCTCATGATTGCTGTAGCTTATGCACAAAGACACTAGGGAAGTCCCGCAGCCTGGATAACTGTTCATTTTTCGTGGGTATCCCGGCTTGCTCTATACTGGAAGGGTTCCATGCTTGGGACCCCGCTCTATGACCGGCGGGTAACCATAAACGACAGGGGAGCGCCAGACTGGCGCTGAGAGTGCACATGCAGACCCTCCAACCTGATCCGGTTAGTACCGGCGCTAGGGAGTCGAAGTAAATAGGCGTACCCAGGTGCGCCGGTGCATGCCCCCTTTGCTGTTCTCACCAAAGGAAGGCTTTATGTCCAAGAAATCCGCGCTCACCTGGCGCGTCAACGATATCGTCGTAGCATCGGTGCTGGCCGTAGCTTGCGCCCTGATCTTCTGGCTCTGGTCAAATTTTGGCTACTCCGCCATCACTACCACCCTAGCCCTGGCCCCTGAATACTCCCCCTTAGCCGGGGGTGTCTGGCTACTTGCGGGTCTGCTGGGTGCCCTGGTCATCCGCAAACCCGGTGCAGCCCTTTACACTGAGCTTCTGGCGGCAGTCATCGAGGCCCTCTTGGGCACCCACTACAACTTCACTGTAGTAATCTCTGGCCTAGTTCAGGGCCTGGGTGCTGAGCTGATATTCCTGATCTTCTTCTACAAGGTCTGGAACCTCGCCACCGCCATGCTGGCCGGTTTAGCCTCAGGTGCCGCTATGGGGATCTCAGAAATCATCATCTACTATGCCGG
The DNA here is from genome assembly GCF_048513575.1 of Rothia sp. CCM 9417. NCBI lineage: Bacteria > Bacillati > Actinomycetota > Actinomycetes > Micrococcales > Micrococcaceae > Rothia > Rothia sp. CCM 9417. The sequence goes on along the minus strand of NZ_JBLXXT010000003.1, from coordinate 191,892 downwards.
TGAGATGGTGGGTCAAAAAGCAGTCATCTATGTTCTGTGCTCTATGATCTCGGGCCTGGTTCTGGCCGGTCTGGTCTCCTGGTTGCTGGTGCGCGGTCTGGTCTCAACCGGCGCGCTAGATTCCCTGGCAGCAGGGCGGGCCGCTCGCAGGCCTTCCCGCCGGGGCGGACCAGCCAGCTCAAAGGGCTAGGGCGTTGACCGCAGAAGATCATCAGCTTGCGTCCCCCGGCCCAGAGTCAAGAGGCCGGGGGGCCCACTTCCGGGCCCGGGAGTTCGGGTGGCACTACCCGGGGCGGCCCAAGCCCACTTTCTCTAACTTGACCTTCGAGATTGAACCCGGTCAGAAGGTGCTCCTGGTGGGCCCCTCCGGTGCTGGTAAAACCACCCTGCTCCAGGCCTTAGGTGGCCTGCTAGAAGACGAAGACGGCCAATCCCAGTTGGGGGAGCTGTCCGTTAACGGCCTGACTCCCGCCCAATCACGCGGGACCTGCGGGCTCATGCAACAGGACCCGGAAAGCTCCGTGGTCCTAGCCAGGGTTGGTGATGACGTCGCTTTTGGCCCCGAGAATCTGTCCGTCCCCCGCACCCAGATCTGGGAGCGGGTCAAAAGCGCCCTCAAGGCCGTGGGTTTAGGCCACCTAGACTACAGCCGGTCAACATCGGCCCTTTCCGGCGGGCAGAAGCAACGGCTGGGGTTAGCCGGCATCCTAGCCATGAACCCAGGCGCCCTGCTGCTCGATGAGCCAACCGCCAACCTGGACCCCGCAGGCGTCATAGAGGTTCGAGACGCTGTGGTGGCAGCCTGCCAAGAGACAGGCTCAACCCTTGTTGTTATCGAACACCGCCTGGATATCTGGGCTCGGCACATGGACCGGATCATAGTGCTCGGTGCCAAGGGCGGTATCAGCCACGATGGTCCACCTGAACGCGTGCTCAGCCAGGCAGGCCAGGAACTCATTGATGCTGGTGTCTGGGTGCCAGGCTACCAGCCGCACCCACCGGCACCCACAAAGGACAGCCCTGCGCTGGGTCCACTTGTGCTAGAAGCCCGTGACTTGACCCTTACTCGCGCCTACCCCAGCCGTCGCCAGCTCAAGCACCGCGCTCGTGCCCTGGCATCGGGTCAAAAACCTACCCTAGACCTACCTGTAGTTGCTGAGGGTATCAACCTTCAGCTCTACGCTGGCAGTCACTTAGCCCTGCTAGGCCCCAACGGTTGTGGCAAATCAACCCTGGCTTTGACCCTGACCGGCCTGCTCTACCCGGTGGCCGGGCAGGTCATTGCCCACCCCCACCTGACCGGTGATCTGGCTGAGCGCTATCGGTCGGACATAGCCAGCTGGCCAGCAGCTGAACTGGCCGATCGAATTGGGTTGGTCTTCCAAGACCCAGAGCAACAGTTCATCGCACCCACTGTTAGAGCTGAACTGGAGTTTGGCCCCCGCCACCTGGCACGGGCCCGCAAGCAAAGCCTCGATGAAGCCTCCCTGGCCCAGGCTACCGACCAGCTCCTAGAACGCTTGAGGCTTACCCACCTGCAAGAGGCCAACCCCTTCACGCTCTCCGGTGGTGAAAAGCGCAGGCTCTCGGTGGCTACCGCGCTAGCGACCCAGCCTAAAATCCTGGTACTGGATGAGCCCACTTTCGGCCAGGACGCTCGAACCTGGAAGGAACTGGTCACCCTCATCCGAGAGCTGATCCAAGCAGGTACGGCAGTCATCTCTATCACTCACGATGCCGACTATGTTGCCGCCCTGGGCGGGGATACCTACAGCCTAGAAGGAGGGGGAAACCGTGGCCTATGATCCCTTTGCCGCCACCGCTGAGCGGCAAGGCGCCCTCGGTAGAATCAACGCCGGAGTCAAACTGGGGGCGACCTTCGCCCTGACCCTGGGGCTACTTTTAACTCAGGACTGGGTTACCTCCTTGACGGTGCTCTGTCTAGAGCTACTGGCCCTGCGATTGCTGGGACTTAGCCCCCTGGCACTCTTGGGTCGCTTTTGGCCCGTGCTCTTTGGCGCCCTGCTCTCGGGCTGGTCCACCTCCCTGCTAGCAGAAAAAACCGGCAGCACCCTGCTGCACTTTGGCCCTCTCTGGGTGAGCACCGGATCAGCGGCGGTAGGCATAGCCCTGATGCTTCGCGGGCTAGCTATGCTACTGCCCGGCATTTTCCTCATAGCAACCACCGACCCGACCGATATTGCAGACTCCCTAGCCCAGAGTCTCAAGCTACCGGCCAGGTTCGTGCTCGGTGCCCTGGCAGCCCTGCGGCTGGTGGGGTTGATGATGGCCGAATGGAATACCCTGGGGCAGGCTAGAAGGGCTAGAGGTTTGGGGTCCCAAGATACGCTCTGGCTTCGCGCTCGCACCCTGGGCGGGCAGACCTTCGCTCTGCTGGTGCAGGCCATCCGGCGCGGGAGCCGGTTAGCGACCACTATGGAGGCGCGTGGCTTTGGCCCGGGACCCCGCACCTGGGCGCGCGTGCCCAGCTACCGGTGGGCAGACCTCTGGTTCGCCCTGGGTACCCTTGGGCTATTGGTCTGCGGCTATCTTTTGGCCGCTTACACCGGGAACCTGACCTGGGTCTGGCAGTAAGCCAGCTATCTCGCTCTTACTGGGGGCCTGGTCAGGAGTAGGCTTAAGACTATGACTCATACAACCGTAGTAATGCTGACCCAGCAGAACCCCGCAGGGGAGCTGGTTGATGCCTCCACACCGCTGATTAATATTGAAGACCAGGGCCTCACTCGCGGCGACGGTGTCTTTGAAACCATGCTGGCTGCCAACCGCAAGGTGCGTAAGTTCGAGGCCCATCTGAGCCGTTTGACCGGATCAGCCCGAATCCTTGATTTGCCTCTGCCGGAGGAAGAGAAACTGCGCTCTGCGGTGCAACTGGCCGTTGATTCTGCTCTTGCCGGCCCCCAGACGGTACTGGGCGAAGAGCACACCGTCAAAATCATTATTTCGCGGGGAACCCCGGAAGAGGGTGCTCATACCTGGGTGACAGTAGCCCCCTCCTCACCTACCATTGTTCGCCAGCGCCAGGAGGGCGTGCGGGCCATGTTGCTACCGCGCGGCCACGACCCCGCCGAGGACTCTGCCTACCCCTGGCTTCTAGCTGGGGCTAAGACCCTCTCCTATGCTGTGAACATGTCGGTCTTGCGCTATGTGGGTAAGCACGGTGCAGATGATGCTATCTGGGTGACCGATGACCGCCGTATCTTGGAGGGCGCTACCTCCTCTGTCATTGTTGCCAAGCGAAGTGGTGACCAGCGGGTGCTCTATACCCCTGAGCCTGCCCACGGCATCCTACCCGGTACTACCCAGGGGGCAATTTTTAAGGGGGCCCGTCAAGCTGGCTGGGAGCTGGGTTATGGCCCTCTTTACCCCCAAGACCTGCTCGAAGCGGATGCTGTGTGGCTGGCTTCCTCGGTGCGTCTGCTGGCGCCGGTGACCCACCTGAACGGTACGCCCTTAGCGCTGGATTCTGCCCTGACTGATGAGTTGATGGGTTACTTGGCAGGCTAACCGACAGCGTCCAATACTAGAGAGCGCGGCACTCCGGGGAAGGAGAACCTAGTTCTTAGCTTCCCGGGGTGTTCTCATCAGAGCCAGAACCGCCAACAGCGCGAAGCCGAACATGGTCACAGCCATGGGCAGGTAAGCCTGGCTACCGCCTAGGGCTACGAGCGGAGACGCTAAAGCACCCATGAGGGCCTGAGTTGTTCCCAGTAGAGCGGACCCTGCACCAGCTTCTTGCCGGACTTGGCTGAGCGCTAGAGCCGAAGCGTTACCCAGGACTAAGCCCAGGGAGCTGGTAAAAGTAAAGAGCAGAATCAGGGTCGGTAGCAGTGAGGCTCCCGCTAAAAAGTGCACCGTAAGTAAGGCTGAGGAAGCAAGCAGAGACCAGGCACCCCAGGTCAGCAACCTAACCGGGGCAAAATGGCTCACCAGGCGGGCATTAAGGCTAGAGACCAGAACAATACCCAGAGAGTTAAAACCAAAGACGTAGGTGAAATGAACCGCATCTAGCCCTAGCACCTTTTGTAGCAGGTAGGAGGAGCCAGAAATATAGGCAAAGAGCGCGCCGAAGGCTAGGACCATAGTCAGCATAAAGCCCCGGTAAGAGGGATTTTGGGCTACTTCAATCACGCCCCTGTAGGTGGAGGCTAGGCTGCCGCGACGTCGGCGTTCTAGGGGCAGGGATTCCTTGATAAAGGTAAGAACCAGGATCATGGACAGGGTGATGATCAGAGCCAGGAGCTTAAAAATATCTTGCCAACTACCGTAACTAAGAACTATTCCCCCGAGGATGGGTGCTAGCACCGGGGCTAGGCCGTTAATCATCATCATAATGCTCATCAGGCGAGCTGTTTCTTTGCCCCTGGTGCTATCGGTGACGATAGCTCGTGAAAGTACCAGGCCGATAGAACCTGCGAACCCCATGAAGAACCTGGCTAAAATCAGGGCCTGAATAGTGGGCGCGAAGGCGCAGGCAAGGGTAGCTAGCGCACAGCAGAAAACACCGATGCGCAGAGGCAGTAATCTGCCTGTTTTGTCTGAGAGCGGGCCCACCAAAAACTGGCCACTACCCATGCCCAGCATGAAAGAAGTTAAGGTGAACTGGGTCAGCGCTGCACTGCTAGAAAATTCTTCTGCAATGGTCGGTAGGGCTGCCAGGTACATGTCGATAGCCAGAGGACCTACGGCGGTTAGGGAAGCAAGAGTGAAGATGGCGATCAGCGGGAGCCCTGCTGAGGGGCTATCTGCCTGTAGGTGGGCTTGTTTGGGGGTCATGCTTCCTCTTTGCTTATCGGGTGGTCTCGGGCCAAGCATATTCTACGGTGTGGGGGCCCTCAGTTGGGCGGTAGGTGACCTGTACCGCATGGTAGATGTGGCGGTAGTGGCTATAGAGGGCTTCTTCCTGCAGGGCCCACCTGTCCCAGTAGGGGCGGTAGGTGTCACCGTCACGGATCAGAGCGCGGTCTTTGCGAGTGAGGGTATCTAGCTCTATGAGGACTCCCAGGTCGTGGGTACCGCAGAGCGCGCCAACCCCTTCGGCCAGGACAATACTGCCGGCCGGTGCCTGGGCTGGGGTAAAAATGTGCGGGCCGGTTGCTTGCCCGCTCTGCCAGTCCCAGCCGTACCAGAGGGGAGTGGGCCCTGGGTCAGTGCCGTCCCCGGTCAGGCTGAGCGCTAATTCCTGCCAGGTCTGCACAGCCTGAGCTAGGCCGTCCCACCCCTGGTAGAGGTCCTCGAGGTGGAAGAGCTCAACGGTGGTTCCGGCGGTTGCCAGAATATCTTGTATCTGGCGGGCCAGGGTAGTTTTGCCTGAGCCGCTCCGCCCGTCGATAGCTACCAGGTAGGGGCCTTGAGCCAGTTTGCCCAGCTGGGTGGCCTGCGCGTGGGCCTCCAGCATGAAGCTACCTAAATCATTGGCGCTGGTGAATGTGGGCACAAAGGTTTCCTTTCCTTTTGCTCCAGGCTATCGCACGGTGCCGGTCTGCTGGGCCATAATGGGACTCAGAGCACCTATCCCCGGCCCTTCACGCTCTGGGGCAAGGCATAACTTTTAAGGAGACCCCATGACAGCTGATCTTTTGCGCCAGGCAGAGATACTTCAGGGCTATGCCCAGCGTAGCCGCCAGGCCTTGGACGAGCTGAGCCAGCCAACCGCACCGCGTTTTAGCTTGCCCGAGGGCTATAGCGGGTCCCTTTACCGGTTTGCGCCGCTCTCGCCCCAGAGTATTGTGGGGTTGAGTTCCTGGCTTCACCAGCAGTTTTGGCGTCAGCAGAGCCCCGCGACCCTGGATGATTTGCGTGCTTTAGCCGCTGCCGATGCTGGGCTGGCCCAGATGACCGCAGATATTCAGGCCGCTTCCGGCGGTCTGGTCAGTAAGCTCTTCGGTGGCGGTGAGAAGAAACGGCGCGCTGAGGCCGCTACCGCCGCTCTCTCCGAACGCGTAGTCAGTACCTCATCGGCTGTGAGCAGGCTCCAGCCCCTCTTTGAGCAGCTAGCCCAGCTCGATACCATCAGCCCCGAAGTTGCCCTAGCCGAGAACAAGCTGGGCCTCAGGGACGTAGCTGCCCGTGCTGTTGCCCGTTTTGCGGGTGAGCAGTGGGAAAACCCTGTCTTTGAAGAAGTACCTGTAGAGGCCCATGCCGCCTACCTGGCCATCTGGCAGGCCATTAACACTCCCGAACGTGCTCAGCTGATGACCGGCATGGGAAGGGATATGCAGGCCCTCAAAGCAGAACGTGCCCAGCTGACTCTGGCCGATATGCCCGTAGATAAGCTCCGGGATATTACCAGTGGAACTGTGCGCACCGCGCCACTCACCCAAGCCGGCATCACTACCGTCGCCCAGGTTCTCTCCCAAGGTTCACCTGCCGCCCTCACCCGAATCCCCGGGGTAGGGGAAACCACCGCCGCCCAAATCTACGCGGCCGCCACCCGCCTGCTCGACGAAGCCGCAGGCCAAGAAAAAGAAAACCTGGGCCAAACCCGCACCCCGGCCGCCGAGCGCATCCTCATCGGCCTCGACCGTCTGCGCGTCATTGACTCCACTATCGGCGACAGCGACCTGCTGGATCGCTTGAGCAGCTATGCGCCCCTCCTCACTCAGCCCGTGCCCACCACCGGCCCCCTCTTCATCGCTGTGGGCGATGATCCCACCGACTACCAGCAACTCCTCACCGACCTAGAATGGTGCCGCACCCATGCGCCCCTGAACGTACCTGCGGCCACCTGGCTCACCGCCGACCAAGCCTGGGCAGGCTACCTAGCTGATCCTGCCGCCCACCAGGCCCTCCTTGCCCACTACCTGGGTAACGAAACCATCGGCGACGCCTATCTGCCCGCTGAAGTCTTCGAACGCATCCGCAAATTCCCCCTCGACCTTACCGGCCTTAAGGCCACCCTCCGCGGCTACCAAAACTACGGCACTAAATTCATGCTGGCCCAAAAGAAAATTATCCTGGGTGACGAAATGGGCCTCGGTAAAACCATGCAAACTCTTGCCGCCCTCACCCACCTGGCCAATAAGGGCAAAACTCACTTCATCGTGGTCTGCCCCGCCTCTCTCGTCATCAACTGGGAGCGCGAAACCCAAAAATTCACCGCCATTAGTACCTACCTGGCCCACGGCGACAGCCGCGAAGAAGCCCTCTCCAACTGGAAAGCTAAAGGCGGCCTGCTGATTACCACCTACGACGGTGCCCGCCTCTACTCCGACGGCACCTGGCGCGCCGACGCCGTGGTAGCCGACGAAGCCCACCTCATCAAAAACAAGGATGCCCAGCGCTCACAGGCAGTATCCGCCCTGGTGCGCAGTGCCGAATACGCCGTCCTCCTCTCCGGTACCCCCATGGAAAACAAGGTCAGTGAGTTCGTCACCCTGGTGGACTACCTGCAACCCCAGCTGGTAGCCGAAGCCGGCATGGACAGCCTCCTAGCCAGCGAATTCCGGGCCCGCATTGCCCCCGCCTACCTACGACGCAACCAAAAAGACGTGCTCTCCGAACTACCGGATATGACCGAGCACCGCGACTGGCTCGAACTCACCCCCGGTGACACCGATGCCTACCGCCAGGCCGTAGCCGATGGAAACTTCTCCCTTATGCGCCGCGCCGCCTGGTCCGCCGATGAATCCGCCAAACTCACGCGCCTGCTCGAAATCGTAGAAGAAGCCACCGCCGCCGACCGCAAGGTCCTGGTCTTCTCCTTCTTCCTGAGCGTGCTCTCCCGTCTCGAAGCCGCCCTTGGTGACAAGGTTGTCGGCCTTATTACCGGCGCTATGCCTCCCACCGACCGCCAAGATACCGTTGACGGCCTAGCCACCGCGCCCTCCGGCTCCGTCCTACTGGCCCAAATTACCGCTGCCGGTGCTGGACTGAACATTCAAAGCGCATCTATTGTGGTGCTGGCTGAACCCCAGTTCAAACCCACTATTGAAGCTCAGGCTATTGCCCGAGCTCACCGTATGGGCCAAACCCACACCGTGGATGTCTTCCGCCTGCTCGGCGCAGATACCGTGGACGAACGCATGATTGACTTGCTGGGTATCAAATCCCAGCTCTTTGACGAATACGCCCGCATCTCGGCGGCCAAGGACTCAGCCGCCGAGTCCGTGGATATTTCAGACTCCAAGATGGCCTCGCAAATTATTGCCGAAGAGCGTGCACGCCTGGGTTTGGAATCCAACCGATCACTGGAGGATGACCAGGGAACCCAAGATGATCCGAGAACCCAAGCTGACCTAGGAGGAGAGGATAACCGGCCCCTGGAAGTGCCTGTTGATGACCAGGCTAGTCAGAGCGATAAGTAATATTGTTCTCCAGCCGGAAGAGAAGATGATAGTTTTACAGGGACGTTCTAGGTCATCTCAGATGCCCTGGTTATAAGAAGAGAGAAGGCAAGCTGTGTCTCAAAATCCCTATAATCCCCAGTCTCCGCAGAACCCGCAGAACCCGCAGAACCCCGACCATCCTGAAAATACTCCTGGGCTTGAGCAGACTAATACTCCTCATTCTGAGCAGGGAGTTACCCCTGGCCAGGAGCCCCTGGCTGATGGGCGGGCAGATTTGCCCCAGCACGAGAGTAATCTGCCTCCTGCGCCGGCTCAGCCTGGAGCGGGGGAGCCTGCCCCGAAGAGTAAAAAAGGCTTGATGATTGGTCTTCTGCTGGTCCTGGGCGTGGTCATTGCTGTTGCGAGTAGTTTCTTTCTGCTGTCTGGCCCAAAAACCAAGACCTATGAGGACCTTACTCAGGGCATGACAGAAATAGGTAAAGAGAAAGGGATGGAGTTCTGCGCTGACTATCAGGACACTGTGCTCAATGACGCTAAGCCCCTGGATCAGGTTGAAGATATTCCCGATGACACTCAGGTCTTTTTCTGCTCCTCGGTGGATATGACTAGCTTGGAGACCCTGATGTCTGCTGATATGTCTCAGAATCCTAAAATGATGGTGGGGCTCTTCTCGGCGAGTGAATTTACCAGAGAAGATTTTGGTGACCTAGGGGAATTAGAAGATGGGCAATGGTCTTTGGCCGATGATCACTGGGGTGTGTTCTCTAATGTAGATGATGCTAAGGAGCTGGCTCAAAAAACTCTGGGTGGAAACCTGGTTGAGAGCAAAGAGTAAAAAGCTCCTTTTGGCGGCGTTGTAGGCGCCTGTCGCTGAGAGTTTTCGATGGCTTGTGTATAATACACAGGTACACACACTTGATGGGTGCTCTTGAGAGGTTGTCTAGCTTCCGGTTCATACAGCAGTGAGCTGTTGAGTATCCATACGCCAGTTTCTTGAGTTCTTTCGAGATGACGAAAGCCCCGTAGGCCACACACCTACGGGGCTTTTGCGTTGCCCAGAAAGATGCTAGGTAACTCACACACACTTAGAATCGGACAAGCAGGTTAGCGCCCAAAGAGCTTGGCGAAGAAGCCACCGCTTGGTACAGCTACCGCTTTCTCTGCTTCAGTATGCTTGCCATTGCACCATTGTCCAGGAGGGACTGAAGCCTTCACGGTATCTATATGCTGACCACAGCCAGCCCAAGTGGTCTTAGAACACAGCTTGCAGTTAACAGGACGGCACATTATTTTCTCCTAAAGCGAGGAATCTTTCACAAATAATTATACCCCCAGGGGTATTGAATCAAGTAACGGGGTGCTGGGGTCGTGAAGCCTGTAGAGGTGAGAAGTGGGTGTTTTGCCTGGGGTGGCCTGACCGTCCGCTGCAGATGAATAAATTTATTGCAAAAAAGTTGAGTCTTTTACACTCAACTCTCTTGACTTCTGTTTCAAATCTGTCAGACTAGAGAGTGAGCCAAACGGATTGAGCCTATTTGACTCAAGATGTTTGCAAGACTTTCAAGTAACCCAACTCAATAGGAGAACACATCATGGCACGTGCAGTAGGCATTGACCTCGGTACCACCAACTCAGTTGTATCAGTCCTCGAAGGCGGCGAGCCCGTCGTTATCGCAAACGCCGAGGGCGCCCGCACCACCCCCTCCGTCGTTGCCTTCAGCAAGGACGGCGAAGTCCTGGTAGGCGACGTCGCCAAGCGTCAAGCAGTTACCAACGTTGACCGCACCATCGCATCCGTCAAGCGTCATATGGGCACCACCTGGACCCAGGAGATCGACGGCAAGCCCTACACCGCTCAGGAAATCTCAGCTCGTACCCTCATGAAGCTCAAGGGTGACGCGGAGGCCTACCTGAACGATAAGGTCACCGACGCAGTTATTACCGTTCCCGCCTACTTCAACGACGCTGAGCGTCAGGCCACCAAGGAAGCCGGTGAAATCGCAGGCCTCAACGTCCTGCGTATCGTCAACGAACCCACTGCCGCAGCACTCGCCTACGGCCTGGACAAGGGCAACGAAGACGAACTGATCCTGGTATTCGACCTCGGTGGCGGTACCTTCGACGTCTCTCTGCTCGAAGTTGGTAAGGACGAAGACGGCTTCTCCACCATCCAGGTTCGCGCAACCTCGGGCGATAACCGCCTGGGTGGCGACGACTGGGACCAGCGCATCGTTGACTGGCTCCTGGAACAGGTCAAGTCCAAGACCGGCGCCGACCTGTCCAAGGACAAGATCGCTCTCCAGCGTCTGCGCGAGGCCGCTGAGCAGGCCAAGAAGGAACTCTCTTCTGCAACCTCCACCAACATCTCCCTGCAGTACCTCTCCGTTACCCCCGAGGGCCCCATCCACCTGGACGAGAAGCTGACCCGCGCCAAGTTCCAGGACATGACCAGCGACCTGATCGAGCGCACCAAGAAGCCCTTCAACGACGTTATCGCTGAGGCAGACGTCAAGGTTTCGGACATCGCTCACATCGTTCTGGTCGGTGGCTCAACCCGTATGCCCGCAGTAACCGAGGTAGTCAAGGAACTCTCCGGTGGCCGCGAACCCAACAAGGGTGTTAACCCCGATGAGGTTGTCGCCATGGGTGCAGCCCTGCAGGCCGGTGTGCTGAAGGGTGAGCGCAAGGACGTTCTGCTGATTGACGTCACCCCCCTCTCCCTGGGTATCGAGACCAAGGGCGGCGTGATGACCAAGCTGATTGAGCGCAACACCGCGATACCCACCAAGCGCTCTGAAACCTTCACCACCGCTGAGGACAACCAGCCCTCCGTATCGATTCAGGTCTTCCAGGGTGAGCGCGAGTTCACCCGCGACAACAAGAACCTGGGCACCTTCGAACTGACCGGTATCGCCCCCGCTCCTCGTGGCGTACCCCAGATCGAGGTCACCTTCGACATCGACGCTAACGGCATCGTTCACGTCTCCGCTAAGGACAAGGGCACCGGCAAGGAGCAGTCCATGACCATCACCGGCGGTACCTCACTCTCCAAGGACGACATCGACCGCATGGTCAAGGACGCCGAGGCTCACGCAGAGCAGGACAAGGCACGCCGCGAGGCCGCCGAGACCCGCAACGCCGCCGAGAACTCCGCTTACTCCATCGAGAAGCTCATCAAGGAAAACGGCGACAAGCTGCCCGAGGATGTCAAGACCGAGGTTCAAGCTGACGTTGACGCCCTGAAGGCCGCCCTTGAAGGTGAAGACGACGAAGCCGTCAAGACCGCCTTCGAGAAGCTGCAGGCTTCACAGACCAAGCTGGGTGAAGCTCTCTACGCCCAGGCTCAGGCTGATGCCGCCGCCGGCGAGGGGGAACAGGCTGAAGACGATGACGTTGTCGATGCCGAAGTAATCGATGAAGACGACGAGAAGAAGAACTAATCATGGCTGAGAACACCCAAGAGCCCACAGAACCCCAGGGCGGTGACCCCTTGGAAGAAGCCTTCCAGGCACCTGCTGCTGAGGGCCACCCTGAGCCCGACGGTGTTTCCGCTCAGGCTGCGGCAGGCGAAGAGTCTGCCGCCGCCGAAGCGGAATCAGAAGCTGAGGTTAGCCCCGATGCGGCCCTAGCGGCTGAGCGTTTGGAAGACCTGCTTCGCCTCAAGGCTGAGTTCACCAACTTCAAGAACCGCACGGCCAAGGAGAAGGAACAGCTCCGCGACTTCGTGGTTGCTGACCTAGTTTCTGCGCTGCTGCCGGTGATTGACGATATTGATGCCGCCCGCAAACACGGCGACCTGGAAGATGGCCCCTTTGCCGCTATCGCAACCAAGCTGGAAGAGACCCTCACTAAGCAAGGTTTAGAGCGCTTTGGCGAGGTAGGGGAGCCTTTCGATCCGCAGGTCCACGAGGCTGTTTTGCAGCAACCGACCAGCGAGGTTGAACCGGATGCAGTCTGCATGGTCCTGCGTAATGGCTACCGGGTCAAGGACCGCCTGGTCCGCACCGCCCAGGTAGCTGTGGCAGTGGCCGAATAAAACAGACAAGGGGCGGGCGCCCGGCCTGATAGATCAGGTTGGGTGCCCGCCTTTTACACCAGGCAGGGAACCAGAATACTGGGTTGCCCCTACCTGCACACATGAAGAGGGGTTTGCCGTGAGCAAGACCCCAAGATAATAAGCACAGCATAAAAGACTTAAGATCTACCTCGGAAGGAGAGGCAATGGCGAGCGAAAACTGGCTCCATCAAGATTTTTATAAGGTACTGGGCGTAGCTGAGTCTGCCTCCGAGGCAGACATCAAGAAGGCCTACCGCAAGCTAGCCCGCAAGTACCACCCCGACCAGAACCCAGGGGACACGGCCGCAGAAAAGAAGTTCAAAGAGGTCTCCGAAGCCTACGACGTCCTCTCAGATGCCAAGCAAAAAGAAGAATACGACCAGATCCGCAAGTACGGAGCTGCAGGCTTCGCAGGGGCTGGTGGTGGTTTCCCCGGGGGTTTTCCCGCAGGCGCCGCAGGCGCAGGTGGCTTTCCTGGAAGCGCCGGTGGCTTTCCCGCAGGCGCAGGTGGCTTTCATACCTCCTCCGGCGGCGCCAACATTAATATTGAGGACCTACTTGGGGGCATGTTCGGTGGCGGCGGTTTCGGTGCCAGCAGCGGGGGCGGCTTCCCCGGCGGCTTCTCCGCTCCGGCTCCCAAGGGCGAGGATGCCACCACTAGCGTCCGCATTTCTCTGAAACAGGCCTACCAGGGCGGTGAAGTATCGGTCTTCCGCCCCGGAGGCTCCCAAACCACGGTCCGTCTGCCCCGCGGAGTTAAGGACGGCCAGAAAGTCCGCCTGCGCGGCAAAGGCCACCCCGGTCACGGGGGAGCGGGCGACCTCATCGTTACGGTGAGAGTCGATGCCCACCCCGTTTTTGAACGCCAGGGTGATCATCTGCTGGTCAAGGTTCCTGTCAGCCTGCAAGAAGCCTTGCACGGTGGTGTTATTGAAGCGCCCACCCTCGATGGTTCTACCGTCAAACTCCGCTTGGCTGCCGGCTCACCAGCCGGCCGGAAACTGCGGGCCAAGGGGCGGGGCTTCGTCACCAAGAAGGGTAGCGGCGACCTACTGGTCATTCCCGAGGTTCAGGTACCTACCGACCTGAGCCAGGAGGCCTCTGATGCCTTGGATAACTTCCTGGCGCTGGCACCACAGGTTAACCTACGGGCTGAGCTTTTGCGGAAGGCGGCTGAGTAACCATGGAACTTGAATCTGACCGGCCGGTCTTTGTGATTTCTGTGGCCGCAGAGTTGGCGGGTATGCACCCCCAGACTCTGCGCCAGTATGACCGCATGGGGCTGGTTCAGCCCTCACGAGCTCCGGGCCGGGCTCGCCGCTACTCGGAGCGGGATGTGCTCAAGCTCCAAGAGATTCAGGAGCTTTCCCAGTCCGGTGTCTCCCTCGAGGGGATTAAACGTATCATGCAGTTGGAGAACCGGGTAGAGGCCCTCAAGGCCCGTAACGCGGAGCTGTTGCGTGAAAATGAGGTCCTACGCCACCGCCTACAGGAGGGCGCTCGTGTGTTTGCCGCCGGGACGTCTGGCGGTGCGGTGCACCTGGCGCGCGGACAGCGTCCGGCGCCCCGCCCCAAGTCCCAGGCCGTGGTGCTCTACCGCCCCCGTTAATCTCTTCTTGCCTAACCCCCCGTCCTTTCTCTCTTGTGCCCGGTTCTAAACACCGGGGCTAAGAGAGAAAGGACGGGGGTATCAAAAAGTAGAGGATGCCGAGCTTTAGCGGCGGATATAGGTCAGGTCGTGGGCGCGGCGGCCAGCCTCACCGGCCTTACGCTCAAAGGAAGTCACCACACGGCCCTCCCAGCGGGGAGCCCAACCGCCAACGGGGTCATCCTCACTGGTGTTCTCACCGGCGTGAGCGTTCACAAAGTCGGGGTGGGCATCGAGAACTTCACGCATAACCAGGGCGTATTCTTCCCAGTCGGTTGCCAGTCGCCAGGTACCGCCGGGCTTGAGCACGCGGGCTACCTTATCGGCAAAAGCCGGGGAGACCAGGCGACGCTTGTGGTGGCGAGCCTTATGCCAGGGATCGGGGAAGAAAACCCACAGCTCATCGACAGAGTTCTCTTCAAGCAGGTTATCGAGTAGCTCTGGGGCGTTAGCCTGCGCTACACGCACATTCTCTACCCCGGCCTGGCCCATCTTGAGCAGCAGGTCGGCAATGCCGGGGGTGTAAACCTCAACAGCTAGGAAATTGGCTTCGGGGACCTGACTTGCCCGGTGGACAATGGCCTCACCCAGGCCAGAGCCGATTTCAAGGACCAGGGGCGCACCGGCGCGGCCGTAGAGCTCTTCCGGGTTAAAGACGGCACCCTCGGCAACTGAGGTGTCACCAATATTGCGGGGGAGGTCCAGCAGGTGGGTGGGGGCGTAAGCATCCCAGGCTTTCTGGCGGCGGGCGGTCAGGCGGTCACCGCGACGAACAAAAGAGTAGGGCTGACGGTGGAACTTCTCGGGCACCGGAGCGTTTAAATCTTCCCCGGCAGCGGTGCGTGCTGCCTTCTGCTCGAGGTCTTGCTTCTGCTTATTGGTTTCCATAACTCTCCTTGCGAGGTTGAAAGGGTAGCCGGTGCTCGCGGAAACTCTAAGCGCCACCGGTAGCTAAGGCACCCATTATAGACCCCGCCCCCCTAATTAGGATTGAGGGGGCTCTGCTGCCCTGGGATCGGTGGGGGAGCCAAAGGTGGGTTTGGCCTGCTGGATAATCGGCAGAGAACCAGTGACCAGGGGGATGCTCCCGGTATGCACCTGCTCAACGGACACATCGTAGACCTTGGAATCTTCCTTGGTCATAAGGTCTTCCTCAATCATCTTCTGAGTGATTACTTTGAGGCGGGTGGTGTCGGGGTGCTCTAGGGCGGGTTCGCTTTGGCTGAGGTCTACCTCGTGGTCAATCTGGGCATCCAAGCCACCGGGTAGGCCGTACATGAAGCCGTCAATAGTATCGACCGTGGCAACAAAGTTGGGGTCGTGGGTCAGGTACTTCTTGGTTTCACGGGCGACCAGGCCTGAGAGCAGGATGAGGCCAATGAGGTTGGGGATAGCCATCAGGCCGTTCATGATATCGGAGAAAGTAAAAACTACAGACAGGGGAGCGACTGCGCCCAGCCCGCACATGAGGGCAAAGACCATGCGGTAGCCAGTAATGGCTCGTTTACCGCCGCCCAGGGACTCAAGGGCGCGCTCACCGTAGTAGGACCAGCCCAGCACGGTTGAATACCCCAAAAGCACCAGGCAGAGGGTTACCACATAGCCGCCCCAGGGCCCAGGAATACCGGAGGAAAATGCTTGGGCGGTGGCAGTAGCCGGTTCGGAGTTAGTCCAGGTGCCCGTGGTCAGCAGAATGAAACCGGCCATGGAAATCACCACAAGGGTATCCACGAAAGTCTGGGTCATGGAGGCCAGGCCCTGGCGCACAGGGTGCGACGTCGTGGCAACTGAAGCGGGGATAGAGGCGGTACCCATCCCTGACTCGTTAGAGAAGAGGGAACGTTGGGCACCGACCTGTAGGGCAAAAATCATTCCTGCACCGACCGCCCCGCCCAGGGCTCCTTGCCCGGTGAAAGCTCCCCGCAGAATCATGGCAAAGGCCTCCGGGATCATAGCGGCATTACGTGCCACAATGTAGCCACCGAAGCCTAGATAAAGCAGAATCATCAGGGGAACACAAAAAGCGGCAATCTTCGAGACTGTCTTAATGCCACCCAAAAGAGCCAAGGCAGTTAGGAGGGCAAGGACAAGGGCGGTAGCCCAGGATGGTACCCCTAAGGAGTGCTCCAGGTTAGCGGAGATAGCATTGGATTGGGTCATGTTACCAATGCCAAAGCAGGCGAAAACACAGCAGATAGCAAACATTGTTGCCAGGAACTTGCCAAAGCGGTTAGGGATGCCTCGTTGCAGGTAGGCTTGGGGGCCTCCTGTCAGTTCCCCCATCTTGTCACGGTGACGGAAACGGACACCCAAAAAACATTCTGAGTATTTAGAGGCCATGCCGATAATAGCGGTAACCCACATCCAAAAGAGCGCCCCGGGGCCACCGATACTCAGGGAGAGAGCGACACCCACAATGTTGCCGGTACCCACCGTTGCCCCCAGGGCCGTGCTCATAGCCTGGAAGGATGAAATGTCACCTTTTGCGCCCTCCTGCCTGGCTCGGCGACCAAACTGCAGGCTCATTGCCTTGGTAAAAAGTCTGATTTGAATTAGGCCCAGGCGGACAGTCAGAAAAATGCCGGTGCCCACGAGAAGCGGTAGCAAAAGCCAGGGACCCCAAATGATACGGCTGGTTTCATCGAGTACCTGCTGGAGAGCGTCCACGCGATTTTTCCCATCTAAATTATGTTTTTTGGAGTGAGCGAACTTTCATCAATTTATCATGAATCCTGCCTACTACCCGGTACTGAAAGATATGAGGAGCAAGAGGGCTTAGACTTGACCATAACCACTTAGTCTTATGAGCCTGATCATCCCTCCCAGGGACCCACTGGCCCCGGATGAAGAGGGCAAAAGCAGGCAGGACACAACAACATCAGGGGGTGCTTATGGCAACAACCGAGAACACACCGGGCCTAGAAGAAAAGGAAGGCCTGCAACGCGGGCTTTCCAACCGGCATATTCAGCTCATCGCTATCGGTGGAGCGATTGGTACCGGCCTCTTCATGGGCTCCGGCAAAACGATTTCACTGGCTGGCCCATCCTTGCTTCTGGTCTACGCGATTATTGGGGTCGTCATTTTCTTGGTTCTGCGGGCCATGGGAGAGCTACTCCTCTCTAACCTGAGCTATAAAACCTTCAACGATTTCATCACCGATATCCTGGGGCCCAGTGCTGGCTTTCTCATGGGCTGGTCCTACTGGTTTACCTGGGTTGTCATCGGCGTTGCAGATATTATCGCCATTACCGGCTATGTCCACTTTTGGTGGCCTGATTTACCCGCCTGGATTCCCGCTGTCTGCTTGATTGGCTTGCTCCTTACCTTGAACCTGCCCAGCGTCAAGAACTTTGGCGAAATCGAGTTCTGGTTCGCTTTGATCAAAATTGTTGCCATCGTCCTTCTTATCATCGTGGGAGCGATTATGGTAATTGCCGGCTTTACCTCACCCAGCGGACAGCGGGCATCGGTGGAAAACCTCTGGAATGACGGCGGTTTCTTCCCCATGGGCGCCAGCGGCTTCTTCGCGGCCTTCCAGATCGGTATTTTCGCTTTCCTGGGTGCCGAGCTCATAGGCACTACAGCTGCCGAAACCAAGAACCCCACTGTGACCCTTCCCCGCGCTATCAACGCGGTGCCTCTTCGTATTATCGTCTTCTACGTTTTGACCTTGGCAGTTATTCTGATGGTCACACCCTGGCGCACTATTGACCCTGAGCAGAGCCCCTTCGTTGAAATGTTCACCCTGGCAGGGCTAGCTATTGCCGCACACCTGATTAATTTTGTGGTGCTGACCAGCGCTACCTCATCGGCCAACTCAGGTATTTTCTCTACCTCCCGCCTGATTTTCGGTCTGGCTCAGACCGGTAGCGCCCCGGCTATCTTTGGCCGCCTCTCCAAGAACGGTGTACCGCGCAATGGCCTTTTCCTCACCACGGTGCTACTCTTCTCAGGCATTATCCTGCTCTACTCGGGAGACTCCTTAATTGAGGCCTTTACACTGGTGACCACCGTGGCCTCGGTACTCACCGTAGTAACCTGGTCTCTGATTATGGTCAGCTACATTAAGTACCGTAAGACCCGCCCCGAACTGCACGAGTCATCTGTCTATAAGCTCCCCGGCGGCATCTACACCTGCTACCTTGTTCTGGCTTTCTTCGTGGGTGTTATTGTCCTGCTCTTTAGCTATGAAGACACCCGCCAGGCCCTGATTGCTATGCCTTTCTGGTACGCCTTGCTTGCCCTTGGCTGGTTCTTCATTCACCGTAACAACCAGGGAACAACTCTGAAAGCCCGTGCCCGCCAGAAGGCGCTGGAGCACCAGGAACATGACTCATCAGCTCAATAGGCCCTAGAGGGTAAGTTGCTGAGGCCCGCTACCGGTACACCCGGTGGCGGGCCTTTGCCCTAGCTGATGGCATACAAGTTCTTATCCCGCAGTGTCTGCCCCTTGAGAGGGGAGATAGAGCGCAGAGAGCAGACAGCAGAAGAAAACCATGGCGGTACAGCTCAGCGCCAGCCCTTCCCAGCCTGCATGGGGCAGAAGTAGCCCTGCCCCCCAACCGATAAGAGCTGAACCCCCGTAGTAGAAGGAGTTATAGAGCGCAGTCGCCTGCGATTTTGCAGGGCCAGCCAGCGCACCTGCCCAGCCGGAGGCAAGCGCGTGAGCGGCAAAGAAAGCCGCAGTCAGTAGCGCTAGGCCAGCTATGACCAGTGGCAGGTGGCGGGCCAGGGTGAGTAGGATTCCTCCAGCCATGAGCAGACAGGCCGCCAGGAAAACCCGTTTGAGCCCTCCGCGCTGGGCCAGCTTACCGCCAAACCCCGACGAAACTGTACCCAGCAGGTAGATCAGAAAGATAAAAGAGAGCAGGAGCGGTGAGAGGTGGTAGGGAGCGGCCTGGAGCTTGAAGCCGATGTAGTTGTAGATGCTGACGAAGGCACCCATGAGGGCAAACCCTGCGGTGAAGAGGGTTACTTCTTGACGGTTGCGCAGCAGTGCCCCCACTTTTGCCCAGGAGCTGTCAGCGTAGGGGGCAGAGGCTGCAGTTCTTTGGCAGGGACGGTCATGTGAGGCAGGCATGAGCACGATAAAGATTAGCGCGGCCATGAAGCCGGTGAAGGAGACCGAGAACATAGCTACCCGCCAGCTTAACAGTTCGGTCAGTGCCCCGGAGAGTAATCTACCGATGAGCCCGCCCACGCTGGTTCCTGAGATATAAAGCCCGGCGGCCGCAGCCCGGACCGAAATATGGGCTTCTGTCACAATGACGGCTACCGCCAGCCCCGCAACACCGCCCAGAAAGGCCCCTTCGAATGTTCGAAGAACAAGGAGCAGAGGGTAGAGCTGGATCCAGGGGGTTATGAGCCCCAGAAGGGTTGCCCCGCACAGAGCTAGGGTCATGGTGCGAACCCGCCCCCAACGGTCAGCTAATGCCGCCCACAGGAGGGTGCAGAGGGCAAGACCTGCGGTGGAGCAGGAGATGGTGAGAGCGGCGCGGTCCGCTGAGATAGCCAGGTCGCGGGCTATCTGGGGAATCAGTGGTTGGGGGGAATAGAGCTGGGCAAAGGTTGCGACCCCCGCAGCAAAGAGGGCTGTGAGCAGCCGCCGGTATTCACGGCTTCCGCCCCGGTAGCCTTCAAAGGTGTAGGTCAAGGTCTTCCTCCGGGCCTTGGTGACAGGTGGCACATCTAACCTTAACCGGGGAGATCTCTGTGAGTGTCTTTATTGCGCTGGGTGACACACCGGCAAGCCGGTCAAAGCGCTAGCCACGAGCAAAGCTGGAACGGTAGGCGGGCTGATCTGGGCAGGTTGCCAGGACCCCCTGCATGGCTCGTTTTTCCGCTGAGGTGATGGTCAAATGATAGGCAGCCTTGACTGAAATCTGCCGGGCAACGTACTCGCACCGGTAGCCTGTTTGGGGGAGCCAGCTAGCGGCGTCCTTATTGGACTTGGTGGTGTTGCTGAACTGCCCGGCTGCTTGGAGGTTGAGCGGGTCGTTTGCTATAAGGGTGCGCTCTGTGAGACTCCACTGCCAGGCCCCTGAACTCCAGGCGTTAGAGAGCGCTACAACATGGTCAATGGGCACAGCTTCGCTGGTTTTTTCACCGCGCCTGAAGCTAATGATCTCGGTGGTGTAGGGGTCAGTAAGGGTCCCGGAAAGCACCTTACAGTTCTTAGATAGGTCCAGGTCGGTGAGGTCCCTGGCCAGAATATCATTGCGTTGGTCACACCCATTGCCGTCAATATCCTCCCAGGCCTGGCCGAAAGCTGAACGCTTGTAACCGCCCCCGCTATAGGGTTTGGCCACGGTGATGGTTTCAAGGACCTGGGAGGCAGTCGAGTAGGTTTCGACCCCTGAGCCCGCGAAGCCGGTGCTGACCGGTCGTCCACCACCGGTGATGCTCTCAAAACCGGCGCGGAGATCCCAGTTATGGGATCGCAACCAGAGAGCACCGGTGACCAGCAGAAGAACCAGAAGAATGATCGCCAGGGTTGGCTTGTATCCCGAGGAGGAAGAAACTCCCCGGCGCTTGCCCGTAAAACCGGAAGCTGGAAGACGCGGTGCCCTGCGGGCCTTCTTGAAGATTGCCATAGGCACACCATTCTAGCGGTGCGCACAAGAAAGCGCAGGGCTCAGAACCTCAAACGGAGCGGGAGGTGAGCTTTAGCTAAAGTCCTCGACCACAACGTAGCCTTGGCCTGTTACCGGCACCATGGGGATAGACCCGGTGCCAGGGTGGGCAGCATCTACGGTGGCGCTACCGGTGGGGTCATCAGACTGGTAGTAGTCAGGCTGGCCGCACCCCATGCCCATGCGCATGGCGCTAATAATTCCATCGGCGGCGTCGGTCACAGAGAGGAAGTTCCGGGTCCAGCGACCTGAGCCCGTGGGGGCGGTCCAGCCCCGGTTGAGCAGGGCTTGGGTGTCGAGCTGAACCAGGACTGTCTCAAACTCGTCGGGTGAGGTGAGTTCACAGAAATAGCCAGCCGGTGAGCGCAGGATATTGACGTAGCTGGTGTAGTCACCGGTTTCTACAACCTCCGGTGAGATGTAGTAAAGGCGTAGGGACAGGTTCCAGGGGAGCTCTTCAAGGCGCTGACGCATGACATCGGTGAGTTCCTGCCAGGCACGGGCTATCTGCTCATCGTCGGTGAGAGACTTGGGCCGGACAACGCCGATTCCCTGCGCCTGGATATCTTTGATTTTGAGGGAGCCTGTGGGCGCGGAAGCCTGCTGATGCCCCCCACCCGCGGGTATGCTGGCGGCCGCGCTGCTCAGGGCATCACTAATCATCTGGCGGCCTACCTGTAGGGCCCGGTTCCAAGAGTCATATTTGGCGCGGACAGCACCCAGGTGAGGCACCCGGCCAGTACGGGCGGGGTCTTCGGCCCAGCTACCGTAGAGCAAGACGGAGGGTTTACGGTCGTAGCGGATGCAGTAGCTGAGGAAATCGCCCAGGGTATTGCGGAAGGTGCGTTCGCTCAGGCTCGTTGCAGCCAGTTTGAGCCCGTGGGAGTCCGCATGCGGCGGGCAGATGCCGACTTTGAGCAGAGCCCTGCTCCAGGAACGGTTGCCCAGGCGGTCTTCGATGAGGGCGCGAGAGGGCGGCCAGGCGAAGTCGTCCCGAGAGATGTAATCAACTTCTGCCGGTAGGTTGACTACAAAATCGTCGTAAGTCTGCTCATCGAGCTCGGTGTAGGGGTGCTCTGCCATGTATTTGAGAGCGGCACCGATGCGGCCCACCACCTCGGCGATTACCTGAGCGGGTACTGAGAAAGATTCCAGCATGCGGGGCAGGTCCTGGACGATGGTGGGGTCAAGGCCCGTCGCGGCGTACTCGTAGTCAGCTTCTAGGTCGTAGGTGATAGCAACCGCGTACCAGAGGGCTGATGCCATCAGCACATTGGTGTGAATCTGCTCTTTGCGGCCCTCAAAGACCCAGCGGCCCGAGTTGATAGCGCGTTCTAGCAGCTCACGGTCAATGCTGGGGTAAAGAACAACGATCCGGCTAAAGGCCTCAGATGCAGTCCACCCCATACGGGCGAGGCCGGTTAGCAAGGAGCCATAATTCTCGCAGAAGTCGGCGTATTCGAAATCGGTTGCATCTGGCACGTGGTTCTCCAAAGCAAAGGGGACGGGTGAACTGGAGGGGGAAGAAACCTGTAGCTGAGGCTAGGCCATAGATATATGAGATCCTGAGTCCCCTGACACCACTTTAGGTGGCTGGGCACCTGTCTGACCACCATAGGCCCAACTGTTACAGACAAATAAGCTCATTATGACTCTCGAACCTGCCATGGTACAAGGCGGTGCCTTGGCCGGTCAGCACGGTATAAATAGCCCGCCTAGCGGCATAGGTTCTGGGCACTCTGTCTTAATGAGAAACTAGAAACTATGACAAGAGCAGGTGAGGCAGAACTTTCCCCCATTGAGCAGCGGATTGCCCAGGAGCTGGGCGTCCGGCCAGAGCAGGTGATAGCGGCTCTTGCCCTGCTCGATGACGGCGCTACCGTCCCCTTTATCGCCCGCTACCGCAAGGAAGCGACCGGTGGGTTAGACGATACCCAGCTTCGTACCCTTGCTGAGCGGTTGCGTTACCTGCGCGAGCTGGAAGAGCGCCGGGTAGCCATCGTCAATACCCTGCACGAGCGGGCTGTCCTGACCGAGGAACTAGCCCGGGCCTTGGCGCTGGCACCGACAAAGAACGAGCTAGAAGCCCTCTACGCCCCGCACAAGACCAAGCGCAAGACCCTGGCTTACCTAGCACGCGAAGCCGGCCTGGACTCTCTGGTGGAGGACCTGCTAGAAGTACCCTTTGCCCCCACCGCAGATATTGCCGATGCCTACGTTGAGCCGGAGCTTGCAGACGCTGAACCCGGAACCGTAGAAGCCACCGTCGCCTCCGTTGAGAATGCCCTGGAGGGTGCCCGTGCTCTGCTCATTGAACAGGCCGTGAGCGACCCCACCCTGGCAGAGACCCTGCGCCAGCGCTTTACTCGCAGGGGTGTGATTACCTCCCGGCTCATTGCTGGACAGCAGGAAACCGGCGCTAAGTTCAGTGACTACTTTGAGTTCAACGAAGAAATCCGGCGGATCCCCTCCCACCGGGTGCTGGCCCTGTTCCGTGCGGAGAAAGCCGGGGCCGTCAAAGTCAATATCGATGTAGATGTTCTGCCCCCGCCCAAGAGCCAGCTCAAGGGTGCGGCCCGCGAAGCCGCCGAGATCCTGTCCGAGGAATACGAGCGCGAGCGCGGCTGGTACGAACGCACCGTAGCTGAGGCCCTGGGCATTGGTGCCCAGGTACTCAACACTGTCTCGGATGAGCAGATGGTGCTGGGCTGGCTGGCCAAGACGGTGCGGCTGGCCTGGCGGCAACGGCTGCTCCCGCGTCTTGCCAGCCAGGTGCGTACTCAGCTCTTTGAGCAGGCCGAGAAGGATGCCATTGCCGTCTTTGCCTCTAACCTGCGCGATGTTCTGCTAGCCGCCCCGGCCGGTTCCCGCCCCACCCTGGGACTGGACCCCGGCCTGCGGACCGGGGTTAAAGTGGCCGTGGTGGGCGCTACCGGCCAGGTGCTGGAGACCGCCGTGATCTACCCGCATGCCCCCCGCAACCAGTGGGAGGCCGCCCTGACCACCCTGGAAGAACTGGTGACCCGGCACTCAGTAGAGTTGGTTGCGGTGGGTAACGGCACAGCCAGTCGGGAAACCGATAAGCTGGCCGGCCAGCTCATTCAAGGCCTGACCGCCGCCGGGCACCGGGGTGTTCAAAAGGTCGTGGTCTCCGAAGCCGGGGCGTCAGTCTATTCCGCCTCAGAACTGGCCTCGCGTGAACTGCCCGGGTTAGACGTCTCCTTGCGCGGAGCCGTCTCCATCGCCCGCCGCCTGCAAGACCCCCTGGCCGAGCTGGTCAAAATTGACCCCCAATCCATTGGCGTGGGCCAGTACCAGCACGACGTCACCCCGGCAGCCCTGACACGCTCGCTGGATGCTGTGGTAGAGGACTGCGTGAACGCGGTAGGCGTGCTGGTCAATTCTGCCTCCCCGGCTCTTTTGGCGCGGGTAGCTGGCCTCAATAAGACGATTGCCGAGAATATTGTGGCCTACCGGACCGAGCACGGCCCTTTCACCTGCCGCCGTGACCTGCTCAATGTACCCCGCCTGGGGCCTAAAGCCTACGAGCAGGCCGCTGGTTTTGTGCGCATTGTGGGTGGGAGCGAAGCGCTGGATGCCTCCGGTGTTCACCCCGAGTCCTACCCGCTGGCCCGCACCATCGTGCAGGCCGCCGGTGGCTTGGACGGTAGCCGGGTGCCCTCAGAAGCTCTCAGCCAGCTTGACCCCCGTAACTTTGTGACCGAGAGCGTGGGCCTGCCCACCGTTACCGATATCTTTGCTGAACTTAGCGCCCCCGGGCGCGACCCCCGCCCCTGCTTCCGCACCGCCGCCTTTGCTGAGGGCGTGGAAAACATCAAGGACCTGGCCCCGGGCATGATTTTGGAGGGAACCGTCTCGAACGTGGCTGCTTTCGGTGCTTTCGTGGATATTGGGGTTCACCAGGACGGGCTGATTCACGTGTCGCAGATGAGCGAAAACTTTGTCTCAGACCCGCACACCATCGTCCACTCGGGGCAGATTGTGCAGGTGCGGGTGGTGGAGGCTGACCCTCAGCGCCGCCGTATTTCGCTTTCCCTGCTTCTGGAAGATACCCGATCGGCTCATCGTGGGCGGGGCGCCCAGCACAAAGGTAAAAAACGTCCCTGAGCCTAAGATCTGGTTCACCACTACCGAACACTACTAGCCGGGAGCCAGATCACGGGCATACAGTGGGAGGTAGCCAACCCCCCGCGAAAGGATACCTTCCATGACTTCTGCACCCCGTCTAAGCTTTAACGACGGCAAGACCATTCCCCAGCTAGGCTACGGTGTCTGGCAGGTAGAGAACGACGTAGCCGAAAAGGTGGTGGGCCTGGCCTTGGAAGCCGGTTACCGTCACATCGACACCGCCAAAATCTACGGGAACGAAGAAGGCACCGGCAAGGCTATCGCGGCTTCCGGTCTTGCCCGCGAGGAAGTTTTTGTGACCACCAAGGTCTGGAACGACGAGCAGGGCTACGAGCAGGCTATGACCGCTGTGGAGGCATCCCTGAAACGTCTGGGCACCGACTATGTTGACCTGCTCCTGATTCACTGGGCTAAGCCTTCTCAGGGCCTCTACGTGGAGACCTGGAAGGCCCTGATTGAGCTCCAGAAGCAGGGTAGGGCTAAGTCGATTGGTGTGTCCAACTTCCCCGAGGAACAGCTCCGCGAGATTATCGCCGAGACCGGGGTGACCCCGGCGATTCACCAGATTGAATTGCACCCCTACTTTGCCCAGGAGCGCTTGCGCCAGGTGCACGCAGAGCTGGGGATTATCACCCAGGCCTGGAGCCCGCTGGGTATGGGTAACCGTTCTGGCCTGCTGGAAAACCCTGTCATTGGTCAAATCGCTCAGGCTCACGGCGCAACCCCGGCGCAGGTTATCCTGGCCTGGCATCGTGCTCACGGCATTGTGGCTATCCCTAAATCTGTGACCCCCGAGCGTATTGTCTCTAACTTTGAGTCACTGAAGGTCACTCTTACCGATGATGACATCACCGCCATTGATGCGCTCTCTTCTGCCGAGGGACGCATCGGCCCCGACCCGGCAACCATCGACTTCTAAATCGGCCCGTTACATCTAACACCCGCCCTTTCTCTCTTGCCCCCGGTGTATAAGTCCGGGGGCAAGAGATAAAGGGCGGGTGTTTGTTAGACCGCTGGGCTAGACGGAGGGAATTTGCCGGGTATCAGGGACCGGCTCAGACACATAGCGCCATAGGGCCGGCACACGCACCGTCGCCAGGGCAATCGTGATAATCACCAGAGCACCACCCATAACCGCCGTCAGTGGGGCACCCATAGCCTCAGCCGCAAACCCCACCCCAGCGGTGCCCAACTGGGGGCCACCGACCACGGTAATAATGAAGAGCCCCTGCATCCGGCCTCGAATATGGTCGGGGGCAGCCGTCTGAATAATGGTAGAACGGTAGACCCCGCCCAGGGCATCGGCCCAGCCCATAAAAGCAAGAGCAAGCCCCGCCAGCGAAAGTCTCAAGAGGCTCTCGCGCACCGAGGCCCCCTGCCCCTGGCCGTCAAAAACCCAGGCAATCAGACCGAAAGCGGTAAAGCCCAGCCCCCAGCCCGCATAGCTCAGAGTCAAAAAGCGGCCCTGGCGCGAGAGGTCTTTGAGGAAACCCGAGAAGGCAATACCTGTGAGAGCCCCGATAGGGCCAGCCGCCAGCAGGAACCCTGCCCCTATCTCACCGCCACCAAAGGACAGGGCCGCAAGCGCCGGAATAATAGGGCGGGCCTGGGCAAAGAACATACCCAAAAGATCCACGAGGAAGGACATGCCCACCACCTGGTTACCGCGCACAAAACGCAGGCCCTCAGCAATGGACGACAGGCCGCCGCGCCGTGGTCGCTCGGCGGTGCCCTCAGGCTTCATGGCCGGGAGCCGGTAGAGCGCCCAGATACCCACCGTCATAGCCAGAACATTGATGGAATAAGTCAGCTGATAGCCCAGAGTCGCCACCAGAACACCACCAAGAATGGGGCCCAGGCTCATGCCCAGAGTACCCACCGACATCATGAGAGTATTGGCCGCTGGCAGTAGGCGGGGCTTGACCAGCCGGGGAATAATGGCACCGCGAGCTGCCTGGTTAATGGGCTGAAACAGGGATTCGGCGGCAATCAGAGCATAGAGCACCCAGACCGAGTGGATATTGAGCCAGGAATGAGCGGCCATGAGCGCGGTCAGCACCCACATGCTCAGCGTCGCGGCCAGGGCCACCTTGCGCCGATCATAGGTATCAGCAATAACCCCGCCGTAGAGGCCACCCAGAACAAGCGGCACCAGCGCCACCAGGCCAACCGCTCCTACTGCCGCCGCCGATGAGGTCAGCGCGTAGATTTCCAGCGAGATAGCAACACCGGTAATGGAGTACCCCACGGTGGAGAAAATACCGCCCAACCAGATTCGCCTCAAGGCAGGGGAGTAGCTCAGAGGGGTCAGATCCATCAGCAGTTTAGCCACCCCTTATTCTCCTTTCGTACCCTTGTCCTGGTGCCAGATACACAGTTTCCTGCTAAACACGCGCGGTACCCCCGCATCTGGAAGGAAAGCCCGCACCGGTTACCTAGCTGGTGGGTTCCGCGTCGGTAAGCAGGTCCCTGATTTGTGCCGCCGTGAGCTGGGAGGAAAAGAAGGCACCCTCATCAACAACAGCATCAAAGAGGGCGGCCTTGGACTCTTTGAGTTCCATGACCTTCTCCTCAATCGTCCCGGCGGAAACCAGGCGGTAAACCATAACGTTCTTAGTCTGCCCGATGCGGTGGACCCGGTCCACAGCCTGCTGTTCGGCGGCGGGGTTCCACCAGGGGTCCATGATGAAGCAGTAATCGGCGGTGGTCAGGTTAAGCCCAAAGCCACCAGCCTTGAGCGAAATGAGGAAGACCGGGGCGGCGCCCTCTTCAAAGGACCGCAGGAGCTCGCCCCGGTTGCGGGTTGAGCCGTCCAAGTAGAGGTAGGGGATGCCCAACTCTGCGAGGCGGTCGGCAATCTTGCGTAGGTAGCCGGTGAACTGGCTAAAAATGAGGGCCCGGTGCCCGTCGTGAATGATCTCGGGCAGGTTCTCTGCCAGGTAGTCCAGCTTGGATGAGTCCACCTGAGCGTACTTTTCGGGGTCAATCAGTGAGGCATCGAGCGCCAAACGGCGCAGGGTGGTGAGGGACTGGAAGATAGTAAAACGGTTCTTGTCCATATCCTGTAGCAGGCCCAGAATCTTCTGTCGCTCCCGTTGCAGGTGGGTGTCGTAGGCCTTGCGGTGAGCAGGGGCCAGTGGGACGTCAATGCGGGTGTCTGTTTTCTCAGGTAGGTCAGCGGCCACTACTTCCTTGGTGCGCCGTTTCATGAGTGGGCGGATCCGGCGGCGCAGGCGGCCCAGAGCTTTAGTTTCCTCGCCCGATTCGATGGGAGTAGCGTAGGAATCTTTAAAAGCGCGGGCGGAGGGGAAGAGCCCCGGCGCGGTAATGGAGAACATGGACCACAGTTCCATGAGGTTGTTTTCCATGGGGGTACCGGTGACCGCAATTTTGACGCGGGCCGGTAAGTCGCGGGCAGCCTGGTGGGCCTTGGTCTTGGCATTCTTAACGAACTGGGCCTCGTCGAGTATCAGTCCGTTCCAGGGCTGGGCGGTACCGAGAGAGTAGTAGCTTTCCTCATCGAGTCTAAAGAGGGCGTAGCTGGTCACCACAACCTGCGCCCCGGCAATGGTCTTTTCCAGGGGGCGTTTGGATTTACGGACAGATTCCTCGACTCCTACCACGGTCAGCGAGGGCGCAAACTTCTTAATCTCCCGTACCCAGTTGGGCACAACGGAGGTGGGAGCAACTACCAGGAAAGGTGCCATCTGCTCCCGGCGCTCGCTGGCTTGCTCGGCGGCGTGCACAAAGAGCGCAATGGTTTGCAGTGTCTTGCCCAGGCCCATATCATCGGCTAGCACGCCACCCAAGGACTGCTCCCACAGGAAAGTAAGCCACTGGTAGCCCTCTACCTGGTAGGGGCGCAGGGTGGTGTGCAGGCAGGCGGGAACTTCCGCCAGACGGTGGTGTTCGAGGTTAAGCAGGGCACTGACCTGCTCGTCCCAGGCGGTGACGGTGTGGGTTTCGGCGGCGAGTTCTTCGAGTTCTTCCCACAGGCCTACCTGGTGGCGGTTGATTTCCAGGGGTCCTGTCTTATCGGTGAGCTGCTGGGCTTCACGGAGCAAGTCTTGTAATTTTATGAACTCGGGCCGGTCCAGGGCAAAGTACTGGCCGTTGCCCAGGAGCAGGTGGGTCTGGTTTTTAGCCAGAGCGGCCAGGATGTCGGCAAAGCCTACAGTCCATTCACCGACCTTGATGGCGATACCCAGCCCGAACCAGTCTCGGCGGCGGGTGTCATCAACGGTCACAACAATGTCTGGGGCCTGGTCGAGTTCCTTGAACTCTGGCTGTGGCCCCCGGACCTGAACCCTGACCCCGTCAATCTTCTGGTAGGCGGGTAGGTAGGTTTCGAGCAGGGTTCGGGTGTCCCAGTTTTCGGTGATGTGCTTGGTAAAGGGCACACCGGGGCGGATTCGCTTGACGTCTTTGAGTACTCGATATTCGTGGGCTGTGTCGCGGATATCGGCGCGGTCTTCCCCGGGGTAGCCCAGGGCATCGAGCACGATGGTTTCGTCGTCGGTGCCGGTGGGGTTGGCGGGGTACTCCCAGTGCCAGGCGGTGCTGGCTCTAAAGGGCGGGCCGGGTTCACTAAAGGTGATGGTCAGAACCAGGGAGGGGGTGCGTACTGTGGGGAGCTCCAGCTTTTCGGAGGTGGTCGCTACCGGCAGGGCGCGGGTGAGGGCGGGGTAGAAGTCAGAGAAAAAGGCCGGTAGGTCTTTGGAAGGAACGGTGACCGGTTGACTGGACATCAGGGATTCGGCGACGGCATCGAGCGGTTCGTCCAGCGGAATAAGGACTAGCTCGGCTTCTGGGCTGAGCCAGCGAGGGCGGTGCTGGTGGGGCACGGGTGCCTGGTGGGCCTGTTGAGTTTCTGGCTGGCCGGTGTGAATGGGGGCGCTTTCCTCCACATGGGCTAGTGCCGAGGGCAGGGCGGAGTCCCAGCGGGCGGCGGCGGCAGCTTCTACGTAATTAGCTTGGGCACTCCCACCCAGGGCGATTAAGCCCTGCCGGTTGGTGCCCATCTTGTGGGTGTAGCTTGCCGGAATGGTGTAGGAGCCCCAGCGGAGCAGGGGAGTGAGTTGGAGGGCGTCCTGGGAGCTGCCGCGTTCGGGGACGGGCGTGAGTTCCAGTTCTACCTGCGGGGTGTCGGCAATGACCAGCCCGGTTTCTTTGCCGTGGAGCAGAATGGGCAGGTTGATGTCGTCGGCGGCCCGGAGCATCTGCCAGAGTAGGGATGAATCTACGGTGGAAAGCGATGCCCAGTCGCGGTGGGAGGTGTATATGGATTGGGAGCCGCGAATGACGGCGTAGAACTCGTTGAACCAGGTGGCGTGCTCAGCTAGCAGTCCGGTTCCGGCGGAGCCCGCGGGGTTTCCCGAGAACTTTTCCCAGCTTAGCCCGCCTTTAATCCAGCGGTCACGGGCACCCATCATCAGGGGGCGAGCTTCAATGGTGATGCGGGGTGAGCCGCTGCTTTTGGTCCAGCCATATTTGCCGGGGACGGTCAGGCGCAGGTCAAGGGCACCGGATACTCCGTGGTTGCGGTTGTCGTAGCCGGGGCGGGCGGCTAGGGAATGGGCCAGGGTACGCCGCCAGGTGGGTAGGGCGCTCTGGTCCGGGGTGCTGTCGGCGGGAGCAGGTTGCTCAAGGGGCAGGCTGTCCTGGGGGGCAGCCAGAGATGAGGCGGTGGTGATGCCAAATTTTTCGAGTTCCCGCATGGCTTCTGCGCTGGGTCGGGTGCGGCCGCTCTCAGTAGCGCGGGTGGTCCAGGTGCTTGATGAGGCCGTGAGCGCCCGCTTGGCTTTGGCTGAACGGTCGATGGCGGTCAGCATGAGCGCCACAGCGTGCTTGCAATTGTGGAGCACGGGGCAGGAACAGGTGGCAGAAAAGGAGTAGGAGCCTGCCGCAACTTGGGCCGGGAAAGTGATTCGGGTGCTGTAGGGCTGGGCTGTTGAGCCTGCTACCTGGCCTTCGAGAACCCGTTCGTTTTCGTCGTAGTGGTAGCGGATAACGCTCCCTTTCCGCATAGCGCCCTGCCCCCGGGTGTAGGTGCCTGAGCCCACCTGCCGAATAATGGCGGGTGCTGTGACTGGGATGTCGGGAAATGGTGCTGAATCTGCCACAAAAAACCTCACGCGTGCGGAGTAAATAGACCTAGTCTTCTAGCGTATCGCACGCTGATGAAAGCTGGCACCAGAAGATGAGAGGGAGGTCACGTTTTAAAAAATCTGGGCAAGAGTTTACAGGTGCCTGCGGTGTGAGTTATGGTTATACCAGCTTCAAGAGATTCAACTGTCAAGCTCCGACTTGGTTGAACGCCAACCCCATGTTCACGGGTGGCTCGGATGACGAAGCGGTCTTCATCGCGCATATTGGCGCTGTTTGGTGTAGACAAGAGCAAGTTTCGAAAGGAATGCGCACCTTAAGCGCAACGGCGATATGTCAAACACCCGCCCCCATGTCACTCTTCAAAAGAACAGGTCTGCAGCTGCGACGCCTGCCTGCGGTGGTTTTGTCGCTATCAGTATTCAGGACTATGCGCGTATCTCGAATGAGCGCAGTGAGTTCCTTAACTTCCTTCTGGCTCCTAACCCCAGCGGTATCCCAGCCCCTGAGTACGGTGCGCTGAAAGCTGCATGAGCCACGTCGGTCTGCTCCTTGATTCTGATGTCCTTGCCGAGATTCGCAAGGCTACCCCTCACCAGCAGGTTGTGAACTGCCTGCGCCGGAACTCCTACCGCACCATGTACGTCTCGGTGCTAAGCCTGGGCGAGCTTAAAGGGCTCTACCCCTACCCGCAGACTGAACGGTGGCTGGCTGAGCTGATTGACCGGTTTGGTGACCACCTCCTTGAGGTGGACACGCGGGTGTCTTTGGAGTGGGCCGGTCGTCATGCTGAGAGGCCCTTGCAGGCGGTGGGCTCTGAGTGCCAGGCTCCCCTGGCAAGGGCTGTTTTGGAGGGGCTGATGGCGGCCACAGCGACCGTCCACCGGCTTGAGATTATTTCGGGGAAAGCCGATGTCTACCGCACCTGGGGGGTTAGCGCTGTTAACCCCTGGGAGGACTAAGCAGGGAAGAGCACCCCCAGCCTGTGGATTCTAATAGTTCCGTGTGCGGGAAATCAGCGCCGCCACTGCCCTGCGGGGGATAATCTGCGAGATACCCGCTGCTACCTTATAGGGCAGGGAGGGCACACAGACCGGTTTACCGGCATTGACCGCAGCTATGGCTTCGGTAACTACCTGCTGGGGGCTGAGCCAGAATACGCCCGGCACTTTGGGCTGTTCTTGCCCCATGGCATGATGAAAATCCGAGCGGGTCAGGCCCGGGCAGAGGGCGGTTACATCAATACCTCGGTCCCGGTACTGGATATTTGCTGACTCTGAGACAACTACCATAAACCGTTTGACTGCTGAGTAGGTGCCACCTGGTGTAAAGGCCGCCACCGATGCGACATTGATAATGCGGCCCCTGCCCCTTGGGAGCATGGCGCGGATTGCGGCGTGCATGAGCTGAAGGGGGACAGCTGCCAGGACCTGCACCTGATCCAGATGCCGCTGGGCGGGGGCCTCCTCAAAAGGCTGGCCCAAACCGAAGCCCGCATTATTGACCAAAATTTCCACCGGGCGCTTAGCCTGAGCTAGCCGGTCAACGAGTTTTTGAACGTCACCGGAAACCAGTAGGTCCGCGGGGATGACCTCAACCTCTACCCTGTAGGTTGAGCGGAGCTGGCCAGCCAGATTTTCTAGGGTCTTCTCCCTACGCGCGGTCAGCACCAGGTTATAGCCCGCTGCGGCGTACTGCCGGGCGAACTCGGCGCCGATGCCGGCAGAAGCGCCGGTGACCAAAACATAGGTGTTCTCGATACTCATAGGGACACTCTACTCCCCGGCAATATCGTCCGTTGTCTGCCGTGGTTGAGGTTATTTTCACCGCACCTAGTATTCTTACGGTTCGTGACCAGGCGTAGAGACAGGAAACATGACATGATGAAAGGCGATGAATACCACCGTGCACCCCAAAAGAACCTTTCCCATGCCCCTGTGGCTTCAGGGCGCCGTTGAACTTGCTCTGGTTGCCCTGGTCTCCTATATCACCGTTGGGCTCATGCTCACAGCGGTCTGGTACACCAACGGTTTTAATACCGATACCGTTGCCGGCGCCCTGTCCGTGGCGGGCCATATCTGGTTGCTGGTCCACGGTGTCCCCCTGAATATGAACATACCCGCGCAGGGTAGCTTTTCGGCGGTGTCTGGGACGATGAGCCTGGTCCCACTGGGCCTCACTCTTATTCCGCTGGCCCTGTGCTACAGGTCGGGTCGCAGGCTGGCCCGTGCTAGCTACGAGGGCCAGTTTTGGGAACCTCTTGTAGGTGGCATGGTGGCCTACTCGCTGGTGAGCGCCGGCATCAGCCTGATATCTACCGATGACTATTTCACCACCTCACCGGTGCTTGCGGCTATCATTCCCCTGTGGGTGACTGCCCTGGGTATTCTTGCCGGGGGCTTTGCTGAGTCGCGGTCCCTAGCTGCCATGATTGGTGTGGATGCCGCCGACTGGGTCAAGAAGTTTAGCCAGTACTCACGCTGGGCCGGATCCTATATTTGGGCTATGGTTCGGGCTTCCTTGGTAGGGGTTATGGCTTATGTTGCCGGTGGTTCTTTGCTCCTTGTGACCAGTCTTTTTGTGCACTGGGACAAGGTGGTGGGCCTTTACCAGGCTTTGCACTCCGGGGCAGTGGGCGGATTTGCCCTGACGCTCCTACAGCTAGGTTTGCTCCTGAACCTGGTGATTTACTCTATGGCCTGGAGCTCCGGCGCGGGCTTCTCCCTGGGCGTGGGGACCTCCGTAGGCCCCACCGGCACCAGCGTGGGCATCATGCCCTCCCTCCCCGTACTGGGCGCTCTTCCGCATACCGCTGAACCCTGGGGCTACATCGGGTTGGCGGTGCCCCTGATTGCAGGTGCTGTGGGTGGCTGGTGGTTCTTCCGCGAGGGAGAAAACCACTTTGATGAGTGGCTTTCTCTTAAGATTCGCTTCCGCTGGATCTCCTGGCCGCTGTCCACCCTGGGCCTTGCCGCGCTTGCCTTTATTCCCTCCTTTATTCTTCTCTTCCTTCTGGGCTGGGCCGCTCACGGTTCCCTGGGGCTTGGTCGCTTTACCGAGGTCGGGCCTTCACCCCTGCTGTTCGGCGCTTGCGGTGCCCTTCTGCTGGTACTGGGTCTGATAATCGGCCTGGGCTTGGCTCATCTGCTGGTCCGTGATAGCAGCCTTGAACTGGAGCGATTTGCCGACCAGAAGCCCACCCGTGCCCAGAAGAAGCAGGCTAAGGCCGAAGCCAAGGCCAAGCGTGTCGCTGAACGGGCAGAAAAGAAAAGAGCCGCGGCAGCGGTCAGCGATCAGGGTGAGAAGGATGAATACCCGGCGGCTGAGGAAGAGGAAGCTTCAGAAAACAGTCCTGAGACCGAACCAAACCTAGCCCATTCGAACTCCCCGGTGGATGCTCCCCGAGAACAGACCGATAGGGCAGATAAAGACTTAGCCGATGCTGAGCCTGAAACAGAGCCCGAAACGGACGACGAAGAAACAGAAAAAACTGATTCTGAGGCAGAGGCCCCTAAGAGCTTGGCCGATGCTGAAGAAAGGCAGGCGGAACCTACTAAGAAGTCCGCCCCCGTGGTCAAACGCCCTAAGTCCTTGCGCCGCCGTTGGAATCAGCAGCTTCAAGATCAAGCTGAGGAAGAACCCAGATTATAAGCGCATCAGCAGAATCTCTGCTCAAGAAGCCCCAGACCGCACACCGCGGGGCGGGGCTTCTCATACGGTGCCCAGGTGAGGCTAGTTACCCATCATCTGCTTGAAGAGTCCGTCGCTCATTTCTTGAGCACACTCCTGCTGGCGGGTAATCGTCAAAGCCCCTTGCAGACATTCTGAATAGGCAGAAGAGGCATCGGAAAAAATCAGCTGGAGACCGGCCCCAAAACTGAGGAAGAGGGACCAGAGCACAATCATGACCATGAGCATGATGGAGAACCCCGGGAAACGCACCTTAACCATTTTGACCAGGGTCGTGATAGCACAGGCTACGGTCAGTAGCGCTAAGAGCAAGGTCGCAACAGCTAGGGTACCAGCAAAATAGGTGGTACCGACCGTAGCAACTATCAGGAGGAAGGAAGAACGCGACCACACCTTGACTGATTCAAGGGCTGATTCGGAGTAGGGGGAAACCTGCTGATTCTCTGACATAAGCACCACTGTACAACCTCAGTGGACTTCATAGAATTTCAGAGGAGGATAGAACCCACTCATCCTGGCTGATTATCATGGACATGCCTCCATCGTTAGCCGTGGCGTGCGATACACTGGTGTTCATGCGCATTGTGGTGATGGTGTCCGGCTCGGGCACAAATTTACAGTCCATTCTTGACTCCCTTGCAGATGGTCAGCTAACCGCCGATATTGTGGCGGTAGGAGCCGATAAGCCCTGCCTCGGCATAGAACGAGCACAGGGCGCCGGGATTGAAACTTTCCTCCTAGAACCTGCGGACTTCTCCACCCGCGCTGACTGGAACCGGGCGCTGGAAGAAAAAATAGCGAGCTACGCCCCCGACTACATTGTTTTTGCCGGCTTCATGCGGATCGTCGATGCTCAGCTCGTGGAACGCTTCACCGGGCGCATCATTAATACCCACCCGGCTCTGCTACCGTCCTTCCCAGGAGCCCACGGCGTGCGTGACGCCCTGGCCCACGGGGTCAAGATCAGCGGCGTGACCGTACACCTGGTCGATGCGGGAGTTGATACCGGCCCTATCCTGGCCCAGGCCGCCGTTCCCCTTCTTGACGGTGACACCGAAGAGAGCCTGCACGAACGTATCAAAGTGCAAGAACGCCAACTCCTGGTAGCCACCATAGCCTCCCTGGCGCAAGAGCCCACCGCCTAACCCTAGTTATAGCCCCACTCGGGGCTGGGCCTAGGGTCGGGGCTCCAGATAAAGCGACTCACACTCAGGTAACAACCTGCCGGTCCCCTCGCCGGCATACGAAACGGAGAAGATCTGTGAGTCTCATTAAGCTTGACCGCCTACCCCTCAAACGCGCCCTCATCTCTGTCTATGACAAGACAGGGCTAGAAGACCTGGCTCGTGGCCTACACGAAGCTGGGGTAGCCCTAGTCTCCACCGGTTCAACAGCCGCCACCATCGCCGCCGCCGGAGTGCCCGTCACTGAGGTTTCCGATATCACCGGGTTCCCCGAATGTCTTGAAGGCCGCGTGAAGACCCTGCACCCCCGCATCCACGCCGGTATCCTGGCAGACCGCCGCAAGCAAGAGCACATTGACACCCTGACAGAAATGGACATTGAGCCTTTTGACCTGGTGGTTGTCAACCTCTACCCCTTCGTCGATACCGTGGCCTCAGGCGCTGACCAGGACGCCATCATCGAAAAGATTGATATCGGGGGCCCCTCCATGGTGCGTGCCGCAGCTAAGAACCACGACGCTGTAGCGGTCGTTGTTAACCCGGCCTCTTACGGTGCTGTTCTTGAAGCCGCCCAGAAGGGTGGCTTCAACCTGGCAGAACGCCGCCGCCTGGCCTCAGCCGCTTTCGCCCACACCGCCGCCTACGACACCGCCGTAGCCACCTGGACTGCCACCCAGTTCGAAAAAGACGGGGAGGCCAACTACTGGCCCCCCTTCGCCGGTCTCTCCTTCGAGCGCAGTGAGTCCCTGCGCTATGGTGAAAACCCCCACCAGGCCGCAGCACTCTACGTTGATCCCACCGCAGCACCCGGTATCGCCCAGGCAGAGCTACTTGGCGGCAAAGCCATGAGCTACAACAACTACGTGGACGGCGATGCCGCCCTACGCGCCGCCTACGACTTCGAGGAACCCGCTGTAGCCATCATCAAGCACAACAACCCCTGCGGTATTGCCGTCGGTGCCGCCAAGGCCGCCGACCCCATTGCTGACGCTCACGCCAAGGCCCATGCCTGCGACCCGCTCTCCGCCTACGGCGGCGTCATTGCCGCCAACCGTGAAGTCACCGCCGCAATGGCCCAAACCGTCAAGGGTATCTTCACCGAGGTCATTATCGCCCCCTCATACTCCACCGAAGCCCTGGAGATTCTACAGAGCAAGAAGAACCTGCGTATCCTCCAGCTCCCTGCAGACTTTGCCCGCGACAGCATCGAGTACCGCCAAATCTCCGGCGGCGCTCTTCTGCAGGATGCCGACCGTCTACAGGCCGAAGGCGATGACCCCGCCAACTGGCAGCTGGTTGCCGGCCAAGCCGCTGATCCTCAGACCCTGGCAGACCTCGCCTTCGCCTGGAAAGCCCTACGCTCCGCCAAATCCAACGCAATCCTGCTCGCCCAGGACGGTGCCGCGGTCGGCATCGGTATGGGACAGGTTAATCGCGTAGATTCCTGCCGCCTCTCCGTAGAACGCGCCAACACCCTAGCCCAAGGCCAAGAACGTGCCCGCGGCTCCGTAGCGGCTTCTGACGCTTTCTTTCCCTTCGCAGACGGCCTTCAGGTCCTTCTTAACGCCGGTATCCGCGCTCTTGTCCAGCCTGGTGGCTCCATCCGCGATGAAGAAGTCATCCAAGCCGCCCAAGAAGCGGGAGTGAGCATGTACTTTACCGGTGCACGCCACTTCTTCCACTAAAAACTTTCCTCGGGAGGCGTGCACCGATTACAGGCAGAATTTTCATCTTCGCTCGCTCAGAATTCTGCCCTCCATCACGCCACTTCTTCCACCAAACCCCAACCCAACACACACAAAAGTCCCGCCCCACGATGAATCGTAGGGCGGGACTCTGAATCAACGGAATACCGGAACAAAAACTACCCGGCTGATACCTTAATGCTGTTGAGCAGCAGCGGCCTCACTAGCGGCGTCAGAGATGCCGGTTAGAGCTTCAGCGAAAATACGCTGAATATCGGTGGGCGATGATGCGATGTGAGCCTCACCGCCAACACTCCGAGCAATGGTTGTCAGAGCGTTCATATCAGCCTCTTCCGAAATGCCAATCAGAATCACAAACACAGGGTTTTCAGGATCCTGCTCAGCCTGGATA
Source organism: Rothia sp. CCM 9417 (assembly GCF_048513575.1). Classification (NCBI taxonomy): domain Bacteria; kingdom Bacillati; phylum Actinomycetota; class Actinomycetes; order Micrococcales; family Micrococcaceae; genus Rothia; species Rothia sp. CCM 9417. Next base: position 154,020 of record NZ_JBLXXT010000003.1, on the reverse strand, counting down.
GTGCTAATGAGCTCTTCCTGGCTAATCGAATCTGGATCAAAGTTCTTGCCATCGGTCAGCATAATGACTGCGTTAACAGAGCCGGGCTGGTAGTTAGCCTTGGCAGAACGGAAAGTTGCCAGCAAGGTATCGTTCAGAGCGGTCTGGTCATCGGGGTTAATGGTAGCTGCAATACCAGCACCAGCCTCCTGAAGCAACTCACGCTGAGTCTTGCCGTCAACGGTTTCTTCAAGGCCGCGAACGGGGACCAGCTCTTCATAGTCCGAGACCTTGCCATCAGCGGTTGTAATGTTGCGGGAGAACTTCCACAGGCCCATAGAGTCACGGGCCGGGAAGAGCTGAGAACCAGCCAGTACTGACTCAACGGTAATATCCATACGGGTCTTATCAGTACCAGCTACTTTATCGAGCATGGAGCCGGAAGCATCCAGCACAACCAGTGCGTTCAGGGGAGCGGACTGCAAGGAGTAGGAAGTCCACATCTGGCCCAGGGTTTCCTTGTTACTAGGAACAAGCGCCTTGTAGTCACCGACGTTCTTATCGTTGTTAACAACTGTGCCCTCAGCGGTGCGTAGACCGGCCTGTGCCAGAGCCTGCTTGCCCTCTTCGCTGGACATGAATTTAACGATCTGCTGGGCTGCCTCATCAACGGTGGTGTTGGTGCTAGAGGATGCCTGGTAGAGGGGATAATCCAGGGTAAAAGAGCCGTCACCGGGGACGGTAGCCTTAAGGCCTGAGTCGCTGTGCGATGCGGCGTAGGTTGCGTAATCAGCTTCGCTGACAACCACTGCGTCTTTGCTGCCGCTGTCAACAGCCTCAAGGAGCTCAGATGCGTTCTGCGCGGGTTCGTCAACCCCAATAGACTGCGCGCGCAGGGCGCTACCGCTAGTGAGGTCTTCAAGACTGACAGTGCCGCTAGAAGCTTCGGAGATACCGCCCATGAGCGCAGAGAAAGCGCCTGCTTCTACCTTAGGATCGCCCATGCCAACGGCGTCCGGGGCCTTGAGAACATCAAGCCAGTTGGAGTAGGTAGTGTCTTTCTCGGATACAAGAACACCGGGGCTCTTCGCCAGAGATTCAGCAATGGGGGTTAGCTCTGTTTTGGCTTCGGCCATGGCGAGCTGGGCACGGACGCTGGAATCGGGAATCCACAGGTTGGTTGAGGCGGACTCACCGGCTACTTCGGTCACGATGTTGCTAGCGGTCTTCGTGGTGGTGATATCGAGGGTTACGCAGGTGTCCTCATCAACCGGCATGGATTTAAGTGCGGTTGCCATGGCATCAGTAGTAGCAACAGTTACAGACTGTGTGGTGGAGCAAGCTGCAGGGACGGCCTGCCCGCTGGGGGTTGAAGGGGTCTTATCGCCGGTCATGTTGACGTAGGCGATAGCACCGCCACTGAGCAGGATAATTGCGGCTGCGCCAGTTGCGATCCACTTGCGGCTGGCCTTCTTCTGTTGTTCAAGGCGCTGTTGGCGACGTGATTTTGGAGTTTCGGTCACGATTGTGAGGCCTCTTCCCTAATGCATGAGTGATGGGTGACGAGATGGGGGTATCCAGGTGTGCGCTACCCGGTAACTCTCCTGTGTAGTAACTGGAACAGGTAACTACGGCTAGTTCGCCCTCTAGTCTAGCAAGAAAGCGGTTTGCGGGGGGCCTTCTTCGGGGCAAGCAGCTTGTCTGTTTTAAGGTGGACGGGTGCCCAAGGTTAGCGCAGAGTAGATGCCTTGCCAGCGATCCAAAAGGTAGCGCAGGAGCAACTTACAGACCTGAGGAAGAGGATTCTTGAGAGCTACCGGGGCTGGGCCGCAACCGAACTTGAGATCACCGAGTCAGGACGTGAGAGCTGGCTTTCACCCCCATAGGGTCGGCTGTGCTGGCTGTTGTGACCGGCTTCCTTGTGCAAGCGGCGACCGTCACAGATTTTGATCCTGATAGCTACTTTGAGTTCGCGCGAACAATCCTCAAGCAGGCGTAGAAGCGGGGCTTGTGGCGTCGGCTCCCCTTGGGTGCACCGCACACATACCTCTCTGTGATTTTAGATACATTGTGTGGGTAGACGTCTAGAGAAAAAATCTCATATGTGAAGAGATATGCCCTGCATCACCTAGAGGTAATTTACACTTTAAAGGTGATGGCTCCCCAAGGTGGGTGAGTCCCCAAGTATCGGGCTTTGAGTGGTACCAAGTCCGCACAAAAGGAAAACCTCGATCCACCCTAGTCAAGGAAGTGGCATGACCAACCTTTCACCCAACGTCACCAACCTACCCCTGGCCGAAGTCGACCCCGAAGTCGCTCAGGCTATTGCCCAGGAGCAGAGCCGCCAGCAGAACACCCTCGAGATGATAGCCTCCGAGAACTTTGCCCCCCGCGCTGTTCTTCAAGCTCAAGGCTCTGTACTGACCAACAAGTACGCTGAAGGCTACCCCGGCCGCCGTTACTACGGCGGCTGTGAATTTGTGGACGTCGTTGAACAGCTCGCTATCGACCGGGCCAAGGCTCTCTTTGGTGCTGAGCACGCGAACGTCCAGCCCCACTCCGGTGCTCAGGCCAATAACGCTGTCATGCATGCCCTGCTGAATCCCGGCGACAAAATTATGGGTCTGTCCCTGGCACACGGTGGTCACCTAACCCACGGCATGAAACTGAACGTATCGGGCAAGCTTTACCAGGTTGTTGCCTACGGTGTAGATGAAGAAACCGGTCGGGTCAACATGGACGAAGTTCGTGAGCTGGCGCTGGCTGAGAAGCCTAAGCTCATCATTGCGGGCTGGTCTGCTTATACCCGTCAGCTTGATTTTGCGGCTTTCCGTGCGATCGCTGATGAGATTGGTGCCTATCTCTGGGTGGATATGGCTCACTTCGCTGGCCTGGTCGCCGCTGGCTTACACCCCAACCCGGTACCTCACGCTCACGTTGTGTCCTCAACCGTACATAAGACCCTGGCTGGCCCCCGCTCAGGTTTCATCATGTGCGTTGAAGACCTCAAGAAAAAGATTGATTCGGCTGTTTTCCCCGGCCAGCAGGGCGGTCCGCTCATGCACGCTATTGCCGGTAAGGCAACAGCTTTCAAGATTGCTTCCTCCGATGATTTTAAGGACCGTCAGGCTCGTACCTTAGAGGGTGCAAAGATTCTGGCTGACCGCCTCAACCAGTCAGATATGGCCGAAGCCGGTGTAAAGGTTATCTCCGGTGGCACCGACGTTCACCTGGTTCTGGTGGACCTGCGCGATGCCCAGATTAACGGTCGTGAAGCTGAAGATCTGCTCCACGAAGCCGGTATTACTGTAAACCGTAACGCTGTGCCCAATGACCCCCGCCCGCCCATGGTGACCTCCGGCCTGCGCATCGGTACTCCCGCGCTGGCAACTCGTGGCTTTAATTCCGAGGCCTTTACCGAAGTCGCCGATATTATTGCTGAGACTCTTAAGCCCGGTGTCGATGTGGCCTCCCAGCGTGCTCGCGTGACCGCTCTGTGCGAGAAGTTCCCGCTCTACTCCGGTATTGAGGAGTGGTAGGAGTGCCTCAGATTCTTGACGGGGTTGCCACAGCGGCCCAGATTAAGAGTGAGCTGGCCCAGCGCGTTGCCAAGCTCAAGGAAGAGGGGATTACCCCGGGGCTTGCCACCGTTTTGGTAGGCGATGACCCGGCCTCCCGTTCCTATGTGGGCGGTAAGCACCGCGACTGTGCCGAGGTGGGTATTGCCTCTATCCGTGTTGAACTCCCCGAGGATATCAGCCAGGATGAGCTAGAGGCCGAGCTGGATAAGCTCAATGCCGACCCGGCTTGTACCGGCTATATCGTGCAGCTACCCCTGCCCCGGCACCTAGATACCAACCGGGTTCTTGAGAAAATTGCTCCCGAGAAGGACGCCGACGGCCTGCACCCCATGAACCTGGGTCGCCTGGTTTTGAATGTGGGTGAGCCTCTGAACTCGCCTTTGCCCTGCACTCCCAACGGCGTGATTGAGTTGGTAGAGCGTCACGGTATCTCCTGGAAGGGCAAGAAGGTCGCTGTGCTGGGGCGCGGTATTACTGTGGGCCGCCCCCTGAGTCTGCTCCTGACACGCAAGGATGTAAACTCCACGGCTACCCTGGTTCACACCGGTACCGAGGATGTGAGTGAGGCCCTGCGCCAGGCTGACATTATTGTGGCGGCCGTGGGTCTTGCTCATGTGGTGACAGCGGACCAGGTCAAGGAGGGTGCTGTCCTCCTGGACGTTGGTGTTTCCCGCGTAGAAGATACCGAAACCGGTAAGAAGAAGCTGACCGGTGATATCTCTCCCGAGGCCACCGCTAAGTCGAGCTGGTATTCGCCTAATCCCGGTGGTGTTGGTCCTATGACCCGCGCTATGTTGCTGGTGAATGTGGTAGAGACCGCTGAGCGTTTGGCTGAAACCGCTTAGGGTCACCAAGCAAAACGGGGCCGTTACTTCCTGGAGGGGAGGAGCGGCCCCGGTTCTTTCATCGGGGGATGAGTTAGGATGCCTCAGCGGTGGGTTTGCCTGCGGTGGAGCTGGAACTCGTAGTCGTAGCGGTCACCCCGGTAGAGGGTGTGGGTGCTTTCAACGGCCAGGCCTCGGGCGGTGTAGCCTACCTTGTCTACTCGCAGGGCTGCCGCTCCCTGGGGTACACCTAGGTGGTGGGCTTCTGCCTGGGTGAGGTTGGTGGCGGTAACTTTGACCTGGGCTGTTTCTACTTGGTAGCCGCTGGCCCGCATTTGGGCATCGAGCGAAGTGGAGGCTTCGGGTTGCATTTGGGAAAAGGCTTCGGGCAGGAAGTAGGCTGTTTCGAGGGCGATGGGCGAGCCGTCAGCTTGACGGAGCCTGCTAATTTCGATGACTTTGCTGTCTGGGTCGAGGGCTAGGTCTCTTTGGACGTGCAGGGGAGCTATGACCAGGTGGCAGGAGAGCGTCAGTGAGTGCGGGGTATGCCCTCTGGTGAGCATGTCTTGGGTGAAGGGGCGTAGCAATGGCGCTCGTGATGGTGATTCTTGGGGGGCGACAAAGGTACCTGATCCCTGAATGTTGTAGACCAGTTGCCGGTCGATGAGCTCTCGGATAGCTCGGCGTACGGTATCGCGGGAGACACCGAGGCGGTCTTGAAGCTCTCTTTCTGTCGGAAGAGGGGAGTGTGGCTGAGTATCGGTGAGGTAGCGGTCGCAGATATGACGGGCCACTGCCTGGTATTTGGTTTCTCTGGCACTTACCATCATGCTCACCACTTTACGCGGTGGGACTAGTCTAAGGTTCACTGCGACCGCATTCCTTTGACATAATGGGAACCATGCAATATAACGGCTTAGAAAAAACAGCTCAAGAACAGAACACCAAGACCGTCTTGATTGGTGCTGCTATCGGTATGGGTATTTTAGTTGTCCTGCTGGTGTGGGCGATTATTCAGTCTGCTCATGAGGCCTCGGCGCTGGGTTGGATTCTGGCCGGTATTATCACTGCCTGGCTCGGTATTGCTGTTTATCTACTGGTGAATGTTAACCGTACGCTTGCTGCCCAGCGCCGCGCCTATGAGGGTCATGCTATCCAGCGCGCTGAATATGAGGCTGATGTGCATACCGAGAAACTGGCGCATTCTTTCCAGATTTGTTTGGTGCAGTCCAAGGTGATTGCTGAGCAGTTGGATGTGAACGATGAAAATTCTCGTGACATGATCAATCGTGCCTTGGACACCATTAATTTCACCGCGAAGAACGGTATGGAGCTGGCCCGCGAAGGCTCCTAATCTCTCCCTCATTTTTGTGCCCGCTGTGTGTGGGCCGGTGGGTCACTTCAGCAGAGGCCTGCCCCGCAGATGTATTCCTAGCAAAGGACGAACCCGTGAATACTTCACAGACACCCGACCGTGATCCTAAAGCCGCTATCCCAAATGCTTCAAGGGGGGTGCCTCGCGCTTTTTCGGGGGCGCAGCCTTCGGCTGATTCCATGCACCTGGGTAACTATATTGGTGCGGTGAATAACTGGGTGGGTCTGCAGAAGGACCACGAGTGCCTGTACTTTATTCCGGATATGCACTCCATTACTGTTCCGCAGGATCCTGCTGTGCTCTTGGAGCGCACCCGCAAGACGGCAGCCCAGTATATTGCGGCTGGGATTGATCCGGCCAAGACCCCCTTGTTTGTGCAGTCGCATGTGCCTGAGCACGCTCAACTGGCTTGGGTTTTGAACTGTATTACCGGTTACGGTGAGGCGGCTCGTATGACTCAGTTTAAGGATAAGGCCGCTAAGCAGGGCACCGATAACGCTTCTGTGGGTCTCTTTACTTACCCGGTTCTGATGGCTGCAGATATTTTGCTCTACCAGTCCGATGTTGTGCCGGTGGGTGAGGACCAGCGCCAGCATCTTGAGCTGACCCGTAACCTGGCTCAGCGGTTTAACTCTCGTTTTGGCGATACTTTTGTGGTGCCTGAGGCTGTGATTCTTAAGGAGACCGCCAAGATTTATGACTTGCAGACTCCAGATTCCAAGATGAGTAAGTCGGCAACCACCGATAAGGGCATTATCTGGTTGCTCGATGACCCCAAGAAGACCGCTAAGAAGATTAAGTCTGCGGTGACCGATGCGGGAAGCGAGATTAGTTATGACCGGGAGAATAAGCCGGGTGTTTCGAATCTGCTTTCTATTTACTCGGCAGTGACAGGTAAGCCGATTGACCAAATCGTAGCTGAGTATGAGGGCAAGATGTACGGCCACCTCAAGGTTGACCTGGCCGAGATTGTGGTTGAGGAGCTATCGCCCATTCGTGAGCGTGCCTTGGAGCTGATGGCTGACCCGGCTGAGCTGGATCGTTTGCTGGCAATTGGGGCGGCTAAGGCCCGCGAGATTGCGTCGGTGACCGTGAAGAATGCTTACGATGCGGTTGGCTTCTTGCCTGCCCTGTAGAGCTGGCTGGTTGAGCTCATGTCCGCATCACCTACTCTGGTTCCGGGAGCTAGTTATCTGAGTGTTCTTGCTGAGGTGCCTGGCTCCCTGGCTGAGCGTGTTGTGGGCTGGCGGGCTGAGCGCGGACTGGTTGGCCCTGCCGTTGAGACCTGCCATATTACGGTGCTTATTGGTGCCGATCAGAGTGGGGAGAGTCTTCTGGAGGTGCTAGCTGGCAGGCTGGCGTGCCTGAAACCTTTTGAGGTCACGCTAGGTTCCCCTTTGAGTTTTGAGCCGGTTACCCCCGTGACTTATTTGCCTGTGGTGGGCGGTGCCTGGCAGCTGGCGCGAGCACATACCCTGTGTACTGAGGTGGTTGGGCCTTCTGTTTCCCCCTTCCCCTATGAGCCGCATGTGACCCTGGCCCACCAGAATGATCCGGCTATCTTGCGTGCTTCTATAGCTGATTTTTCGGATCTGCCCCATGAACTGACCCGGTTCGCGGTAAGTCGTTTGGGTGTCTACAGATTTGTGGAGGGGGGCTGGGAGGCCCTGGGTATAGTGAGCCTGGGCTAGAACCGCCTTCAAGGCTGTGTGGCATCTTGCTTGCCAACTGGCTGGGGGCTGGCCTTTAAGGGAGTTGTCAGGCAAGATGCCAAGCAATCTAAAGAGACAAAAGAACTTATTTTACTGGTGCCCAGAATCCGTCCCTGGGTGAGCTGACCTGGAAATACCGTTAATTTCGTTGGGCACGTGCGGTAGGTCAATGCTTGCGAAAACTTCTGCGCTTCCCTGCTCTATCTGTGCTAGCGAGATGACGTGGAGCTTCTTACTGGCAGGGTCGGTCACATAGGCTGTGTCTCCGTCTACCCAGATCGCTGGCCTGGGGTCTTGCCAGGTGGTTGATTCTGTCCAGGGTTCCATAATGTCTACAGCGCCTAGTTCTGTGCCGTCTTCTGCCCAGTAGCGGAGCTTGCCGTCTGTGGTGAGCATGAGGTGGCTACCTTCGGGGCCGCGGGCCAGGGACCGGAAGGTGTAGGAGACCCCTTCAGGGAGGGGGATGATGGTCCGTTCTTGGGTGAGGGTGTTGATGAGTGCGAACTGTTCTGGTCGTTCTAGCTCGGCGTCTTGATCGGTTTTGTAGTCGGCCAGGACGATGGGGGAGTCGGGGTCGCCTGCCTGGTTGCCTGAGCGCGAGTAGGGGTCTTGGGGGTTGGTGACTTTGGTGAAGGTGCCCTTGGTGTAGATGAGTGCGCCGTCTTGGCAGCCGAGGGTGTAGGTGTCGTTGGCGGCCTGGGCTTGGCCGTGGATGCCGGGGCAGTCCTTGTTTTCTGAGAGTACGTTTCCTTGGGCATCGATAACTGCGGCACCTGTGCGGCTTTCTTCTGTTCCTCGGGAGACTAGGTAGCGGTCGTCGGCTAGGGGAATGGCGAAGCCGTGGTGGGCCGCAGGTAATGTGATGGTGTGGGTATCGAGTGAGCTGGCTGTGTTTTGGGATTCCTGGGTGAGTTGGGCGGGGTTGTAGACCTGGAAGGTGCCGGTGCCGTCTGCGAACATGGCGGTTTTGCCGTGGCTGCTGATGATGTGCCCGGTTTTGTCGGCGGGGAAGGTCAGCTGGGTGAGGGAGGGGGTGGTGGTGTAGTAGTGGTTGTGGTCGCCGTGTTCTTGGGTCCAGGCTCCTAGGTCGAGCATGGTGTAGCTGGAGCCGTCTGCGACGACTAGATGGCGGTTGTCGCCTGCGGGGTGGAGTCGGAGGAATCCTTCTTTGTCTATGCTGGTGAGAATTTCAAAGGTTTTGCCGTCCAGGATCATGATGCCGCCGTCGTAGGTCAGGGCCAGGCGGGAGCTGGGGGAGGAGGCTTCGGAGATGGTGGTGTTTTGGGTGCTTGTGCTACCGGTCTCTGTGGTGGCTGAGGGTGCGGGGGTGGGGGTTGCACTACATCCGCTAATGATGAGGGCGGTTAGGCAGGTCATGGTGGGGATGAAGACTCGTCGTGGTGTAAGCATGCCCCCATGCTAACTTAAATGAGAATCGTTTGCATATGCTGAGTGAAAGTAAGGCCCGCACCCTTAGAGTGCGGGCCATGAGCTATGTAAGAAGTTAGCGCTTAGAGCAGATTGTTCAGCCCCTGCTCCTTGAGTGTAGCTACCGTGTTCTTCACACTCTGGGCATCGTCACGGACGGTTACCAGCAGAGCGTCTGCGGTATCGACAATGACGATATCTTCAATACCAATCACAGAAATCTTGCGGTTGGTGTTGTTGACGATAATGCCGGTGCTACCTTCGCTAATGACATTGTCCTTGTTGCCAAGAACAAAGAGGTCATCACCGCTCTTCTCAATGTTAAGACGGGCAACGGCGTCAAAGTCACCGACGTCATCCCAACTGAAGCGGCCCGGCACCATAGCGACATCGCCGGCTGCGGCGGCCGGCTCGGCTACAGCGTAGTCGATGGCGGTCTTGGGTAGGTTCTCCCAGAGGCGGTTCATGCAGATGTCGCGCTCTGAGGTGTCCCAGGCGCGGGCGATTTCCATGATGCCTGCGTAGAGCTCGGGTTCCTTAGCTTCAAGGTGCTTGAGCATGAGAGCCGCAGGTGCCACGAACATACCTGCGTTCCAGGTGTAGTCGCCGGAAGTTACATAGGAGCTTGCGGTCGCCTCATCAGGCTTCTCAACAAACTGCTCAACTGCTAGGGCGCTGGGGGCATGGTCCAGACCTAGGTTTTGAGTGGCCTTGATGTAACCGAAAGCCGTGGAAGGTTCCGTTGGCTCAATGCCGATGGTGACGATCTTACCCGAGGCTGCGGCGTGCACGGCTTCACGCACGACATCCTGGAAGTCTTCTACGGGGTCGATAATATGGTCGGCTGCGAAGGATCCGATGATGGCCTCGGGGTCGCGCTCGTGCAGGATAGCGCAGGCAAGACCGATTGCAGCCGCTGAGTCACGCGGTGATGGTTCAAGAACCAAATCGGATCCGCGGAGCTCGCTGAGCTGCTGGGTTACGGCCTTGGCGTGGGCCTGCCCGGTAACGACCATAATGCCCTTGGGGGCTAGGTCAACCAGCCGATCGTAGGTGGAGCGGAGCAGGGATGAGCCTGTTCCTGTCAGGTCAAGAAGGAATTTAGGTTCTACAGCGCGAGAAAGAGGCCATAGGCGGGACCCTACGCCGCCGGCCGGAATGAGGGGGTAGAACCGTTCAAGTGGAGTTCTCATTATCCCTATAGTGTACCGATATTTTAAAGTCATCGTGTTGAAATTTTTGGGGTTCTTTCTACGACGGCAGTCACTTTCTGAGGGATTCCGACCTTATAATTCCGAGAAATACTGGGATTATAGGGGTTAAGGGCATTAAAATGTTTACTATTTTTTGGGATTCTCTTGCCCGATACTGGTGACACCCTGTAAGTAAGTTGCCTCAAAACCTGCTAATCTTGCTGTTGAGTAGAACACACACTAGGTTGGTGTGCGGGCGCCATGTGGTACAAAACTGGCGCTTTGCCCGCATCACACAGGAGGTTATTCAGTGCCGAATACATCCAAGGGCACGCTGTATCGCGGCCGCGAAGGTATGTGGTCGTGGGTTGCCCACCGCATCACCGGTATCGCTATCTTTTTCTTCTTGCTGATTCACGTGCTTGACACGGCAGTTGTACGCATCTCACCGGAGGCCTATAACTCCATCATGCATATCTACAAGAATCCTCTGATGGCCATGGGTGAAGCCGCTTTGGTTGCGGCTATCGTCTACCATGCCTTCAACGGTATCCGTATTATTCTGGTTGACTTCTGGAAGAACGGTGCCAAGAACCAGAAGGCCATGCTCTGGGGTGTTCTGATTCTATGGGCCCTGGTTATGGTTCCCTTCCTTATCCGTCACCTCATGCTCGCCTTTGGGGGTCACTAAGACATGGCAACACCTCTCAAAACTAAGATTTCAGTTCCTCGTAGCCGCGATAACACCGTCTCGGGAGTCAAATACAACCGCTCTTCCTCCAAGCGCAACAACTTTGAGATGTTCGCCTGGCTCTACATGCGAGTCTCAGGCGTTCTGCTGGTTGTCCTGATTTTTGGCCACCTCTTCGTCAACCTGATGATGGGCGAAGGCGTCCACCGCATCGACTTTGGTTTTGTGGGTGGCAAGCTGGCTAACCCCTTCTGGCAGGTCTGGGATCTGCTTTTGCTCTGGCTGGCTATGATGCACGGTGCCAACGGTATCCGCGTCATCATCGACGATTACGCAGAGAAGGACGGTGTTCGTTCCGTCCTCAAGATTGCGCTCTTCTTGGCAACCGCTTTCGTGATTCTGCTCGGAACCCTGGTGATTTTCACCTTCGATCCCTGCCCCGCCGGTGCTAGCGCAGAGCTTCTGCCCTCCTTCTGCACTGCTCCCTAAAGTTACAGCGCTCTAGATTTTAGAAAGAAGCATTCCCACAATGCAGGTACATAAGTACGACGTCGTTATCATCGGTGCAGGTGGCGCAGGTATGCGAGCCGCCATCGAAGCAGGCCAGCGTGTTCGCACTGCTGTTCTGACCAAGCTTTACCCCACTCGCTCCCATACAGGTGCCGCCCAGGGCGGTATGTGTGCAGCTCTTGCCAATGTCGAAGAGGACAACTGGGAGTGGCATACCTTTGACACCATCAAGGGTGGGGACTACCTGGTAGATCAGGACTCGGCAGAGGTCATGGCTAAGGAAGCCATTGACGCTGTGCTGGATCTGGAAAAGATGGGCCTGCCCTTCAACCGCACCCCCGAGGGCCGTATTGATCAGCGTCGCTTTGGTGGTCACACCCGCGACCACGGTAAGGCTCCTGTGCGCCGCGCCTGCTACGCTGCGGACCGCACCGGCCACATGATTCTTCAGACCCTCTACCAGAACTGCGTTAAGCACAACGTGGAGTTCTACAACGAGTACTACGTGCTCGATTTGGTCATGGTGGAGGATGAAAAGGGCGTCCGCCGCCCCGCCGGTGTTGTCTCCTACGACCTGGCAACCGGTGATGTGCATGTCTTCCAGGCTAAGTCAGTTGTCTTCGCTTCTGGCGGTTGCGGCAAGATCTTCAAGACCACCTCCAATGCCCACACCCTGACCGGTGACGGTATGGCTATTGCCCTACGCAACGGTATTCCTCTGGAGGATATGGAATTCGTGCAGTTCCACCCCACGGGTCTTGCCGGCCTGGGCATCCTGGTTTCTGAGGCTGCCCGTGGTGAGGGCGGTATTCTGCGTAACTCTGAGGGTGAGCGTTTCATGGAGCGCTACGCACCCACCATTAAGGACCTGGCGCCCCGCGACATTGTTGCCCGCTCGATGGCAAACGAAGTGCGCGAAGGCCGTGGCTGTGGCCCCAATAAGGATTACGTCCTGCTGGATCTGACCCACCTGGAGCCCGCCCATATTGACGAGAAGCTACCCGATATTACCGAGTTCGCTCGTACCTATCTGGGCGTTGAGCCTTACACCGAGCCGGTGCCGGTCTTCCCCACAGCCCACTACGCTATGGGCGGTATCCCCACCAACATTAAGGCTGAGGTCCACTCCAATTCTGAGGACATCATCCCCGGCCTCTACGCCGCCGGTGAGGTTGCCTGTGTATCGGTGCACGGCTCTAACCGCCTGGGTACTAATTCCCTGCTCGATATTAACGTCTTTGGTAAGCGTGCTGGCATGTATGCTGCCGAGTACGCCGCTTCTGCGGACTTCCTGCCCGTCCCCGATGATGCAGCCGATGAAACCCTGGCCTTGCTGAACCAGATTCGCAAGGGCGAGGGCACCGAAAAGGTCGGCCAGCTGCGTAAGGAACTGCAGGATGTCATGGATGCAGACATGCAGGTTTTCCGTACCGCAGAGACCATTCACAATGCGGTCAACAAGATTGTTGAGCTGGAAGAGCGCTACCAGAACATTCAGATTCAGGATAAGGGCAAGCGCTTTAACCTGGACCTGCTTGAAGCCGTTGAGCTGGGCTTCCTGCTCCAGTTGGCTAAGGTCATGTCGGTAGCTGCTCTGCACCGCAAGGAGTCTCGTGGTGGTCACTTCCGTGAGGACTACCCTGACCGCGACGATGCCAACTTCATGAAGCACTCCATGGTCTACCTGGATGAGCAGGCAGAGATGGAAGGCATTAAGGGTCTACGCTTTGATACCAAGCCCGTGACCTTCACCCGCTACGAACCGATGGAGCGTAAGTACTAAAATGGCTGATTTTGAAGCACGCGAACCAGAATCCAAGGTCGTTCTTAAGGCTGAGGCCGGTGAAGCTGGCGCTATCCCTACTTTTGATGTGACCGTCCAGGTCCGCCGTTACGACCCTGAACTGTCGGCAGAGGCCCACTGGGATGAGTTTAAGCTGACCATGTTTGGCACCGATAGGGTGCTCGATGCCTTGCACAAGATTAAGTGGGAGATTGACGGCTCACTGTCTTTCCGTCGCTCTTGCGCTCACGGTATTTGTGGCTCTGATGCCATGCGTATTAACGGCCGTAACCGCCTGGCCTGTAAGACCCTGCTCAAGGATCTTGACCTGTCCAAGCCGATCACCGTTGAGCCAATTAAGGGCCTGCCCTGCGAGAAGGACCTGATTGTTGATATGGAGCCCTTCTTCCAGGCCTACCGGGAAATCATGCCCTTCTTGGTCAATGACACCCACGAGCCTGAGCGTGAGCGCCTGCAGTCCCAGGAGGACCGGGCCCGGTTCGATGACACCACCAAGTGTATTCTTTGTGCGGCCTGCACAAGCTCCTGCCCTGTCTTTTGGACTGATGGGCAGTACTTTGGCCCGGCAGCTATTGTGAACGCCCACCGTTTCATTTTTGATTCGCGTGATGATGCCGGGGATATGCGCCTGGAGATCCTCAACGATAAGGAGGGTGTCTGGCGTTGCCGCACCACCTTTAACTGTACTGAGGCCTGCCCCCGTGGTATTGAAATCACCAAGGCTATTGCCGAGGTCAAGCAGGCTGTGGTGGCTAGGGTTCTTTAGCTGCTCTCAGCTGGCTGTGCTTTGGTGGCTCTGAGTGACCGGCTAGCTGCTTGGCCTTGCTAGCGCGCTTAGTCCTTCCGGCCTACCCCAATCAGGGGGTAAGGCCGGGAGGACTTTTTGTGCTGTGTGAGCTTGGCCTAGGGGAGGGGGCAAGCTCTTGGTCTGCCTGGTAGGCACCGGCTTTAGCTTTAGAAAGGCTGACAGTTAGACCCCTGTAACTGGTCTGAAGTTTTGAATCAGGGCAGGCTGAGAGCACACTAAAGGGCGAGCTGCTCCTGTCAAAAGGAGTAGCTCGCCCTGAAGGGTTAGACCTGTCGGCGCTTACTTAGCAGGTGCCGGTGGTTACCTTCTGGTTATTATCTGCGTGGCTATCAGGTTTGATAGAGCTACCACCGTTGAAGACCAGGAGGTCGTCCAGATCATACTTGGTAGAGTTCCCCAGATAGGACCACTGGATGGTGGGGTAGCAGGCACCGTCAATGTACACGGGGGTACGACTTGAATCGTTGACTGAGGTTCCGTAACGTTTGGGAATAGTAATCTTGCTGGAATAGGTGGTATCGTTGCCACTCGAGCTTACAGATAGAGTGCTCTTGGGGCTAATGTTGGAGGAACCTGCTGAGGCAGAGCCATCCCAGATCATACGAGCCACGCAGTTGACGTTCTGGACGGGGACATCCTGGTTAGCGGTTAGGGTAACTACAAACTGGGTAGCGGACTGACCCTTGGGAACGCTTGTGGTCAGAGTCCAGGAGCCATCCTGGGGGTAATTAAGGCCAGGCACAGTACCCCGGCTCATATCGACTACCCAGGAGACGGTTTCGCCAGCGTGAATAAAGCCGTCGGCAGATTCAACAGCCAAGTAAACCGAGGTTGTCTGTGAATTGACATTGCCTCCGCCGAAGAAGAGGGAGCAGATAGTGCCCAAGGGATCATTGGGGGTGCGATCAGATGAGGATGCTGCGTAGGCTGGAATTGCTGAGGTGGCGATAACAGCCGGGGCGGCCCAGGCGGCGCCCTTGGCGATGTTACGGCGTGAAATTTGAGGGGTCATGGTGCGTGATTTCTTTCGATCAATGATGTTCAAGTTCAAGAGTAGGTGAGCTTCTAGGGGGTATGCCCAGTTAAGCTATAATCCCTAAGCGTTACCTAGAGGGCAAACCAGGGTGAACCTAATTTAAGCTCTTCTACCGATGCTCACTCTATTGTACTATAAGGCGAGGTCAATCGTCATTAACCAACCAGTGCGCTAAATTTTAAAAATCAGCTATAGCTACATTTTTAACTGTATATGCGGATGTTTGCCCTACGGGCTAGACAATTTGGGGATATAGATTAGTTTAATCACATCTACTGCCTACTGGCCGAGTCTGGCCCTCCAGCTACCATGTACTAAGTGGGGGATAGATAAACCCTTTTTTCTGACAATAAATCTGTTTTTGTTAATTTATTGGTCAGTTAGGGCTATTTTTAACTTATCGAAAGAGCCCTTCGACTAGGAGCTGTCTAAACATTCTTCTGTTATACCCCATACTGCCAGTAAGGTAGGCTTATGGATAAATCTTCTACGACTCAAGACGTAGTTTCAGGGTTTCCAGGGCTGAGCTCGACACAGACTGAAGATATACTCAAAAACTCGGTAGACAACCTGATTCCTGAATTGAAAGCCTTCCGCCGGGAGGTTCACCGCCAGCCGGAGCTTTCCTACCTAGAGAAAAAAACCACGGAGCGAATCTTTAGCGCCCTAACCCAGGAAGGCTTAGCGCCCCGCCACCTCAAGGGCACCGGCTGCTATGTGGATGTAGGGCAGGGCCCCCTGGCAGCAGCCCTACGCGCAGATATTGATGCTCTACCCATTCAAGAGCAAACAGAACTGCCCTACGCCTCCAGCCACCCCGGGATCATGCACGCCTGCGGGCACGACATCCACCAGACCGTCATGCTGGGCGTTGCCATCCTCCTGCATCGGCTTGACCAGCACAGGCCCCTGGGCGGGCGCATCCGCATCATCTTCCAGCCTGCCGAAGAACAACTGCCTGGCGGGGCTGTTGATGTGATTGCCCAGGGCATCCTAGAAGGGGTGCCGCGCGCTTTTGCCTTACACTGTGAACCCAAGGTAGATGTGGGCAAAATTGGCACCCGTATTGGGGCTATAACCAGCGCCTCCGACACCATCAAAATCAGCCTCAAAGGCCGCGGCGGGCACACCTCTCGGCCCCACCTGACCGAAGACATCATCTACGCCCTCTCCCAGATAGCCATCAACGTCCCAGCAGTGCTCTCACGCAAGACCGATGTACGCAGTGGTGTGCTAGTGGCCTGGGGGCAGATCGAAGCCGGAGTGGCCCCCAATGCAATCCCCTCCACCGCTTTCCTGGCCGGAACTATGCGCTGCTTAGACGCTGAGGTCTGGAAACAGGCAGGAGCCATGCTCGATCAGGTGGTGGAGCAGGTCGCGGCCCCCTACCGGGTCGAGATTGAACTAGAGCATTTTCGCGGCGTACCCCCATCCGTTAACACCGAAGAGGAAGTCGCCCTGGTCGAAGCAGCCAGCAGGGCTGAACTAGGGGAGGACTCTGTGGTGCTAGTGGAACAATCTATGGGGGGTGAAGACTTCGCCTGGATACTGCAGGAAGTCCCCGGTGCCCTCATTCGCCTAGGTACTCGTGTGCCAGGTGGAATAACCTACGATTTACACCGGGGAGACTATGCCCCCGATGAGCGGGCTATCGAATATGGCGTTCGGGTAATGGCCGCTACCGCTTTAAAGGCTATTAGTCTAGAGCGTTCACGGCTTGCCTAAAAAGTGTCTGCCCACTTTTGAGGAAGAGGTGTCGCTTCTTTGGTCAGCTGAGCACCATTGGAACAAATTGGCACTCTTTACCTAGGGGTGCTGGGTGATCAGGGCGAATAATCCCGGTGTGATTAAATAGCAGAGCCTTGTTGCTGGGGTCACTCCTTTTTGGGTGAATCAGAGATGAACCGGAAGATAAATCACACTATGATGTGTTGTGTTACGCAAAATTTCTTCTGGGATTACACATCACACGCGGGTAGTAGTGCACTGATGCACCTACCTCCCAGAGTGGCACGAAAAGGACCTTCATGGCTCTCTCACGCAAGCACTTCGCATCAACCGGTTCTATCCTGGGCATCTCCGCCCTGCTTCTGGCAGGCTGCGGCTCAGCCCCCGAAGAGTCCTCCAAGGCCTCCGGCGACAACAAAGACTACCTGGGCTGCATCGTCTCTGACTCCGGTGGCTTCAACGACAAGTCCTTCAACCAGAACTCCTACAAGGGTCTGACCGACGCCGTCTCCCAATACGGCATTCAGGAAAAGAAGGCTCAGTCTAGCGCTGAGACTGACTACGCTCCCAACCTCAACGAAATGGTCCAGGCCGGCTGTAAGCTGACCGTCACCGTGGGTTACGGTCTGGCAGACGCGACCAAGGAAGCAGCAGAAGCCAACAGCGACCTGCACTTCACCATCGTGGACGATAACTCCATCGAGCTCGATAACGTGCGCCCCATCGTCTTTGACACCGCCCAGGCCGCTTTCCAGGCTGGCTACCTGGCCGCTTCCCAGACCAAGACCGGTAAGGTCGCAACCTACGGTGGTGCCCAGTTCCCCACCGTAACCATCTTCATGGACGGCTTTGCCCAGGGCGTCAAATACTACAACGAGCAGAAGGGCACCAAGGTTGAGGTCCTCGGTTGGAACACCGAGAACCAGTCCGGCACCTTCACCGGTGACTTCGAAGATGCCACCAAGGGCAAGACCAATACCCAGAACTTCCTGGACCAGGGCGCCGATATCATTCTGCCCGTTGCTGGCCCCGTAGGTGCAGGCACCCTTGAAGCTGTTAAGGAATACAACGCGGCTCACGCCGATGCCCCCGCCTCCGTTGTCTGGGTTGACGCTGATGGCTACGAAACCAACCCCGACTTCCAGGACATCATCCTGACCTCCATCATGAAGAAGATGGACGAAGCTATCACCGAGACCATCAAGGCTGACATGGACGGCAAGTTCACCTCCGAGGCCTACATCGGTACCCTGGAGAACGACGGCGTTGGCCTGGCTCCCTTCCACAACTTCGACAGCAAGGTCTCCGATGAGACCAAGGCGGAGCTGGACAAGATTAAGGAAGATATCATCTCCGGCACCATCAAGGTTGAGACTGAAGGCTCACCCACTGCTGCATAATAAGCACCCGTTAGCCACTTGCTAACCCCCGCAACGGCTCACACCCTCTACCCGCTAGAGGGGTGAGCCGTTTGTGCGGTGAAGGGGCAGTGTCCAGTAAGTAAGCCTCAACCCGCTAAACTAAAGCACGAAGCAAACCTTTCTGCCGCCCCGCGCGGTGATGTGCCCAGGTTCTCTCACAGAAAGCCACCCCCATGAAACTCGAACTGCGCAAGGTGACCAAGAGATTTGGTGATTTTACCGCGAACGATAGCATCGACCTGACGGTCACCCCGGGGACAGTTCACTGTCTGCTGGGTGAAAACGGTGCTGGTAAATCCACTCTGATGAACGTCATCTACGGCCTTTATCAGCCCACCGAGGGGCAAATCTATATTGATGATCAGCCGGTCGAGTTTTCCGGCCCCTCCGATGCTATGGCCGCCGGTATCGGTATGGTTCACCAGCACTTTATGCTGGTTCCGGTCTTTACCGTGGCAGAAAATGTGGCTCTGGGTTCAGAGAGCCTTAAGGGGGTAACCCTGGATCTGGAAACTACCCGCCGTAAAATCCGCCAAATCTCTGACCGCTACGGCTTTGCCGTGGACCCCGACGCGGTAGTAGAAGACCTGCCCGTGGGTGTTCAGCAGCGCGTTGAAATTATTAAGGCCCTGGTGCGGGAGGCCGAAATCCTGATTCTCGATGAGCCTACCGCTGTGCTCACCCCCGCAGAAACCGACCAGCTCCTGGGCATCATGGACGAACTGCGCAAAGACGGCAAATCCCTGCTCTTTATCTCCCACAAGCTGCGTGAAGTCCGTGAGATCTCCGATGATATTACCGTCATTCGCCGCGGTAAGGTGGTGGGTCAGGCCAGCCCCGCTATGTCCACTACCGAGCTGGCCTCCATGATGGTCGGTAAGGCCGTTCAGCTCACCGTCGATAAGGGCGCCCCCCAGCTCACCCAAAAGACTTTCGAGCTTGAAAACCTTACCCTGATTGCCAGTAACGGTGTTCCTCTACTCAAGGACGTTAGCTTCAGCGTCCGCGGCGGCGAGATCCTGGCCGTAGCCGGCGTTCAGGGCAACGGGCAGACCGAGCTGGCAGAAAGTATTATCGGTTTGCACCCCAAGGCAACCGGATCCATGAAGCTCAACGGTAAAGAACTGCTGGGGCTTTCCACCAAGCAGGTCCTACAGTCGGGTGTTGGCTTTGTTCCCGAAGACCGCAGCAAGGACGGCCTGATCGGCTCCTTCTCTATCTCCGAGAACCTGATTCTTGACCTCTTTGACAGCAAAGATTTCTCGTCCATGGGAACCCTCAACCGGTCCAAGATTTCTGAGAACGCGGACCGCGCCGGAGCCGAATTTGATATCCGCATGGGCTCCAAAGAACATACCGCGTCCACTCTTTCTGGTGGTAACCAGCAGAAAATTGTGGTGGCCCGCGAACTCAGCCGCCCCCTCGAACTCTTTGTGGCCTCCCAACCCACTCGTGGCGTGGATGTTGGTTCCATCGAATTCATTCACAAGCGCATTGTTGAGGAACGAGATAAGGGCCTACCGGTCATTATCGTCTCGACTGAACTTGATGAGGTCTACGGTCTTGCTGACCGTATCGCCGTGTTCTTCCACGGGGAGCTCATGGGCATTGTCCCGCCTGAGACACCCCGCTCGGTACTGGGCCAGATGATGGCCGGGGCAACCTACGAGGAGGCCCAGAGAGCCGCCGATGAACATGAAGAAGTTTCAGCCGTAACCACCCCCCAAACCCCCTGGGCAGAAGGAGAATAAGCGTGAGTGACAACAAGCCCGCAGCCGAGCAGGTAGACCCCGCTCAGACTGCCAAGAGTGCGGCTACTAGCCCCGCGCCGGCAACTGAAAGTCAGACCGTCATCCAGCCCAAGCCTTCCACCTTTGCCCGCATTGCCGGCGGTAACATCGGCCTGTCAATCGGTGCCGCCCTGGCCGCCTTTATCGTGGGTGGCCTGCTCATTGCCGCGACGGACCCCGCCACCCAGGCCGCCTCAAAGTACTTCTTTGCCCGCCCCATTGACACCCTCAGTGCAGGCTGGAGCGCAGCTTATGACGCCTACATGGCACTGCTGCAGGGGGCGATTTTCAACCCCAACGGGCGCACCTTTAACCAGCAGCTTCGCCCCATCACCGAAACCCTGACTGTAGCCACCCCGCTGATCTTTGCGGGCCTAGCTGTCGCCCTCTCCTTCCGGGCCGGTCTCTTTAACATCGGTGCCCAGGGCCAGCTTATCCTTGGTGCCCTGGTTTCAGGCTGGGTTGCACTGAACGCTGGCCTGCCCCTAGCTGCTATGGTTCCCCTGATTATTGTTGGCGGTATCGTCGGTGGTGCCCTCTGGGGCGGTATCATCGGTGTCCTCAAAGCTAAGACTGGTGCCCACGAGGTCATCCTGTCCATCATGATGAACTACATTGCCGCCAACCTGCTGGTCTACCTGCTCAAGACCCCGCTCTTTCAGCGTGCGGGTAGCTCCAACCCCATCTCCGAGAAACTGCCCGATACGGCGGTCTTCCCCCAGCTTCTTGGGCCAGCCTTCCGCCTGCACCTGGGCTTTATCGTAGCTATCCTGGCTGTAGCTTTTGTTTGGTGGCTCCTGAACCGCTCCACCGTTGGTTTCCGGCTGCGTGCCGTTGGCGCTAACCCGCACGCTGCTCGCACCGCAGGCATCAAGGTGGCCTCAGGCTACATCATCGTCATGGCGCTCTCCGGTGCCCTCGCTGGTCTGGCCGGTGCCGCCCAGGTGGCAGGTAGCGAAAAGGTACTTACCACAGGTATTGCAGGTTCACTGGGTTTTGACGCTATCACCGTGGCTCTGCTGGGTCGATCCAAGCCCGTTGGTACTTTCTTCGCGGCACTGCTTTTCGGTGCCTTCCGTGCAGGCGGGGTTTCTATGCAGGTATCTACTGGTACCTCTATCGACATCGTGCTGGTTCTGCAGGCGCTGATCGTTCTGTTCATCGCAGCACCCCCGCTGGTTCGCTCCATCTTCCACCTGCCCGACCCCACCGGCAAAACCACCAAGAAAAAGTCAGCTCAAAAGAAGGCTGTGGAGGCATAACCATGAGTGTAGAAGCAACCAAGGCAACCAGCCTTTCTTCCGACACTGAAACTCTGGTCGTCAAAGACTGGAAAAACCCTGTTATCTATGCCGTCCTGGCCCTAGTTGCAACCCTTCTGATAGGTCTTCGCGCCCCCCAGTCAACTATTAGCCTGGGTATCTCAGACGGCGTGAGCTGGTTTAGCGCTGAGCCGCTGCGGATCAACCCCCAGACCTACGGGTGGGTTGCATCGGCCCTGATGCTGGCACTGGCCCTTTACTCTCTGGTGACCGCCAAGGCGGGTAAGACACTGGGTAAGTGGGTAGCCCCTCTCTTCTGGCTACTCTTTGCAACCGGCCTGCTGGTCTGGGCAGTTGGCTCAACAGCTAGCCCCTCGCTGTCACTGGTCTCCCTGCTCAACGGTGCTGTTCTGCTCTCTGTTCCCATGATCTTCGGTTCAATGGGCGGCCTGCTCTGTGAGCGTTCTGGTGTTGTCAATATCGCTATCGAAGGCCAGCTTTTGCTGGGTGCCTTTAGTGCAGTACTCGTCGGATCTCTGACCAAGAGCCCCTGGGCTGGTCTGGTAGCTGCCATGGTGGGTGGCATGCTGGTCTCTGCCCTGCTGGCAGTCTTCGCCATCAAATACCTGGTGGACCAGGTCATCGTGGGTGTTGTGGTCAACGTCCTGGTATCAGGTCTGACCGGCTTCTTCTTCACCCGAGTTCTGGAGCCCAACGCATCAGTGCTGAACTCAGCACCCAAACTCCCTGCTTTCGCTATCCCCGGCCTGTCGGAGATCCCCGTGCTCGGTCCGGTGCTTTTCAACCAGAACGTCCTGGTCTACATCATGTATATCGTCGTTGCTACTATCTGGTTCGCACTGAACAAGACCCGCTGGGGCTTGCGCACCCGCGCCGTAGGCGAGCACCCCAAGGCCGCTGATACCTTGGGTGTGAATGTCAACCGCCTGCGCGCTACCAACGTCCTGCTAGCTGGTGCCGTTGCCGGTATGGGCGGAGCTTTCTTCACCCTGGTATCCGTTTCATCCTTCAACTCCGACATGACCGCCGGCCAGGGCTACATTGCCCTTGCTGCCCTTATTTTCGGACGTTGGACCCCGATCGGTGCCCTGAGCGCCGCCCTGCTCTTTGGCTTCTCACTGAACCTGCAGTTCGTTCTCTCAATCCTGGGCACCAGCGTACCCACCGAACTGTTGGCCATGCTGCCCTACCTGGTGACCATCTTCGCGGTGGCAGGCCTGGTGGGCCGTTCACGAGGCCCCGCAGCCGTAGGCATTCCCTACGTCAAGGAATAAATCTCTGGTGGCTACCGCTTGGTGCGGTAGCCACCCCTGTCTTAAGCAAAGGAACAAAGATGCCCGAGATTAACTGGGAAGAGCTGACCCAGGCCGCTACCGATGCCCTGGCCTGTTCTTACTCTCCCTACTCCAACTACCCGGTAGGTGCCGCAGCCCTCACCGAGGACGGCCGCGTTATTACCGGGGCCAACATCGAGAACGCCTCATACGGTATTACTCTCTGTGCCGAATGTTCCTTGATTTCTGAACTTTTCCGCACCGGGGGAGGGCAGCTGGTAGCTTTTGCCTGCGTCGATCAGGACGGAAAAGCGCTCATGCCCTGCGGCAGGTGCCGCCAACTCCTCTTTGAGCACAGCGCACCCGGTATGCTCCTACAGTCTGTGAGCGGGCTGATGACGATTGAACAGATGCTGCCCGATGCCTTTGGCCCCGAACGGTTAGAGACAGCAAGAGGCTAATCTTTCACTGCGGTTGCCTGCCCGGGAGCGGGCGCTCGCCGGTTTGAACTGGCATACTTGAACATAGAGTTAGTAGCAAGCAAGAAGAGCGCGGGGAGCAAGGTAGCACTCGCGTAGAAAGGACAGCGTGAGCACCGAAGCTTTTGACGCCGTAGATGTCATCCGCACCAAGCGAGACGGAGGTGTCCTCTCACCCGAGCAAATTGACTGGGTCATTGATGCCTATACTCGCGGTGTGGTTGCCGATGAGCAGATGAGTGCTCTTGCCATGGCTATTTTTCTCAACGGTATGAGCCGCCCCGAGATTGTGCGCTGGACCGATGCCATGATTCGTTCTGGTGAGCGCATGGACTTTTCCTCAATCATTGGTCCCGACAAGAAGCTGGCTACTGCCGATAAGCACTCTACCGGTGGGGTGGGGGACAAGATCACCCTGCCGCTGGCCCCTCTGGTGGCTGTCTACGGGGTCGCTGTTCCCCAGCTGTCAGGCCGGGGTCTGGGCCATACCGGTGGCACCCTGGACAAGCTTGAAGCTATCCCTGGCTGGCAGGCCAATATCAGCAAGGAACGTACCCTGGAGATTTTGGGGAGTGTTGGGGCGGTTATCTCCGCTGCCGGTTCAGGCCTGGCACCTGCCGATAAGAAGCTCTACGCCCTGCGTGATACCACCAGCACTGTTGAGGCGATTCCGCTGATTGCGTCCTCGATTATGAGTAAGAAAATTGCTGAGGGCACCGGTTCACTGGTGCTCGATGTCAAGGTGGGCTCCGGTGCTTTCATGAAAGACCTGGCTCAGGCTCGCGAGCTGGCTGAGGTTATGGTCGATTTGGGCCAGGACGCAGGCGTAACAACCAGTGCCCTGCTGACCAATATGGACACTCCGCTGGGTCTGGCCGTTGGTAACGCCTGTGAGGTCGCTGAGTCCGTTGAGGTGCTCGCGGGCGGGGGGCCTGCAGATCTTGTGGAGCTGACCGTTGAGCTAGCCCGGGTCATGCTGAAAAACTCCGGTGTCGAGGCAGACCCCGCTGAAGCGCTGGCAGATGGCCGTGCTATGGATAAGTGGCGTCAGATGATTGCTGCTCAGGGCGGAGACCACGATGCACCTCTGCCCACAGCCCGTGAAACTCATACCGTGCTAGCTGATAGCTCAGGGACTCTAACCCGCTTGGATGCTCTCGCCGTTGGTGTAGCCTCCTGGCGTTTGGGTGCAGGCCGTGCACGTAAAGAAGACGACGTTCAGCTTGCCGCAGGTATTATGCTTCACGCCAAGCCCGGTGATACTGTTACAGCAGGTCAGCCCCTGATGACTCTCATGACAGATACCCCCGAACGATTTGCCCGAGCCCTCGAGTCACTTGAGGGTGCGTGGACTATTGGCGGCGAGTACACGCCGTCCACCATCATTTTGGACCGAATCAACGCATAGGGTTACCTCCCTCCAGTAACTGTCCAACCGCGAGAAAAGAGAAGAACCGTGGGACTTTTTAGCCGAAAGAAAAACCAGCCAGCTCCTAGCCCAGCATCACCCCGTGATGTCCTTGCAAGTGATGCAGAAACCAGTAAAGAATCAGCGGGTTCCGCCTCCTTGCCACCTGCTGAGACCGCTGTTGCGGCGGGAATCTCTGCGGAGGCAAACGCAGGTAAAGGCTTCAAAGCCACGGTCGAGAAGATGCGCTCCAAGGCCGATGGACAGGTAACACTGAGCCTGACTCAGGCGGGTAATGAGATGAGCTACACGCTCTACCAGCGGGGCCAGGAAATTGAATCTGGCGTCATTGAGCCCGGTAGCGAGTGGTTCAGCCCGGTAGCTGACCTCTACGTCGAAGAGGAAAAAAGCGAACGCGGTGCATGGACTAGGGCACTGATTGTGGTCAACCCCGCTGTGGGTAACGAAACTGCGGTCCAGGTTTCTTTCATGAATACTGAGGCCAGCCGGACCCACAACCTTAACTATTCTCTGAATTTGGGCCATATCGAGGCACCTGCTGTGGTAGCTGCGGCTGCTCAGACCGAAGAAGCACCTGAAACTACGGAGAATCCGGAGCCTGTTGAAGAGCGACTGCACCGGGTTTCTGCTCGTCTAGCATCTGATGAAGAAGAAACCGCTCAGAGCGGTGCGGGGCTCGATGCTGATCTGGCTGAGGCCGATGCTGATGAGGTAGGGACCGTCGATTCTGTTACTCGTTCCGATGAGGTATCAACCGCCAGCGCCCTTGGTGAACCCATTGATAGCCTCAGCCTGTCTGAGACCGTCGAAGAATCTTCTGAGCTGGCTACTGAGCAAGCTGACTCTGTTTCTGAGACCAGCTACGTAGCCCAGCGGTTTGCTCACACAGACGAGGGTGAAAACACGGCTGGAACCCAAGAACCTGGGGAAGAGAGCCTTTCTGTAGCTGGGACTCTTGACCCCGAGTTGGGCTTCAGTGACGAGGTTGCAGATAACTCAGCGCACATCGCTCCCCAAGCGATTGAAGAGGCCCCCCGTGTAGAAGAGCCCACTGTTGAGTCCAGCCATGAGCCTGTCGAAGCTGAGAACAAGGCTGAAGAAGGAGGCGCTGTTCATTCCGAGTCTGCAAGCCAGTACCCGGCAACCGGCGGACACTTTGAGGGCACCGTTAATGTCGATGATTCTCAAGCGGCTTCGCAGCCGGCTGAGAAGGCAGAAGCTCCCTCATATCTTCTGGGCCAGGCCACATCACCTGAACCTGTTTCTGATGTTCCGGCGCTACTGGTTGCTGAGGATGACAGTGAAAGCATCGTAGCTGACCCTTACGCCAGTGAGGATTTGCCCAGCCATATCGACGACAGCGAATTCGGTACTGACGAAGAGCCCGCACCCTCAACAAGGGCATCTGCTTCTGTTATCCCCGCCGCCCCGAGCAAGGTTGCCGCTGCCACCCTGGATGCCCCTATGACCGGCGCCAGCGTGGACGTAGCTCCCTCTTACTCTGAGCAGAGCCAGGCCAAGCCCTCTGAGACGCAGAAGGCAGATGGCAACCTGATTCTGACTGAGGCTGAGGTCGTGTCCCGACTTGCCCCGGCTTATGATGCCCTGTTCGGCCTCAAGGGTACCGCGCTGGATGTTTCAACAGTTCTGATCCGTGTACGCACCCTGGGCTCCTACTACGATGCCCTGACTCACGTGCGTCGGAACGGTTTCTGGGAGCAGGTCCGCACCTTTGACCTGATTCCCGAAGATGTTCTGGGCATTTTGCAGCTCAAGGCTGATTCTTACAAGGAAGGCTACGGTTCACCGCTGGCTATCAATCTGCGCTTTACCCCCGGTATTCCTGTGGTTGCCTCCTTTGACTACGCCGATGAAGAGGCTTTCGTGCGCTACCCCGAGCATCTGCCCGCACAGCAGTATGTAGAGGAATTGCGTATGTTCCCCCGCACCGGAGCTAATATCCCAGCGCATATGAGTGAAGCTCTGGCCTCCTGGAATTTCTAGCTAGTCACCGCTAGGGTTTTTCACTAATGACCGGCCCCCAGCTACCGCCCCGGCACACCTTCGCGTGTGGCGGGGCGGTTTCCACAAGAAAACCATGAGAGAAGAAAACGAGTGAACGATACCCCCACTACCTGGTTACAGTCATTGCCCAAGGTCTGTCTGCACGATCACCTTGACGGTGGTCTGCTCCCGGAAACCATGATTGAGCTGGCGCAGGAGATAGGGCACGAGCTGCCTGCTGAGGAGCCTCAGGCTCTAGCGGCATGGTTTAAACAGGCCGCTGATTCTCGTTCTTTAGAACGGTATCTTGAAACTTTTGAGCACACGGTAGCGCTGATGCAGACTACTGAAAACTTGCGCCGGGTGGCTATGGAGCATGTCTTGACCTTGGCTGCTGACGGTGTGATCTATGGCGAGGTCCGTTGGGCCCCCGAACTGCACCTGACCCAGGGGCTGAGTATGGCCCAGGCTGTTGAAGCGGTAGCTGACGGGCTCATGGACGGTATGGAACAGGTAGGGCAGGCTGGCGGGCGTATTCTGGTCAACCAGATTTTGTGCGCCATGCGCCACCAGAATAATTCCCTGGAGGTTGTGAAAACAGCTCTGGCCTACCGCCCCCTGGGTGTGGTGGGTTTTGACCTAGCTGGCCCGGAGGACGGCTTCTCTGCTGCTGACCACGCGGAGGCCCTTGATCTTGCGGCCCGTCATTTTCTGCCGGTCACCCTTCATGCGGGAGAGGCCTACGGGCTTGACTCGATTCGTCACGCCCTGGTGGCTGGTCGTGCTCTGCGCCTGGGCCACGGTGTACGTATCACAGAGGACATTACCGCTCGTACCCTGGCTGAGATTGACCCGACCGGTGAGCTGCTGCCCGATGCTGACCGGGAGCAGACCGTCCTACAGTTGGGTGAGGTTGCCGAATGGGTTAAGAATCGCCGGACTACCCTGGAAACCTGCCCCTGTTCTAACCTGCAAACCGATGCGGCGGAACACCTTGACCGGGTGGGGCTCGGCCTCGACTTTGAACCTGCCCGTTCCTACGAGGAGCACCCGGTGGCACTGCTCCTGCAGGCTGGCTTTGCGGTAACAATCAACCCCGATAACCGGCTGATGAGCTCCACCAGCATGACCCGTGAGTTTGCTGAGCTGGCCCGATATCACGGCTTTGGTCTGACCGAATTCTTTGAGGTCACTCTCAACGCCATTAACGGTGCTTTCTGTTCCCAGGATGAGAAGCAGGCACTCTTGCGGAGCGTCCAGATGGTCTACAGCCAGCTAGCTCTCCAGGAACAAGAAGGGGAGAGCAGTGTCTCAGGAGCCTAAACCCTCGGAGCCTCAACCCTCAACTCCCAAACCCCATGAAGCTACTAACAGGCAGGGGACTGGGCAACAGATACCGGGCTCTGATAGGACTCCCACAGCGGCTGATTTCTCCCAGCTCCTGGAGATCATGCAGACCCTGCGTCAGCCCGGCGGGTGCGCCTGGACCGGTGCACAAACCCACCAGAGCATCATGCACTATCTCATTGAAGAAACCTACGAGGTTCTTGAAGCTCTTGAAGACCCTCGGGGTCTTAACCTTCCCCTGCTCCGGGAGGAACTGGGCGATGTGCTTCTCAACCTTATTTTTCATGCCCAGATGGCCTCAGAGGTGCCCGCAGAGCTGGGTGGGTTTGGCATGGAAGATGTGGTAGCTGATTTGGCCGCAAAACTGATTCGCCGTAACCCTCACGTCTTTTCTCCCCGTGAGGGTGATGGGCCCGGCCCGAGCGCTCAGGAAATATGTGAAGCCTGGGACCGGCTCAAGAAGCTTGAGAAGCCTGAACGTAGGGGGCTTCTGGACGGGATTCCACCGCACCTGCCTGCCCTTGCTCTGGCAGATAAGACCTTGGATAAGGCCTCAAAAGCCGGTCTGTGGCCGTGTCAGGGGGAGAATCCTGCCGGTCTGCCTGCCGGTATCGAGACTGAAGAGGCCCTGGGTGCTTACCTGTTTGAGCTGGTGGCTGCTGCCCGTGCCGCTGGTTTGGACGCTGAACGGTCCCTGAGGAGCCACACCCGCTCCTATATTCAGCACCACTCTGAATAGTCTCTCCCTCAATGCTCTCTGAGCGGGTCAGTGTAGGGCACCTCTCCTGTAGGGGGACTCGGCAGCTCGGAGGCTCCGGTGTTGTGAGCCGTTGGCTCTGCTCCCACAAATCACAGACGTATTGAAGAAAAAGGTGGGAAATATTGAATTTCTGTGTGCTTATGTGGGTTTTTTGGTAGACTGGAAGCATAAACGCGTCTGGGCCGAAAGGCCTATTGAGCAATCAGCTTGACGCTATACAGCCATTCCACCTTTTTATCCTTCAAGGAGCATTTTCATGGCTTTGATTACCGCAGTACATGCCCGTCAGATTCTCGACTCACGCGGCAACCCCACAGTTGAAGTAGAGGTACTTCTGGAAGACGGCGCTTTTGGCCGCGCAGCAGTTCCCTCAGGCGCATCCACCGGTGAATGGGAGGCAGTTGAGCGTCGCGATGGCGACAAGGCTGTTTACCTGGGCAAGGGCGTTCTTGGCGCTGTATCTGCTGTGATTGATGAAATCGCTGAAGAGGTTATTGGTATTGATGCCACTGACCAGCGTGCTGTTGATGCAGCCATGATTGCCCTTGACGGCACCGATAACAAGGGCAAGCTGGGTGCAAACGCTATCCTTGGTGTCTCCATGGCTGTTGCTAAGGCCGCCGCTGAGTCCGCTGACTTGCCCCTCTTCAAGTACCTGGGCGGCCCCAACGCTCACCTTCTGCCCGTTCCTATGATGAACATCCTCAACGGTGGCTCACATGCTGACTCCAACGTTGATATCCAGGAATTCATGATTGCCCCCATCGGCTTCGACACCTACTCTGCTGCCCTGCAGGCTGGCGTTGAGGTTTACCACTCGCTCAAGGCTGTTCTGCACGATCGTGGCCTATCCACAGGTCTGGGCGACGAGGGTGGCTTTGCTCCCAATCTGGAGTCCAACGCGGCAGCTCTCGACCTGATCATTGAGGCTATCGAGAAGGCTGGCTACAAGCCCGGCGAGCAGATTGCATTGGCTCTGGATGTCGCTTCTTCCGAGTTCTACAATGACGGCGCATACGACTTTGAAGGCCAGAAGAAGACCGCTGCTGAAATGAGCGCCTACTACGCTGACCTGGTTGCCAAGTACCCCCTCGTTTCTATCGAGGATCCCCTGGATGAAAATGACTGGGAGGGCTACAAGACCCTCACCGCCGAAATCGGCGACAAGGTCCAGATTGTTGGCGATGACCTCTTTGTGACCAACCCCGAGCGTCTGGCCCAGGGCATCAACGGCGGTGCTGCTAACGCCCTGCTGGTCAAGGTAAACCAGATTGGTTCACTGACCGAGACCCTTGACGCTATGGCACTGGCTCAGCGCAGCGAGTACCGTTGCATGGTTTCACATCGTTCAGGTGAGACCGAGGACGTCACCATTGCTGACCTGGCTGTTGCAACCAACGCCGGCCAGATCAAGACCGGCGCTCCCGCGCGTTCAGAGCGCGTTGCTAAGTACAACCAGCTCCTGCGTATCGAGGAAGAGCTCGGCGACCAGGCTGTTTACGCCGGTAAGAGCGCTTTCCCCCGCTTTGCCAAGTAAGTCTGTTTTATAGACTGACTGCGGTGCCCCGGTAGCTACCTACCGGGGCACTTCTTTATACTCGGTCACTGTTCAGCCTATGAGGGCATAGCTCTTACCTTTTGCCTTGGTGGGGTGGGTGGGGGAGCGGGTAGACTGGTAATCTTGACGGAAGAGAGCATGCGGGCTTCTGAGTGAAGCCCTAGCAAAAGAGCGGCGGACCAACCCGCAGAATCAGGAAATACAGCATGGCACGGCAACAGGGGAACAAAAAGCCTAACCGCATTGCGGCTTTCTTTGGCTTTGGCCTGGGAAAACCGGCCGCCTCATCTGTTCGGGCTCAGCGAGCTAAACAGCCCGTGCCCTCTGCCGGCTCTGAGCTCCCCGATAAGCCTGTCGCGGCGCACTCTTTCTCGGGTCACTTCATCACCTTCGCCCTGGTCCTGGTCATTATCGCGCTTTCGGTCTACAGCCCGCTTACATCCTTTATCAAACAGAACCAGGAGATTAAGGCCGCCAAGGACAATATCACTAGCTTGGAGGCTGAGAAGAAAGATTTGCAGAATCAGGTTAACCTCTGGCAGGACGACAACTACGTCAAGCAGCAGGCTCGTAGCCGTCTCTTCTACGTGGAGCCGGGGGAGACCCCCTACTTGGTAGTCGGGCTGGATCCCACCAGCGAACTTGCCGATGACACCAGTGCCGCCGCCAAGACAGCACCCGAGGACTCCTGGACCACTAAATTGTGGGGTTCCTTCCAGCTCGCGGCTGAAGACCCCAATGCTCCTCAGTCTGAGAAGGCAAAGGGCCCTACCTCCACGGGATCTGCTACTCCAACAGAAACCCCTAGGAGTCCGACCGCTCCCTAGAATTTATCCGGGTACCCGGTGACGGGCCACCCACTAGACTAAACCGACAATGCCCACCGGCCACATCAAAGGACACCATGACCACACACAACCCCCAAGGCTTTGGCGTGACAGCCGAGACTCTTGCCCCCACCGACCTTGATATCCGGGTGCTTTCGGCACAGCTAGGCCGAAGCGTGCGTGATGTTGTGGAAATCCCTGCCCGCTGTGTGTGCGGGAATCCTCTGGTTGCGGCAACCGCACCCCGGCTGGCTAACGGCTCACCCTTCCCCACCGTTTTTTATTTGGCTCACCCCGTGATTACCGCCGCGGTCTCCCGTCTTGAGGCCGAGGGGGTCATGTATGAAATGACCGATGAGGTTACCGATAAGGTCGATAAAGCTGAGGCATACAGGGCGGCCCACGAGAACTACCTGGCTGAACGCGACCGTATCCGCTCCCTTGCCGGCCTCGATCAGGTACCTGAAATTGAGGGTGTTTCTGCCGGGGGTATGCCGACTCGCGTAAAGTGCCTGCACGCTGTTCTTGGGCATACCCTGGCGGTTGGGCGCGGCATCAACCCTTACGGGGACCAGACCCTAGATTTGATTGCTCAGTGGTGGACCCCTGACACCTGTCACTGCGACCCCACCTGGCGCGACTAAACCTCAGCCACCAGTAAGCCACCCCCACCCCGAGACTATCTGAGGGAGAACCCATGCGCCTTGGAGCTATCGACTGCGGAACCAACTCAATCCGCCTCTTGATCGCTGAAGCCCAGCCCACCGACAACGGTATCCAGCTCAAAGACTTAGAGCGGCAGATGAAAATTGTGCGCTTGGGCAAGGGCGTGGATGCGACCGGCTGGCTGGCTAAGGAATCCCTGGAACGTACCTTCGCGGCAACCCGCGACTATGCGGCGCTCCTGAAAGAGTACGGGGTCAAGCAGGTGCGTTTTGCCGCGACCAGCGCCACCCGAGATGCCGGTAACCGCGATATTTTTACCCGCGGTATCCAGGACATTCTGGGGATTGAGCCCGAGGTAATAACCGGGACCGAAGAAGCTGAGCTGTCCTTTGCGGGTGCCCTGTCATCGGTAGGCAACACCGGTGAAACAACCCTGGTGGTTGACCTGGGCGGTGGCTCCACCGAGTTCGTTTTGGGTAATCAGAAGGGTGTTCTTGCGGCTCGTTCCGTTGATATCGGTTGCGTGCGGCTGACCGAGCGGCACATTAGCTCTGACCCGCCCAATGTCTCGCAGGTGGCTCGGGTTATTGCCGATACCGATAAAGCTCTTGCTACCGCCTTGGGTACTGTTGACCTTTCCGCTACCCAGCGCATTGTCGGTGTGGCCGGTACCGTGACAACGGTTGCAGCTCACGCCTTAGGCCTGGAGAGCTATGACCCTGCCCGTATCGACCGGGCTGATATCTGCATCAAGGACATCAGCAAGGCGGCTGCTGACATGGTGGCTATGACTAGCGCCCAGCGCTCTAAGCTGGGGTACATGCACGATGGGCGGGTCGATGTGATTCCCGCTGGCTCAGTGATTTGGGCGCGCATTGTAGAGCGAGTTTCGGCCATGACAGGGGGCGCCGTCATCAGTGCCCTGGCCTCTGAAAAGGATATTCTGGATGGCCTTGCCCTGTCAGTAGCATCTCGCGCGGGGCTCTAGAGGAACCAATGGCCCACCAGCGTTTGCGAAAAGGCCTAGCCCTGCTCTGCGCTACTTTTGTAGCCTGTAGCGGTGCCCTGGGCCTAGCCCCCACCGCGCAGGCAGTAACTGCCAGCCCGAGCCTTTCAGCGGACCCTCAGGCTAGCCCCTCAGCATCGACATCTCCCCGGGGCGATTCTATTCGTAGCCGCGAGTACTGGCTGACCCAGTACGGTATCACCGGCTTGTGGAAGCAAACCACAGGCAAAGGAATCACTGTTGCCGTCATTGATACGGGTGTGGATGGAACCCACCAGGACCTCGTGAATAACGTCATTGATGGCTACGATGCCTCGGGCGTGAGCAGTTCTTCTAAGGGGTGGAAAGGCCTGGGCCTTGAGCCTGAGCACGGTACCCTGGTCGCTTCGATGATTGCTGGCCACGGCCACAGCGACGGCTCAACATCGGCTAACCCCGGTCAGCCGGGCAAACCTGCTGGCGTGATAGGGGTCGCACCCGATGCCACCATTCTGCCGATTTCTCTTGAACTGGGAACCAGCGTTGCCGGTAGCCCTTCCATCAACGAGCAGATACCTGATGCCGTCCGCTACGCGGTGGACAAGGGGGCCGACATTATCAACCTCTCCGTAGGGTCCAACGACACCTCGTGGCCGGAATCTTGGGATTCTGCCTTTGCTTACGCCGAAGAAAAAGGGGTTCTGGTGATTGCTTCTGCGGGGAATCGGGGTGCTGGGATCACCCAGGTTGGGGCACCAGCGACCATGCCCGGTGTGCTCACCGTAGGTGGTGTTGATACCAACCGTCAGGATTCCTGGTCTTCTTCCTCCCAGGGTATCTCCATTGCCGTGTCCGCACCGAGTGAGTCAATGGTTGGTGCTATCCCGGGTAACAAGTACGCTACCTGGTCTGGAACCAGCGCCTCGGCACCGCTGGTGACCGGGTTGGCCGCCCTCATCATGGAGAAATACCCGGACCTCACCGCCCATCAGGTCATTGAACGGATTATCTCGTCGGCAGATGATGAGGGGGCACCCGGGAGAGATGTGCTCTACGGTTACGGCATTATCAACCCCGCCAAAGCCTTGGCAGCCGATACCCCGGATGATACCCAGACCAACCCCTTAGGCTCCATGAAGGACTGGATCAGGGTTCACCGAAAGAACGCGGCCAGTTCTACCGCTGATCCCAGCCCCAGCCAAACACCTCTGCACAAGGTGGGCGAGAGCATTAGCCCGCTTGCGGCCCCCGTTCCTTCCCGGCCAGTGGAAGACTCAGGGGTTCTACCCTTTATCGTGCTAGCTGCTTTCGCTTTCTGGCTAGGAATTATTACCCTGGGCAGTATTCATCAACTTACCGGGATCCTACGGCGTAACCGGCGACGCTAGGGGAGCGGAAGCAGAGAACCTAGCCCCGGTCTTATTCCCTGCAAGGCCCTTCAGACCGCTCTGCCCATCACATGCTGGGTAAAAAACTATATTTATGCAGTTAAAAGTGGCAAGATAAGCATGGAGACTTTTTGCCGGAGTACCGGCAACACATCAACAGGAAGTTAAACACGAATGGCATTCAACAAGATTGCACAGGATCGCCCCCGCGTTCTCATTGTCGGCGGCGGCTACGTCGGTTTCACCGTTGCAAAGAAGATTCAGAAGGTTATCAAAGAATCCGGTGGTGTTGTCACCATCGTTGATCCCAACCCTTACATGACCTACCAGCCCTTCCTCCCCGAGGTTGCCGCTGGTTCCATGGAAGGCCGTAATGCGACCGTTCCGCTTCGTCAGCACTTGCGCGATTCAGAAATTATCGGTGGCCGCGTGCTGTCGATTAACCATGCCTCCAAGACCGCAACCATCGAACCCATCAACGCCGGTGAGCCTTTTGAGCTGACCTACGATGAAATCGTCCTGGGTGCCGGTGCTGTAACCCGTGCTTTCCCCATCCCCGGCCTGGCCGAGGTTGCTATTGGTATGAAGACCGTTGAAGAAGCTGTCTCTGTACGTAACTGGGTTCTGGAACGCATCGAAATCGCTTCGCTGACCACCGATGAGGACGAGCGCCGTCGTGCACTTACCTTCGTCATCGTCGGCGGTGGCTTTGCCGGTGTGGAAACCATCTCTGAGCTCGAAGACATGGCCCGCGAGGCAGTTAACCGTAACGAGCGCCTGCGGGTTTCTGACCTGCGTTTTGTGATGGTCGAAGCGGCACCCCGCATCATGCCCGAGGTCCCCGCAGACCGCGCCGAGAAAGTTGTTGCTGAACTGCGTGCCCGCGGCATCGAGGTTCTGCTGAACACCTCATTGTCCGATGCAACCGACGGCCACCTCAAGCTCATCAATATGGGCGATAAGTCACCCGCTGGTGAGCTCGACACCGACACCTTGATTTGGACTGCCGGTGTTGCTGCTTCCCCCATGCTCAAGGAAACTGACTTCCCCGTTGACGAGCGCGGCCGCGTTCGTGTTCAGGCTGACCTGCGTGTTGCTGGCGAGGACGGCGTGATTGAAGATGCTTGGGCCGCTGGCGATAATGCCGCTGTCCCCGATCTCTCCGGTGGCGGGGTTGGTGGCTTCTGCGTGCCTAACGCTCAGCACGCTTCACGTCAGGCTCTCAAGCTGGCAGAGAACCTGCTGGCTAAGCGCCGTGGCGAAGCCCTGACCGACTACTACCACGAGACTATTGGCGTTGTTGCCGGTCTAGGCCTGTGGAAGGGTGTTGCTAATATCAAGGGTAAGACCATCGGCGGTCCTCTGGCCTGGATTATGCACCGTGGCTACCACGGCCTGGCTATCCCCACTACTGAGCGTACCGCTCGTGTCATGACTACCTGGGCGCTCAACCAGGTCTTTGGCCGTGACACCTCATCAATCCGCCACCAGCGCTCACCCCGCCGGGCTTTCCAGCAGGCGACCGGTACCGCCCCCGAGAAGTCTAAGGCCAAGCTCTAAAGACTTTTCTGGTATAAATGTAGAGGCGAAGAATGTGCCAGCCCGGCTTAAGCGCCGAGCTGGCACCGCCCTAGCCCCCATAGCCCAATTGGCAGAGGCAGAGGACTTAAAATCCTTGTGTTCTGGGTTCGAGTCCCAGTGGGGGCACCACCTGCTAGGACGCTCCGTTTGGTTTGAAGCCCAACGGGGCGTTTTTCTTGTCTCCTGCAGCTATTGAGACTGAGACTGAGACTGAGAGTGAACAGTGAAAAATAAAGAAAAGATGCTTTCGCGTCTGGGGTTCATAGTTTTGGCCCCCACTGTTGTTTGGTACATATATCTTTTGTTCACGGGAACCGAAACCCCTCTTCAGACCTTTGTCACGGTAGTTTCTCTTACTTCTCTTTTTGCCCTATCCTTCTTCCTGTTTGCCTTTGGGGAGAATGTAAAGATGGCTATTGTAAGCGCAGTATTGGCGGTCTTTGCTGTACCGTTTGCTTTTCTAGTGGCCTCTGTTCTTGGTGCTCAGTCGGGAATATATTGAATATATAGGAAGTAGCCGTGTATGTTGGATGCCCCGGATTTAGCTCCGGGGCATCTTCATTTGCCGCAGGAGTAAAGGATTCTCCTTGGGGTTCAAGGGAGGGGTCTTGTTGGGCGGGGCTGGTTATCCTTGGCGGTTGAATTTTTTGCGTGAGGGTAGTTTTTTGGGGCTGGCATCCTATCAATATGGACTACTGATGAATTGCCTACCGGTGAAACCGCAACTCTTGAGGTAGCTGGTGTGCTGCTCGAACCGTTACCACCGCAGCGAAAATCGGTGACTACTTAGCAGGCGTTCTTCAAGAAATATTAGGATGCAGTGACGCCCTCACGGACAGTATCTCAACTATTCTCAACAGTGGAGGGATACAATCACAGATATCCCTCCACGTGTTTCTCAAATCAAGGGGAGCAGTGCTCATGACATCTAACCAGACATACGATCAGAATCACCCAGAATACGTTTCTTTGTCCGCAGCCTATCTAGGGCACCTGATGACTAGTGCTCTTCTGGCTTTCCTGGCAGGCCTTATCTACTGGTTACTCTCATTCCTCTTCCCTGCCCTTGATTTTGGGGGTCAAAGCCTCGTTGTCTTTATCAGTGCTGTGGTCCTTGGGGGTGAGCTGATTGTGGTGCTGTTGCAACGTCCCTTTATTATCAAGGCGTCTCACGGTGACCCGGGTGGATGGGGCTATGCTTTACCTGAGTTTCTAGTGCTCCCTTGTTTGGCGGGGGTGGGAGCATTTCTAATCTCTCACGAGGCAGTGGCTGGTCTTGTGTGTGCGCTTGTATTCTTTATTGTTTTCGGGGTTGTAGGTTTGTTGTTAAAGCCGTGGAAGCCAGGTTTGTCTCGTGCTGAGATTCGGGAAAGGTATGAGCAGACTAAAGATATGATTCAAGCAGACTGTGCGGATGAAAAATATCGTGATCTAGAGGTTGATTCTGCGCATCGGGATTTATTTAAGAAACGATATTACGATCTGTAAAAGGATGCGGGAGCTTTCTTCCGTGTCTTTTCATGTTCCCAAGCAGAACCTTATCCGGGAAGTGTTCTCCACCTTGGGTTTCCTCTGTCAGTATATTTAAGTCCTCGTGTCAGCGCATCGGCTTAGAACTAAGGGGGGCAAGGATAGCAAATTTTTGCTGAACTCGTCGCCACTGTTACTAAGATAGGGCTATGACAAAGTTAGATAAAAAATGGGCAATCAGGGAAATAGAGCTATTTCTTGAAGTCACCGCTCAAGTCCATCCCCGGACAGCTCCTGGGACCGTTTATCTGGGGACCGTTATGAAAGGCCCCCTGACAGAAGCTTCCGAAAGAGCCTATGTAGTTGAGCAAATTCTTGATAGGACCATCCCCAACTGGAAGCAAGACAGGCCTTCGAATGACAAAGACTTCCGCTGGCTACGTAAACAGGCATCACGAGCAAAAGTAGCTTTAGAACGTGAAGAAGAACTAGCACAAAAACTTGGAGATAACTCGCCTGAAATGGATACCTCAAACCTACATCCTTGGGTATGGGGCAATATTCAATCCTTATGGCAAGGCGGGCACTACCACCAAGCAGTAAGGGATGCTGCAATCCAAGTAAACGCCGAAACGCAGAAAAAACTAGGGCGACAAGATGTCTCTGAAACTAATTTATTTAATCAAGCATTTTCACTAGATGCCCCCAAAATTGGAAAACCTCGGTTGCGTCTTATGGACGATGACGATAGTCGCACTTATCAGAGTATCCATCGAGGTGCGCGAGCCCTTGCTGAAGGTCTGTACTCGGGTATTAGAAACCCCGCGATGCATACCTTGCATGAAAATACGGATGATGAGGAACAGATAGCATTGGAACAGTTGGCGGCTTTTAGTTTATTGGCTCGGTGGGTAGACCAAGCAACAATCATTCAAGTTTAATCCTCAGATGTTGATAGAACCCAGATTAACGTATGATGCAATGTAAAGGAGGGGCAGTCACCGACCACCCCTCCCTCATATACTAGAAAAGCCCCCTGGCAGCACTCCAAGAGATCGCCCTACCAGAACTGAACTTCACCTGGTATACACCGTTACCTACATACGCTTCATCAGTAACAGGATAACCATAAACACTGGTAAAGCCGTTATTCCTCCAATGCCAGTAGATCGCTCCGCGCCCATAGAGAGTATGCGTTCCTGAACTAGGGGACTAAGTGTAGATAGTCTCAGCACCGGTGGCATCAAAACTTATATAAGCGTAGCCGCCTAGAGGGCCTAGATAGAAGTCCATCCTTGGTGATCAGGCTAAAGAGCCGGGGACGATCTCCCTGATTTTCTTTCTAGCGGGGCCTATATACTTGCTTTTGGCAGAATAAGGTCAAGCAGACATAGGGGCTCTGGCTGTGCTGTTTGTTCAAAAGCGCTCTGGTCCCCTGGTCAAGACAAGCCGCTAACCCGTGAGCGAGGAGAAAAACCTGTGGTGAATGACAAGGAAGCGAAAGCCCCCCACCTGTACGCTGTAGACCTTGATGGGACGCTGCTTGCAGAAGATAAAACCTATGACCATGCTCAGTTCGACCGGGTCATGGATCTGCTGGCGGAGCAAGGCTCCTACCTGGCTATCGCTACCGGCAACCAGATGCCCAAGATCCAGCAGTACATGGCTGGACATGAGCACCACTCCAACCTCTACTACATCGCTGAGAATGGTGCCATTATCCACAATCAGGGGAAGGACCTAGCGCTCTGGAGTTTTAGCCCGGAATTGGTTGAGCAGACGCTGAAGGCACTCCAAGCCCACCCCCAGTTCGGTCTTGTTATCTCCTGCCGAAACGGATCTTATGTCCCCCAGGAGCGGCTTGAGCCCATCGCAAGCCTGATCCTTGCCCAGATTAAGGCCAAGGGTATTCAGGTGCCAGACCTTGACGAGAGCAACCCGCTCAGTGCCCTGCGACTTTTCTACCCCAATGCTCAGCTTCTGACAGATCGGAATCAGCTTGCTGATACCGTAGTGAAGTTGGCGCTGACAAGCTCCGGGCAAGAGGATGCTTATGAAACCCTGGCAATGGTTCAAGAAGCTCTACCTGAAGGCATCGTAGCGACCTCAAGCGGTTTTGGGGCTATTGACCTGATTCTTGAGGGCCATCACAAGGGGCACGGGCTAGAGTGGCTGGCTAACCACCTGGGGGTACCTGGGCAGCAGACAACGGCTTTTGGTGATAGCGGCAATGATCTTGAAATGTTCCGCTACGCGGGCCGGGCACTTGCAATGGCAAATAGCGATCCGGTTCTCTTAGACGAGGCCAGCCTGCAGATCGGCTCTCATAAGGAAGGCGCTGTCTTGAACTTTATTGAGGGGGAGCTGACCTCGGCAGGGTAGAACTGAGTTCCCTTATCACGCCCTGAGAAAAAAGGGCAGAAAAAAGATGTTCTATCAGCTAGGCTGGTGAACAAGATATTTACGTGAACTCAGTATCACAGCGAGGAGAACATAGCGTGGCTGGAAACCCACTCATTAACAACATGACTAAGCCTCAGGGGGATCCCCGCTTCGGGCAGTTCGGTGCCGGCGGAACCACCACCGCATCGAACCCTTATGGACAGCAGGCCCCCTACGGCCAGAAGGCTCCCTATGGCCAGCAGGCTCCCTATGGCCAGCAGGCTCCCTACGGCCAGCCCGTATCTGCTGAGCAGCTCAACCAGATGTACACCGCGCCTGCCGCAACCCCAGTAGACACTAATCGTATTACCATCAACGACATCATCGTCAAGACCGGCCTCAACTTTGGTCTGGTCCTTGTGGCCGCAGTTATTGCCTGGCAGTTCCCCATTCTGATGTTTGTCGGTCTGGTTGGCGGTTTGGTTCTGGGCTTCGTCAACGCCCTCAAGAAGCAGGTTTCGCCTGCTCTGGTCATGACCTACTCGGTCATGGAAGGCTTCCTGGTCGGTGGCCTCTCACTCTTCTTCGAGACTTCCTATCCTGGCATCGTTGTTCAGGCGGTTCTGGCAACCGTCATCGTCTTCGGGACCATTCTGGCGCTCTTCTCCTCTGGCAAAATTCGTGCCACTGCTAAACTGACCCGCTTTTTCATGGTCGCAGCTATCTCTTACACCGTTTTCTGCCTGGTCAATCTTGTGACCTCGATGTTCTTTGATTTCAATGCTCGGAGCGTTGAAGTTATGGGTATTCCTCTGGGACTGATTATCGGTCTTTTCGCTGTATTGCTGGCAACCTACTCCCTACTGCTTGATTTCACCCACGCAAGTGAAGCTATCAAGTCAGGTCTGCCCGAGCGCGAATCGTGGCGTATCGCTTTCGGCCTAGTGGTATCACTGGTCTGGCTTTACATCGAGATTCTTCGCGTTATTTACTACATTCGCTCCATGGCTGACTAAGGGTAAGACAACCAATACAGGGAAGGGCAGAAGCTGGGAAACCGGCTTCTGCCCTTCCTATCTCCAAGGGCCTGAGAGCAACCTAGGGCAGGGGCGCTCCTGAGCCTTCAAGCAGCTATTTGTACCCAGTGTGAGCGAGCTTAGTCACTCTCAGAGAAACGACATGGGTTAGTCGGTGCCACAGGTACTCAAAACATGGGAAGATGGACAGCATGAGTAACGACACCTCCCCATCATCTCGATCTAGCTCTGCTGTTAGTCAGCAGCTTCCCTTTGCCTTGCGCGTTGCCTCGGCATGGGCCTGGAGGCTGATGATTATAGCCATTGCAGCCGCAACCCTCTACTGGGCGCTAGCCAAAGTATCGCTCATCATTATTTCTGTGATGATTGCAGCTCTCTTGGCAGGATTAGTATCACCTGTGGTTTACTTCCTGCGCCGATACAGAGTTTCAAACGGGTTAGCAACAGCTATTACCGAAATTGGTCTGATCGCCCTGGTCATTGGGCTTCTAGCCATGGTGGGGCAACAACTAACCGTAGGTTTTTCGTCTCTCTCTGACCAAGTCATAGAGGGCTGGAACCAGCTCCTAGCCCTGCTTTACAACCTACCCATTGATCTGGGGGCAGATAAGGTCAACGAATATATCAGCCAGCTCCTAGCGACCTTGCAAAACAACACCTCGAGCATTCTTAGCGGAGTAGCCAGTGTCAGCTCTACTGCAGCCGATATTGGAACCGGTATGGTGATCGTCCTCTTTACGCTGATCTTCTTCCTCTTAGAGGGGGAAAAAATCTGGCTGTTTATCGTCAAGCTCTTTCCGCGCGAGGCCCGTCGGGCAGTCAACGGGGCCGGTCGCCAGGGCTGGAGATCCCTAGTGTCTTATGTGCGGGTGCAGGTTTTTGTAGCGGCTGTGGATGCGGTGGGAATCGGTCTCTCTGCTTTCTTCTTGGGCGTCCCGCTGGCAGTGCCCCTGGGCGTCTTGGTCTTCTTGGGTTCCTTTATCCCGGTTATCGGTGCCTTACTTACCGGAGCTATTGCAGTTTTGCTGGCCCTGGTAGCCAACGGCCCCGTTAATGCTCTGGTGATGCTACTTATGGTCCTGCTGGTCCAGCAGATTGAATCTAATATTCTCCAGCCTCTGGTCATGGGTAAGGCTGTGTCTCTGCACCCGCTGGCCGTGGTCATCGCGGTACTGGCAGGATCCATGCTTTACGGCGTCATTGGCGCTCTCTTCGCTGTACCCATCTTGGCAGTTACCAACACGGTGATTCGTTACCTTGCGGGACGAGAGTGGGAGAAAGACCCCTATATTCGAGAAAGCGAGTTCCTCTATCCTCACGAGCAAAAACGGTTAGAGCGAAAAGTTATTGCCGAAAAGGTGAAGGAACGTCTTAACCGTATTAAAGAAAAAGAAGGCGAGTTCAAGGCAGAAGAAGCTGCGACAGCTAGAGCAGATACAGGTCCCATGAATCACCAAGAAGCTACCAAATAAAGGGTACAGCCGTGCAAGATACCGCAGCTGAAAAGCTCCACGTAAGCATAGATAAGATCGAAGAAGCAACCCAATTACTCAAGGGTGTTATTGAACGTACCCCGGTTGCTCACTCCCGTGCCCTCAGTGAACAGATAGGTTCCGAGGTGTTTCTCAAATGTGAGAATCTACAACGATCGGGGTCCTTCAAGGTACGCGGTGCCTATGTGCGCATGGCTAGACTGACTCAGGCTGAAAAGGCCCTTGGAGTGGTCGCTGCCTCGGCTGGAAACCACGCCCAGGGCGTAGCCCTTGCAGCCTCTCGCCTGGGGATCTCTGCCCGAATCTACATGCCGCAGGGCGCTGCACTGCCCAAGGTTGCTGCCACCCGCAGCCACGGGGCAGAGGTTATCCTGCACGGCGTTAATGTTGATGAGGCGCTGGCTGAGGCCAAACGTTTCGCTGAGGAAACGGGTGCTGTTTTTGTTCATCCTTTCGATAATGAGGATATTATCGCGGGGCAGGGTACCTTGGGCCTTGAAATTCTGGAGCAGGTTCCTGATGTCGACACTATCCTGGTAGGTGTTGGCGGTGGTGGCCTGCTGGCTGGCCTGTCTATTGCTGTGCGTGAAAAAGAAAAACAGCTCGGCAAAAAGATTCGCATTATCGGCTTGCAGGCTGAACATGCTGCAGCCTACCCACCCTCACTAGCTGCCGATGCTCTGGTGCCCCTCAAAAAGGTATCGACTATCGCTGACGGTATTGCGGTAGGCCGGCCCGGTCAGCTTCCCTTCACCATCATTAAAACCCTGGTGGACGATGTTCATACGGTATCTGAGGACGAAATCGCCCGTGCCCTTATCTTCCTGATGGAACGCAACAAATTAGTTGTTGAGCCTGCCGGTTCTGTATCGGTTGCCGCTCTGATAAGCGGGAGCCTGAAAGAAAAGTACGGTGACCTGGGCACTACCGTCTGTGTTCTTTCAGGCGGCAATATCGACCCCATGCTCATGCTTAAGGTGATTCAGCGAGGCCTGTCAGCCGCTGGGCGTTACATGACTATCAAGATGATGCTCAATGACCGCCCCGGTGAGCTCACCACTATCTCGCGCATCATTTCTGAGCGCGATGCCAATGTGACCGGTGTGGACCACACCCGTGTGGGCGGTGCCCTGTCGATGGGCGATGTGTCCATCACCATTGATATGGAGACCAAGGGCGCTGAGCACTGCAAAGAAGTAATTGCGGCACTAGAGGCCGCCGGCTATCAGCCGATTGTGGTCTACTAAGCCAAGGGTCAGACCCTGCCGTAGCCTGCAAGGACTGCAGAAGCAGCATAGATCCTCAAAAGCCCGGGGGCTTCCCTTCAAGAAGAGAAGCCCCCGGGCTTTTATTTTGCCTCATGGCTGGCTACTAGCCCTGGAAGGGTTTAGCGGAGACGATGGTAACAGGAATCTGCTTACCGTTCGGGGCCTCGTAGGAGAGCTCTTCACCAACCTTGTGCCCGTTGATGGCGGCGCCCATGGGGGACTTCTCAGAGAAGACCTGCAGGTCGCTACCATCGACCAGGGTGTCAGCGACTTCGCGGGATCCCAGCAGGAAGGTCATAGTCTTGCCGCCGATCTTGGCTTCAACGACCATGCCGGGGGTGACAATGCCGTCATCGGCTGCAGGTTTATCTGACACCTGGGCATTTTCAAGCAGTTGCTGGAGCTGCTTGATGCGGCCCTCATTCTTACCCTGCTCTTCGCGAGCGGCGTGGTAGCCGCCGTTTTCTTTGAGGTCGCCCTCATCACGGGCTGCAGAGATACGGTCGATGATTTCCTGGCGGTAGGGTCCAGAGAGGTGCTCTAGCTCAGACTTGAGCTTGTCGTAGGCTTCGGGGGTGAGCCAAGCGCCTTCGCGTTCTGTCATTGTTACTCCTTGTAATCGGTGCGGTGTTAGATTCTCTTGCACCGGCTGAATCTGAGAAAGAGACAGAGCGATAGCCTGTACTCTTTCAAGGTTTTCGTGCCTAGTCTACCCATAGACGGTGGCCGCGCCTCAACTTGAGACGAGATAGCGGGCGGTTAGGGGGCTTTCCAGCAACTGTCAACGGTCGTGGTGGTAGCTTCGCCCAGTACCCGTAGCTGTACGGTTTGAACCGAAATGCCGTTGCCGTTCTGGTCCGTGTAGGGGCCCACTGCTACTTCTTTCCAACCTACGGGCGCGCCCGCTGAGTTGAGCGCTTTGACGGCGCAGATGGCGGTGTCCTCGGGGTGTTTGCTGACCTCAAAGGTTAGCTTGACCTCATCGGAACTAGTCAGGGCGAACCCCACATCACGGGCCGTTGGCTGGTCGTTGGCATCGAGCTGTACCCACAGAACGAAAGCCCCACCGATGACAGCCGCTATGAGGCTGAGCATGTACCAAAAGCCCTTGGATAAGGGCTTTCGCTGGCGGGCTGTACCGTAGCGGTCTTGGAGCTTGGTGGCGGCCATGGCCGGGCCTTTCATACGGGGTAACATGGGGTGCTATCTTCGGGTTTCTGGCAGGTAGAATTGACCAGTGTGTTCGAGTGGGTAGCACTCCTTACGATACCCCAAACACCGGCCTGTCACCTTGCCTAAGAGAGTTATCGTATGACCGTAGCAGAAATATCTACCCCAGCCTATGACCCGGCCCTGGTGGCTCCCCTGAAGGATGATTACACCGGCCTGCGTATTTTGGCTGTCCACGCCCACCCTGACG
Organism: Rothia sp. CCM 9417; assembly: GCF_048513575.1. NCBI lineage: Bacteria > Bacillati > Actinomycetota > Actinomycetes > Micrococcales > Micrococcaceae > Rothia > Rothia sp. CCM 9417. Next base: position 109,489 of record NZ_JBLXXT010000003.1, on the reverse strand, counting down.
ATGAATCGTCAAAGGGAGCCGCAAGTATGGCAGCTTATGTAGCTCGTGGTGCCCGTGTGATGGTTGCATCGATGACCGGTGGCGAGCGCGGAGATATCCTGAACGCTGAGGTAGAGAGCGACCCTCTTGCTCACCGTGATTTGGCGGGTGTTCGCCGTGCTGAGATGAAGCAGGCCGCTGAGGTCTTAGGGATTGAGCACCGCTGGATTGGTTTTGTCGATTCTGGGCTTCCCCAAGGTGATCCCTTGCCCCCGCTTCCCTTTGGCTCTTTTGCCAGCCTGCCGCTGGAGCAGGCTGCGGCTCCTTTGATCCGGTTGGTAAGGGACTTCAAGCCCCACCTTATTCTGACCTATGACGAGATAGGTGGCTACCCGCACCCGGACCACATCATGACCCACCGGGTGTCGATGGAGGCTTTCCAGAAGGCGGGGGAGCCCGGTGCTTACCCCGGGACCGGTCAACCTTGGAAGGTTTCTAAGATTTACTATGACCGCGCTTTTAGCCTGGACCGTATGAAGGCTTTTAACAGCTATCTTGAGGCTGAGGGTCTTGAGTCTCCTTTTGCCCAGTGGATTGCAATGTCCTTGGAAGAGGACGCTGAGGGGCACCGGCCCCCGATATCCCGGCACCAGACTACTACCCGCATTAACTGTGCTGACTTTTTTGAAAAGCGTGATCAGGCTCTGCTGGCTCATCGTTCCCAGGTGGCGCCGGACTCCATATTTTTTGTGGTATCGCCCGAGATTCAGCGGAAGATTTGGCCTTTTGAGGACTATGTGCTGTCTCATTCCCGGGTGGGCACCGAGTTACCCGAAACCTGTATTGCGGCTGGTATCGACTTCACTGCAAGCTAAGTGCCTTACCTAGCTGTCATCGCTTGGGGCAACCTGGGCGCGTAGAATGGTTTACGGTCCTACCGGCCGTGCCCGCTTTTAACCCCCTCAACGGAGGACATCATCACCGTGTCAGCACTGACTCCCTTTATTCTCCTCGCCGCTGAGGCTACCCCCACCGTTATTACAACGGTGAACCCGGACGGTTCTTTTAGGGGCTCACCCGGCATTATTGGCTTTATCGTGACTTCTATTATGGCTCTTGCCATTATCTTGTTGGGTCTTGATTTGACGCGCCGTGCCCGGCGTCTGCGGTACCGCAGTGAGTACGCTATTGCGCGTGAAGCTGAGGAACGTGCTACGGCGGAGGCAGCCGCTGCTGGGCAGCAGGGCCAGGTTGTTCCGACAGTTCGTGATGAGGCTGTTGTTGCTCAGGATCATCTGCGACGCCCGCACTAGAAAAACGGTCTGATAGCTTTACCGGTCCTGTGGGAGGCGGTACCCCATGCCGGGTGCCCGCCCCGTGCTATACCGGGGGATGCGTACAACTGGCTCCCTAGGCTAGCTAGTGCAATAGGCTGATAAGAACTGCAATGTAGTGCTGGATAAAACCCAGCACGGTGAATACATGGAAGAGCTCATGGAACCCAAACACCTGGGGCAGTAGGGCCGGTTTTTTGGTGGCGTAGAAGCCTGCCCCCACAATGTAGGTGAGCCCACCGGTAGCAATGAGGACGGTGGCCGTGGGGGAGACCTGCCAGAAGTCACCCAGGAAGAAGACAGCGATCAGGCCCATGATGACGTAGATCGGGGTGTAGAGCCAGCGGGGTGCCCCCGTCCAAAAGATTCTGAAGAGGGACACTGAAAGCGCACAGCCCCAGATAACCCAGAGCAGAACGGAGCGCTGGGTGCCTGTCAGCAAGGTGAGAGCAATGGGGGTGTAGGTGCCCGCAATCAGGAGGGTGATATTTGCGTGGTCAAGCCGTTTGAGCACCATACGCGGGCCGGCGGACCAGTAGCCCCGGTGGTAGATTCCCGAGGCGCCAAAGAGCAGGACCCCGGTGAATGCAAAAATTGCGCAGGCTACACCCAGGGTGCCACCGCCAGAGAGAAGAATCAGAATAATTCCGGCGACAAAGGCGATAGGGGTAAAGCCAGCGTGAATCCAACCGCGCAGGAGCGGTTTACCGTGGGTACGGTAGAAGTCCATGATTTCTTCTTGGACCTGGGTGACTTGAGGTTCTCGATACGTATTCTCTAATGCTTCGGTTCCACCGGTCTGGGAATTGCCAACATCTGAATCCATATACTCAGTATGGCAGGTTAAGCCGGCTTGGTTTGTTACCTGCCAGAAATAGAATGCGGATCTTCGAGCTAGGTTTGTACTGGTGGGGTCAGCCGATGTGCGACACAGGGTAGAATGAGCAGGGTAGAACTCACCATGCACCGTCTTTTCAGGAGCCTTACATGAAGTTACCGCAACCTCTTTATACGGTCTATGAGCGGTCGCTAACAGCAGGGATTCCTGGCTCAAAGCTACCCCAGCACATTGGTGTGCTGGTTGACGGCAACCGCCGCTGGGCAGCTCTCTTGGGGGAGAGTACCAAGCACGGTCATGAAGCCGGTGCCGCCCGCATCATTGAGTTTCTCGGCTGGTGTACCGAGCTTAAGATTCCTATGGTGACTCTCTACATGCTTTCTACCGAGAACTTAAAACGTAGCAGCGAAGAGCTTAATGATTTGGTAGAGGTCATCGAGGGGTTCGCGCAAAAACTTGCTGCCGCTCAAATTGCGCGGATTAAGGCTGTGGGCCGTCTCGATTCTCTCCCCGAGAGTCTGCGTTCCACTCTTGAAGAGGGAGAGAACCAGACCGCCTCGCTGTGCGGGCTTCAGGTAAATATCGCCGTCGGGTACGGCGGTCGTCAGGAGATTACCGACGCGGTGCGGAGCCTGCTCCGTGAAGCAGCCGAGCAGGGCGCCAGCCTTGAAGAGCTTTCCGAGAAGGTCACCATTGAAGATATCTCCCGCCACCTGTATACCAGCGGCATGCCTGACCCGGACCTGCTGATCCGCACATCGGGGGAACAACGACTTTCCGGTTTTATGACCTGGCAGTCGGCTTACTCTGAGTTCTATTTCTGTGAGGCCCTATGGCCCGATTTCCGCAGGGTAGATTTCGTGCGGGCCCTGCGTGACTACGCCCAGCGTCAACGCCGTTTCGGCTCTTAATCGAATATGGTGCACGAGCTTTATCAGTTGCTAGCCCATGCTCTGGCAGGTAGCTGGCAGTCAGGCTTAGCGGCCCTCCTGATGGGGTGGGTGGCCGGTTACTACTTTCTCTGTGCCACTCGCCTGTGGATTATCGATGCGCGGGAGCACCGCCTGCCTGACCGGATTGTTCTGCCCATGTACGCGCTAGTCGGCCTGCCTCTACTGGGGGTTATCCTGCTGACAGCCCCCGATAGCTTTGAGACTGCCCGCCAGACTGCTTACTCCGGGGTGATCATGGGGGGCTTCTACTGGGTGATGCGCCTTGCTTCTGGCGGGGCCCTCGGCTTGGGCGACATCAAGCTTGCCGGTGTCTTGGGTCTGCTCCTGGGCTACTTCTCCCCGCTTAACCTGCTCTGGGGCAACCTGCTCATCTTCCTCCTGGGCGGCCTCTACTCCCTGGCACTGATACTCACTGGCAGAGCACAGGCCAGAACCCATATAGCCTTTGGCCCTTTCATGCTCTTAGGCACCACCATTGCCTTGCTATTCCCCGCTACCTAATGTGCCCCCGTCCCGGTCGCTCCCTGAAAGGAGACCCCATGCCTACCCCAGACTTCATCACCCAGCTCCGTAGCAAAGTCGGCCACGAGCTCCTGTGGCTATCGGGTGCTACCGCGGTTATCCAGCGTGAGAATGGCGATATCCTCCTGGTACGCCGCAGTGATAACGGTCAGTGGACTCCGGTGACCGGCATCGTTGACCCCGGGGAAAGCCCCGCCCTGACCTGCCTACGCGAAGCCCAGGAAGAGGCGAACGTGGTGATTGAGGTGGTTGCCCTGGGGCAGGTCAAAGCGGACCCGTCCATGACCTTTGGTAATGGGGATCGCTGCCAGTTTCTGGACCACACTTTCTATTGCCGCTATGTGTCAGGAGAAGCCACCGTCAACGACGAAGAATCAAGCGAGGTACGTTGGGTGCCGCTAGAAGACCTCACCCAGTTCTGTAGCCCGCGCATGTTAGACCGCATCGACGCGGCCCTCAAGCACCGTCAGGGCGCCCGCTTCGACCTTCTCTCCCACCCCTAAGACAGCCAAAGCCCCGGCCCATACAAGGGCGCCGGGGCTTTGCTCTTAGCTAGCGGGGGGAGGTTAGAAACTACCCAGCATCTTGGTGACATCGAGTGCCTGATCGAGCTGTTCTTCGGTGACCTCACCGCGCTCAACGTAGCCCAGAGCAATCACGGCTTCGCGGACGGTAGTCTTATGAGCTACCGAGTACTTAGCGATCTTTGCAGCGGCCTCGTAACCAATGAGCTTGTTCATGGGGGTCACGGTGGAGGGCGAAGCCTCCGCCAGGAATCGAGCACGCTCTACATTTGCCTCAAGCCCGTCAATCATCTTATCGGCCATCACACGCGAGGTATTGGACAGCAGACGGATCGATTGGAGCAAATTAGCGGCCATGACTGGAATACCCACATTCAGCTCAAAAGCACCGTTGGTCGATGACAGGGCGATAGTGGTGTCATTACCGATGACCTGGGCGGCAACCATAATGGCCGCCTCACAGATAACGGGATTGACCTTACCAGGCATAATCGAGGAGCCGGGCTGAAGGTCGGGAATATGGATCTCACCCAGACCGGTATTGGGTCCCGAACCCATCCACCGAATATCGTTATTAATCTTCATGAAAGAGTAGGCGATATTGCGCAGCTGGCCAGAGGCCTCAACCAGACCGTCTCGGTTGGCCTGAGCCTCAAAGTGGTTGCGTGCCTCGGTCAGGGGCAGGCCGGTTTCCTCAGCCAAGAGTTCAATCACACGCGCGGAGAAACCATCAGGTGTGTTAATGCCGGTACCGACAGCGGTGCCACCCAGGGGTACCTCAGCTACGCGGGGGAGTGAGGCATGGATACGCTCAATACCGTAACGTACCTGAGCTGCGTAACCGGAGAACTCCTGGCCTAGGGTCACGGGGGTAGCGTCCATCAGGTGAGTGCGGCCGGACTTAACAACGTCCTTGAACTCAAGAGCCTTACGCTCGAGTGACTCAGCCAGGTACTCCAGCGCAGGGACCAGGTCCTTGAGCAGAGCCTCGGTAGCTGCCAGGTGGACGGAGGTTGGGAAGACATCGTTGGAGGACTGAGAAGCGTTCACATGGTCGTTGGGGTGAACCTCAATATCGTTACCGGACAGGGCTCGGTTAGCCAGGGTGGCGAGTACCTCATTGGTGTTCATATTCGATGAGGTACCGGAGCCGGTCTGGAAAACATCGATGGGGAAGTGCTCATCGTAGGCACCCGAAGCTACCAGGTCAGCGGCGTCGCGGATAGCCTGGGCACGGGTAGAGTCAAGCACACCGAGCTCTTCATTGGCGCTCGCAGCTGCTTTCTTGATGAGAGCTAGAGCACGAATGTGGGCGGGCTCCAGAGTTTGACCTGAGATGGGGAAATTCTCAACGGCACGCTGGGTCTGGGCACGGTAGAGGGCGCTTTTGGGGACGCGAACCTCACCCATAGTGTCGTGTTCAATGCGGTATTCAGTGTTTTCAGTCATAGCTATAGCTTAGTACGTTTGCGTGATGCCTGTCGCATCCGAGTCGGAAGATGACAGCTGAGAAGAGCACTAAATTGTGATGAGTGGGGAGGAGGAATAGACCAGGTCGGCTTTGCCATCAGCCAGATGGTAAAAAACCCCGATGACGGCAATACTGCCATCCTCGATACCTTCTCGGATAATCCCGGACTGTTCGGCAATACGGGCTGCTGTTTGGCGAGTGTGCTCAACTACCATGTCGCTGATACTGGCATTTTCCGGCAGTTCGGGGGAGATAACTGAGGGCAGGATTCCCTCTACCAGGTTGCGGATAAAGCCCGGTGGCATAGTCCCGGATTCGAGAGCCTGCCTGGTTGCCGTAATTGCACCGCAGGCATCGTGCCCCAGTACCATGATGAGATGAATGTTGAGTTCACCGGCTGCGTATTCTAAAGAACCTAGAACGGCATCATCGAGTACCTGCCCGGCAGTACGAACCACAAAAGCATCGCCCAGACCCAAATCGAAAATAATCTCAGCTGCCAGGCGGGAGTCCCCACAGCCGAAAATAGCGGCAAAGGGGTACTGCCCATCGACCAGTTCAGCCCTACGAGTAGCGTCTTGATTGGGGTGGGAGCGTGTACCCGCCACAAAACGGGCGTTGCCTTCTACCAGGCGTTCCCAGGCCTGGATGGGGGTTTCAATGCTGGTACTCATGCTGGGCTTCTTTCCGGCGATCAATCTGTTGAAGACTAACCTAGCAGGCAGTTTCCCGCTCCCGGCAGATGAACTGCCACTTATCTTGTGGTGTGTCCTAGCGGATGCCGCTGGAGGGCGTGGGCGCGACTGTCGAGGTAGGGGAATCCATGTAACTGACTGTTGCTTCAATCAGGGCCTGGAACTCAGAGGCTTCAGCTTCTCCCTTGAAGATGAGAGTGGTTCCCTTGACCTCTCCAATGTAGAAAGTAGTCACCTTAGATTTATGGTCGGGATCAGCCAAGGACCGGACTTCCCATTCGAGGGATGCTACGTTGACCCTAGCCTCCGGTACCGCATTGCCTACGGTCTGGGCTATCCAGGTGGGGTTGGTGTTGGTAGCTTGAATCAGCTCAATGAAATGGTTGGTGGGTGTGACCTGGCCGGTTGACCAATAGTTGATACCATCCGCTTGGCCGGTGACCCAGCGGGCATAGTTGTAGTGCCAGCCCTGCTGCTGGGCAGCCGCCACCGGGTAGCCTGCCTGGTCACTGGCCTCATAGGCTGCAAGGGGTAGGTCTACTGAGGGGCGGTAGGGGTTCTTGTTGGGCTGCGGCATGAGCCAGATAACCGGTAGCAGAAGAAGAACCATGACCACCATGGAAATCACCATATTGCGCGCTGGGGCGTTGATGCGCTGGGCCTGCTTTTCTGTGATCTGGGGCAGGACACGGTCATCACCGTTCTCCGGTGCGGTAGCTGATGGCTGGCTGTCGTTGCCAGCTAGCTGCTGGGAGTCTGTGGGGCGCTGGGGGTCAGGAGTCATGGATGAAGTCACGTCTCCTATTCTCATATACGAAGTGGCTCCTACGCCAACCGAGGTTCATTGTGTCATATAGCCGATTTAGCTGGAGCGGACGGGGTGGGGCCATGAAAGGCAGAGATGAAACGAGTAGGCTAGAAGGTATACGGCGCAGCGAAGCGTCCCAGTGCGGTGTTGCGCCTAAAAATAATTGATAAGAACTCGAAGGTGAGAAGATGTCCCCAATAAGCAAGGAAGACCGCAATCTCGCGCTCGAATTGGTGAGAGCTACAGAAGCGGCAGCCATTGCGTCCGGCCCCCTGGTAGGTGCCGGTGATAAGAACATGGCAGATGGAGCGGCCGTTGATGCCATGCGTGCCCGTTTGAAAACCGTTCAATTCAACGGAACCGTTGTCATTGGCGAGGGCGAAAAAGATGAGGCCCCCATGCTCTTTAACGGCGAGCAGGTGGGTGACGGTAGCGGAACCCGCTTTGATGTTGCGGTCGATCCGATTGACGGTACCCGCCTTACCGCTCTGGGCATGGATAACGCTCTTTCGGTCATCGCGGTAGCCGAAAGCGGAACCATGTTTGATCCCTCCGCTGTGTTCTACATGGAGAAACTGGTCACCGGCCCTGAGGCCGCCGATCTGGTTGATTTGCGCCTGCCCGTCAAGCAGAACCTGCACCTTGTTGCTAAGGCTAAGGGCACCAGCGTTAGCCAGCTGACCGTATGTGTGCTGGACCGTCCCCGCCATGCCAAGCTGGTTGAAGATATTCGCGCCACCGGTGCGCGTACCCGCATGATCCTGGACGGTGACGTTGCTGGTGCTATTGCAGCTTGCCGTGAGGGCACCGGCGTGGACCTGATGATGGGTATTGGTGGTACCCCCGAAGGTATTGTTTCGGCCTGCGCTATTAAGGCAACCGGTGGCATCATTCAGGGCCGTCTGGCTCCTACCGATGAAGCGGAGCGCCAGAAGGCACTGGACGCCGGACACGACCTCGATGCGGTTCTCACTACCGATGACCTGGTTACCACCGATAACTGCTTCTTTGCCGCAACCGGTATTACCGACGGCAAACTACTCCGCGGTGTACGCTACGGCCGCGACACCGTAACCACCCAGTCGCTGGTTATGCGCGCCAAATCAGGTACTGTACGCCTGATTGAAGCTGAACATAAGCTCTCCCGCTACTCAGAGGTTCTCTCTTGCCTGATGCAGGGCTAAATAGCCACTGAGATAAAAGATAAAGCGCTGGCCCACCGATAGGAGTATCGGTGGGCCAGCGCTTTATGTCTTAGCTTAGGTATTTACTTACCCAGCTTGGTACCAAGAGCCGCTAAGGTGCCCTTGGCCTTGGGAAGGACTCTCTCGGTAGCAAGGCTCTTGCCTTTGCCCGCAAGCTCACGGGCTGAACGGATGCCCTTGTAGGCCCTGTATCCGTTAGTAGAGACGGGCAAATCCCAGGTGCCGGGGAAAGACACTGAGGTGCCCCCAAAAGATTTCTTAAATTTGGTAAAACCAGCCCATTCGTGGTCGGGATCATCGGTGGGGGCAATACCAAAGAGATCCATGTAGCTGAGGCCGGACTCTTTAGCATCGAAAATAATATGTGACAGGAGCGGGTTGCCTACTGTGAGCCTGCGGTGCTCAAAGGAGGTCGCTGCGTGCGCATAGGTGCGAGTGTCATCTGAGTCGTAGCAGAGTGAAGCGCCGATCGGCTCTCCGTCAGCCTTAGCGATGAACAGGTTGGCCGCCCCCGCGGGCATCAGCACCTCAGCGACCGTCCTGAGGTAGTCGTCCTGCTGGCGGTTGAAGCCCAGGCGGTTAGCGGTCTGGTCCAAGTAGCCTAGCAGAATATCGACGTCTGCTGGGTTCTGAGACTTCTCGAAAGAAACACCCTTCTTGTGGATATTTCGGTGCAGGTTGCGGTTGGTTGCTGACATCCCCTTGAGAATGTCCTCTTCTGACTGAGTCAGATCAATGACCTGGGTGTGGGCCGGCTGAATCTGGCGAGGAGAGAGCTTGAAACCCTTGGCCGCAAGGAACGCTTGGCCACTAGGCTCACCCCAGATAGCGCTGTTAGTGGGTTCAACCCGAATAAACCAGCAGTTAGCGTCAGATGCTAGGTGCTTCATATCGGCAATAGCGGCATCGAAAGCTACTTCATTGTCAGCTTCGGGGCCGTAGGGAGCATAAAGATAGCGGCCGGTTGAACCGCCTTCCAGGGTGGCCATATATCGCCAGCCCTCACCCTGACCACGGAAAACTTGGTGGCCGTTTGCTTCTTGGAACTTAGCCCAGATATCTGACTGCAGGATATTACTCATGCTCACCAGCTTACCGCCTTTAGCCACAGGCTTTCTGCTCCTAAGGTACTGAGCAGGTCCCGTTCTCGCTCAGCTCAGCGACAGGCTGGGCGCGGTAGGCCACGGTTTCAATGACAGGGACACCGTTTGCCTCTGCGGCGGCGGAGACCGCTGTGGGCTGGATACCCTGGGCTGAGTCCGCAATTACCTGCTGGATGGCGGCCTGGAGCTGGTCAAAATCGGGGTAGGTGGGGAACAAGGCGTCAAAGTAGGGAGGGCCAGCCGCAAACTGAATGAGGCCGTAATTCTTGGACTTAAGAGCCACATCGCCTAGGGCCGCCAGGCCGTTTTGGGGCAGATTGGTCTCGATGACCTGCTCACCGGCAGCGGTGATATCGGCAAACTTGGTGAGAACGTTGGCAGGATCAAGCTGTTTGAGCATAGCGGCCTGCACACAGCGCTGGCGGGCCTGCCTGTCGTAGTCACTGGCACCCTCACGGGAACGGGCATACCAGAGCGCATGGAAACCATCAAGGTGTTGAACACCCGGCTCAATATAGCCGTCAATGGGGTTGGGCAGGCCGGTAATCTCATTGGTGCCGCCGCCAATGGGTACACGACCACCCACATCAATAGTGATACCGCCCAAGGCATCAATGAGCTGTTCGAAGCCTGACATATCAATGAGTAGATAGTTCTCTACGGTAATTCCCAGAACCCCAGAAACAGCGTCCATGGTGGCCTCGGCCCCGGGATCCTCAGCACCGGGATAAAGGTCAGCATAGTTAGCTGTGACAGTGGGGTAGAGGGCATTGAGGATGCACTCATCACCGCAGTTAAAACCCTCGGGGTAGACCTGCCAGAGCGGTGAGTTTTCCTCAAAGATAGCGTTCTGGAGGTTACGCGGAACCGAGATAGTGATGGCCTGGCCGGTTTTGGCATCAATAGATGCAACGGTCATGGAGTCGGGGCGGCGGCCCACACGGTCGGCCCCGGCATCACCACCCATGAGAAGAATGTTGTAGCGACCGTCCTGTTCTTTAAGCTGGGTCCCACCGGCAAAGATATTGCCCAGGACACCGCGTCCTAGCCAAGTGACGTAAGCGCCGTAGGTTAGGCCTCCACCGGTCACCAGAATTGAGGCTATGACTGCCAGCGTTACCAGAGTCTTGGAGCGGCCTTCGAGTAGGCCTGGGCGGATAGCTAATAGGGTATCGACCAGAAGGAGCACCCAGCCTGCGGCCAGCAGAATCAGCAGGCCGGTGACCAGCATGAGCGACCAGGCGCTTGTCAAGAGTGAAAGAACCAGGGTGCGGCGTACCGCCCACAGCATAACCAGCAGTATAACCAGCGCCCACATGGACAGGGTGACGATGAGTGCTCTGCGCCCCAGCACCCTACGCCCGGTCAGGAGCTGGGCTGAACCGGGCAGAACCAGAGTAAGTAGAAGTAAGACCCAGGCGCGGCGTGATCGTACCCCCGCCGAGGCCTTTTCTGGGTGGCGCAGAGGATCCGTGTAGAGAGGCTCAGCAAGGTGTTGACCACGCCCCCGGGTGCCACTAATAGGCTCGGGTGCCAAGGGCTGGTTACTCTGGCGGGACATAGGGTGCCTCCCTGAAAATGATGGTTCACAAGAAGCCGGTGTGGCTGAGTAGAAAACTACTCAACCACACTAGCGAAAGAAACTGGGTGCTAACGGGGCGCGCGGTGAGAAAAGAGTTTTTATTCTGCTCACCTCTGTCGCTCTTTAGGGGGCGTAGGGTGTTTTAGGTCCCTCATCGGTAGGCTTGGTAGCGGCCTTGGGAGCTTGCTGTGAGAGCGCAGGCCGGGGAGCGGATTCATCGAGCTCGTCTTTGTACTCCTGGACCTTAGCGCGCAGGGCTGAACCCTTGTCCTGGGCGCTTTGGCGGAGCGAAGCGGCAAAATCGACCAAATCTGAGCGGACCTGGCGGGCAAAACCGTCATCGCCTGAACCCAGGATTCGAAGGGCAAGCAGGCCAGCGTTGCGGGCACCGTCGATAGAGACGGTTGCCACGGGAACCCCTGCGGGCATCTGGACGATTGAGAGCAGTGAGTCCATGCCGTCGAGGCTCTTGAGTTTGATCGGCACACCAATCACAGGCAAGGGAGTCACCGAAGCCAGCATACCGGGCAGGTGCGCGGCACCGCCGGCACCGGCAATAATCACGCGCAGGCCCCGTTCGTGGGCCTTACGGCCGTAGGCAATCATGTCTTGGGGCATACGGTGGGCGGAGACAACATCGACCTCGTAGGGGATGCCGAACTCTTCCAGAGCCTGAACGGCGGCTTCCATGACCGGCCAGTCAGAATCGGAGCCCATCACAATACCGACGATGGGGTTGCTTGAATCGTAAGGGGAAGCCATGAGCGCTCCTTGGGGTTGGTGGCCTAAAGCCGGGTTACTAAAGATTGAGCATCAGACCGAGCCCTTAGGCTAGGCCGTTGGTGAGTAGGGAGGCGGCCTGGGCTGCCTGCTGCCTCAGGTCGCTGAGTTCAGCGCGCGACCCGGTCAGGTTAATATGCCCAATCTTGCGACCGGGCTTAACCGCCTTGCCGTAGTAGTGCACTTTAGCGGCCGGGTAGGCTTTCATGAGGGCGGGATAGACTCCAAAAATATCGTCGTTGGTTCCACCCAAGAAATTCTTCATGAGCGCCACCTCGCCCTTGATCGCGGTACTACCGAGGGGATAGTTGGCTACCGCGCGGAGGTGCTGCTCAAACTGGCTGGTGACTGAGCCATCCTGGGTCCAGTGGCCAGAGTTGTGGGGGCGCATGGCGAACTCGTTGATCAGGAAGCCGTGATCACTGCCGGGTACTTCAAAGAGCTCAACGGCCATAACGCCGGTAACACCAAGCTCGGTTGCTACCGTAACAGCGGCATCCTGGGCCTTCTGGGCTACCCGGTCACTGATGCCCGGTGCGGGGGCCATGACCTCATCGCATACGGAATTGACCTGGATAGATTCGGCTACAGCCCAGGGTTCAACCTGGCCGGCATCGTTGCGGGCTACCAGGGCAGAGAGCTCCCGACTGAAAGGGACCTTTTCTTCTGCAAGCAAGGCAGAGAAATCAGTGCGCTGGGGGAGTTGCTCAAACCAGGAGGCAGATTCTTGGGCCGCCTGCTGAGCAGAATCAAGAACCATGACCCCCTTGCCGTCGTAACCGCCACGAGGAGTCTTCAGCACAAGCGGCCACCCGATGCTGTCACCAAAAGCCAGGAGCTCATCGAGGGTTCTTACCTCGGCCCAGCGCGGGTTGGGTAGCCCCAGCCGGTCAACCGCCTTACGCATCTGAATCTTGTCCTGGGCATAGACCAGGGCGGAGGGACGCGGTTGGACGTTGATTCCCTCAGAGATTAACCGTTCCAGCAAAGCCGTGGGAACGTGCTCATGGTCAAAAGTGAGAACATCAACCTCGCGGGCAAAAGCCGCCAGAGTTTCGTAGTCGCGGTAATCACCAATCGGTGCCTGCGCGACCACCGCACGGGCACATACTCCCGAATCTTCTGCCAGAACAGTCAGGTCAAAGCCAAGTTCCGTGGCAGCAGGGGCCATCATGCGGGCCAGCTGGCCACCACCAACAACACCAATTTTGGGTCCAGTCATAGGGTAGGTCACATCCACTAGGCTACCCGTGCGCAGGGGGCTTGTAAAAGTATTCCCCACATGATGAAGCGCTTGCCTGGTATGGATGCCTGGTATGGAGATTATTCCCAGCTAATCCACCGGCACATGTAAGCAAAAAATACTCTTGAGAGCTAAGCGCCTGCTCGACAGGCTGTACTATGTGAACAGATGAGTGTCTTGCTCCCCGCCGCCAGGTACGCTATTACCTACCGTTAAAAAACAACCGGGAAGCACTGCCAAGTAAGGGAGAAAATTGAGTTCCTTGACCCAACGTATGCAGGTACTGTGGAAAAAACACGGCACCGAGATCCTCCAGTTCCTGACCGTGGGTGGCCTGGCGTTCATCATTAACTCAGTTATTTACTGGTCCCTGATGCACTCAATTCTTGCGGACGGACACGCCAAGGCGAAAGTAGTCGCAGGTATTGCCGCAACCGTCTTTTCCTGGGTTGCCAACCGCATGTGGACCTTTAGGCAGAAGCGAACCGGCAACAAGACCCGAGAAGCTATTGAATTCGGTATTGTCAACGCAATCGGCATCGGCCTCGAAACCTCCTGTGTGCTCTTCAGCCTCTACGTGCTTCACCTAACAAGCCCGATGGCATCCTTTATCTCAGGTACCATCATTGGTACAATCCTGGGTACTATCGTTCGCTACTTCCTCTACAAGTTCTGGGTTTTCTCCCAGAGCAAGAGCCACACCCAAGACAAGACGGCTGAAGAGGAACGCGCGGAGCTCATTGAAGAGGCAACCAAGATAATAACTGGTTCTCTGCCTGTTATTGAGCCGGATAAAGCTGGGCCCGTTCGTCGCCCAAAACTCGACTGATTCGTTCTTGGTCCCACTCGATGTGGGGGTCCAGAATAAGCACTGCGTACCCTGCGCTCAGCGCTACAAGTGCCTGAGTAAGAGAGCCCGTAGTCAAATCCCGGCTCTGTAGGCAGAGGGCAGCAATCTCCTGCCCCAGCTTGCTGTCGAGGTTCAGCACTCGCTCTTCAAGTGCCAGCATAAGCTCCCTGTAACTGGTGCCCTCCCAGGCTTTCTCCTGCGGGTCGGGCTCAGGGAAGCCCATGTAGACATCGGGGTGCAAGCGCACCTCGGCTGCGTAGTCAAGAGCCCCTACCGGTAGCTCCCCGTTAAAGCGCGGTGCCAAGGGCTCACTGGCAAGAACCAGCCTATGCTCCGCATCTGCTTTGGCGCACTCCGCCGGATCAAAAGCCGCAAAAACCTGTGCTGACCGCTCCCCATCAAAGGTAATTTCTGCCCCCACGCGAAGAGCCGCAAGAGCCAGAATCAGGGACCGCCAGTGCAAGCGCTTGGGCAAGGCAAGAAGCTGATTGGCCTCCAGGTCGCACTCGTCTACCAGTAAGTTAGCGGTTTTAGCCACCCAATTGTTAAGAACCCTGCCTGAAAGCTCAATACGTTCACCCGGTACTGAATACCAGAGCAGAGCTGGAGTCTGCCGTTGCGACAGGGTATCTATGAAACGGGGGAAAGTGGGCCTAGCGCCCATATCTGCTGAGGTCATGCCCCTAACTTTATGCCACTTTGCGCCGATTCTTCTAGGCGACCGCATCTTGCATATACCACAGAGAAACGCAAATTATTGAACAAAAATCTCGTGTAACGTGAGAAATTTTTATCTCAGCTTGACGAATAGGGCATGACACGCGTGTAATTAGGTGCAGGGAATTTTTTATGCACCGTTATAGACCGCCTGTGCGCCAGCAGGCCATAGACGGTTTATCGTACTCAGATCGTGTGCATATCAACCGGTAATCCAGGTTCACAAGACCGGTTACCTTACATTCAGTCCTCTACCGGGATATGAAAGGGAAGACCATGGGCCTACATAGCCGCCTCACATACGGTGTCGCCGGGCAAAAGCCTGATCTGGCCCATCACCACAACATGCACTCCACCCAATACCTTGAAGACCAGGCCACCGCACTGATTAACAGCTCAGTCCCTACCGGGCGAGGTAAGTCAGGTAGGCCCTCTGCCGCGCATTCAGCCGATATTTTCTCCAGCGATGCCGATGCCCTATCGCTCTGGCAACAGGCAGCGGGCATCTACAGCACTGATGGCGATGAAGGGGAGCTGTCCTGGCAGGCAGATGCCCTGTGCGCCCAAACCGACCCCGAAGCCTTCTTCCCCGAAAAGGGCGGGTCGACCCGCGATGCTAAGCGGGTGTGTAGTGAGTGCCCCGTGCGTGAGGCATGCCTTGAATACGCCATGGACAACGATGAACGTTTCGGAATCTGGGGTGGCCTATCCGAGCGTGAACGTCGCCGTCTCCGCAAGCAAGCTATCTAAGAAAGAAAGGCTTGATTCATGGCATCAACTCGCCAGTGCTCACGCCAGACCTGCCAACGTGAGGCTATTTTCACCCTGACTTATGCCTACGCCCAATCCACCGCTGTGATTGGGCCGCTGTCGGTGCACCGTGAGCCCCACGCCTACGACCTGTGTGAGTTCCACGCTGACCGTCTGACCGCGCCCCAGGGCTGGAGCGTCGTCCGCCTAGATGAAAGTGAAGCCTGGCAGGAAGCTAGTGAACCCCTTGGGCAGTCCTTTCCTCCTCTGCGCAGTATCTAAGCGGCAGGTACTTTAAATCTTGCGCCCCGACTTTTATCTTTTGGGGCCTGGGTAGGCTTTTACCTTTGGTGCTCCCAGCAGATTGCCAGCATTAGGGGTGGCCTGATAGAGACCTAGAAGCCTTTGATTTCAGATATGCTTTCAGGTGCACAACCTGAACAATCGCACACATATTCACCTAAGGAAGATGACCTACGTGGTAAATCCACCCTCCTCAGCTCTATCAGATGTCTTTACCCGTCGATCCTTTGTGGCCGTTGGCGCCCTGGGTACTCTAGCTCTGGCAGCTTGCTCATCACAGAATAAGCCGGTAGCAGAGGGCTCTGCATCTCCTGGAACAGCCAGCTCACCGGCTAGCACTAGCGCCGCGCCCAAGGAATTTACCGGCACCGTTGAGGTTTACCCCGCACTTGATGAGATAGAAATCAACCCCATAGAGAAGGTCAAGGTTACTTCTGCTGACTCCACCCTGACCGATGTCACCGTCACCACCGCCGAAGGCCAAAAACTAGCTGGTGCGCTCTCTGAGGACGGTAGTAGCTGGACCTCCACCGAGAATATGCTCTTCCACAGCACCTACACCGTCAGCTGGACTGCCCAAGACGCTCAGGGAGCAAGAGGCCAAGGCGAAAGTACTTTCTCCACCGTGTCACCGGCCTACGAAGCCGATGCTCACATGAACATTGCTGACGGTGCCAGCTACGGCATCGGCCAGATTATCCAGTTCAACTTCTCAGAACCTGTCGTCAATAAGGCAGAGGTAGAGAAGCGGATTACCGTTACCGGCGGCGGTGACCGAGCCGGTAAGTTCCGCTGGTACAGCGACTACATGGTGCGCTACCGCCCCGCAGATAAATGGGCCACCAACTCCACAGTGACCGTCACTATCGATATCTTCGGCCTTGACCTGGGCAAGGGCATGATCGGTAACCACACCACCACCCGCAGCTTCAAGACCTGGAACAAGCGCTACGCTCTGGCCGATAACAACACCAAAACCATCAAAATGTACGTTGACGACGTGCTGGTGCGCGAGGCCTACATCACCCTGGGCAACCCGGAGTGGCCCTCTGTTGTTGGCCAGCTCCCCATCATGGAGAAGGCTGAGAGCTACTACTTCAACCCCGGTTCCCTAGATCTCAAGAAGGGCGATGCCCACTACTATGAGCCTTTCTGGGCCTCCTGGACTTCCCGCCTGACCTCCGGTGGCGTGTTCGTTCATCAGGCCTTGCCCGGGGCCTGGTCATCGGTAGGTGCCTATAACGTCTCTCACGGTTGTATTGGGATGCTCCCCGAAGATGTCAAGTTCTTCTACGACACCTTCGGTGTCGGTGACATTGTAGAGACTATCAATACCGGCTACCTCCAGGCTGACCCCGATGACGGCTACGGCGACTGGAACATTCCTTTCGAAAATTACGATGACGAAGCATGGGTGGGTAACTGGTAAAAACCGGTTCTCTGCCCGCTCCTGAAAAACTCCCGCCTGTTTCAATCAGGCGGGAGTTTTTGTTCCCACAGCGTAAGATACTAGAGCAGAGAGACTAACCCCGTGTGAGGAACCATGGCAATAGAACCTAACCACAACACCCCTGAAGGCGCAGAGACAACCCGCGAATGGGAAAAATTACTCCCCGCCGTTAAAAAGAGCGCCGGTACACCAGCTACTGTTACCCGGACTTCGGCCCCCTCAGCGGCAGGGAAGGAAGCCGAGCAGGTCACTGACCCAGCGCCGTGGACTGCGCCTCTGGAACCGGTTGTTACAGAACCCGCTGCTGTATCTGCTGCTCCGGTTGCCCGTGCTTCTCAGGCTAGGGACGCTGCAGAGCCGGTGGTAGGCACCGAATCTCCCCAGCTCCGGGCCCGGAAAACTCAGAAGAAAGCTACAGAAAAACCGCGTTTTCTGGTGCTCCGCCGACTGATCATCACCCTGTCCGTCCCTCTTATTACCCTGATGCTGGCTGTACGCTTTGTAGCCAGCTCTGCCTTTCTGTGGGCTGAATACCACCGCCCCGGGTTCCCCGCTGACACCTACGGCTTTGACACTGCTGAGCGCATGCGCCTGGGCTCTTACGGGCTGGACTATATCCTCAACCTGGCACCGGAATCCTACCTGGCCGTTATCCAGACCGGGGGAGTTGCCGCCTTCCTGCCGACCGAGGTTGAGCACATGACTGACGTCAAACGGGTCATTCTCTGCTCCCTGACCTTGGCCGCTCTGATGCTGGTGGCCGCCCTACTTTCAGCCCGCACTCTGCCCACCAAAGCACCCGGTCTGGTGCGCTCGAGCCTCTTTACCGGCAGCTTGCTGACCCTGCTACTCGCTACCGCTCTGGGCGTCTCTGGAATCCTGGGCTGGGAATCCTTCTTCACTACTTTCCACCAGGTCTTCTTCCCCCAGGGAAACTGGCAGTTCCGTATGTCTGACACCCTGATTCGTCTCTACCCGCCTCAGTTCTGGCTAGATGCCGCTCTGACCGCCGGCATTATTGTTCTGCTGGTAACGCTTGTGCTTCTGGTCAGTACCTGGCCCACCGCCCGCCGCAGGCAAGAGGCTCTCAAACGTCGTGCTGCCAACCAGAAAGCCTAGAGACCAGGCCCCTCCTAAATCCAACCGTCAAACCACATGCGCTCGCGCCACTCGGTATAGGGCACGGTCTGCGCCGTCCAAATAGGCCAGTAGTAGGTAGAGACCAGGAGAACAAAGACCACGAAGACCCCAACCAAAGCCAAGCCCAGCTTGCGTCGGCGGACGGTATCGCCAGAACGTCCTAAGGCCAGACCCAGAACACCTGCCAGCATAAGAATAAGGTAGGGCTCAAAAGAGAGCGCATAGAAGTAGAACATGGTGCGCGTAGGGTAAGCAAACCAGGGGAAGTAGCCCACCGCAAAAACCGCAAAGAGAGCACCGAACCGCCAGTCGCGGCGAATCAGAAAAATAACCAGGGAGAACACGCCAACCACAAGGAAGCTCCACCAGATAGCCGGGTTGCCAATGTTCAAGATAGCCTGCGAGCAGGAATCTACAGTACAACCATCAGTACCCATCTTGGGGGACTCGTAGTAGTAGCTGGTGGGCCGCCCCAGAATGAGCCACTGCCAGGCCGGTGAAGCATAGGTATGCGGGGAATCCAGCCCCGAGTGGAAGGCATAGGCTGAGCGGTGGTATTCCCACAGCGAGCGCAGGGACTGCGGTAGCCACAGAACACCCTCACCAGGGTGCTCCTGCGCCCAGTGACGGTCGTAGGCATCCTGTGAGGCAAACCAGCCGCTCCAGGTAGCCAGGTAGGTGACCAGACCTACCCCAATAAGCGAGAAGAAGGCCCGAATACCGTCGCGCAGGAAACCGGCCAGGTACCAGCGCCTGATACCGGCTATACGGCGGGCGTTGGCATCCCAGAAGACGGTCATCAGACCGAAGATAGCGATAAAAAAGAGGGCGTTCCACTTAACACCGACTGCTAGGCCCGCGCAGATACCGGCAATTAATCTCCAGGAGCGCAAGCCCAGTGTGGGGCCGTAGACCATGAGGCTATCCGGCGGGGTGCCCCCGTTAGCGGTGGCGGCTTCTGCCAGCCGTGAGGCTAGCCTGCGCCTGCCCTGGTAGCGGTCCAGAAGCAGGGCAACAAAGGTGGCTAGGAGCCAGAACATCAAGAAAATATCGAGCAGAGCAAACCGAGACTGCACCAGGTGAAGTCCGTCCACCGAAATCAGTAAACCGGCCAGCGAAGCCACCGTTACCGAACGGAAGAGCAGCCAACCCGCCAGCATGACCAACCCCACCGACAGGGTACCGGTAAGAGCCGCAGCAAAACGCCAACCCAGGGGATTATCGTCCCCAAAGACCGCCATGCCCAGTGCAATCATCCACTTGCCAACCGGCGGGTGAACCACATACTCCGGGGTCTCCAAAATACCGCTGGGGGCACCGGCTACAAAGCTGTCGTTAGCACCCTCAACCCAGTTGCGCTCATACCCAAAATGCAAGAGGGAATAGCCGTCTTTAGCGTAGTAGGTTTCATCGAACACAATAGCGTTCGGGGTTGAAAGGTTTACAAAACGCATCAGCCCCGCCAGGATCAGTACCAGCAGGGGAGCTAGCCACCCTCGGCGCGGGAAAGTAAGGGCTGTAACAGCCAGGCGGGCCCGCAAAGCGGACTCGCTAAAGGCTTCGGGTAGGGAAAGGACGGCGTTGGTTGGGTTTGCTTTCACCTAAGCAATGGTAATTGATTGGCCCGCCACATGGTTCGAGCCAACCTGAGATAGTAGGGTTAAAAGCTATGGAATCTTCCCCACAGCCTACAGCCCAGACCGAGACAAGCAGCGGTGCCCTCATACTGGGCGCTACCCCTATCGGCAATCTGGGCGATGCTAGCCACCGCCTGCGCCAAGCCCTGGCAACCGCAGATATCCTTGCCGTTGAAGACAGCCGCACCCTGCGTAAACTGGCCTCCGGGCTGGGCGTTACCACCCGGGGGCGTGTGCTGGTCAACCACGACCACAACGAAACCGAACGGGCTAGACAGATTGTGCAGGCGGTGGCCGATGGGCAGACAGTCCTCCTCATGTCCGATGCCGGTATGCCTGCAGTTTCTGACCCCGGCTATGTAGCCGCTGCCGCTGTAGCCCAAGCAGGCCTGACCGTCACCGCTCTCCCCGGGCCCTCAGCTATGGTGACTGCCCTGGCCCTATCTGGCCTGCCGTCTGGGCGCTTTACCTTTGAGGGCTTCCTGGCGCGTAAAGGTTCTGACCGCTCCCGCAGGCTGGCCTCTTTGGTAGCAGAAGAGCGCACCATGGTCTTCTACGAGTCACCCCACAGGCTGGCTGCGACCCTCAAAGACTTTGCTAAGAACTTTGGGGAGCAACGCCGGGCGGCGGTCTGCCGGGAACTCACCAAACTTCACGAAGAGATAGCCCGAGGAACCCTGGCAGAGCTGATTGAGTGGAGCGAATCCAAGCAGATGCGCGGTGAAATCGTGATCGTGCTTGAAGGCGCGGGCGCTCCTGAGGCTGCGCAGGCTGAAGACCTGACCGACCTTGTCCTTGAAATGACCGAGGGTGGTATCCGCCTGAAAGCGGCCTGCGCCCAGGTGGCCGAAGCGCACGGGGTCTCCAAACGCGACCTCTACCAGGCAGTTCTCGATCTTAAAAACCAGGAAAGCTAAAACCATGTGCACCAGTGACCATAGCCTGAGCCCCGAAGAACTCACCCAGTTAGCTGAGCGCTTTGCTACCCTCTTGCCCGATAGGCAGGAGCAGGGAGCTAGCATCTTTGAGAGTCCGCCCAGAATCGATGAGGGCGAAATACCCCCGGCCTACCGGGCAGAACACTACCGGGTGGAGGGCGAAGCCAGCGGTGAGGGCACCCGTCGCCGCGGTACCACCGGGGAAGACGGCCGCCGTCGTAACCTAACCTTTCCGCCCGCCCCCGCGCCCCTACCCTACGCAATCGTGGATAATCACACTCACATGGACCTGCTCGATGGAGAGGTAGCCATTACCGCCCGTGATGCTCTGGACACCGGTGAGGCTCTGGGCATTGGTGCTATCGTGCAGGTGGGTTGCGATGTTTCCAGCTCTCTCTATGCCGTGAGCATGGCCCAGGCTGACCCCCGCGTTCTAGCCACTGTAGCCCTGCACCCCAACGAAGCACCCAAACTGGCCGAGGCCGGGCAGCTCGAAGCCGCCCTGGCTGTCATCAACACCCTGGCCGCTGACCCCCGCGTCCGTGCCCTGGGCGAAACCGGGTTGGACTACTTCCGCACCGGTAAAGATGGCCGTCAGGCCCAGGAGGAATCCTTCCGTGCCCATATCCGTATGGCTAAAAAACACGGTAAGGCACTCCAGATTCATGACCGCGATGCCCACGACGATGTTGTGCGGGTTCTGCTGGATGAGGGCGCACCCGAGACGGTGATTTTCCACTGCTACTCCGGTGGGCCAGAACTGGCGCGAATCTGCAATGAGCGGGGCTGGTATATGAGCTTTGCTGGGACTGTGACCTTTAAGAACTCACGGGATATCCAGGAGTCGCTGAGCATGGCTCGCCGTGAGTTGATTCTGGCAGAAACCGATGCGCCTTTCCTGACCCCGCACCCCTTCCGGGGCCGCCCAAATGCCAGCTACATGACCAACTACACGGTGCGGTATATGGCCGCGCACCTAGACCGCGATCTCGAGGAGTTGTGCCGCGATATTAGGGCTAACTCATTGGCCGCTTACGGTAGCTGGGGTATCGAGGGCTTCTAGGGTTTTGCGCCCTTCAAGGACTGGGACTAGCAGATACAGCAAAGCCCAGAAAACTGGTAGAGAGTGAATGAGAGCCAATGAATTAGGCCATTCATTCCCTCCCCAGTTATAGCCCCCAAACCATACGGCGAAAGGCATGGAGAAAAGTAAGGTGCCGGTGGCCGCCAGGTAGAGGTAGCTACTCTGCCTGCGGGCCAGCCCGTAGAGGGTAGCAAAGATGATGAAGGTAACGAACCAGACCCAGTGGTGGGTCCAGGAGATGGGGGAGAGTAGTAGCCCCAGCGCCGCAACCGCGCTGGCGGCCCCCAGGTACTGGCCCCGCCGGGCTAGGGAAAGTGCTGCGAGGTAGGAAAGTACCAGAGCGGATACAGCAGAGATGACAAAGAGAACTGCTGCAATACCTGTGGGGAAGAGCATGGCCCAGGTGCCCAGTAGGTTGTAGTTGAGCGCTCCGGTGATGCTCCCTACCCGCCCGGATTCGAAGATCTTTTCAGTAAAGTATTCGCGGGCGATCTCAAAATCAACCGCGAAGCTGAGCACGATGCTGGCCAGGCCAGTGCCTACAAAGCGGGCGAGTGATTTCCAGTCGCGGGTTGCCAGAAAGAGCAGACCAAAGACAGCCGGGGTGAGCTTGATGCAGGCGGTGATGGCAATCAGGATTCCGTGCCAGCGGGTGTTCTTCAGGTAGATAACGTCGGTCAGAATGAGTAGGACCAAGAAGAGGTTAATCTGCCCCAGCTCCATGTTAAAGCTGATGGGGAAGAACTTGAGCAGCAGGGGAGTGAGCCACAAACCTGCCGCCAGAGCTGGGCGCTTGCTGACTCCCATACCCCGGCAACTCAGGTAGACCAGGCTAACCAGAGCCGCCACGTTGCAGATGAGGAAGATCGGCCCGGCTGTTTGGGCATTGGTCAGCAGAACAAAGGGCGTAAAGACCAGGGCGGCAAAGGGCGGGTAAGTGAAGCCGTAGACCTCCTCGGGCGGTAAGGCCCAGTCATAGAGCCTGCCGGTTTCCAGCCAGTGAGCTACCCCGCCGTAGTAGACCTGAAGGTCAAAGAAGTGCCGGGCCTGCATTTTCTCGTCCCAGAGGAAGGGATAGATACTGAGCACTGTGAGAGCCAGGGCTGTGGCTAAGGCCCATCTGCTGGTGAGCGCCCGCGCAAGGCTTACGCCGATGCTCGGTAGGGTTGGCTCAGCGGGACGATTGGGCATAGCAACCTCTGGGTGTGGGAAAGCAAGTACGGTCAATGATTTTACCGGCTTACCGGGCTAAAGGCTCCGAGCCAGTGAGCGGTGTGGCTTACCCGGGGTAAGTGGTTTCCCTGTGGAGTCTACCTGTGGGGTCTCTCTAAGTTGCGATACCGCTAGACTGGAGGGGTGACTGAACAGCAACTACTTGGCCCCCACCAAATCCGCGACCTGGCCGACCGCTTAGGCATCCGTCCCACCAAGACCCTGGGGCAGAACTTTGTGATTGACCCCAACACCATTCGTCGTATTATTGCGGCGGCCAATATCGGCCCCGACGAGACGGTGGTGGAGATTGGCCCCGGCCTGGGTTCCTTAACCCTGGGCATACTGGATGCCGCCAAGGATATGGTCGCTGTAGAGATCGACCCGCCCCTGGCCCAAGAGCTCCCAACAACTATTGCCGCTATGCGCCCCGGCTCCGAGAGCCGGATCGATGTAGTACTTTCCGATGCCATGAAAGTGACCGAGCTACCCCGCAGGCCCAGCGCCCTGGTGGCTAACCTGCCCTACAACGTCGCTGTGCCTGTTCTGCTTCACATGTTTGCGACTTTCCCCTCCATTGAACATGCTTTGGTCATGGTTCAGGATGAGGTAGCTGACCGCCTATCGGCTCAGCCCGGCTCTAAAATTTACGGTGTACCGAGTGTGAAAGCCAACTGGTTTGCTGAGGTCTCTAAGGCCGGTGTTATCGGTACCAATGTTTTCTGGCCTGCCCCCAAGATCAAGTCCGGGTTGGTATCCTTCAAACGCCGCAAAGAGTTACTGTCTGACCTGCCGCGTGAGGAAGTTTTCGCTATTGTCGATGCCGCTTTTGCTCAGCGTCGTAAGACCCTGCGGGCCGCGCTTGCGAGCTGGGCGGGTTCTGCTGCTCGTGCCGGTGCTGTGCTTGAGGCCGCAGGGATTGACCCGCAAGAGCGCGGTGAAAAGCTGGATATCCACGACTACATCAAGATTGCCCAAGCGGCGTGGCAGGTACCCGCAGAGGGTTTCTCGGTCTCTACTGGTGGTGAGCAATGACCGTGCTGAGCTGTTCTGCAACTGCCCCCGGCAAGGTTAATCTGTATTTTGCAGTAGGACCTCTGCGGGCTGATGGCTACCACGAGGTAGCTTCTCTATACGCAGCGGTAGATGTTCTAGAGCGGGTAACCGTTCGTTCCGCTAAGGCCCCGGGTATTACCCAGTCTTTGAGCGTTACTCCCGGCTCACCCGTGGCAGAGCAGGTGGCTGCTGGTACTTTTGACCCGGCCCTGGTCCCGCTGGATGCCAGTAACCTAGCCTACCGGGGCGCTTTGGCCGTGCTCCAAGAGCAGGGACTCAGGCTGCAAGATATCTCGGTGGAAGTCCACATTGAGAAGGCGGTGCCGGTGGCCGGTGGCATGGGAGGCGGCTCAGCTGATGCGGCGGCCGCCATGAAAGCTATGAACGCCTATCTGGTGCAGGCAGACCTGGTGCAGGATTCTGTTCCCCGGGAGCGTCTGCTGGAGCTAGCGGCCTCTCTGGGGGCGGATGTGCCCTTTGCCCTGCTTGGCGGTTTAGCCGTGGGTTTGGGCCTGGGGGAGAAGCTCACCCCTCTTGAAGTGCCGGAAGCTACAGAGCAGCTTTGCTTTGGCTTCTGCCCTGCTTCGGCGGGCTTATCGACACCTGCAGTTTTCCGTGAACTGGACGCGGGCAGGGAAGCCGGGCGCTACCCGGCACCGGACCCTGTTCTGGAGGTACCTGCTACCCTGATTGAGGCCTTGACCTCACAAGCTCCCTTGGCTGAGCGTCTTCCCATCATTTCGAGCTTGCTCCGCAATGACCTTGCCGCACCCGCTAGCAGTCTTCTGCCCGAACTCCAATCGACCCTGGAGCGGCTAGCCCACCAACCGGGTGTAGCTGCCAGCTTTGTGTCCGGCTCCGGGCCAACCGTAGTCTACATCTCACCGGATAAAGCATAAAGGAATTACTTAAGCTTGAGCAGATAGAGTATAATTATTAGGAAAGAATTATGTATAAAACAAACAAAGTGGGGGGAATGTTAACTAAGTTACGCAACCTATTTTATCTAGTTGAATTCCCGGTAAGAAATAAAATATCCCTTTCTGTAGTGGGTGCTTTTTTTGTTTCATTGCTGGAGATTCTAGGGGTGCTTGGAACTTATCCATTATTATTGCTTGCGTCCGGTCAAAGTTTAGATAATCCTATCCTTGAAAAGTTATCTAGCTTTGCCGGGACAAACGATAGGCAGCTTCTTATTGTCTACACGGCGGTCGGTGTTGTCGGGGCTTTCATAGCCAAGGCTCTCTTTACCATATCTTTCCGTTGGTGGCAGATTGGCTTTATAAATAGCATGGAAAAGAGTGCTCGGGTCTCATTGCTGCGCTACTACCTTGATGCGCCCTATCAGGACCACAAGCGCCGGGACTTGTCACAAATACACACAAGACTTGCCACATCAGTGAGTCAAGCCTACAGCCAAGCAATTTTGGGCACCATCAGTCTTCTGACAAGTTTACTGACAATTGCGATGATGGTTGTGGTAACTTTTATTATTTCCCCCCAGGTAGCACTGATTGCATTTACAATTTTTGCTGGTTTTGGATACTTGATCCCATTCTTGCTTCGCAGGAGACTCACTCAGATTAGCAAGAACCTAATAGAGGCAGACTATGTGTCCTGGTATGCCTCCATGCCTGCGCTTGAAGCGTTCAGAGAAATGAGACTCTTTGATGTCTCTCAGAGATTTGTCAGAAGGTACGAATCCGGCGCCGATATGCGCGCTCAAGCTAACAGGCAGCAGGGCGTAATCGGCGAACTGCCAAAGAATATTATGGAGATCGTGTTCATTATGAGCATTGCCGGCTTAGCTACGTTCATGTTTGCCACGAGGGATCAAGCAGAAGCCGTTGCCGTTATGGGTGTTTTCAGTGTTGCCGCTGTAAGAGTTCTTCCGGCCATCAATTCTGCTATAGCTTCTCTTAATATTGTAAGAGTTGGCACTCACGGAGTTGATGTTCTTAATAAGGAAGTATCCTATTTTAAGGAAATGCAAAGATACTCTGAATTACCCATGTCAGGAGATTCATTTTCTGGAGATATTCAAATCGATAACGTTACCTTCAAGTATGAAGAAAACGGTCCAGCTGTTTTGGATAAGGTATCGATTCAAATACCAGAATTCAAGACTGTAGCTTTTGTAGGTTCAAGCGGATCGGGAAAATCAACGCTGGTAGATATCGTTTTAGGCATGCTTATTCCATCGCAAGGTTCCTTATATTGCGGAGGTAAACCTGTCATGGAGGACCTCAAAGGCTGGCAATCGCAACTGGCTGTTGTGCCACAGTCAGTTTATGTTCTACCTGGGTCGCTGAAGGTCAACGTTGCATTTGGTTTAGGCCCAGATGAAATTAATGATGCACAGGTAGTAAGAGCTTTGGAGCTTGCGCAATTAGGTGATTTGATTGATTCATTGCCTAACGGAATTGAAGAAGATCTAGGGCAAGATGGTAGCCGACTTTCTGGTGGTCAACGTCAGCGTTTAGGGATAGCCAGGGCTCTATATCGCAATCCCAGTTTATTGGTTTTAGATGAAGCAACCTCAGCTCTGGACAATAAAACAGAACATAAAATTACTAAAACAATTGAAAGTTTAGCAGGTGAGATGACGATTATTATGGTAGCTCATCGATTATCGACAATTAAAAAAGCAGATATCATATATTATATGAAAGATGGACGGGTAGTTAACCAGGGTAGTTTTAGTGAGCTAACCGAGACTAATTCCGAGTTTAAAGAGCTCGTGGAGTTAGGCAAATTATGAGTAGTTATCCGGTAGTTATTGTATCTCCGCTGGTCCCAAACCCAGAACCGGCCAGTGCTGGTGAGCGTCTCGTAAGAGAGCTCTACTTCTCTCTTGTAAAGAGTGGGTATAAACCAATTTTTATTGCCCCGACTCCAACTAGATCTTTGGACTGTCAGTATGATGTAAATTATCACTTTGTCCCTTTAGGTCGTAAGAACTTATTATTAAGAATCCGGAATCGTGTAGGCACTTGGACACCAAATTATGAATTTTTGCTAGCTATTAAGAGGGATAAACGGGCTCTGCATCTAATACGGAATGCATCCATTATTGATCTTCAATGGTCAGCTAATATTTTGTTGGGAAGTTCTATCAAGAAGATAAATCCCTCGGCAAAGTTGATTGGAACCTTTCATGATATCAGTTCACAACGCTTGGTCCGGAGGGCAATTGAGGAAGAGAAAAAGAGTAAATCACTAATTTGGTTAGCGCAAGCAAAGATATCCAAGCACTTAGATAGGGCTACAGCTAAATATCTGCAAACTGCTGTGGTGCTTTCGGAGAAAGATCGCAATCTTCTCAACTATAAAAGATGCGATAAGGATAAGATTGAAACGGTTTTACCCCCCGTTTATGTGAATACGAATTTACCTGAAGTGCGTAGACCTAGCGAAAAAGAAATTATCTTTGTGGGGACCATGTATCGATGGGAAAATGAGGATGCTGTCAGGTGGTTTGTTCAAAAAGTGCTGCCTTTGGTTTGGGCGGAAGATTCTGAGATAACCTTCAAAGTAATTGGTTCAAGCCCCTCGAAAACCCTTGTGGACTCAATCGCAGCCCCCCGAGTTGAATTTATGGGGTTCGTTGAAGACTTAGAGCCCACGTACTCTAAGGCTACCCTGGTAGTGGCGCCAATTAGGTTGGGGAGCGGTGTTAAGTTTAAGACCCTCGATGCCATTTTGCGTGGTGTCCCAGTAGTTTCGACCACTGCAGGGGCGGAGGGGATTGCAAACATCGAATGGATTACAGAAATTGCCAACAGTCCGGAAAAATTTGCTGAGGCTATTCTAGCTATAGTTGAGAACCCTGAGAGATATTCTGAAAAGGTTCGTTTTGCTAGGAATGAGGCATCTTCGACTTATTCCCAAGAAAAGTACCTGTGTAAAGTTAATGAAATATATGGTGCAGAAAATGTCTTTTAAGTTCTCAGTGGTGATTCCTACCTATAATGCAGAAAGTTTTATTGAGGAGCAGCTTCAAGCTGTATGGGGTGGTACATTAAAGCCTGATCAGATAATTATCTCGAATAACGGGTCAACAGATAATACTTGTTCTGTAGTGCAAAAACTTCAACTTACTATTCCGGTCTTAGAAATAGTTGATTCTTCCGCCATGCAGGGTGTTAACTACGCCCGAAATGTAGGTATAATTCATGCCCGTCATGAACATGTTCTAATATGTGATGCCGATGATATTGTTGCTTCCACCTGGGCTCAAAAAATGATCGCCTCCCTCAGTGCATATGATTTGGTGGGTAGTGGTCATCAGGAACTGGTCTATAGCGATAAATTATCTACTTATGTTCAAGAGCGAGTTGTCATCGACCAACCAAAGGTTTTTGCTAATCAAAAATATCTTTTAGGGGGAAATCTAGCCCTGAGGAAGACTGTTTTTGAAACTCTTGGCGGTTTTGATTGTTCTTACCGTGGTGGTCACGATGAGGTTGACTTTTGTCTACGCGCCTCCCGTCTCGGCTACACCCAGGGGTGGATTTCAGAGCCTCTGATACAGTATCGGCAACGTGTCAGCGATAAAGCTTTGTTTAAGCAATTTTATAACTATGGCAGGACTTGGGTTCAGCTTGCTCTTAATTTTTCTCCGGATTTTGATGAGTATATCCCGAGTTTCAAGCTCATGGCGCGTAAGCTGGCAGTTACTTTAAGGGAATATTTACTATCACGCGATAAATCACGAGCGCGTCTCCAGCAACTATCCTGGGACTTGGGACGTCTCTATGGGATTTTCGTTTATAGGTCATTAGGTCAAAAGCCGGATAGGGTGCTGGTCGATCGCTGAAATTATAGAGGCAATATATTTTGCCCTGACTATTGGACCGTGCGTTGAAAGTATGACATCTAAAATCTCTTCCCGTACTGCCTGAGCTCTGTTGAGACTTGCCGGCACTCTTCTGCCGGAACTCCGATCAACCCTGGAGCGGCTAGCCCACCAACCGGGTGTAGCTGCCAGCTTTGTGTCCGGCTCCGGGCCAACCGTTGTAAGCATCCGTGGAAGAACGAGAGCCGCAGGGTAAGAAGCGCTTGAAGTCTTAGATCCTATAAATCTGCTTCATGCTTACGTTGTAGGCGTATCTTTGAGATCACAAGGGTGATCCAAGAAGCGATAAGGAGCGGCTGGAGCACCAGGTTAATGTTTTGCGGTGTCAGGGCAATATTAAAGAAAGCTGCTGTGTTTTCTGGGGTGTCCACAAAAGAGAATGCGTTTTTAAGTCCGTCAAAAATAAACTGATAGACAGCAAGATAAATGGTTAGCCACTGGATGAAGTATTCAGATATTTCAATCTCTTTCATGTCAGGGCTATGCCGAGGAAATCTTTCAAAAAATTTTGCCCTAACCCAAAAGTGGACAATAGCTGTCATAAGAATAAGTATTGCGATCCCTAGCAAAAAGTTTCCGCCATCAAACTTATAGCTACTGAAACCCACGTTCAGCATGTCGTCTTCAAGCGGTACTGGGGCAGCCGGGTCCTGTGTACACCAGGTGTAGAGCGCAAGACCAGCCAAAAGAATTATAATCTGCCCGCTGAGAATCAAAGCTGAGGTCACTAAAATAATCAGCATATGGGCCAGAACCGTGATAAATGAATAATCATCATTGGAATCCCGAAATTTTTTGGGATTCGAGAGTCTGCCCACCAGGTAGAGCAAGGATAGTAATACTATTAACTGAATTACGAACGTCATGAAGTCATCAACCTAAACTAAAATTACTAGTAGCGGAAACCAGGGGGATAATACCTCAAGAGGTTAAGGGACGAAGTTTTCAAGAAATGCCCTGGAGGAAAGTCCATCAACCCTTAGGGGCCCTCCAACTGGCTCCTGACCAGTACTAATTCCCCTCAACCCTATCCGCAAGTTCTAGCCAGCGCATTTCTAGTTCTTCGACCTCGTTCTGGATTGACTCTTGCTGGGCGCCCAGCTCCGCCAGACCGGTGTAGTCAGACTGGTCGTGAACCGTCATTTTCTCAGCCAGCTTCTGCCTCTGCTCGGCCAATTTGGTGAGCTTACGGTCAATCTGGTTGATTTCCTTCTGGGCGGCCCTCAGCTCTGCGCCGCCCACCTTAGAAGCGCTTTCTGCAGACCCCTGCTTGCCCAGGGGTGACGAATCAAGGGCAGTCTGGGCAGGGTGAGCCGCCGCCTGTGCCGACATGAGCAGATACTGGTCAATCCCACCGGGCAGGTGTGTGAACCTGCCGTCAAAGAGGGCGTACTGCTGGTCGGTGACTCGCTCCATTAGGTAGCGGTCGTGCGAGACTACCAGCAAGGTGCCGGGCCAGGTATCAAGAAGATCCTCCATAGCTGCCAGCATGTCCGTGTCCAGGTCGTTGGAGGGCTCATCAAGAATGAGTACATTGGGTTCATCCAACAAAATGAGCAGCAGCTGCAGGCGGCGCTTCTGCCCACCCGAAAGATCCTTCACCGGGGTTGAAAGCTGAGCAGAGGTAAAGCCGAGCCGTTCAAGAAGCTGGCCGGGAGTCATCTCCTTACCACCGGTCACATAGATGCTGCGCTTGCGCCCAATGATATCGGAAACCCGCTCGTGAGCCACTTCTGTGAGCTCATCAAGTTGCTGGGTCAGGGTAGCCACCTTGACCGTCTTACCGTGTTTGACCCGGCCACGGGTCGGTTGCACCGCACGGGTGACTAGGCCCAGCAGAGTCGACTTACCGGCCCCATTGACGCCCATAATGCCGGTGCGCTCACCTGGGGCTATTCTCCAGGTGACCTTTTTGAGGACATCCTTGGTGCGGGTTGGGTCTTGGGCATCGGGGTAGCTGACATCCACATCCTCGATATCGACCACGTCCTTGCCCAGGCGTGCTACCGCCATCTGGGAGAGCTCCACAGTGTTGCGTACCGGGGGGACATCAGCAATGAGAGCATTGGCCGCATCGATACGGAACTTTGGCTTGGAGGTGCGGGCCGGGGCGCCGCGACGTAACCAGGCTAGTTCCTTACGCATCAGGTTCTGGCGTTTAGCTTCGGCAGTTGCGGCCTGACGGTCGCGTTCAAGGCGCTGAAGGATGTAGGCGGCGTAGCCACCTTCGAAAGGTTCTACCAGTCCGTCGTGGACTTCCCAGGTGCCGGTGCAGATTTCATCCAGGAACCAGCGGTCGTGGGTGATTGTCAGCAGGCCTCCGGCATTCTTGGGCCAGCGGTTTTTGAGGTGCTGGGCTAGCCAGGTAATGGCTTCAACATCGAGGTGGTTGGTGGGCTCATCGAGCATGAGCACATCCCAGTCACCGGCTAGCAGCGCTGCAAGGGCTACACGTCGGCGTTGACCGCCTGAGAGTGACTCAACTGGCGCATTCCAGTTCAGATCAGAGACCAGGCCGGCGATGACGTCGCGTACCTTGGGGTCCGATGCCCACTCGTATTCGGGGGTATCGCCCACAATTGCCTGGCCCACGGTCAGGGTGTTGTCCAGGACATCAGCCTGGTCAAGGTAGCCAATTCGCGTGCCTGAGCGCACTGTGACCTTGCCGGAATCTGGGGCCAAGCGCCCGCCCAGTAGGGAAAGCAGAGTGGATTTACCGTCACCGTTGCGGCCCACGATGCCGATGCGGTCCCCCTCGTTGAGGCCTACGGTGATGCCCTCAAAGATAGTGCGGGTAGGAAATTCGATATGCAGCTCTTCGCCGCCCAGTAAATGTGCCACCACACTAGGCTACAGCCTTAGGGAACATGAGGAGGTAAAAATAAGGAAAACAGCATGCGGGTATTGGGCTAGATCCCCAGAGTGTTAGCCCACCACCAAGCTGTGATTTGCAGGTAGAATCTCTATGGGCGGCAGTTGTCTTGCCTAAACAAGAGAGATTGAGCGGAGTGCAATGATAAGTTTTGGGGTTTCCTCGCTACTGAGAAAAGTGGGGGATCGAACAGATCCTGAACCGGATCATGCAGATACAAAAAAAGAGGTCTTGTTCGTCTGTACCGGTAATATAGCCCGTTCCGCCAGTGCCCAATATCTGGCAGAGGCAATGCTAGAGGATGGCTCTACTTGGACTTTTAATAGTGCCGGTACCGGTGCAATGGTTGGGGCAGGGGTTGCCCGCCATATTGATATCGAACTCGCTCAACGTGGTGCTCAGTACGATCAGCACCTTGCCAAACAAATCACGGAACGCCTGGTCAGAGAGTCAGCTCTTGTGCTGGTCATGGAGAAAGAGCACCTGGACTGGATCGTGCATGAATGGCCCCAGTACCGTTCAAAGGTTCACCTGCTATGCCAGATGGCCAGGGTGCAGAAGCAGGCAGGCAAGCGCGTTGATCCGGTTGCTTTCATGATGCAGTATGACGAAGAACCTCTCGCCCAAGACGAGGTTGCTGATCCTTACCTGCGTGGACCAGAGGCCGCCAAGGTAGCTGTCCAGCGAATTCAAGAAGCACTGGATATCGTCGTGCCCTGGCTAGGGAATTAGCAATTTATCAGCTACCCGGTAGCTTTCAGAAAGTTCTTATTTAGCACCCTAACTTTATCTTTGCTACTATGGTCTAAGTCTGCTCCTGCTCAACCCAGCATGGGACTGAGCTAGGACAGCCCTATTCCGCCATGGTGTAATTGGCAACACAGCGGCCTTTGGAGCCGTTATTCAAGGTTCGAGTCCTTGTGGCGGAGCTCAACCACCCCGGTGCCTTCATGGCATACTTTTGGGGTATCACTCACTTGAGGAGTTCCATACAGTGACAGTAGTTACATCAGCCCCATCTGCCGTGATCGTTCTGGCTGCGGGGGCCGGAACCCGTATGAAATCATCAACTCCCAAGGTCATGCACCCCATCGGTGGTCGCTCCATGGTGGAGCACGCTGTTGCCGTGGCACGGGAACTTGAACCCAAGAACCTTGCCGTTGTTGTACGTCACCAGCGTGACAAGGTGGCTGAGCATGTCACCGCCTTTGATGCGCAGGTCACCATCATCGATCAGGACGAGATTCCCGGAACCGGCCGCGCTGTAGAGGTCGGCCTGCTGGGCCTTGACTCCGAAGTGGGTCAGGTAGAGGGCACAGTTGTTGTCACCTACGGCGATGTTCCCCTGCTGAAGACCGAAAGTCTGCGTAAGCTCATCGCCTTCCACGAAGAAGGCAAAAACGCTGTCACTGTTCTGACGACACACCTTGAGGAGCCCGGCTCCTACGGCCGTATCGTCCGCAACGAATCAGGCGAAGTCACTGCCATCGTTGAAGCTAAAGATGCCACCCCTGAACAGCTTGCCATCACCGAGATTAACTCTGGTATTTACGCCTTCGATGCCACTGTTCTGCGTAATTCGCTAACCCGCGTCACCACCGATAACGCTCAGGGCGAGAAGTACATTACCGATGTCCTATCCATTGCACGTGAAGACGGCCACCGCACCTCGGCACTCGATATCGAGGACCGCTGGGAGGTAGAAGGCGCTAATGACCGTGTTCAGCTGGCTCAGCTGGGTCGCAAACTCAACGACCGCATTACTCATGGCCACATGGTCGGTGGTGTCACCATTGTTGACCCCGAGAGCACATGGATTGATGTCACCGTAACCATCGAGAACGATGTCACCATTCTTCCCGGCACGCACCTCAAGGGAACCACCCGCATCGCTACCGGCTCCTTGATTGGCCCAGACACCACGCTCACCAACGTCAAGGTAGGGGAGAAGGTCACTATTTCACGCACCGAAGGCTACGACTCAGAAATTGCAGACGGTGCAAGTGTTGGCCCCTTCGCCTACCTGCGCCCCGGCACCAAGCTCGGTGTTAAGGGCAAGATCGGTACTTTCGTGGAAACCAAGAACGCAGAGATTGGTTCCGGATCTAAGCTCCCCCACCTGTCCTATGCTGGCGACGTCACCATTGGTGAGAACTCCAATATTGGAGCCGCTTCAGTGTTCGTTAACTATGACGGTGTGAATAAGTCCCGCTCAACCGTGGGAAGTAACGTTCGCATGGGTTCAGACAACATGTATGTTGCTCCCGTAAATATTGGGGACGGGGCGTATTCTGGTGCTGGAACCGTTATCCGCAAGGACGTACCCGCTGGGGCTCTT
The DNA here is from genome assembly GCF_048513575.1 of Rothia sp. CCM 9417. Classification (NCBI taxonomy): domain Bacteria; kingdom Bacillati; phylum Actinomycetota; class Actinomycetes; order Micrococcales; family Micrococcaceae; genus Rothia; species Rothia sp. CCM 9417. The sequence goes on along the minus strand of NZ_JBLXXT010000003.1, from coordinate 75,247 downwards.
GCCATCAACGAAGCTCCCCAACGCAATATCGAGCGCTGGGTCATTGAAAAACGCGCTGGAACAGAGGCTGCTCAAGCCGCCGAGGCGGCTTTGGCGCAGCAGCCGGCACAGCCTGAAAAGGAAAGCGATAAGCAGTAATGACTGAGATTACGAATCCGGGCGAAAAAAAGATGGCCTTGGTCTCCGGGCGTGCCCACCCCGAACTGGCTGAGCAGATTGCTGCTGAGCTAGGAAACGAGGTTCTTCCCTCATCTGCCTACACTTTTGCTAATGGGGAAACCTACGTCCGATTCAACGAATCGGTACGCGGTAAAGATGCTTTCGTGATTCAGTCTCACCCGGCACCCATTAACGATGCCCTCATGGAACAGCTGATTATGATTGACTCGCTCAAGCGAGCATCCGCCCGTTCCATTACTGTTGTTTCTCCTTTCTACCCTTACGCCCGCCAGGACAAAAAGCATAAGGGCCGCGAGCCCATCTCAGCCCGTCTGGTTGCAGATCTTTACAAGACTGCTGGTGCTGACCGTCTGATGAGCGTTGATCTGCACACCGCGCAGATTCAGGGCTTTTTTGACGGTCCTGTGGATCACCTCATGGCTATCCCGCTTCTTGCTGAGCACGTTGCCAGCAAGGTAGACACCTCAAACGTTACTGTTGTTTCCCCCGATACCGGCCGCGTACGTGTCGCTGAGCAGTGGGCAGAGCTCCTGGGCGGTGCACCTCTGGCTTTTGTTCACAAGACCCGCGATATTAACGTCCCCAACCAGGCTGTTTCTAAGACCGTGGTGGGCGATATCAAGGGCCGTACCTGTGTTCTGATTGATGACATGATTGACACCGGTGGCACTATTGCCGGTGCAGTCAAGGTCCTTAAGGACAACGGCGCTAAGGACGTTATTATCGCGGCAACTCACGCGGTTTTCTCTGAGCCTGCTGCTGAAAGGCTAAGCCAGTGCGGTGCTAGCGAGGTTGTTGTCACTAATACCCTGCCACTGCGCCCCGAACAGAAGTTTGAGAACCTGACCGTGCTTTCCATTGCCCCGCTGCTGGCACGTGCTATCAAGGAAGTCTTCGATGAAGGCTCTGTCACTAGCCTCTTTGATGGTCGATCAAACTAAACGCTCTGTAGCAGGGGATAAGTCTGCTGATATGGATTGCACATCGGAGAAGGTTTATTTGAGATAGACGCTGTGAATTCGGTAAAGCCGTGTAGCTATATGTAAGAAAACTACTACTAGTCCATATCTTCATATCCAACGATATCTAATATGTCTCTTTACACTTTCTGATGATTGGTATGCGGAAAATTTATGGAGGCTGCTGGGGTGAACCCAAAGACAAAAATAAGTGTCATGTTTTGCTTATCAAAAACATCTTAGATTGGTCGGATTAAAGATTGTAGTCAGCACACTATCAAGAGGGCACTCGCCCTAGGTTAAAAATCCACATTGGTTGCAGAATACGGGCCCTTCAGCGAGGAGTCAGTCCATGGTATTCGCAAGCTGTGCTGGCCAGCATTTGGATATGCTTAGAAGTGCTTAGCGGCAGGAGGCACCGTACTTTGGTGAAAAACCTTGGACAATTTTTGGTCAAATATGATTGTTGTAGCATATTTTTTGCGATGAAAAAATGATGATTAAGAAAAATCTTTTTTGTGAATTCTATTTCCGATATCAATTTTGGGGATTGGGTTAAATATATATAATCATGTTCAGCTAAAATTTAAAGTTCAGGTATATATCCTCAGTCCAGGACTAGTGGGCAAAATTTTATAAGGCTTGTCGAGCTCACATAGGGAGACGATTTCTATATTAGATTTCCGCTTGATGGTATCCTCATTTGGCAGATGTTCTTGGGGTTAATTTAAGAAGCCGCTTTTTACAGTGTTCCAAATATTGATTTTGGTATGAGTGGAGGGCTAATCTGCTGTTGTGCGAGACAAGCGGCCGGGTGTTCTTCCTGGTGGATTCTGACTGGCTTGCAGATTCAATGAATTTGCATGCCTTTGGAATATGAACCTGATATGGAGACGTAAAAATTACAAAGGCAAAGCAAAAAATATAATTTTTTTAATATTACTGATAGGTTTCTGAGGCAGAGAGATATTTTAACCACGAAAAATTTTTCTAAAATCTTGGAGATTATTTTGAATATAAAGTTTATGTGACTTGGAGGGAATAGTGAAAATAGGTGTTTTGTCGCCCTGGGATTTAACAGATCCACACTCACGGTCTGGTGTCATAGCTCCGGCTATTTCTGCACTATCGGAACGAGTGGAAGTTACTCCACTTCAGGTGCCACCTGTGGCTGACTCATGGGTTGACCGTTTTCTAGCAAGGGCACGGGGATTGGCTCGGATGGTTTATCTTCCTACGGATGCCTTTTTTACTACTTTGAAAAAATAAAAAAAGGTTCGTAATTTACTTGCCGGCGAGAATTTTGATGTTAAAATTTAATTTTTCTGAATCGAAGTAATCTTTAGGTGTTCCTAAACATATTCCAATTATTCAGATTACTGACTCCTCGTTTTCTGCTATGGTGCAAGGATACTATAAAGATAAAAAGCTTCTCACCTTTCGCTGGCCCAAGGTTGCATAATTGACAAATTAGTTGCTCAGAGGTCAGACCACTACCGCCTTGCAAGCAACTGGTCTGCTCAGCAGCTCATGCGCTATGTCAATTTACCTGTCAGCAATTTGTCTGTTGTTCCTTTTGGCCCTGGAACACTACCTGTACAACCAGTGAGATCGCCTAAACATAGCGAATCAGAAATTTGTCTGCTTTTAGTGGGTTCTGATTGGAAGCGTAAAGGTGGAGAAAAAGCCCTGAAGAGTTTTCTGATAGCTCGCCAGCATCGCCCAGAGCTAACTCTAACTGTAGTTGGGGCTCCTCATGAAATCCCTTACGATGGGGTAGCCTATTTGTCCCGAGTAAGCAGACGAGAGATATCAGCTCTTTACCTGAGCCACGATCTCCTGATAGAACCCACGGAGGCTAGTGCAGGGGGGAGTGGTTGTCACTGATGCTTTGAACCACGGTCTACCCGTGATTTCAACTAGAATAGGCGGTATTCCTACTTTGCTCAAGCATAATCAGAATGGGTGGTTAGTTTCACCAAAAAGTACGATTGGTGAGATCAGTGAGTTGCTTCAGAATCTTACACAGAGCATGCTTGAAACTGTGTCCCAAAAGGCTAGTACAGATGCTAAAGAGCGTCTGACATGGGAAACCTGGAGTAAAGACGTGCTTGAACTTTGCACTAGAATCACGTCATGAGCAACGCAACTTTTGTGTTGCTTCCAGTTAGTCGTACAAATTACGTTCCCTCTTACTAGTTTTTAGACTGTAGTCGTGATTGGATAGACAAGAATTGTGAGAGCGGAAGGAAACTCTATGTGCGTGCTTTCAGTCCTCATACCATTTTATGGAGATCCAACGGACACCCTTGACTTATTGACCCAGCTTACTGAGCAGAAGTTAGTTGAGACCCATGAAATTATTGTTTCTGACGATGCCTCACCCATCCCTTTTCCCGAGGTGCCGGGAGTAAAGCTGGTCAGTCGCACTGCAAATGGTGGTTTTGGATCTAACGTGAACAGCGGTACTGAGGCCGCATCGGGCGAATGGGTTTTGATTCTTAATAGTGACTTGACTCTACCTCCAAGTTTTTTGGAAGACATGCTTGACGCTGCCCGTACTGAATTAGAAATATCTGGTAGTGGTGTTTTGCTATCCCCTCAGGTAGTGGGAGATGACGGTAAGTCCCAATGGGTGGGAAGACGGTTTCCAAAGACAGCGCATCATGCCTGGGAGTGGTTTACCCCGGTTGCTCGCTTCCGGGATACCCGCTTCTGGCATATCATGGTTGGTCATGACACCAAATGTCAAACGGGTAAAAGAGCTGAAACTGATTGGTTGATGGGGGCCTGCATGATGCTCAGGAAAGCAGACTTTGAGGCTGTCGGTGGTATGGATGAGCGCTTTTTTATGAACAGCGAAGAAATTGACCTACAACGCCGACTAGCGGATCAAGGAATCAAACGTGTCTTTCGGGGCGATATTGTAGTCCGACACGCTGGAGGAGGTTCTTCTGGCGGGTCAGCTCAGCGACGCCAGTGGGTTCTTAACTCTCGCTTTATTTACAACAAGAAATGGGATGAGGGTCTTCTCTTAGCGCCTATTCTCAAAGCCGTAAGCTACCTGAATTTTGTGTTCAATACGTTTCGTTCGTTATGGAACTCAGCCGTCAAACCCCGCCGGATACTCCAAGAAGAGCTCGAATTTATCAAGAAAGCTGAAGCTCAATGATGCCAACCGAGAAACTGCTCATTGTTAGCCCGGCATTTCACGGGTACTGTCACTCGATTGCTGATGGATTCAGCCAACTTGGTTACGAGGTTACAGTTCACAGATACGATGCTTTTGACACTTTCAAAGATAAGATTCGCAATAAGGCCCTGTACGAGCTTCCCTCAAAAATAGGTTTGCAAGGACAAAAGGCTGCTGAGATTGCAGCGACTGCCAAGGCTTTGAGGGTTCTTGACGAAGTAAAGCCTGACAAACTCATTGTTATTAAAGCCGATGGGTTGGGCGATAACTTTTGGCAGAAAGTGGACGAATCACGAATTCCTCACATCTTATGGCTATACGACGATCTTAAAAGGCATCGTTACACTCTTGAATTTCTTAAGAGCCGCCCCACAGTAGTTAGCTATGCACGTTTAGAAGCTGAAGAATTTTCCCTCAATGGAGCTAACGCCCACTTTGTGGCTAACGGCTATGATCCTAGGCTTGCTGACTTCCCCACTGAACGCATCCCCGAAATTGTTTTTGTAGGATCACGCTACGATAACCGCGAAAAAATGATGCTTGCCCTCCAAGAAGCGGGGGTCCCCGTAAGGGTGTACGGTCGAGCCTGGTCACACCACCCCTTTGACCGCTTGCGTACTTGGGAAATAAAGCGACCCGAACTTCCAGCAGAGCGAGATATACCTCTTGCTGAAGCCTATAAGGTTCAAGCTGCTGCTGCTGCCTCGCTGAATGTTCATGGGTTACAGGCAGGCTTGTCCATGAGAACTTTTGAGGTACCCGGCATGAACGGCCTGCAGCTCATTGACCGGCCCGATGTTGAAGAATTTTACGAAGTCGGCAAGGAGGTTCTGCTCTACCATAGCACCGATGAACTAATCGAGATTTGCCAGCGAGTTATTGCAGAGCCCTCTTGGAGTGATTCGATTCGTGAAGCAGGGCTCAAACGTAGCCAAGCTGAACATACTTTTTTCCACCGAGCACAGAAGATGAATCTTTTATGGGCCTAAAGTACCCTTCAGACTTAGAAGCCTGGAATAGATGGCAGGCAAATGCCCATCTGTTACGGAGGGGTAAAAGCACTGTCAAAAATTTTGCGTCTTCACTACCTTCCACGGGCAAAGGTAAGCCCCTAAATGAGCTTGTAACTGGCTACTTACATACCACCGGTGAAACTGCAAAGATATTAATCGCGCTGGACTCCACCTCACCTACTTCGCTGAACTCTCTGGTCACCCCCACCAAATTTTTGGGGCAAACCCCCTATGCGGTGTGGGCCCCCAACGACCTTACAGCCTATCTTCCAGACCAGAGCTGGACGGTGCAATTGGTGCAAGAAGACAAGCTGGATACTGTTTTACCTGAGGTCCAAGAGATAGTGGCGCTTGGTCACTATATGGCATGGGGCTCCGCCGCCTACCGATTCTCGCAAAGGAACGAAGCTCAGTTCGTTACTATTCAACACGGGTTGCAGACCCCGTATGCGCCGCCTCTGGCTTTCGGTACTCACCTCTTGGCCTTCAGCCAGGCTGATGCTGACTTCTGGATTTCCGGTCGTACCGATGTGACGGCTCAGGTCGTGGGTTCTCAGCTTTTCTGGGAGGCCTCTCAGCAACCTGCGGTTGATCCTGCCGAGATTCTCTCCACTCCGTTGTTCCTTGGGCAAATGCACGGGGCCGAGCTGCCCCGTGCTTCCTTCGCTTACTCCACCCTCAAATTCACCAGGGAGAACAAGGCAATCTACAGACCTCACCCGAGTGAGAAAGATAAACTTTCTCTCCTCACACACGGTTTGATGGATAGACTGGGCATTGAAGTTGATCGCTCACAGCGGCCTCTGAACCAGGTTAATAATCCGATTGTTTCCATCTTCTCAACGGGGGTCCTAGAAGCCGCTATTCGCGGGGTTCCATCTTGGGTCTACCACCCGCATCCGCCGCAGTGGTTGCAGGATTTCTGGGGGCGCTACGGCATGAGCCCCTGGGGGAGCGAACCGACCCCGGCACCTCAGCTTCCGAGCCGTGAACCGGCGGAAACCATCGCACATATCCTCACTCAATCATTGGAGAACTAGACAGCATGCGTATTCTTTGCGTGATACCCGTTCGCGGCGGGTCTAAGGGAATCCCGCGCAAGAACCTCAAGCCTATCGCTGGGAAACCGCTGGTTGCCTGGACCATTGAGCAGGCTCTTGAGGCGCAGAAAGCTCTGGCAGGTGAACATACAGTAGACGTTGTGGTGTCCACCGACGACGCCGAACTAGCCGATACTGCCCGTGAATACGGGGCAGAGGTGCCCTTTATCCGCCCGGCCCACCTGGCTAAGGACACCACCGCAACCGAACCGGTGATTGAGCACGCGATTGACTTCTACACGCAGGACGGCAGACGGCCGGATGCGGTTATGCTCTTGCAGGCCACCAGCCCCGTCCGCCTACCCGGCACCCTGGAACGGGCTATCCGCCAGTTTGCAGACTCAGACTCGGACTCCATGGTGGGGGTCATCCCCATCGGCCCCTTCATCTGGGCGGCAACAGAGCCTCCGACAGCACAGTACGAAGTCATGAATCGGCCTCGCAGGCAGGAACTCACCCGTGAGACCTTCCGCTACCGCGAAAACGGGTCCATGTACATCACCAGCACAGAGCTCTATGAAAGCCTCCATAACCGTCTGGGCGGAAAGATTGAGCTCTTCATTCTCGATGAGGTAGAAGGCGTGGACATTGATGCCATGATTGACTTCTCCCTCGCTGAACACCAGCTTCTTACCACCCTCGCACCCTCGCACAAGAAAAAAGGCTAATCCCCCATGATTATCGAACGTAACATCACCCCCTACATCGTTTTCTCAGAGGACCCGGTTTTAACCGCCCTCCACAAAATCTCCGCTAACGGCCAGCGCATCATTTTCCTGGTCAATGAATCCGGCGTTCTCAAAGGCTCGCTATCCGACGGCGACTTCCGGCGCTGGCTGATTGCCAACCCCACCGCCTCGCTGGAAACCAGCGCCCTTGACGTCGCTCACCTGGGCGTCAAGACCGCACCGGTTGGTTCTGAGCCCGCTGAACTTCAGAAGGAGTTTGCCAAGGGGATTAGCCACCTTCCCCTGGTCGATGAGCGCGGCCACCTGGTCGCTATCGCCATGGATGAGCAGAACGTCCTGCGTATTGGCCGCACCGAGATCTCCGAGGACTCACCAGCCTTCATCATTGCTGAAATCGGCAACAACCACCAGGGCGACGTTGACCTGGCTAAGCGCCTGGTAGACCTGGCCGTTGATACCGGTGCCGATGCTGTTAAGTTCCAGCTTCGTGACATGGACGCTCTCTACCGCCAGAAAGGCTCCAAGTCAGCAGGCGAGGACCTGGGTGTTCAGTACACCCTCGATTTGCTCTCTCGTTTCTCCTTCACCGTAGATCAGATGTATGAGGTCTTTGACCATGTCAAACAGCACGACATGGACATCATGTGCACCCCCTGGGATGCCCCCTCCGTTCAGGCTCTGGTGGATTACGGTGTACAGGGCCTCAAGGTTGCCTCAGCAGACCTAACCAACCATGACCTGCTCCGTGACATGGCCTCACGGGGCCTGCCCATGCTGATCTCAACCGGCATGAGCCGCGAAGAAGAGATCCGTGAATCGGTCAAACTGCTCCGTTCACTCGGTGCCTCTTATGGGCTACTCCAATGCCAGTCCACCTACCCTGCGCCCTTCAAGGATGTCAACCTGGCCTATATGGACCGCCTGGCAGAAATCGGCCAGTGCTTGGTTGGCTACTCCGGCCACGAACGCGGCTATCATGTACCCATCGCTGCTGTTGCTCGCGGTGCCAAGATTATTGAGAAGCACTTCACCATTGACAAGACCCTTGAGGGCAACGACCATACCGTCTCCCTGCTGCCCGAAGAGTTCAAGGCTATGGTCCAGCAGATTCGTGAGGTTGAGGAGTCCATCGGTACCGCCGCACCCCGCCAAGTATCCACTGGTGAGCTTATGAACCGTGTGAACCTGGCTAAGTCACTGGTGGCTACCCGCACTATCGCCAAGGGCGAGGTTGTCACCGAAGCCGACGTTGAGGTCAAGTCACCTGGCCGTGGCCTGCAGCCCAACTACCTGCCCCAGCTCCTGGGACGCACCATGCAGCGCGAGGTTGAGGCCGGATCCTTCTTCTTCGAGGGCGATCTCAAAGACGACCTGGTGACCCGCCGCGACTTCAAATTCGACCGCCCCTGGGGCCTGCCCGTTCGCTACCACGACTACAAGCCGCTGATTTCAGAAGCCAAGCCTGACTTCCTTGAATTCCACTTCAGCTACAAGGACCTGGAAGTCAACATTGACGATGTCTTTGACCGCAAGCTAGACATGTCATTCACCACCCACCTGCCCGACCTCTTCGCCGGGGACTTCCTGGTAGACCTAGCCTCACGCGACCAGGAAATCTGGGAACGCTCCATCGCCGAGGTCCAGCGCACCATCGACATCACCCGCGACTTGACCCGCTACTTCACCCTAGACGATGACCCGGTCATGGTTGTCACCATGGGCGGTTTCACCAAGGACGGCCACATTGCCCCGGCCGCCCGTGCCGATAAATACGAGCGTATCGGCCAGGCCCTGGCTAAGCTGGACACCTCCGGCGTGCGAATTGCTGCTCAGACCCTGCCCCCTTACCCCTGGCTCATGGGTGGCCAGCAGTACCACAACCTCTTCCTTGACCCCAAGGACACCGCAGAGTTCTCCGATACCTACAACACCGCCCTCTGCCTGGATATCTCCCACACCATGCTGGCGGCTAACTTCCTTAAGATGCCGCTGTCAGAAGCCGTGGACCTGCTGGCCCCCCGCTCTATCCACCTGCACCTGGTTGACGGTGTAGGCGTGGACGGCGAAGGTGTCCAGGTGGGCGAAGGCGACGTGGACTGGGCCGCGCTGGGCAAGCAGCTGCGCGAACTTACCCCCAACTCATCCTTTATCCCCGAAATCTGGCAGGGCCACGTCAACAACGGTGAGGGCTTCTTCACTGCCCTGGATAGGCTGGAAAAGTGGCTGTAAACAGCGACCTACCGGTGGCGCTTCACTGCGTTCCGGTCCCCGATTTTGGTGGTGTAGCCCGGCACATCAGCGACCTCGCTGAGGTCGGGCTACCCGGCTACCGCCTGGTGGTTCTCTGCCCGCCAGGGGAGCTTTCCGTTCGACTTAAAGAACTCGGGGCTGAAGTACGCGAAGCTGATTTTGGGCCAGCTGCAGGATTCTCAACTTCCCGGGCAACCCTCAACACCGTCATTGACGAACTCAAACCAGCAATCGTGCACAGCCACCTGGCTTATGCGGATGTGGTAGCCGCTGCGACCGTGAACCTACGCAAGGTCAACAAGATACTGCGCAGGGGCACCCATATACCTCGGGTATTTACAACCGAACACGGTATTGCCGGGGAAGACGCGGTCTACCACGGTACTTCTTGGCGCTCGCGGGTGATGGAGCTGGTGCACCGCGTGCGTTTGTGGGGGACAGATGGCTTGCTGGCTGTTTCTCAGTCCACCGCTGACCAGATGAAAGGTAAGTGGGGTGCTCGTGGGGTGGCCGTGGTTTATAACGGCCTTGATACAGCTCGGGTCGCCTCAGCCGTTGAAAGCTGCCGTGTTCAGCCTGCCCCCGGTGCTTTGCGTGTGCTATCGCTTTCTCGACTAGCTCCTGAGAAGGGGCTGGACGTACTGGTGGAGGCTTTCGCCGCTGTTCGTCAGGAAATTCCGGGGGCTACCTTGGAGATTGCCGGTAGCGGTCAACTGAAAGAAGACCTACAGAGACAGGTTGCAGAACTTGGGCTTTTGGGCTCCGTGAGTTTTCCCGGCTTTGTGGACCCCATCGAAGCTATGGGCCGCTCAGACCTGCTGGTTCAGCTCTCGGTCTGGGAGAACTGTTCTTATACCCTGCTGGATGCTAAAGCAGCCGGGCTAGCTCTTGTAGCAACAGCGGTTGGGGGCAACCCCGAGATCCTGGACGGTAAGGAGCTTGTGCCCTCGCTCAACCAGATGAACCGCCAGACGGCCGCAAGCACGGTTGCCCAGTGTCTGCTAGAGCAGGCTGCGACCGCGCATACTCCACAGACATTTAGCTGGGCTAGCCGAGAAGAGATGGCATATCAGCTAGTAGCACAATATCAGAGGGGCAGATAGGTATGGCTGTTGTTGGTGTGACCGACGAGGGCAAATTGACTTTGGGGCAGAAGACCCTGAGCGAGCATGGAAAGGTTTTGTTAAAGCGAACAGAAACTCAGGTTTCACAGGTTCGTATAGTAGATTTCCTACTTTTTGCCGCCTTGATTTATGGTGTGCCTGTTCCTGGCTTGGGCTTGCCATTTAACCAGCTCATGGTCTTCATTATTGTCGGTTATGGCCTCACGCGAAAGTCAATTTTTTCTCTAGGCAGGTACTCAACTTTTTTTGTCGCACTGGGGATAATCCTGGCTTATATCGCCATTGTATCTGCCGTGAGTGACCCCAGCCTTTATGCCGCTGACGCTACGCGACGATTTATTCGTCTTGTGGCCACAACCGGGCTTATTTATGTGATTGCGGTGGGCAGAATACATCTTCGCTCCGCTATCCTTGGCTATTCCACAGCACTTTTAATCAATGCTGGCTTGTTCTTTGCTGGTATTGCACCGGACACCTACGGGGGCTACCTCACCGGGTATCTTGGGGATAAAAATTATGCTGGTTTGGTCCATGCACTCTTTGCTCTTTTGATTATGACCGTCTATACAAAGCGCTGGCAGCAGATTGTTGGGCTGGCGGTTTCGTGTTTTCTGTTGTGGGAGACAGGCTCAAGAACTTCTCTGGCGGCCTTGCTTTTTGCCTATCTGTGGATTCTTGTGGCCCCACGCTTTTCCCCGGCAGTGAAAGTATTGCTGTTAGGGGTCTTTTGGTTCCTTCTGAATTTGGTGACGGAGGACTATGCGGATGCAAAGGTCTTTGGGGACCGAACTGGAACCGATGCTTTGCGGGCCCGCATCGATGATATGTCATGGGCTAAGGTGCAAGAAACAGGTTGGTTCGGGCAGGGGCTGGGGGAGGCATACGTCTATGATTCCTCGGCAGATAGAACCTGGTTTTTCCATAATTCTTATTGGTCTGCTTTTGTAGAAGGCGGCTGGATTTGGGCTCTTGTCTTGGTTGCTCTTACCCTGTTTGTTGCTGTGCGCCCCCTAAGCAAGCAAAGAAAGGAAGAGCCCCTCTATAGAGTGCTTGCCCAGGGGGTGGGTGTGGCTCTGCTAATCTGTGCTTTGAGGTTGGGCGAAGTCTTTTATACCTTGCCTTGGGCTATCTGCATGGGCTATGTGCTGCGTGCCGCGGTGACACTGTTACCCGCGAATTCCAAGATTGCATTTTTTGGCTACGATGAGGAAGTGAGGAGTCTGAGGAAATGACCCAACTGTATGATGCCTCAATTATAATTTGCGTGAAAAATGGTGGTTCTAGCCTGGGGAATCAGCTTGAAGCGGTGGCTAACCAGAGAATATCTCCAGGGGTAACCTATGAGGTTATAGTCGTCGATAATGGCTCGACTGATGAAACTTCACACATCATAAAATTATGGAGCCAAAAATATACCTCAAAGTTTGGGATAAAGTCTTTTTACCAGCCCAATCTGCAGGGGATCCCAGCAGTTAGAAATTTTGCTGCCTCACAGTCCGAGGGGGAAACTATTCTCTTCTGCGATGCAGATGATGAGGTATCTCAGGACTGGGCTCAAGCTTTTATTGAAGCTACGGTAGGGCATAAGATTCTAGCTGGTGGACTCATTGAAGCCTATGACTCCCAAGAGGTACTGCACCCTGACTTCTTTCCAAAAGGTTTAATGCGGACGACGTACCTGCCGCATGTGGGTAACTGTAACTGTGCTATCAGCCGTTCTCTTTTTTTTGAGGTAGGGGGGTACGATGAGTCCTTACCGAAATACGGTTTTGAAGATGTTGACCTGTCGTGGCGTGTGCAGCAGGCTGGTTATCCGGTAGAATTTGTGGAGAAAGCTCGCATAAAGTTTAGAATTAGCGGTTCATCTGCCTCATTTAAAAAGAAATTTATCTTGGGCAAGGGCAGGGTTCTCATGGCCCGCCGGTACCCTCAATATGATTCTGCCTCTTACAATTTTTTCTACTGTATAAAAAAATTTTCTTCAACATTTGTTAATCTAGTGAAAAATATTCTAAGAAATAGGATGATTAGCAGGCGTGATATCTCCCTGGTTGTCTCAAGTCTAGGTAATTTATACGGTTCTGTATATTACTCCGGAAAAGACCGAGGCGCTCTGAAACCTCGACTCATGAGAAATCCAGGAGAATAAATTGAAGATTGTTATTGCTTCAAACCACGGGGCAATAGGTGGCGGTGAAATTATGCTTCTGAACGTGGCCCGTGCACTGCGTTCATTAAAGCACGATGTCACAATTTTGAGCCCCGCTGAGCCGGGGGAACTTCTAGACCTTGCAAAGGATGAAGGGTTTTCAACAATTTCCTTAGAAGCAAGGGACAGAAAATCTTACATGGCACAGCTTCGTGTTTGGCGGGCACACCATAGGGATGCTTTTCTGTGGTGTAACGGCCTTGCGCCGGCTCTGGCTACGGCTGGGGATCAAAACCGCCTAGTACACTTACATCAGTTACCTACCGGCATCCAAAAATTTGCTTATAGAGTTGCTAAACAAGGTGCTCGTCTCGTGTTGGTGCCCAGCTATTATGTTGCACAACGGGTCCCCCGTTCTGCAGCATTGGAAAACTGGGTTGCGGAGGTATCAGATTCCCCCAAAGTTCAGCCACAAGATTCCCCTGTTCGTATCGGTTTTTTGGGGCGTCCTGCTCTCATTAAAGGGACCCACACTTTAGCTCATGCGATTAAACTGCTCAATGATTCTGGAGAAAGACGGTTTGAGTTACTTATTGGGGGTGAGGCAAAATTCATTGATGCCTCCAGCCAAGAGGAGGTGAATCTGGCTTTAGATAGTTTGGGGGATAAGTGCCGTCTACTGGGCTGGGTTGACCCCGGTGAGCTCTTTGCTCAGAGCGATATTCTGGTTGTTCCCTCAGAAGTGGATGAGTCGTTTGGACTGGTTGCGGCTGAAGCTATGAGTGCCCGAATACCCCTTATCGTTTCAGATGCAGGTGCCTTACCTGAGGTTGTGGGATGTGACTACCCCTGGGTTTTCCGGCAGGGCGATAGCTTACAGCTGGCGGAGATGATCCTTGCCTTAGATGAGATGGTGAGTGAAGATTTCTCAGCTTGTCAAAATCTCTTAGACAGGAGTTACTGGCGGTGGTTTGAGAACTATTCTCCCGAATCAGGTAAGGCAAGAGTTGCCGAAATTATTAAACGAATAGAAAATACAGACTGAAATTATTATGACTACTTATCAAGCCGCCGTTATTATCCCAAGCCGTGGGGGAGCGCCCAAGTTGCACTACCCCTTGGATGCCTTAGAAGCTCAAACCGAAAAGAACTTCCAGGTTATTGTCGTCCTTGATGGCGATATCGACAATTCAGCCGCTGTCGTCCAGAACTATATTGACCGTGGGCGACTCAATCTCAGCATGATTGTTTTTGACCAGAATCAGGGGAGAGTTGCTGCCCTCAACGCTGGGCATAGGGCGGCAGATGCCGAAATACTCATTCGCTGTGATGATGATTTACAACCAGACCGGAGCTTCATTGCTAAGCATCTTCGGCACCATCAATCCCCTGGCGAAATTGGTGTGATTGGTATATACAAAAATATTTTTCCTGATACTCCTTATGCTCGCGTGTACGGGTGTTACCGTGACCAGAAATTTCGAGAGGACGCTTATCTAACCAAGCCAGAAAGTAGATGGAAGTACTGGGCGGGTAACGTCTCAATGTCCAAAACCCTTTTCGATCAAATTGGCGGGTATGACGATCGTTACCGCCTATACGGTTGGGAAGATGTTGATATGGGCTATATGGTTTACCGAGCGGGTGCAAAAATTATTATTGATCCGGAACTGTCTATAAATCATTTTGTGGCAGCAACTACCACCGCTAACAGGGCAAAGCGAGCTCTATATTCCGGAGCCGCACGAAACCTTTTTATCGCCAAAAATGGGGAGGGTGTACTTACCCCCGCTAAGCCCACAGGCCTCTGGGGTCTGCTAGTAAGGACTTCTGCTATTTTTGCCACCGACTCCAGTATCGCTACAGCCGGTCAATTTATTGATTTGCTTTCAAAGAGGGTCCAGCCTCGTCTTGCAGAAAAACTGGTTTCGTTGCTCGTTGAATCCTCCAGCTATGCTGGTACAAGATACCCCCACCGTGCACAAAAAAATTTCTAGCTGAAAGAAGAACCCACCCCCATGCGTTCTCGTTCTACTTCTGCGGCAGAGGCAAGCTACCCGGTCGCAATAGCTCACGACTACCTCACCCAGCGTGGTGGTGCCGAGCGGGTAGTTCTTGCCCTGCACAAGGCCTTCCCTGATGCTCCCATTTACACCACTCTCTATGACCCAGAGAAGACTTACCCTGAGTTCAAGAACTGCACCGTTATCACTTCTCCCCTTAACAAGGTGGGTCTCTTCCGTAAAGACCACCGCCTAGCGCTACCGCTACTTCCCTTCTTCTCGAGCAGACTCAAAGTTGATGCTGAGCGGGTGATCGTATCGTCAACCGGGTGGGCCCACGGGTTCAACCTTCCCACACAGAGCCTGATCTATTGCCATTCTCCTGCCCGCTGGATTTACCTCACGGATCAATATATGGGCAGCAGCATGAATAAGGCCATTGAGTTAGGTTTTAAAGCCTTGCGCCCCTTCTTGCGTCGGTGGGATCAGCGCGCTGCTGGCAGGCATGATCACTATATAGCCAACTCCAGCATCATCCAGCAAAGAATTTTTGATGTCTACGGCAAACAAGCTAGGGTAATTTTCCCCCCACATTCTATGGATTCAAACGGTCCTCTGAGTCCCATCCCGGCTCTTGAAGACTTCATGGCAGATGGCTACTATCTGCTTGTTTCCCGTCTGCTACCTTACAAAAATATCCAGCATGCCGTCGAGGCTTTTGCTGGGCTCGACCAGAAACTCTTGGTCATCGGTTCCGGACCTATGGCGGATGAGCTTAAAGCGATGAGCACCCCCAACATAGCTTTCGCATCTGAACTTAGCGATGAACAGATGCAGTACGCCTACGCTCATGCGCGAGCTCTGCTAGCGGTCTCTCACGAAGATTTCGGGATCACCCCGCTTGAGGGTGGAGCCTTCGGCAAGCCCACCATTGCCCTTAAAGCAGGTGGCTTCCTCGACACTATCCGTGAGGGAATCACCGGTACCTTCATCGACCTCCCAACAGCCCCTGAGATCCGTCGGGCTGTTGAAGACTTTCGACCCGATGACTACTCAGCCCAGAAAATCCAGGAGCATATCTCCCAGTTCAGCGAGGAGCGGTTTATCCAGCAAATCAGGGAACAAGTCAAGCAATAGCGCGCCAGGTCTTAAAAGGAGAGGGCGGGTAACAGCTAGCTGTTCCCCGCCCTCATCAGTTTTAGGTTTAGGCCGTGAGCTCTAGCAGGTTTTGCCGGACTAACGAGTCCAGAAAATTGAGGACGCTATCTGCCACGGTTTCACGGGGCACACCGTAGATATCTTGTATATCAGCGATAATCTCTTCGGAACTACGGGGAGAGTCCAGAATCTCCCATATCAAGGCGCTGGGCCCGCGAAGAACAGAAATCTCCGAGGTCAGCAGATTCGCTACATAGGTTTCATCATCTGCGCTTTGCCCACTCTCGAACCCCATGATGAAGCCGATATGGTTCGCGCGGCTGTATCGCATCGTTTGTTCCTTCATGACTTCTTTTTCCAGAAGATAAACCGGGAGAAGAACTTCTGACAGATTTCTTCTTTGGTGGGTGGGTGCCCTAGCTCCATGGCGAGATGATCTTTATTAACCATCACGATACTGAACACCACCCTCGTTTTTGCCCTGAACCCTTTGGCATGCATGAACCGGGCCTTCCACCGGATATAGGTTGAGGTCTTTTCCGATACTGACTTCCAGAGCAGATAGTCAGGGTGATCCCTGAAACTGTCCAACTCCTGCAGAGCAGCCGCGAAAGCAAGTTCAGCATCCAGCGCCGGTAGACGATCTCTCATGTCCTGCCACTGACCGGGGGAGAGGGTCTTACGAAGATACTCAATATCGGCCTTGTACTCATTTTCGGTACGCGCCCCGTGTACTACAACAAAAATACGGGAGTCGGTCAGAGAAGGCAGGTAGCAGGGATAATGAGCTATCTCCCGCGTTCGCCGTTGTTGCCAGAGAGTTTCAAAGGCTGAGCCTTGAGCATCACCGATTCCAGGGAAGTACCGGTGGATGTCAACAAGCCCCCATGACCCGTGGTAGAGGGTCATAGCATGTTCAAAGATTGACCCTGTCTCAAACCGAGCAATGATTTCCCAGCCATCACTCTGGGCAGCTTCTATGAGCTTCTGTAGGTGCTCAGGTCGGACCAGCAAATCAACATCTGTGCTCACCCTACCCTGGCGGTAGACCTCCTGCGCAAAGGCATAACCCTTCACATGCAGAATATCGATGCCGTGCCGGTTAGCTAAATGCTGAAAATAAGCATGAGAAAGGCTGATACGCAATGCAAGGGGAACATCAGAGACAGCTGATGTTTGGGCACTTTGTTCTTTTGACATAGACCTTACTCCGATAATCCCTGGACTATAGAGTTTATGCCAGTCGCTACATAAACGACTGGCATAAAACTCAACTCACAGCACTATTTGAGTTCTAAGACTCCTGGGGTGCGGACTCAACTGACTTAGCTGAGCTTTTCTTCCCCTTCCTAGATTTTTTCGACTTGGTCGTGTCCTGGCCGTAGTAGCTGGTGTAACCCTTATTGGAGCTGTAGGCGAAGCCATAGTAGGAGTTACCCAGACCCGTGCGGGGAGCCTTATTGATGACGACCCCCAGGATTTTAGCGCTGACCTTACGCAGGTTGGCAGTAGCTTCTGCCAGGTTTTCCTTGCGGGTCTTGCCCACGGTACCGACCAGCACAACACCGTCCACAGCAGTTGAGAGAAGGACCGCGTCGGTAACAGGAAGGACCGGGGGGACGTCAACAATGACAACGAACTCGCCGGCTAGCTCAGCGATGAGCTGACGCATTTTCTCGGACCCTAGGAGCTCTGAGGGGTTGGGGGGAATACGGCCGGCTGGAAGAATGAAGAGCTGAGAGTCCTCAAACTGGCGAACAGCATCGGCAAGTTCAACCTGGCCAGCTAGCACCTGGGTCAGACCCACCTTAGAGTCAATTTTGAACTTCTTGGCAATAGTAGGGCGGCGAAGATCAGCGTCGATAATAATAACCGGTTCACCAGCATCGGACAGGGCCCGGGCCAGGGAAGTCGATACGGTTGATTTACCTTCACCGGGCTCGGCAGAGGTCACAATCAGCGAACGAGGGGGGTTATCGATATTAACAAAGCGCAGATTGGTGCGCATCTGGCGGATAGCTTCTTGTGAAACATGATCCTTACCTGCCTTGAGGATGTTCTCCTCATCAAGCTCGTCTGACACAGGCAGTACTCCCAAGATCCCAGCTTCGGTTGCTTGAGTGGCATCGTTGCGAGTGCGGAGCTTGGTATCAAGGGTTCGGCGCAAAAGGATAGTTACTAGAACTAGCCCCAGGCCAGCGGCAGCGCCAGTCAGAACCAGCTTCTGGGTATCCGGGCTTACCGGACGCTGGTTAAGGCTGGCATCCTCAAGCGGGATAACCTTTACGCTGCTTGAGCCTTCCATGTCGTTAACAACTTTGGCTACAGCTTCCAGCGAAGAGTTGGCTAGAGCCTGGGCCGTCTCGGGGCTTGACCCTGTGGCTGAGACCTTGATGAGTGCGGAGTTGGAATCAACGCTTGCGGAAAGATTGCCTTGGACCTGTCCCCGGCTCAGGTTCAGGTTGGGGTTGGCGGCGACGATCTCCTCAGCAACAGCACCGCTATTAACCAGGGCTAGGTAGGCGTTGGCTTTCTCCTTGGCCGCTGTGGATCCGGCTATAACGTCCCCAATACCGCTGCCGTCCCCAACGGTTACATAGCCAGTTGACGACGAGGAGTAAACCTTGGGCTGTAGGAGGGAGTAGCCAAAGCCCAGCAAAGCCCCGATCAGGGCTCCTGCTATGAGAAATTTTAGATTGGCGCGTAGCATTCGCACGAAGTCAAGTATGGTCATCAGTAACCTAAATGTGAGTTTAAAGCAGTTGAAAAAGAATAAATTTTGTTTTGATTCTAACAGCAGCTGTTTGGCAGTCCTAGGAGTCAGAACTCATCCCAAGACACCAGCAATGTTAAATATCTCTTATTTGAGAAGGCCCAGCAGGTACTTGCCGTAACCGCTTTTAGCGAGAGGTCGTGCAAGTTCAGCAAGCCGGTCGTCATCAATCCAACCCATGCGCCACCCAATTTCTTCGGGGGCGCCGATGGAAAGACCCTGGCGGGCCTGAACCGTGCGGACGAAATTTGTTGCATCGGCAAGAGAGCCGAAGGTCCCTGTATCGAGCCAAGCTGTTCCGCGCGGAAGAACTTCAACCTGCAATTTGCCTTGCTCTAGATAGATCCTATTGAGGTCGGTAATCTCTAGTTCGCCACGGGGGGAGGGCTTAATGGCCTTGGCGTATTCAATAACCTTGTTATCGTAAAAGTAGAGGCCAGGGATTGCGTAATCACTTTTAGGAATTTCTGGCTTTTCTTCAATAGAAATAGCTCTGAAATTATCGTCAAATTCAACAACACCGTAGGCAGTGGGGTCCGCAACACGGTAACCAAAAACAGCGGCACCATCCACATCATTGTATTTGCGGAGCTGATTGCCCAAACCGGGGCCGTAGAAAATGTTGTCACCGAGCACAAGGGCTGCGGTGTCATTTCCGATATGGCTTTCACCCAGAATAAAGGCCTGAGCAAGTCCATCTGGAGAGGGCTGAACCTGGTAGCTGAAATTGACACCGAACTGCGAACCATCACCGAGAAGCCGCTTGAACTGCTCCTGATCTTGGGGTGTTGTGATAATCAGGATGTCTTGGATTCCGGCCAACATAAGGGTCGAAATGGGGTAGTAAATCATCGGCTTGTCATAAACAGGCGTGAGCTGTTTGCTGATGCCGAGCGTAATGGGGTGGAGGCGCGAACCGGTACCCCCTGCGAGTAAAATTCCCTTCATAGTTTCCATTGTGGCATGAACACCACATCTCGTGGGGCTAACATAGCCTCTACTTTGAGGTGATTTACCACTATTGTTAGCTTCATGGGAAAAATTCTTGTTACCGGCGGTGCCGGCTTTATCGGCTCAAACTTTGTTCACTATCTTCTTGAAAAAACTGATCATAGTGTTCTTGTCCTCGATAAAATGACTTATGCCGCCAATGAAATGTCACTGGCTGGCTTGCCTGCTGACCGGTGTGAAGTGGTTAAAGGTGATATCGCAGATATGGACGTCGTCAGCCCTCTGGTGAGAGAGGCTGATGCAGTCGTCCATTATGCGGCAGAGTCACACAACGATAATTCCTTGAACGACCCCAGCCCTTTTATTCATACTAATCTGGTGGGTACGTTCACCCTCCTAGAGGCCGTGCGTCAGCATAAGACCCGCTACCACCACATCTCAACCGATGAGGTTTTTGGTGATCTTGAGCTTGATGACCCCGCTAAGTTCACTGAGACTACCCCCTATAATCCCTCCTCACCATACTCTTCAACAAAGGCCGGTTCCGACCTGCTGGTGCGTGCCTGGGTACGTTCTTTCGGTATTGAAGCAACTATCTCTAACTGCTCCAATAACTACGGCCCCTACCAGCACATCGAGAAGTTTATTCCTCGCCAGATTACAAATATCCTGGCAGGTATCCAGCCCAAACTCTACGGCCAAGGCCTGAACGTCCGCGACTGGATTCACGCATCAGATCACTCCAGCGCTGTTCATACAATTCTGGAAAAGGGTGCTATCGGTGAGACCTACCTCATCGGTGCAAACGGTGAAGAGAACAACATCACGGTGCTTCGTACTATCTTGCGCCTGATGGGTCAGCCTGAGGACGCTTTTGAGCACGTTGTTGACCGCCCCGGTCACGACCTGCGCTACGCCATTGACGGCACCCGCCTGCGCGAAGAACTTGGTTGGGAGCCGCAATTCACCAACTTTGAGGCTGGGCTTGCTGACACCATCGCCTGGTACACCGATAACCGCGCCTGGTGGGAGCCCCTCAAAGCTGAGGTTGAGGCTAAATACGCAAAGGCTGGTCAGTAATGCCCAAAGACCTTGCTGTTTACACCACCGAGATTCCCGGCCTGCTGGTCATTGATATTCCGCAACACGGTGATAACCGTGGTTGGTTCAAGGAGAACTGGCAGCGGGAGAAAATGTTGGCCGCCGGTCTGCCCGATTTCGGACCCGTTCAGAACAACATTTCCTTTAACGCCTCAGTGGGCACCACTCGGGGTATTCACGCTGAGCCTTGGGATAAGTATGTCTCTGTGGCAACCGGCCGCATCTTTGGTGCCTGGGTAGACCTGCGCGCCGGAGAATCGTTCGGTAAAACCGTGACCGTAGAACTCGGCCCCGACACCGCGGTGTTCGTGCCACGCGGTGTGGGTAACTCCTTCCAGACCTTAGAAGATAACACCGCCTACACTTACCTGGTCAACGATCACTGGTCGGCTGATGCCCAGTCCGAGTACTCCTTCTTGAACCTGGCCGATGAGACCGTAGCTATCGACTGGCCCATTGCTCTTAAAGATGCTGAGCTATCGGAGAAGGACAAGAACCACCCCCGTCTGGCTCAGGTAGAACCCCTTGCCCCCGCTCCCTTCCTGGTGGTTGGTGCCAAGGGCCAGTTGGGCCGTGAACTGGTCAAACAGCTTGAGGCAAGCGGTACTCCCTACCTGGCCGCCGGCCGTGATGAGCTTGACCTGGCCGACCCCGATTCGTGGGTGCAGGCCTATCGTTGGCGCTCCTTACGAGGCATCATCAACGCGGCGGCTTACACCGCTGTGGACCTGGCAGAGACCGCCCAGGGTCGGGCCGATGCCTGGGCTGCTAACGCCACCGGTGTCGCCGCTCTTGCCCGTGTCGCCGATCAGGCCGGGGTTCCGTTGGTACACGTATCCACCGACTATGTTTTTGACGGTAGCCTGCCACTGGGGCAGGAATACGCAGTGGATGCACCGCTGGCTCCGCTAGGTGTCTATGGTCAGTCCAAGGCTGCTGGTGAAATGGCGGCCCGCTCTGTAGCCCGCCATTATATTGTTCGAACCTCCTGGGTCATGGGCGATGGTAAGAACTTCATCGAAATCATGAAGTCACTAGCTGAGCGGGGCATCGACCCCACGGTGGTTGCCGACCAGCACGGGCGTCCGACCTTCACCCGCGATTTGGCCGGTGCCATTGTGCACCTGCTCGAAAATCAGTGTGACTACGGCACCTATCATGTCTCGAACACCGGTGATGTAGTGACCTGGGCAGAGATCGCTCAAGCTGTTTTTGAAGCAGGCGGGCACTCGGCTGACCGGGTACGCCCTGTCAGCACGGCAGACTACTTCGCCAAGGCTGAGGTATTCGCGCCCCGCCCCACCAACTCCGCAATGGACCTGTCAAAAATTATCGAAGCGGGCTTCAGTCCGCGGGATCATAGGGAAGCACTCGCAGAATTTCTGAGTTATGAAAAAATTGGCTGAAATCGTGGTTATTGACCCAGGCGCAATTGTCCAATGGGGTAATGAATATTATCTGCCCGAGCGCAGCTATATAGGCTATAAAGCTTATCAAGACTTCTTAGAGAGACGCCACGATAAAATCTCTTTAACTGTGCTCTGTCTGGGTAAAATAAGAAAGGTTGATGCGCATGAAGTTGCGCGCCTGAAATGGTTTAAAGCGGATAGTTTAAGTGTTTCCCCCCAGGGGGCTCAAGAGTATATTCAGAAGTGTGATGGTAAAACTGTTATTTTATCATTGCTTAATGAGTCTACTGTATGGCTCACTCGGCTCCATATGAAGAATGTAAAGATTGTATATTTAATTGAAAACACACGCAAAAATAAAGTCTCTCTAATCTTGAGTCAAGGGAATTTTTCAACGCTGAGTAAATTCCGAGCTGTGCTCGGATCATACAGGGTGGAGTGGCAACTGCAGAGAGCAGCACGTAAGGCGGATGGTCTACAATGTAATGGTAGCGCTGCATTCAGAGCCTATGGTCAAAAACATAAGAATTCTATTCTTTTTTATGATCACAGGGTTGAGAATGTGATTTCTCTAGAAAAACAATCTTCCTTTAAGGATGGCGCCAATATTAGCGTCGCATTTTCTGGGCGAATTATAAAGATCAAAGGTTCAGAATATTTATCACGTATTTCGTGGGCGATTTACAGGGCAAATCCGCTCATTAAATTATATATTTTGGGTGATGGGGAAGATCGCAATAAAGTTATTGCAGAAGGTGCTCCCAATATTATCTATAAGGGATTTATGGAATATAAAAAAGAGTGGGAACCTTTTGTGAGGAAGA
This sequence comes from Rothia sp. CCM 9417, assembly GCF_048513575.1. Taxonomy (NCBI): domain Bacteria; kingdom Bacillati; phylum Actinomycetota; class Actinomycetes; order Micrococcales; family Micrococcaceae; genus Rothia; species Rothia sp. CCM 9417. The sequence continues at coordinate 52,371 of NZ_JBLXXT010000003.1, read as the reverse complement.
ATATCGATATTATGCTCTTGCCCCATATTCAAGGGGATCCCTCCATGACTTACTTTGAATCCTTGGGGCAGGGGGTTCCTGTTATTGGGTTTGATAATGAGACCTTAGCAGATTTAGCTCAACAGGGAATGGGGTGGGTGGTACCTCAGGGAGATGTGCAGCAGCTTGTCCAAAAGATCATGCATCTAAATGATGATATTGGGGAATTTCAGATGAAGAGAGCTAAGGCTGTAGAGTTTATGAATGGGCATGTCTATTCATCAACTGTAAAGTGGCGCATGGATCACATTATTAGTTCTCTCCGGCCTTGACCTGCATGTTCTCTGGGAAGGGTTAATGGCGGTACTTGAATAACCCTTGAGTGCCAGGTATGATTTAAAAGTTGAATATGTATCAAAATCAACAGGCCAAGGCAGTGGAATACCGTCTTATAGACGGTAGGTCCGAACCTGACGGTGGCTGGTTAGAAAGTGATTTCTGGCGCCAGTTCACTACACCACTTGGCGCATCACTCCTAACCATAGAAAGGATGGCTGACCATGTCAGATACCATCAAGATTTCCGCAACACCCCGCAACGACTTCGGCAAGGGCTACGCTCGTCGCATCCGCATGGCAGGCGACATCCCCGCAGTAATTTACGGCCACGGCGAAGAGCCCAAGCACGTTATCATGCCCGGCCACGCAACCACCCTGGCTGCTCGCGTTGACAACGCTATCCTCGAACTCGACATCGAAGGTGAATCACACCTCGTCATGATCAAGGACATCCAGCGTCACCCCATCCGCCCCGAACTCCAGCACCTTGACCTGCAGACCGTTAAGAGTGGCGAGCTGGTTCAGATTGAAGTTTCCATCCATGTTGAGGGCGAGCCTGTAGTTGGCGCTGTCGCAAACCAGACAGAAACCTTCCTGCTGGTTGAAGCAGATGCCCTCAAGCTCCCCGAGAGCCTGGTTGTTAACATCGAAGGTCGCGAAATCGGTCAGCACGTTCATGCATCTGATATTGAACTGCCCGCCGGCGTTACCCTGGTAGCAGATCCCGAACTTCTAATCGTTAACGTTTCTGAGCCCGAGGAACTTGACGTTCCCGAAACCGGCGAAGAAGGCGAAAACGCTCCTGAGGGTGCCGAAGCTGATGCCCTGGTAGATGAAGCTGAATAAGTTTAGAGGTTTCTAACCTCAGGGGTCTGCGCCGTAGCATTTACGGCGCAGACCCTCTTTGTATCATCAGCTCAGAAAGGTGAGTTACATGGCAGAGACTTGGCTCGTGATCGGTCTGGGGAACCCCGGTACTGAGTACGCTGCAACCCGTCACAACATAGGTCAGATGGTCCTAGACCAATTAGCGCGTGAGGTTGGCGGTAGCTTTAAGAAGCACTCAAAAGCTCGTGCCCAAGTCCTAGAAGGACGTCTGGGCATGGGAGGCCCCCGCCTGATCCTGGCAAAGCCTCTAACCTATATGAATCTTTCGGGTGGCCCCGCGGCAGAACTCTCGCGATTTTACGGTATTGAGCCTGAGCGGATTATCGCAGTACACGATGAACTGGATATCCCCTTCGGCACTATCAAACTGAAAATCGGTGGGGGAGAAGGCGGGCATAATGGGCTCCGCGACATGACCAAGGCACTGGGAACCAAAGATTACTATCGGGTGCGTACCGGGATTGGCCGACCCCCAGGCCGTATGCAGACCGCAGATTTCGTTCTCAGGCCCTTCTCACAACTTGAGAAGAAAGAGCTCCCCTTTCTGGTGTCTGATTCGGCGCAGGCCCTTGAACTGCTGATCACTGATGGGCTTCTTGCGGCCCAGCAAAAATTTCACGTCAAGAGGGACCAGGCCTAGATGCTGTGAACTTTGAATAGGCCAGCCCCACCTAACTACCTTTCTTCCTTTTTTGGGAATAGGCTATAAAAGCATGCCGTTATACAGGCAGGATTCGAAAGAAGGGCAGATATCAGTGGCTAGCCAGTACCGCACCCCGGCCGGGGTGGAACTCACAGATGATCTTGTGGCCGAAGTGCGTAAGGATTTCCCGATTCTTGACCGCACGGTCAACGACCAACCGCTGATTTACCTCGACACGGGTGCAACGAGCCAGAATCCTCTTCAGGTCCTTGATGCTGAGCGCAACTACTATCTGGGCGCTAACTCTGCGGTTCACCGCGGTGCCCACACCCTAGCAGTTGATGCAACCGATGCCTTTGAGGACGCCCGGCGCACGGTAGCTGGATTCCTTGGAGCTGCGGAGAACGAGCTGGTATGGACCTCAAACGCCACCGAGGCCCTGAATCTCCTGGCTTACTCCCTGGGCAACGCATCTGACGGTATTGGGGCAGAAGCCGCCCGAGCTTTTGCGCTCAAGCCCGGTGACGAAATCGTTACTACGGAGCAGGAACACCACGCCAACATTATTCCCTGGCAGATTCTTGCGGCCCGCACCGGGGCAACCCTCCGTTATGTCCCGGTGACGGCAGATGGGCTGATTGACTACCAGGCGGCGGAGAATATCGTCACAGAGCGTACCCGCGTCCTAGCTTTCACCCATGTTTCTAACGTTGCTGGCTCCATGACCGATGTGGCGTTCATGGTCCAGCTGGCAGAGCGGGTGGGGGCGCTAACCGTTCTCGATGCCTGCCAGTCTGCACCCCACATGCAGGTCGATGTCAAAGCGCTCGGCGTTGATTTTGCGGTGTTTTCTGCGCACAAGATGCTGGCACCTACCGGCATCGGTGCCCTGTACGGCCGGCATGAACTTTTAGAGGCTCTGCCACCATTTCTCACGGGCGGGTCCATGATCACCAAGGTCACCATGTCCGAAGCTGAATGGATGCCCGCTCCCATCAAGTTTGAGGCCGGTACCCAGCGGGTCTCCCAGGCTGTTGCCTGGGCCGAGGCCGTGCGCTACCTGCAACACCTAGGTATGGACCGCGTCCACGCCTGGGAAGCTCACCTGGGGCAGCTCCTAGCTGAGGGTGTGAGCCAGATTCCCGGTGTGCGGTTGTTGGGTCCCTCAGTGGGGCAGCCGCGTGCTGGGCTTGTCTCCGTGCATGTCGAGGGGGTACACCCGCACGATGTGGGTCAGCTGCTGGACCAGCAGGGCATTGCGGTTCGTGTGGGTCACCATTGCGCCCAGCCCCTCCACCGCGCCCTAGGCATCACCGCCTCAACGCGAGCATCAGCCTACATCTACACGAGCACCCAGGACGTTGAGCGTTTCATTGAAGAGCTAGCAAAGGTACGCCCCTACTTCGGGTATACCGACTAAGACCTGCTGTAGTCCCTTACCCTCTCCGCAAGAACCCGGGAGGGCGGGTGCTTAGTCTGCACCATTTCTAAGACCTACGACGAAAGAAGAGATACTGTAATGAGCGGCCTAGAACAGCTTTATCAGCAAATTATCCTTGAACATTCCAAACAGCGCAGTGGTGAGGGCCTGCTTGAACCGGCAGAAGGGGCACGGGTAGCCACCAACCACCAGTACAACCCAACCTGCGGTGACGAGATTAACCTGCGGATTATTCTTGATACCAACCAACCCCTTATCCAGTCGGTCTCCTGGGAAGGCGACGGCTGCTCAATCTCCATGGCGGCGGCTTCTGTGTTATCAGAGATGGCCCCTGGCATGACCGTAGAAGAGTTCCAAAAACTTGTTGATGATTTCCGCGAGATGCTCCGCTCACGCGGTCAGATTGAACCCGATGAGGAAGCGCTCGGCGACGCTGCAGCTTTTGCCGGTGTCTCCAAATTTGTGGCCCGCGTGAAATGTGCCATGCTTTCGTGGGTCGCGGCAGAAGAAGCCACTAAGGAAGCCGCTACCCGCTAGGCCCCGGTATTACCTGCGGCTTAGCCCCTGACATAAGGCCCGTCCCGGCTGTGGAAGATAGCTAATGGGGCGGGTCTTATTGCAGGTCACGCCAGCCTCTTTCAGTGTGGGCTGTCCCCCAAAGAGCCGGTTCAAACGGCTACCAATAGCAGGTTAACTCCCGTAGTCTTAAGGACTGAAAATACACTAACATCCCGTTTTCGCACGCGGGTTCTTTCGCACTTTTCTTCAGGGGAACAATGAATATCGGTTACGCCGCTGGCGCCTTTGACCTCTTTCACGTAGGCCACCTCAACATCTTGCGTGAAGCAAAAAAGAACTGCGACTATCTGATTGCAGGAGTCGTCTCAGATGAAATGTTAGAGCTGACCAAGGGCCGACGCCCCATCGTGCCCTTGGCTGAGCGTATGGAAATCGTCTCTCACATTGATTTTGTCGATGAAGTTCGAGCAGAAACGGTAGAAGATAAGCTAGAGACCTGGGAACAGGTTCGCTTCAACACCTTCTTTAAAGGTGACGACTGGAAAGGTACTGCTCGTGGTAAGGAGTTAGAGCGCCGTTTTGCGGAGGTCGGTGTTCACGTAGTTTACTTCCCCTACACCGCTCACACCTCCAGCACTAAGTTACGCGCCGCCCTGAAGGCACTTTCTATGCCATCTGCGGCCTAAGTCCCATTGAAGCCAAGAAAAGAGGCACCCTACCCGAACGGGTAGGGCGCCTCTTGAGCTTTATGGGGCTATCTGGCCTAGTAGTTGTTCTGAATGAACTCTTCTGCGCAGGAACCCAGAGCCGAGAACACGCGGCCAATCTGAGGCTCAGCTGCCGCCGCAATTTTCTTACCTACCAGCGGGATAGAGCACTTAACTTCGCCCTCAACATTAGCTACGGTCGTATCTCCCTGGGGGGTAAGGCTCTGGCTAGCTTTGCCGGTTACGGGAACACCCTTAACAGATACTTCTGAGACAACGGTGCGTGAACCATCAGCCGCGGGCGCAGAGACCTGATCGACCTGGGTCAGGGAGATGCCATGAGAAGCACCGGGGATCTTCTTGGCCATATCGGGCAGACGATCAGCAGGTACGGAGCGAACAGTGGTGGTGGTAAAAGCTGCCGCAGGGTCACCCTGAAGCTGGAAAGACTCAAAAGTCACCCGTACCTTTTCACTTGCAAAACGGGCAAAGTTCTCGTCGGCAAAAGCACGTGCAACCAAATCGATGCCGGCGTTAATAGTGGTGGAGCTTTGAACAGCCATAGTGAAGCCTTTCAGGGCAAATAGTTTCTGTCCTGCCCCATTCTACGGGGTTAACATGTTTGAACACTGAGAAATGCGAGCCCTGCTCACTGATGGCTAAATCGTTGAGCCCAAGAGCAGATACTCACAGGCTTGTACCTGAATGCGCTAGCGGTAAGGGGGGCAGACCTAGCTTGGCCGCCTGCACATTCCCAACAGAATCTGCCAGACCCTGCGAACAAACCCACTTGGCTGGCCACTACCAATGCGGCTAAAGGACTCCGTAAGATTATCGGCAGCCTTATCACTGCCGGGTACACGGTAGGTTCCTCGCAGAGAATCCGGGTCAGCGAAAGCTGCATCAAGCTTATTCAGGAGATCTTCTGCGCTGTTGACCACGATGGTCTCACCGTGTGTCTGCATCACACGAGAGAACTCAACCTGGTGATTATCAACTACCTCATCAAGTTCAGCAACACGGGGGACTGCCAGCGGAATCGCACCTACCTCACGAGCATCCAAAATTGACCCTGGCCCGCCCTGCACCAAGACCACCTTCGCAGAGCGGTAGAGTTCCAGTAGTTCAGCGCGGGGCAAACGCTCAACAGCCTCAGCATGTTGAGGAGGAGCCGTGAAACCATGTTGAACAAGACAGCTCACCTGAGGGCGCGCCGCAAGATACTCATCCACCCAATGCACAAGACGGTCAAAATGGTGGTAATCAGTGCCCAGAGATACAACCAGATCATATTTTTTCTCGCTCAAAGCTACCTCCTCGCTCAGAGAATATGGCCGATATTGACGGCCTCAGGGAATATCTTTTTCTGCTCCTCCCACTGCACCACAAAAAGATCGCTCATGGGGTAGCAGATGCGGCCGGTGAGCGTTGGCATAGTAATACGGTCATAGCACTCAATAAAGACCGTTTTGATGCCAAGAAGCTTGGCGATAATAAAGAACGGAACGGCAACCGCAGCACCGGTTGAGATAACGGCATCGGGCCGCTCCTTGCGGAGTACCCGCCAGGCAACACCGATATTCCGGATTGCGTTAGGAATATTCCGGGTAGTCGGGAAGTGTACCCAGTAGGTGCGCTCGCCGTCTAAAGCGGCCTTAACTTCGGGTAGCTCAAAGGTTGCCCAGGCCCGATCGTGCTCTTTCCAGAACTTTTCAAGGGCTATAAGCTGAGCCAGATGGCCACCAGCACTTGCTGTTAGAAGGACCTTCATGGGTGATTATTTCTCGTGAGTATGCGTGTCAAAGTAAACAGGGATAACCTGGGTGGAGCTTGAGGGAGTGAGCTCACTAAACAGGCGTTGTACGCTCTTCACCGTGCTTTTGGGGGTAAAAGGCAGGAGTAGAACGCCGCTCTGGTCAGCTGAAAGGAGGACCTTTGCAAGAGAGGCTGAAGCCGGAGTATCTACAATCAGCGGCTTGTTCTGCTTGATATGAGCCTTGACCTGATTGTTGGTTAGAGAGTTGAAAGCCGGAGCCTCGGTTACGACAAAATCGGGGTCAGAAATCCCCTTGACGAGAAAGGTAGTCAGCGCACCTGCCGCGCGAGGGGTGGGGGAGAAGACAGTAACACCATCAAAGTTAGCCTTCTTGAGATTGCCATCGGCAACATCCATTCGGCGGAGAAGCTGGGCAATAGATTCCTCTTCGGAACCACTCTTGATGATAGAGACGGGAGCCTGAGCAATTTCAGAGAGACGCTCGGGGTAGCCGAGAACCCTCGAGGTTCTATCCACGATGTAGGCTGCAAAAATTCCTAGGAGCAGGCCTATTCCTGCACCAATAAAGATGGTTTGCGCCAGAGTGAAATTTGATGGTCTGCTAGGGGCTTGGGCGCTTGAGATAATAGTGCCGGTATCTGTGGAGGTGGCCTCTAGGCTCAGGATAGCCTGGTTGACGATTCCTGAATCCATCCCCGCAGAGACAGCGTCGATATTTTTGCGGGTTTCTTCCCGGGTTGTCCGGATTGTATCTGACCTGTGTTTGAGGTAAGCGTGGGCTACAGTATTAGCGATCTCGGCTGATCTTTCAGGTGAATCCGAGCTGACCATAATATCGAGAATGGTGCTGTTGGAATGGCCTGCCACGCTGACCATATCTTTGAGGTCATCAGCATCTAAACCCAGCTGATCGGCAGCTGCCTCGAGTACAGTGCGGGAACCTGCAATAGCCTCTTCGGTATCCATGTCAATAGTGTTCAGGCTAGCACGGAGTCCCGATGCGCCGGAGCTGGGCTGGGTTACATTGATCACGGCTTTAGACTGGTATGAGTTAGGAAGGATAAGCCCTGCCACAGCGCCCAGCGCCGCGAAGATCATTAAACTGGTAAGCACCACAAAGCGGTGGCGCAGAACCCGCCGAGCTGCTGCTCCGAGCGATACGGGTGTGGCTTGCTGGTCCTTGGTTCTTAACCGTGATTGGCGTTCCATGAGTATGAGTCCTTCCCTAAAGATTAATCAAGATATTGTTGCCTAGCGGCTAAATTTGCGAGTGAGTGAGTTGATGACTTGCTCCAGGCCTACCTGATGTCGGAAACGGTAGATGAGAGCCGCATAGAGCGGTACCACCGTACCTAGGTAGATGATGAGTCCTAAGAATTGGTTTCCCCAGATGAGGTGAACTCCCACGGCTCCAAGAGACGGAGTTCCAGCCGCAAGACCCATGACCGGGAGCAACTCGGAAGGGCGGGGCCTGATGCCGAGTTTTCCGTAGACCTGAACCGTGGCCAGCACACAGTCTGTGAGGACGGCTGAGGCCCAAGCGGTTGCTGCCCCAGCTAGCCCCCAGAGTGGAATCAGGGTGAGGTTGAGAGCGACTGCAACAGCTAGTGCGGAGAGCTTGTTGTAAAGTTGCCAGCGGCTACGCCCGCTCATGAGAAGTACACTCTGAACGCCACCGGCGGCCATCTGAACCAGCATGGCTACCCCGATGATCCAAAAGAGCGGTGCTCCCTCAACAAAACCGGAGCCAAAGAATCCCAGTAGCGCGGGGCCGAAGGCCGCCAAGGTGATGAAAAAAGGCCAACCAACAGCCACCAGAATCCGGGTTGCGGAGACAAAGATCTGGCGAGCTCTAATAAGGTCACCCCGAGCGATTGCTGACGAAATCTCTGGTCCGGTGACCACGCGGGCGGTATGCTCAACCATTGCACCGACACGGACACAACGATTGACAGCGCCGTAGACGCCGCTGGCTGCCGGGCCTAAGAAGAGGCCGATGAGCAGAACATCAATCCATTCCAGGACCGCCTCGACCATGGCCGAGACACCGCGCGCTGAGCTGAAGGCCCAGAAACTTTTTGCGGTCTCGGGCGCAGTGACAGGTGTACTTGCCATGGCTTCAATAGCTAGATGCTTTGCTGGATAGCTGAGAAGATCTTCACCCTGAGGCATGTACTTGCGAACCCATAGCGCTGAAACTGCAAAGACAAGGAGCAGGGGGAGTGACCATGCCAGGGCCAAAGAGAGAATGGCCCCCGAGATACTGACAGCGAGCAGAACAGCCAGAATACGAAGGGTAGGCAGGAGCGCGCTTTGGAGAAAGGTGAACTCTACGGTGTAGCCCAGTCCCCGGAGTGCCCCGAAGCACAGTGTCATCCAGGCCGCAACCAGAATAAAAGGTGCGCTGGCAAGGATCGCTGTTCGGTTTTCAGTGCCCATATTGGGGGTTACAACCGGTAGCGCGATAAGGGTTGCCGCAATAAGAACCGTGAAAGCAATGAGGGTTGCGGGGCCAAAAGCATATCGTAAGAGCTTCGGTAGAAGGGAATACTGCCCCAGAGCTCGCTGTGCGCTCATGGCTCTTACAAGTCCGGTATCTGCACCAAAGACACAGAGCGAAGTCGCAATCGCAAAGAGTGCCATGACTTGAAAGAAGGAACCCGCACCGGCTTTACCTACACCATTTGACACTATAAGCGTAGCCACAAAGGCCGCAGCCGAACCGTACATGACGTACAGCGTTGAGAAAGCTCCACTTTTTGCAAGAGAACGAGCCATTAGAGGCCCTCCCCGTACATTCGAGATCTCATCATCATGGCTACCGTCAGCATAAGAACGGTGAGCTGAATGACGTCGAAGGAATAGAAGAAGACCACTGCTAGCGCTGCCACAATCACCGAGTGAACCCACATACCGGTCAGCGATGCAACGTTCCAGGTATTGATGAGGACTGAGACTACATAGAGTAGGAAGAGCCCCAGACCAACAAAACCAAAGCAGAACATGAGAGCCCATACCTGGCCCTGGGTGCCCATTGAAACACCCACGTTATCGGCCATCTTGGAGGTTCCATAGCCTACGAGTGGTGAACGCAAGGTGTACTCAAAAGTGAGCTCGTAGAGTGAGGCCCGACCACCGGTTGAGTTTGAATACTCCTGGCGGCCCAAGATTTCCTCAATAGCACCGGAAACCGTGAGGTAGGTGATGCCCCCAAGGAAGAGCACAAAGCCTATACCCAAAGCACGCCAGTCACCGCGAAGAAGCAAACGGAAGAGGACATAGGCAAAAGCTGCGCCCAGGCCAATGAACATACCTCGGTTTGAGGTTGCCACTGCTGGGACTAGCGAAACAACTACGGCAAGGACAAGAAGGATCTGGGTTTTACGTGAGTGAACCCCGGTAATCACAGCAAAAACAACGGGTGTGAGTAGCGCATAAGCTAAACCCCATGAGTTGGCGTAGGGGAAAGGCGCTGAGGGCCTGTTGTAGGGTACGTCGACTCCCCACGGGAGCTGAACTTCTGCCATGGGGGGGAGCACATAGGCTTTCACCAGGTCGTTATTGAGTAGCGAACCCGGCAAGACAAAACTCATGGGCGTTTGAAGCCTAAAGTTGGGGAAAGCTAGGGCGGCGTAGCCCAGGATAACGACCGTTGCCCATATAGTCAGCAGGCCGCCCAGCATGATGTGGTTAGGGATCCGTTCACGGGCGTTAAAGAAATAGACCGTGTAGATGCCCACATTAAAGATGTTCATGTAGCGCTGGAACCAGCCTAAAAACTCCGATCCTGTATTGATGGAGACAAGGCAGATAAGCCCCCAGAACATGAGAGCGAACCAGACCCACATGGTGGAATGAACCATCACGTGTCGGCGCATGACCATGAGAACAATCATGATCAAGGCTAGAACCGTTGGGGCGAACTGCATGAAACCCATAGCCCACACAAGGGGGAAGCCATAGAGCAGGATTAAAATGGGCCAGGCCGGGAGCGGTGCATCCACGGTGGGGGGCACCGCCGACAGAAATCGATTGTAGTGTGAGGTTGGGGAGAGTGGAACCGTCATGCGGACCTAGAGCCCTCTACCTGTTTTATTCACCAGGTTCAGTAGAAACTCGGGCTTGATGAGTCCCGCTACAATGCAGCGTGCGGCCCAGGCCCGAACCTGTAGGGGGTCGCGACGCAGTGCCGATCTTGCGTATGCCTGCGCGGGTTTGCGGTTGCCCAGGGCAGCATGTGCAAAAGCGATCTGACCGGCGATTCTCGCGGTGCCTTTGGGCTGACGCTCAAACTCGGGGTACTTCTGGAGAATATAGGTAAGACCATCGACCATTGACTGCCAGCGCCCCGCAAAGAAGGAGGGGCGATCCCAGAGTATGAGCGCGCCGGGCTTCTGAATTGAGTAAATATCACCGCAACGGGTTGCCCGCAGGAGCAGATCGTAGTCTTCACCATAGGCGGCGGGGAGCTCTTCATCAACCAGCCCAATACGCCCTCCAGGAACTAGGTCATCACGCTTAAAGAGCGTGGTGCAGGGATTAATCTCGGTGATGCGAGAGCGCAGGAAGTCGTCGAATCTTGCAAGAGCAGGAGCAAGACGTTCGATCTCCTTACCTTCAGAACGAATGACGATGCCAGATGAAATGGCGATAGCCTCCGGGTGCTCTTTCCAGAGTTTGATCTGTTCAGAGATACGGGTGGGGTACCAATAATCATCATCGTCGCAGAAGCCAACACATTCACCGCTGGCCTCAACCACACCGGTGTTCCGTCCGCCGGCAAGACCCTTCGAATGTGAGTTAACAATGGTCTTAAGAGAGCGGTTGGGCGGTACCGTCATATCGGATAGATCATCGATATCAACGTAGTCAAACACAACGATAACCTCGATGTGACCTGTGTAGTCCTGGTCAAACATGGATTGAACGGTCTGTCGCAACAGCTGGGGGCGTGCCCCTGCGGTTGCAATAAGTGCTGAAATTTTAACGTCGGACATGGGACCTATGCTCCTTGAGGTGTACTGAGTGAAAGGAACTTACGGCGCATGGAGAGAAGAACCGTTGCTGCGTTGGAGAGGAAGAGGAGGCCGTAGGCAATGAGGAAGCCCCAGCCCGTTCCCCAGAGAATAAAGACCCAGCAGAAAGTACCGGAATCCATATGTAGATTGATGAAAGAGCGAAGACTTCCCCCCGAGGGTGGCTCCTGCCTAGCGTGCTTTTTACGGAGCTGTTCTGCCAGAATCTGGCTCATGAAGTGGCCGGTCATCAGAACCGAAAAAGCCAGGGGTAGCCACCAGAGCTGCCAGCCTGTCACAGGCCAGCTGCCGGGGTACTGGATGAAGCCGATCAGGATGGTCAGGTGCATGGCGGGGGTGCGCATAGCATCAACGACGTGATCTAGCCATTCCCCGGCGGGGGAGGATTTGCCTGTCACGCGGGCAACCTGGCCATCAGCGGAGTCGAGCGCGTAGCCCAGGGCAAAGAGGAAAGCTGCAAGCGCGCCCACAGCCAAAGCGGGCTGGGCAGTCAGCAAGAGAAGCATGGCTAGCAGCGAGGTGATGGCGCTGATAGCGGTGACGCCGTTTGGGGTAATACCACACTTAACGGCAGCGGCTGCAAAGATGCGTGCGACCCGACGATTAACCCAGCGGGTGTAAGCAGGTACGCCCACCCCGGGCTTCTGCGCTGCATTCAAATGTGAAAGTGTTTCCCTGAACCGGCCTTTGGCGCCAGAGGAAGAAGAGGTCATAGCCATGCCCTGGAAGTCCCTAGTAAAGTGCGAGCAGATAAGTGCGGTGTGCGGACCGCTTGTTAGCCCCTGAGTCGGCCTATCATTGCTTTACCCCTCAGGTGTAGGGAAAGGTAGATGCCGCTCAAGGGTGGGGGTATATCCCTCAATTTTAGGTCAGAGTAGGTTCAAACAGTAGCCGACCTTCTTGGGACAAGCCCCATATTTATAAGGACTTGTCCCTATCATTTGTCAGCTAAACGGTGGACGAAAGGATCCCCTGTCTTCATAAGCCGCCGCTAAACATGTAGGCAAAAAGACCCAGAGCCTAATCTTTTACCGGGCTGTATAGGAAGGTAGAAAATCCTGCTCATCAAAGGGAAACCTTTGGGGAGCAGGATTTTCTATTCTTTGCCCGAGCAGCCTCTAGCGTGTTACCAGAGTTGCATCCATATCGAAGGTGGTAGGTTCGCCACGACGGTGGGAATGAACCTCAACCGCGATGACGTTCTTACCATCTTTGAGATCCTTAGACGGAATGGTGATAGTAAGCGGGTTAGCTTTTGCATCAGCATAAGAAACTCGTGCAAGAGCAGCCGTCCTGGGGTAGGCATTGGCAGGGAGGTTCTGACGGGCCACTTCCTTGCCATTGACATAGATAGCGATGCCATCATCAGCGTAGGTAGTCAGGACCAGCTCCTGGTTGGGGGCGGGGTTCAAGGTGAACTCCTTACGCAAGAAGAAGGACGAGGGCTGGGTGAAGAAGTTGAAGGTCAGCTGGGTCTTCAGGCTACCTTCACCCCAACCGATTGAAGTTGGTGCCGTGTACCACTGCCAGGCGGTGTTGTACCTGTAATTGGTATCGCGCCAGCTACGGTCAAAGTCACTGAAGAGGTGAAAAGCTACCCGCCAGTCATCTCCAGAGGCAATGATTTTTTGGTCGGCTGGTTTCTCCGGCCCAACCGGTTCCACCGGGTCAGCTGGAGCCGGATTATCTTCAACATCGGGTTGTTCTGGGTCAGCGGGAGTGTCCTCCCCAATGGGGGGAGCCACTGGGTCAGCCCCATCGGCGGGCTGATCAGGGTCCTGCCCGGGCTCCGGCTGATCCGGTGGGGTAAGCGGGTCCTCGCCTGGTCCTGGTTCCACAGGTGGGCTTACCGGGGCCTTGGTGGGTTGGGGCTGGTCTGGGGGAGTCACCGGGGACTCCTCAGCGGGTGGGGTAGTGGGCTCCGCTGGTGGGGCCTTGACTTCTGCCAGGGCAACAGGGGTTGTCTCAGAGTAGTTGCCTACGTTATCGACTGAGCGTACAAAGTAGCGCGCATCATCTGTGTGAGCAACCGAGTAGGAGGTACCCTGAGTGACTGTAGCAATCACGCGATCGTTGCGCAGTACCTGGTAATCGGTGCGGCCGGCAGTGTTGCTGTCCCAGGTGAGTTGGTCATTAGTTCCGTCTGAGGTGACCTGCAGGTTGCTAGGTGCAGCAGCTGCAGTAACATCCTGGGGAGTGAAGCGAGCAAAGCCCACCGTTGCTTGGGTACCGTTTGCGCCTCGGGAACGGGTGATATCCCCACCCACCCATAGGACACCGGTGGAATCGAGGAAGGAGGCCCAAACGCCATACCCTCTTGCCCCGGCAAGATCGGGTGCGAACTCTGGTAGCAGGTGACCAGACTGGGCGTCAAAGGCGGCGATTAGCCGGATTCGGTGGATATTAGAAGAGGTCTCCCAAGGGCTGCTGTACTGCTGGCCTCCCTGATAAATCCAGTCACCACAGTGACAGGAACCGTAGATAACGTTAGCCTGCGGGTCAAAGCTCAGATCTTGGAAGTCTCCACCCTTTTTAGTGATAGAGGATGAGCGTCGAGAAAGATCGGACTTATCGTATTGGGCAATGAGGTGCTCAGCACCACCGGCCCAGATGGAGTCCCCCGTGTCCTGAACATCAAACTGGAAGCCGTCGCTGGGGTAGGGCCTATCGGCCCGGTGGGATAAGGCCCAATTCCAGCTTTTAGCCAGAGTGCCCTCGGTGGTTTTTAGGTAGGCCAGCTTTCGAGAGGGCTGGCCGCTGACTGTGGTGAAGTAGCCAGCAAGGGCTACCCCGTCATCGCTGGCTGAGATGCCGTTAACGGTGCCGTTAGTGGCAGGGCGCCAGCTAATATCAACTGTCCCGTCGCTCAAGGAGAACCTGGCGGCGTTACGAGAGTATGCGTAGCTGAGGCGGTTGGCACCCTTGACGTGAGTGAAAGCACCACCGATGTAAACATAATCGCCGTGAACTTCAATGGTTTTGACTACGGGAACTCCAGAGGCCAGCCTATTTTCAATATCCCAGTCTAGGGAGGTATCTGTTTGACCTGTAACCGGGTCTAAAATGACAAACCCGTTGGCTGGTTTTCCGTTGACTCGGCTGAACTCGCCACCTACGGCCAGCAGGTTATTGGGCAGGGCCGCCAAAGACTTGATTTGCCCATTAAAGGTGGGGGTGAAGGTGCGGACTAATTCGGCTGTGTTGACGTCGTAGCCCGCAATGAAAGCCTGGTTAACGGTTTCGCCGTTGGCGCTGACAACATTCTTGAAGTCCCCTCCGGTGAAGACAGTGTTGCCGACCTGAGCAATGGCCTGGACTCGGGTGTTGAGCTCAGAGACAACACCGGTGCCTGAGTCTTCGGAGGTTCGCCAACGCATAGAAGCCGTGTAGCTGTTGGGCAGTTGACGGTTGGTCTCAGCGGGTAATCCGCTATCACCGATGGCCTTAAAACCCGCCGTGTTCTGAGTAATTCGGGGGCGGATAAAGACCTGGGTGAAGGCTATGGGCGGGGTGCCGTAGCTCGGTGACCAGAGGTAGGAGGTGGCTGATGAGCTACCCCACACACCGGCCTTGTAGGCAAAACCATTCTTCCACCCATAGGTTTTAGAGGTGGTGAAATCAAGAGTGTTGAAAGAACCCCAACTGCCTACGCTACCTAGGGAGGCAGGTGTGCTGTAGTTAGAACTGGTGAAGGGGGGATTCTCAAAACGAATGTCTGACCAGTTGGCTGTGGCGCGTAGGGCCCAACTCCACTTTTCTGTCTGTGAGCGTTTGGCGTAGGTATTCTGCCAGCTACGCCCATTCATGTCTGCTGCGCGACGGAAGCGGATTCCATCCTGTAAAGAATCAACTCTTTGTCCATTGAGAAGTTGATCCACTTTTTCTGATGAGAGCTGGACGGGGGTGAAGGCAGTTGAGCCTTCAGGCTGAGTATAGAGCTCAGAGGCATCGCCGCGACCATAGTAGTCCTCAGCCCAGCCTTCTCGCCCTCGGCCGATGAGAACCCAGCCGCCGCCGTCTGTTTCCTGATCACAGTAAAACTTTTCTGGGGCGTCCATGGAGGGGGTATAGAGCCAGTAGGTTCCTGACTTTGCAGCGGGGTCGTTTTGTTTGACCTCCCAGCAGGAGGCAGCGGCGGTTTCCGAAGACAGACCGTTAGGGGCAAAATCATTGGTGGCTGTTGCTCCGGGGAGTAGGGAGACACCTAGGCCTAAGGCAAGAGCTCCTACTGAGATCTTGGTGATGAGTGATGGTTTTTTCATGTCTGTTAGCAATCTGCGTTATTGGGGAAATCTTGGGAGGCTATTTTCCAAGTCCCTTTGTCTTCGATCAGGGTAAAGATGTTCAGGGAACGTGTGGCCTGGGCCGAGTTCATGAGGTTTCCGGAGGAGTCAAATACTTTGACTTGGGATGAATCAAGGCAGACTTCGAGAATCTTTGCTTTCTGGCCCTGATATTCGCCGTCGGCAATTTTGGGTGTACCGATGACCTTGGAGCTACCTTCTACATGCCAGCCACTCATTGCGTATTCGGTGGCAGTGGCAATGTACTGGTCGAGGGCGCTACCGGTGGTCATGGCTTCTAGCTGCGACATGGTTTCAGGAGAGACATAGGAGCTAGGCTCGGCCAGGGCCTTGTCGTCCTGTGCGGTTGAACCCTCGGGAGAGAGCTCTTCTGCTCCTGACACATCAAGGGGCGGAACCTTGGAGAGAGCCTCCTCAACCTGGTTGTAGAGCTCTTCGGTTTTCTTTACCTCGTCTGCATCCGACTTCGCTTCAGTGGCCTGGGCTAAAGCACTTGCTGCCTGGTTATTTTCGGGCAGAGCCTCTTCCGAGCTATTTGAGCTAGCAGATGGCTGTGCCAAAGCAGAAGCGCTCCCGGGCGCGCTTGTAGCATTTCCTGAGGCCTTGGTAGCAGATACCGTAGCTGAACTGCTGCCTGAAGTTTCAGGGGTGGTCATTGACCCGCAGGCCGTCAATCCCAAACTGGCTGCTAATGACGCGGTGAGGGCTATAGTCCGAAAGGGAGATATAGCGGGGAAAAAGGATAGAGAGGTCCCTAATGTGTTCATGTAGTCCCTTAAGATGGTGCGAAATAAGCTAGCGCCCCCGGGACATGTGCGAGAAGATTTATAGGAAACCGGAGGTGAGCTAGACACTTCAATTTTACCGGTATAACCCCTGTAAAAAATCAGGTTACTTGGTAGTAACTTGTGGGGACAAGGCAATAAATTCCTCACCAGGGAATGTATCTAAAGTATGTCAATGCTGGGGATAAAATCCCCCAAATATGGGGGCAAGAGTTACTGCCGGCTAAGACCCCTTCAATGGCCTACATCACCCTACCTTGGCAGGGGGCCGCCTATGGGATAATGGGGGCTGCACTAGAGGTCTGATCGATGGAGCGAACATGTCATTGCGTGGTATCACCGCCGCCCTGAGCCAGGAACCGAGTTATCGGGCTATTAGCAATCAGGCTTTTGCAAGCCCATCATCACGTGTTGATGAGTTCATCATCGGTGCTCCCGATGGAGCCCGCCCCTTTGTGCTAGCGGGTTTGGCTGACCAACTGAGTGCCTCCGCACCAGAAGCTACTCAGCCTGTCCTGCTCGCAATTACAGCCACCGATCGAGAAGCTGAAGACACCGCAACAGCTCTTGGCGCTCTGGTAGAGCCCGGGGCAGTCCAGCTCTTTCCTGCATGGGAAACCCTGCCCCATGAACGGCTCTCACCCCGAAGCGATACCGTAGGACAAAGGCTCTCCGTTTTGCGTGCGCTCCATCAAGGAGGCCCTCAGGCCCCCCGTATCGTGGTGGCACCCATTCGCTCGGTCCTCCAGCCGCTGGTTGCTGGTCTTGAAAAGATGCGCCCGGTTTATCTCAAGCTAGGCCAAGAACAAGACTTCGATGAGCTCATCAAAACCCTGGCAAACGCCGCCTATTCACGGGTTGACTTAGTCTCTAAGCGAGGAGAGTTCGCTGTTCGAGGCGGAATCATCGACATCTTTTCCCCTACTGCCGCCCATCCCGTACGCGTCGAATTCTTCGGCGATGAAGTGGAGAGCATCCGTTACTTCTCGATAGCTGACCAACGAACCCTTCCCGGACAGGAGCACCCCCAAGAACTTGTGGCACCACCCTGCCGTGAACTGCTTATAACCCCGGCGGTCATGAGCAAAGCAGCCCGTCTCAAAGCCAGTTTCCCGGGGGCAGCCGCCATGCTTGAAAAAATTGCAGGCGGTATTTACGTAGAGGGTATGGAGTCCCTCATCCCCTTACTGGTTGACGACATGGTGACCCTGCTCGATCACCTGCCTGCTGGCTCCCTGCCCCTTGTCTTCGAACCTGAGCGGGTGCGCTCGCGAGCCCACGACCTGGTAGCAACCAACGAAGAGTTCCTCCTTGCTGCCTGGGACTCAGCTACCGAAACCTCCCAGGCTCCTATTGACCTGACTGACCGCAGCCCCCAGGAGCTGAGCCAAGGTGGATTCAGGACCGTTGCCTCAATCCGTGATGAAGCCCTTGCCCGAGGCTTTGGCTGGTGGGCCATGACTGCACTGGGTGTAGATGATGCGGTCGATGACGGCATTGACTCCGTTCAGCTTGCTGCACGTGCCCCGCACACCTACGCGGGCAACGTCAACGAACTGCTCACCGAGGTCGGTAAGAAGATTAAGGCCGGCTGGCGGATCACCGTCGTGACGGACGGCCCCGGCCCGCTAGCCCGCTTACTCGACCTCTTCCAGCAGGCTGAGATTCCGGCATCACGGGTCCAAGACCTGACCAATCCACCCGAGCCCGGCATGATCGAGATGACAACCGCTAGCATGGGGCGCGGCTTCATGATGGACACCGAGCGGCTCGGTCTGCTCACCGAGGCGGATATCCTGGGCCGTACCAGCCCCTACGCTACCCGCGATTTGCGCAGTGGCAAGCTACCGGTGCGCCGCCGAAAGAACGCGGTAGATCCCATGTCTTTGAGTGCGGGGGACTACGTAGTGCATGAACAACACGGTATCGGTCAGTTCGTGGAGCTGATTCAGCGCCCCATTGCCGGGGCCACAGTCACCCCGGGCCAGCCCAAGCCCATGAAAGAGTACCTGGTACTGGAGTACGCCCCCTCTAAGCGGGGCGGCCCCAAGGATAGGCTCTTTGTGCCCAGCGACCAGCTGGACCAGGTCTCTAACTATGTGGGCGGTGACGCTCCGGTACTCTCTAAAATGGGCGGTTCCGACTGGGCCAAGACTAAGTCAAAGGCCCGCAAAGCGGTCAAGGAAATCGCCGCTGATCTCATTAAACTGTATTCTGCCCGCCAGGCCTCGCGCGGTCATGCCTTTGGGCCCGACACCCCCTGGCAGGGTGAACTGGAAGAAGCCTTCCCCTATAACGAGACACCCGACCAGCTCTCGGCTATCAACGAGGTCAAGGCCGACATGGAGAAAGAAATCCCCATGGACCGCCTGATCTCGGGGGATGTGGGCTACGGCAAGACCGAAATCGCTGTGCGTGCCGCCTTCAAAGCCGTTCAAGATGGCAAGCAGGTGGCAGTTCTGGTCCCCACCACCTTGCTGGCCCAGCAACACTACGAGACTTTCACCGAGCGCTTCTCCGGCTTCCCCGTCTCTATCAAGGTGCTCTCCCGCTTCCAAAAAGCTAAAGAATCTGCCGAAACCATCGAGGGAATCAAGCACGGCTCCGTCGATCTTGTGGTGGGCACCCACCGGATTCTGTCCGAGTCCATCGAATGGAAGGACCTGGGCCTGGTCATTATTGACGAGGAACAGCGCTTCGGGGTGGAGCATAAGGAAAAGCTCAAAACCATGCGTACCAACGTGGACGTGCTAGCCATGAGCGCCACCCCCATTCCTCGCACCCTGGAGATGTCACTGACCGGTATCCGGGAGACCTCCACCCTGGCCACCCCGCCTGAGGAACGCCACCCGGTTCTCACCTTTGTTGGCCCCAAGACCGATCAACAGGTAACCGCCGCTATCCGCCGGGAGCTCATGCGCGAAGGCCAGGTCTTTGTGGTTCATAACCGGGTCGCCACTATCGAAGAAACCGCCAACGAGATTCAGAAACTGGTGCCCGAGGCCCGTATTGCCGTTGCGCACGGGCGCATGAGCGAGTCCCGGCTGGAAAAAATCATTGTGGACTTCTGGGAAAAGAAGTTCGATGTGCTCGTCTCAACTACCATTGTGGAGACCGGCCTGGATATCTCCAACGCCAATACCCTGATTGTGGACCAAGCCCAGAACTACGGGTTGTCCCAGCTTCACCAGTTGCGCGGGCGTGTAGGCCGTGGCCGTGAACGCGCCTACGCCTACTTCCTCTACCCGGTAGAGAAGATGCTGAGCGAGGTCGCCCATGAGCGCCTTAAAGCTGTTGCTACCCACAACGAGCTGGGCGCGGGTATGCGCCTTGCCATGAAAGACCTTGAGATTCGCGGGGCTGGTAACCTGCTCGGTGGTGAACAGTCAGGGCATATTGCAGGTGTTGGCTTTGACCTCTACCTGCGTCTGGTGGGGGAGGCCGTAGCCTCCTTCCAACACGGAGATAAAGAAGAAACACCCGCCGACATCAAGGTGGACCTACCCGTCAACGCTCACATGCCCCACGACTACGTTTCCTCCGAACGCCTGCGTCTTTCTGCCTACCGTCAGATTGCTCAGGCTCAGACCGCTGAGGAACTGGGCGAAGCCCGGGAAGAACTCATTGACCGTTACGGCCAGCCCCCGGCCCCCGTGGAGAATCTCTTTAAAGTTGCCTCCCTACGCCACCGTGCTCGGGCTGTGGGTCTGGAGGAAATCGTCGCTATGGGACCCAAGATACGGTTTTTCCCAGTCAATGACCTGCCAGAGTCCCGCCAGATGCGCCTAGAGCGTATGTACCCCGGCTCAACCTACCGGCAGATTCCCGGTACAGAGAACTGGCAGATTCTTGTTCCCCGCCCCAAGACAGCCCGGCTTGGTGGCAAAGACCTGGTAGATGAAGCCATCGTGGAGTGGACTGAGCAGTTTATCCACGCCATCTTTGAGGCAGGTACGGCTTAACCCCTAGCTGGGGCAGCTGTAATAAAAAGGGGCTGGCCCACCATGACGGTGGGCCAGCCCCCTTTGCCTTGCCTTGTGCTAGCCGAACTTACTTAAGGAAGAGATCGCTACCGCCGGTGTGCACGCGCTCATTGGTCTTAGAGGGAAGAATCCAAAGCGGAACCATGAAGGTTACACCGTAGAGAATAACGGCAACCATCCACCAGACCCAGCCGCCCTCGGGGTACATGCCCAGGGTATAAAGGCAACCCAAGAGCATAACAAAGCAGAGAACAAAAAGGGCGATGTTTGAGCCAAGCTCCTTGGTGCCGGAGTACTGGGGGGCGCCGCTCCGCTTGCGATTACCAGATTCCAGGCCCAACGATTCAACGTTGGACCGCTTCTCGGCTTCTTGCTGCTCAGTGGCATTATCCATGAGAAATCCTTTAGTGGGATGTGTGTGCTTTTATAGATAGTATAGGTGTTCAGCTAGAGGTTTGCACCCCTACGGGGGCCCCGCGCTTTTAGTAGGCCCCAGGTGTTTCCTGCCCCGCTTCAATGATAGCGATACCCTGAGAAGCACCGATACGGGTAGCGCCAGCCTCAATCATGGCCAGCGCATCTTGGCGGGTGCGCACACCGCCAGAAGCCTTAACACCCAGGTCGGGGCCAACGGTCTTGCGCATGAGGGCAATGTCTTCAAGGGTGGCACCCGACGCTGAGTAGCCGGTGGAGGTCTTCACAAAGTCAGCACCTGCCTCAACAGAAGCCTGGCAAGCCAGAACCTTCTGCTCATCGGTGAGCTCAGAGGTTTCAATGATGACCTTAAGCTGGGCGCCACCTGCGTGGACGGCATCGGCTACAGCCTTAATATCTGCAACCAGGGCCTCCTTCTTGCCGGCCTTGGCATCGGCAATGTTGATGACCATATCTACCTCAGCGGCGCCTGCCTCAACTGCGGTTTTAGCCTCAAAAGCCTTAACCACGGTGGCGGAAGCGCCGAAGGGGAAGCCCACTACAACGCAGGGAAGGGACTGAGAGCCGGCTAGCTCTTCAGCCAGGACCGGTGCCCAAACTGGGTTAGCGCAGACGCTGGCGAAGCCGTAGCGCTTGGCTTCGGAGCAGAGCCGGCGGACGTCCTCTTCGGAGGCGCTGGGAGCCAAAATGGTGTGGTCAATCATGGCGGCCAGCTCGGCCTGGGTAAGTTCAAGAGTCATGGTTTCTCCTTGCAACGTGGGCTTAGAGGCCCAGCGCGATTTTCATATCTTCGGTAATGCGGGCAAGCCGGTCTGCGGCTATCGAACGGGCCTCTGCTACGGATTCGGTAACGGGCACAAGGACTTCAAGGTAGCACTTGAGCTTGGGCTCGGTGCCAGAGGGGCGCACAATGACGCGCGATGAGTCTTCGGTATAGAAGCGCATGCCGTCGGTCGGGGGCAGAGCCTCGCTACCCTGGGTCAGGTCATCACTGACAGTCACCGGCGAACCTGCCAAGTCCTGAGGAGGTGCGGTGCGCAGGCGCTTCATCATGGCCGGAATCAGGGCTAAATCATCAACGCGCACCGAAAGCTGGTCGGTAGCGTAGACACCGTGTTCACGGGCAATCTCATCGAGAAGGGCGGGGAAAGAAGAAGCAGCATCCTTGAGTTCCTGGGCGTAGTCGGCCATGACCAGGGCGGCAGAGATGCCGTCCTTATCGCGGACCTGGGCATGATCGACGCAGTAGCCCAGGGCTTCTTCGTAGCCAAAGGTTAGGTCCTCAACACGGGCAATCCACTTGAAGCCGGTGAGGGTTTCAACGTGCTTGACTCCCGCGGCGCGGGCCAGGGCGCCCATCTGGCGGGAGGAGACAATCGAGTTAGCAAAGGTTGCCTGTGCCGGATCGGTCAGCTGAGCCAGCAGACGAGAGGCCAAAATAGTGCCTGTTTCGTCCCCGCGGAGCATACGCCAGGTGCCCTCTTGCCTGATGGCAAAGGCGGCGCGGTCAGCGTCTGGGTCGTTAGCGATAATCAGGTCGGCATCAATGTGCTGGGCAAGGGCCATCGCTAGGTCCAGGGCACCGGGCTCTTCTGGGTTGGGGAAGGCCACGGTCGAGAAGTTAGGGTCCGGGTCAGCCTGCTCAGGGACCAGAGTGACATTCTTAAAACCGGCCTGGTTCAGCACAGCAAGAGCGGTCTTGCCGCCCACGCCGTGCATGGGGGTCAGAACAATCTTGAGGTCCCGTTCTTTGGTTTCCACCAGGGGAGTGACCCTGTTGATATAGTCGGTGGCAAGGCTTGCGGGGAGTACATTCCAGCCCTCAGCAGCCAGCACAGGGGCTTCAACCGCCGCGATGGAGGCGGCAATATCACCGTCATAGGGCGGAATAATTTGGGCACCGCGCGCACCGGGTTCAACGGCGGCCCCACCGAGGTAGACCTTATAGCCGTTATCGTTGGGCGGGTTGTGGGAAGCTGTGACCATGACCCCTATTTCTGCCCCGTATTCGCGGGTGGCCCAGGCTGTAACAGGGGTGGGCAGGGCGCTGGGCATGAGGTGGGTCTCGATGCCTGCGGCGGTGAAGATAGCGGCGGTATCGGTGGCAAAGATATCGGAGTTCTTACGGGCATCAAAGCCCACGACGGCCGAAATCTTCTCCCAGCCCTCCGCCCGTGCTCGTGCTACCGCGTAGTTAGCTATCCCCTGGGCAGCCCGCTGAACAACCACACGGTTCATACGCATGGGACCTGCCCCCAGCTCAGCACGTAGACCAGCGGTACCGAACTGTAGAGTCCCGCTAAAGCGGTCTGCCAGGTCAGCGGCAGCATCTTGGCTGCCGGCCTCTACCTGCGCAATGATGCCCTCAAGCTGGCTTTTGGTCTCCGCGTCGGGGTCAAGAGCTACCCAGGCGCGGGCTTGCTCAAGAAGCTGGTTAATATCTGGGGTCATGTGTGTTCTCCAAGGTGAGAGGTGTCAAGCCCCGGCAGAAAGTATGCCGGGGCCGGTGATGGGATAAGCCCGGGTTTAGAGGGCCGCAATAATATCTGCCAGCAGGCGCGAGATGCGGGGGCCAGCGGCCTGGCCAGCCTCAATAACCTCAGCGTGGCTCAGAGGGGTCTCCTGGATACCTGCGGCCAGATTGGTAACCAGTGAGATACCAAAGACTTCAAGGCCTGCGGCGCGGGCGGCAATGGCTTCAAGAGCGGTGGACATACCCACCAGATCAGCACCTAAGACACCGGCCATGCCAACTTCGGAAGGAGTCTCGTAGTGGGGGCCAGGGAACTGCATGTAGACCCCTTCTTGCAGGCTGGGGTCAATACCTTTTGCCAGGTCGCGGATACGCGGTGAGTATAGGTCGGTCAAATCAACAAAGTGGGCACCGGTGAGTGGAGACGCTGAGGTGAAGTTGATGTGATCGGCAATCAGCACAGGCTCACCGGCTGAGTAGGCCGGATTGAGGCCACCGCAGCCGTTGGTCAGAATCATGGTCCGGGCACCGGTTGCAGCAGCGGTACGAACACCATGGACCACGGCTTCAACACCGCGCCCCTCGTAGTAGTGGGTGCGGGCACCGATGACCAGGGCACGCTGACCGCCGGGGGTCAAAATTGAGGTAATGGTCCCGGGGTGGCCAACCACGGCGGCCTTGTGAAAGCCCGGAACCTCATCGGCGGAGAGGACGTGGGTTGCCTCACCAATCAGGGAGGCGGCTTGACCCCAGCCTGATCCGAGCGTCAGTGCCAGATCATGCTTTTCTACACCGGTTTTCTCGGCAATAAAGTCAGCTGCTTCGCGGGCGCGAACAAGCGCCGGGTGCGAGGGGTCAGCGGTGGATACGGAGGAAATATTTGAATCATTCAACACCCTATCTACGGTACCAAACCCGCCCGCCACCCACCTATATCTGCGAGCACAAAAGAAGTAGCCTTACCCGGTAAGCAGTGAACACTCAGCGGGCTACCGCAACCGCCTGCACCTCTTAAGTTGAGGGTTCCTGCGATGTAGGACACAATATAAGGTGTGACTCTAAAAACAGACTACGCATCACACAAACTCGTCATTCTTGGTGGAGGCCCCGGTGGCTACGAGGCCGCCCTGGTAGCCGCAAGCCACGGTGCCGATGTAACACTGATTGAAGACAAAGGTATGGGCGGTTCGGCCGTTCTTACCGACGTTGTGCCATCCAAAACACTGATTGCAAGCGCAGATGCTCGCAACCGCTTCGGTAAGGCCCAAGAACTAGCTATCTCGGTGGGGGAGGACGACTCTCCGCCCCCTATCTCGGTTGACCTGGCAAAGGTCAATGAGCGGCTACTTGCTCTGGCCCACCAGCAGTCCCAGGACATCAAACGAACCCTGGAACGTAGTGGGGTCAAGATTATCCATGGGAGGGGTAAGCTCGTTGACAAGCACACCATTGAAGTCACCGACAAGACCGGCCTGGTCTATGAGCTTGCAGCAGATTTTATCCTCCTTGCAGTAGGAACTCACCCCCGTGAGCTACCCACCGCCCAGCCAGATGGTAAGCGAATCCTTAACTGGACCCAGCTTTACCAGCTTGAAAAGCTCCCCGAAGAGCTAATCGTTGTTGGCTCTGGTGTCACCGGTGCTGAGTTCGCTTCAGCCTACAAGGGCCTGGGTTCATCGGTTACACTGATCTCCTCGCGTGACCAGGTTCTTCCCGGCGAAGACCAAGACGCCGCAACCGTTCTTGAAAATGTCTTTGAACGCCGCGGCGTCCGAGTTATGCCGCGTTCGCGGGCCGATGCCGCCTGCTACAACGAGGCGGGTGACGGCGTTATCGTAACCCTGGGGGACGGGCGTAAGGTCTCTGGCTCCCACGTTTTGATCGCCGTGGGCTCGATCCCCAATACAGAGAACCTGGGCCTGGCTCAGGCAGGGGTTGAGGTCAACGAGACCGGGCACATCAACGTGGACCGCGTCTCTCGTACCAATATCTCCAATATCTACGCCGCAGGTGACTGCACAGGTGTTTACCCGCTGGCATCAGTTGCGGCTATGCAGGGCCGAGTAGCTGTGTCTCATATGATGGGGGACACCGTTAAGCCCTTGCGAACCCATCAGGTAGCGGCTAATATCTTCACCGCCCCCGAGATCGCCACTGTTGGCGTCAGCCAGCGCGAAATCGAGCAGGGCAAGTACCAGGCCGATATGGTCATGCTACCGTTGGCCACTAACCCGCGTGCCAAGATGATGGCTGTTGAGGATGGCTTCATCAAGATTTTTGCTCGCAAACATTCGGGCACCGTGATCGGTGGTGTTGTGGTTGGTCCGCGAGCCTCGGAGCTCATCTTCCCGCTGTCCTTGGCTGTGGATAAGAAGTTGCACGTCGATGATATTGCCGAGTGTTTCACGGTCTACCCCTCCTTGACCGGCTCTATCTCAGAAGCCGCCCGTCAGCTTCACACCAAATAAAAACCCATAGATATACCAAAAGCGCCGCCGGTCTTCCAGTGTGGGAAAGACCGGCGGCGCCCTATGATGCTGGATTTTTATAGAACCTACTGGGTTCGCTCCATGGTAGTTAGGTTAACGTCCCTGGTCTCATGGGTAATAGCCATAAAGATTAGGGTGAGCAAGCTTGCACCGGCCAGGTAAAGCCCCACTGCGCCAACGCCGCCGTGGGCGTTGAGCCAAACCGCTGCGTAGGGGGTTAGCGCCGCCCCCAGGATGGAGGCCACGTTGTAGCTGATACCGCTAGCGGTATAGCGAACGTTGGTGGGGAAAAGCTCGGGCAGGTAGGCCGACATGGAACCAAAGGTCAGGCCCATCAGGGTCATTCCGATGGCCATGAAGAGGATAATACGCCCAATGTTAGCGTTGGACCCGGTACCAACACTGGCAGGGTCCATCAGGAAGCCGAAAGACATACCGAAGATCATGATGAAAGCGGTAATCACCAGCTGGGAGGAGCGACGGCCATACTTATCTGCCAGCCAGCCCGATACAGGAACCATTGCGGCAAAGAAGAGAATGGTGATGATCTGGATAACCAGGAAGGTGCGATAGGCAATGCCCAGGCCGCCGTCTTCAATCTTGCCGATACCGAAGGAGAGGATCCAGGCAGTCATCAGGTAGAAGAGAACGTAGGTAGCCAGCATAATGAAAGTCCCCTGAATCATGGGCCACCTGGCAACACGGAAAGCTTCAGCCAGAGGGGTCTTAACCTTCTGTTCCTGCTCTAGTGCCTGCTTAAAGATCGGGGTTTCCTCCAGTTTGAAACGCACGTAGAGCCCAACCGCCACCATGATGATAGAAGCTATGAAGGGGATACGCCAGCCCCAGACCAGGAAGTCGTGGTTCAGACTGTCACCGGCCGCTAGGGAGGTGAAACCCATCGACAGGGTAAGAAGTAGCATGAAACCGTTAGCCAGAATAAAGCCAAACGGTGCCCCAAGCTGGGGCCACATAGCTGCGCGTGCACGCTTACCTTCTTGGGCGTACTCGGTGGCCAGCAGGGCCGCACCTGACCATTCACCGCCCAGGCCCAGGCCCTGGCAGAAGCGCAGGATAGTTAGCAGAGTAGGGGCCCACAGGCCAATCTGATAGTAGGTGGGGAGCAGACCGATCAGGAAGGTTGCGATACCCATGGTCAGTAGTGCGCCCACCAGGGTGGCCTTGCGGCCTACCTTGTCACCGAAGTGACCGAAGACGACAGAGCCAATTGGACGGGCAATAAAGGCGGCACCAAAAGTTGCCATAGAAGCTAGTAGCTTGGCGGTGTCATCGTTGCCGGTGAAGAAGAGTGCGGGGAAGACAGCTACAGCTGCGGTGGCATAGATGTAGAAGTCATAGAACTCAATGGTGGTACCAATCAGCGAGGCCAGAATGACGCGACTGCGGGGCACCGTGATATCTGCGGAGTCTCTACGAGGCCTAGTGGAGGTGGACATGGTTTTCTCTCGGGGTATATGGGTGTATGCCTACGGTTTTAATGTAAGACTCCGGTTCTCATTCTGAAACTTGTGTTTCATATTCTGAGAGCGCTATTCACTGGTGGCAAATAGACAGGGGCATACCCTACCTACCAGATAGCCCTTGGGCGGGTATCAGGCAGCGGGCATGCCCCGGCATAAACCTAGGGCAGGCTACCTATTTGATGGTTGCAACAAGGGCCCCAGCAGAAACGGTATCGCCTGCTTTGAGCTTGAGACCGCTTACCTTACCTGCCTTGTGTGCTGTAATAGGCTGTTCCATCTTCATGGCTTCAAGAACCACAATCAGATCACCCTCAGCGACCTTAGTGCCGTCCTTGACCGCCACCTTGACGATAGTGCCCTGCATGGGACTGGTCAGCTCATTGCTATTGGCCGGGCCGCTTGCGCCGCCACGAGCCGAACGGGACTTACGGGCCTTAGCCGCAGCGGCGGGCTTAGCACCGGTACCGGCTAAGGAGGGCATGGTAATTTCCATGCGCTTGCCGTTGACCTCAACGGTAATCTTCTGGCGCTCTTCCTCAGCCTCGGCCAGGGTAAGAGCACCATCGTAGGCGGGCAGATTATTCTTGAATTCGGTCTCAATCCAACGGGTATGCACAGCAAAGGTGCCGCCCTCACCGGGAGCAAAAGCGGGGTCATTAAGAACGGCAGCGTGAAAGTTGGCGACCGTGGGCATACCCTCAATCACCAGTTCACCCAGCGCACGGCGGGCGCGCGCAAGAGCCTGGTCACGGTCAGCACCGGTCACAATGAGCTTGGCAATCATAGAGTCGAAGTTGCCACTGACGGTATCGCCGGCAATGACCCCGGAATCCCAGCGCACGCCAGGCCCCTGGGGCACAACCAGCCTGTCAATAGTGCCGGGGGAGGGCATGAAGCTCCGGCCAGCGTCCTCACCGTTGATACGGAACTCGAAGGAGTGGCCCCGCACCTGGGGGTCAACCGGGCTAATTTCTTCGCCGCGCGCAATCCGGAACTGCTCACGTACCAGGTCAATACCGGTGACTTCCTCAGAAACCGGGTGCTCCACCTGCAGACGGGTGTTGACCTCCAAGAAGGAAATTGTACCGTCGGTACCCACCAAGAACTCGCAGGTACCCGCGCCCTGGTAGCCAGCCTCCCGCAAAATTGCCTTAGAAGCATCGTAGAGACGCTTGTTCTGATCATCGGTCAGGTAAGGAGCAGGTGCCTCTTCAACCAGCTTCTGGTTACGGCGCTGCAGTGAACAGTCGCGGGTGGAAACCACCACAACATTGCCGTGCGCATCGGCCAGGCACTGAGTTTCCACATGGCGCGGGGAATCCAAGAAACGCTCGATAAAGCATTCACCGCGCCCAAAGGCCGCAAGGGCTTCGCGCACTGCCGAGTCGTAGAGCTCACCAATGCCTTGGCGCTCGCGGGCGACCTTAATACCGCGTCCGCCACCACCAAAAGCTGCCTTAATAGCAACGGGCAGGCCGAACTCATCGGCAAAAGCCTCGACCTCAGCGGCGCTCTTGACCGGGTCCTTGGTTCCGGGAACCAGGGGTGCGCCGACCTTTTCCGCGATATGGCGGGCGGCTACCTTATCGCCCAGACGGTTAATAGATTCAGGGGAGGGCCCAATCCAGGTCAGCCCAGCGTCAATGACCTGCTGGGCGAACTGGGCGTTTTCTGAGAGGAAGCCGTAGCCGGGGTGTACCGCATCGGCACCGGAGCGGCGGGCAACCTCAAGGAGTTTGTCCATGACCAGGTAGGACTCGGTAGCGGTGTTACCGCCCAGGGCATAGGATTCATCGGCAAGCTGGACGTGCTGGGCCTGGCGGTCAGGGTCAGCGTAGACCGCTACGGTGGCGATTCCCTCGTCCTGAGCGGCGCGGATAACGCGCACAGCAATCTCACCACGGTTGGCAATGAGTACCTTACTGACGGGGCCGGTGTGGCGGCCTGCAACAGGGGTAAATTGCTGATCCTGGGTCTTGGTTTCAGTCACGTACAGCTCCTCGGTAGTTTTACCCCGCCTAGTGCAGCGCGCTGGCGGGTGAGGCGGTTTTTAGGCTCGCTTACGATGGCAAGCAGAAAAAGCCGCATCTTGAAATTTATCGCGATTTTTTCCAAATGTCGGTGATTGAAACGCCTAGACTGCCCAGCATTGTACGCAGGGCATGGATTGAGAGTCCTACGACGGTGTGATATTCGCCCTCAATCCCACGAATAAAGGCGGCGCCGAAGCCGTCGATGGTGAAGGAACCTGCCACCCAGATGGGTTCTCCGGTGGCTACATACCGTTCAGCTTCTGCCGGGCTGAGCGTGTCAAAGTGGACGGTTGCGGTGCGGAGCTCGCTGGCTTCGGGCAGTTTCTGCTGGGTGCCTGTGCGGTTGTCGATGAGCCAGTGCCCCGTATGCAATAGCCCGCTCCGCCCGCTCATTGCGGTGATACGTTGGAGGGCTTGCTCAGCGGTGCCGGGCTTGCCGTAGGCCTGCCCGTCAAGCTCGAAGACGGAATCGCACCCCAGAACCAGGGCGCCGGCGGTTTCGGGGAGCGCTGCAACGGCCTGAGCTTTTGCCTTGGCCAGTAACTGGGCTGTCTGGGCGGGAGTAATCTCCCCCAGCCCCCGCGCGTAAGCCTGGTTTTGTGCTTGCGCTAGGGCGGCGTCCTCATCGACGTCACTGACCATGACCGTGAAGTTTAGGCCGGCGTCTTCAAGGAGTTTTTTGCGAGCTGGGGAGGCTGAAGCCAGAATCAAGCGGGGCGAGTCTTGGCCGTTGTCATCGGTGCTGGTGGAGGTCTGCATATGACCAGTCTAGTGTCTTGTAGGAAAGAGACTTTGATAAGTGCATAAAACCCGCTATTTCTCTCCTAGCCCCGGTGAATAAGCTCGGAGTGAGGAGAGAAAGGGCGGGGTTATTCTTGCTCGGCTCTGGCTCAGGGCCCGGAACACCCAGAGCCTAGAACACCCAGGGCCTAGAAGAGGCCTGTCGGCTCAGGGCTGTAGGAGACCAGCAGGTTTTTGGTCTGCTGGTAGTGTTCAAGCATCATCAGATGGTTCTCCCGGCCAATACCGGATTTCTTGTACCCGCCAAAGGCTGCGTGCGCCGGGTAGTTGTGATAGTTATTGACCCAGACTCGACCGGCCTGGATCGCACGCCCAGCACGGTAGGCGGTGAACTGATCTCGGCTCCAAACCCCTGCGCCCAGACCGTAGTCGGTGTCATTGGCGATGCGAATAGCATCATCAAAATCGGTGAAACTGGTGGTTGCCAGCACAGGACCAAAAATTTCCTCACGGAAAATCCTCATATCGTTATTTCCAGCAAAGACGGTGGGCTGAATATACCAGCCCCCGGCCAAATCGCCACTCAGTTCACAGGCCTGGCCACCGACGAGGACCTCCGCGCCTTCCTCTTTACCCAGCTGCAGGTAGCCGGTAATCTTATCCCACTGCTCCCGCGATGCCTGAGCACCCACCATAGTCTCGGTATCGAGGGGGTTGCCCTGCTTCATAGCTTTGACCCGCTCAATTCCAGCTTCCACAAAGCTATCGTAAATGGGCTTCTGAATTAGGGCACGGGAAGGGCAGGTGCAAACCTCACCCTGGTTAAGGCCGAAGGAGGCAAACCCCTCCAGGGCCTTGCTGTAGAAAGAGTCCTCTTGGCTAGCCACATCGGCAAAGAAGATGTTAGGTGACTTACCACCCAGCTCAAGGGTGACCGGAATGATGTTCTCAGAGGCGGCTTTCATGATGATGGAGCCGGTGGTGGTTTCGCCGGTGAAGGCTATTTTGCGGATTCTCTTGTGCCCAGAAAGCGCAGCGCCGGCTTCAGCCCCAAAACCATTAACAATGTTGAGCACACCGGCCGGTAATACATCCTTCCAAAGGTCCGCGAGAAAGAGGATGGAGGCAGGTGTCTGCTCGGCCGGCTTGAGTACGATAGTGTTACCCGTTGCCAGGGCCGGGGCGATCTTCCAAATAGCCATAAGGATGGGGAAGTTCCAGGGGATAATTTGCCCTACGACTCCCAGGGGCTCATGAAAATGGTAGGCAACGGTGTCCTCGTCCAGCTGGGAGATACGGCCTTCCTGCGTTCGGATTGCCGAGGCGAAGTAGCGTAGCTGGTCGATGGCCAGGGGGATATCCGCGGCAAGGGTTTCGCGGACTGGTTTGCCGTTCTCCCAGGTCTCGGCTACAGCTATTTTCTCTAGATTATCCTCCATGATGCTCGCCAGCTTGAGCAGGAGGGTGGCTCGCTCTGTAGGTGAGCTCTTGCCCCAGGTCATAAAGGCTTTCTCGGCAGCATCGACGGCTTTATCAATATCCGCAGCGCTTCCTCGGGCAACCTCGGTGAAGGGTTTGCCGGTGACCGGTGAGTAGTCCTCAAAGTAGTCTCCTCCGGTTGGAGCTACCCACTGGCCCCCAATGAAGTGATCGTAGCGGGACTTAAAAGTAAGAAGTGAATCCTTGGATCCAGGTGCGGCATAGACAGTCATGGCTCTCCTTTGAGCTGGGTGAGGATTTACCCCCACGATGGGTAAGGTAAATCACAGTCTAGTACCGCAATGACTATAAAAGAAGAGGTCAAGGCCTCTCAACCAGGTCTAAAGCGCTGGCTGGCCACCGGCCTAACCGGTGGAGGCCTTGCCACATGCCCCGCACCGGTAAGAGTGCGGGGCATATGAGCTGTATTTAGGCTGCTAGTGCTCGGCGCAGGGTGTCAAGCCCTACTGAGCCCAGAAGGAGGGCGCGGGTATGGAAGTCTCGGTCAGAGATACCGGCAGCTCGTGCCTGCTCCCGGAGCTGGAGCCAGACACGCTCACCTACCTTGTAGGAGGGGGCCTGGCCCGGCCAGCCCAGGTAGCGCAGGAACTCAAAGCGGCGCTGGCCCTCAGAGGTATCCAGGTTAGCTTCCAGGAAGGCGTAGCCGCGCTCCGCATCCCAGACACCCGGTTCAAGACCGAGTTCAGCTACCCAACGCTCAGGGATCTCAAACTGGCAGTGCAAACCAATGTCAAAGACCACCCGTGCCGCGCGCATGCGTTGGGCATCGAGCATACCCATCCGGTCACCGGAATCAGAAAGATAGCCCAGCTCATCCATCAGGCGCTCAGCGTAGAGAGCCCAGCCTTCGCCGTGACCGGAGACCCAGCAGGCACTGGCACGCCACTTGTTGAGGGCATCGGCCATAGCGGTTGCGTAAGCAATCTGTAGGTGGTGCCCGGGGACTCCCTCGTGGTAGACCGTCGAGGTCTCACGCCAGGTACCGAAGGTGTCCTCGCCCGCAGGAACAGACCACCACATACGCCCTGCCCGCTCAAAATCAGCGGACGGTCCGGTGTAGTAGATACCGCCCTCCTGAGTGGGGGCAATCATGCACTCAAGCTTGCGCAGGGGACCTTCAATGGTGAAGTGCTCACGGCTCAGGTAGTCGACTGCGGCGTCGGATAGTTTCTGCATCCAGGCCTGCAGAGCATCGGTTCCCTTGAGAGTTCGATCGGGGTCCGCGTCAAGAAGTGCTTTGGCTTCTTCGATACTGGCCCCGGGTTTGATCTGCTCGGCAACCTGCTTCTGTGCCTCGATAATCCGGTCGAGTTCTTCCACACCCCAGGCGTAGGTTTCCTCAAGGTCCAGGGCGGTTCCCACAAATTTGCGGGAGTACAGGGCATAGCGGTCACGGCCCACGGCATCCTGTTCAGGGGCTTCGGGGCGCAGAGTTTCTTTCAAATAGGTCAGGAACTTACCGTAACCGGCCTTGGCCGATTCTGCCCCGGATCGGGCCTGCTCAGCGTGTTCGGGGCAAGCATCCACGACTTCCTGAGCCAACGAATCAAAGAAACCGCCCTCAGAGACGTAAGCGCCCACCTGCTCGATAATGGTATCGACCTGGCGAACAGCAGAGACCTTACCTGCCTGACGAGCCTGTTCTAGGGTTTCTGTAAAACCAGAAATAGCGGCAGCAACATTGTGCAGACGCCCTGCGATGTGCCCCCAGTCCTCGGGAGTGGAGCGGTTCATCAAGTCAAAGGTAGCGCGAATTATTTGAACGGGGCAGGCGATGTTGTTGAGCTCCCAGCTGTCGAGGCCAGCTTCGTGCAGTTCAATCTCAAGGCCCAGGCGCTCGCGCATAGCATCGAGAGTGACAAGATCAATATCATCTGCTGGTTGGGCGCTATCAAGTGCGGCAAGGGTAGCCCGAACAGTAGCCACATATTCTTCGATACCCGCAGGGGAGTAGTCTGCGTACTCGGTTTCCCGGCCCTTATAGCCCTCCATGGTGGCAAAGGCAGGATCAAGTTCTAGGAGTTTCTCAAAGTGAGCGTTGGCGATCCGGTCAATCTGGGTTTCCGGGCGTTCGGTGCGGAAAATTTCAGGAAGTTCAGGGTGCATAGTCATACCTACCATTGTAGGCAGTATGACCTAGCTTTTATGGGAGCGGTCACAGGTAAAGGTTAGGTAACTTAGCTAGCTACCCTCACCACATGATGCTACTGGGGCCGCGCCCGTCTCCAAGACCCCGGCCCCGGTCGAAGCTTCACACCTAGCCGTTGGGTCTTATTCAGACGGCGTTGCCACAGCTCCAGCGCGGTTTCTTTGTGCGCATTAGCCTGCTGCTGAGCTGCGACAATCACGCTGGCAAGGGCTGCTAGTTCCTCCTCGGTTGGGTTGCCCTTAACCACAGAAAAAAGAGCGGGAGGCTCTTCGAGAGCACCCGGTGTATCGTGCTCTACTTTGGCAGGGGTAGAACGGGGTGCAGGCTGTTTCTTGCCGAAGCCCAGAAGAGAGAGCGGGTTAGCGGTTGCCATATCTACCTAAACCTTTACAGGGGAATGTTGCCGTGCTTCTTGGCGGGGGTTGCTGCCCGCTTATCGTGCAGAGCACGCAAGGCGCCTACAAGACGGACGCGGGTTTCGGAGGGCGCGATTACCTCGTCAATAAAGCCGAGCTCAGCCGCCTGGTAGGGGTTAAGCAGTTCTTCCTCGTACTTCTGAATCAGCTCAGCCCGTTTAGCCTCAATGTCGCCACCTTCTTGGGCAAGAGCAGCCAGCTCACGGCGGTAGAGAATATTAACGGCACCCTGGGCACCCATGACACCAATCTGGGCAGTGGGCCAGGCCAGGTTAATATCAGCGCCCAGCTTCTTGGAACCCATCACAATGTAGGCACCACCGTAGGCCTTGCGGGTAATGACGGTAACCAGCGGAACCGTCGCCTCAGCGTAAGCGTAGAGTAGCTTAGCGCCGCGGCGGATGATTCCGTTGAACTCCTGGTCGGTACCGGGTAGGAAGCCGGGAACGTCAACAAAAGTGAGAATCGGGATGTTGAAAGCATCGCAGTTACGCACAAAGCGAGCGGCCTTCTCCGAAGCATTGATATCGAGGGTTCCCGCAAACTGCATGGGCTGGTTAGCCACAATGCCCACGGTCTTACCCTCAAGGCGGGCATAGCCAATCATCACGTTGGGCGCATAAAGCGCCTGTAATTCAAAGAAGTGGCCGTCATCAACGACCGACTCAATCACAGCCCGCATATCGTAGGGCTGGTTGGCGGAATCGGGAATCAGCAAATCCAGGTCAAGGTCATCGACCGTAACCTGCGGCTCCTGGTCATGATCCAGCGGGAAAGGCTCGCTGAGATTATTAGAGGGCAGAAACTCTACCAGCTCACGCACAAAGTCAAAGGCGTCCTCTTCATCCTCAGCCAGGTAAGTGGAGGTACCGGTGACAGCATTGTGCTGGCGGGCACCACCCAGAGTCTCCATATCAACTTCTTCACCGGTCACAGTCTTAATTACATCGGGGCCGGTAATAAACATGTGGCTGGTCTTATCTACCATGACAATGTAATCAGTTAGAGCGGGGGAGTAAGCCGCACCGCCAGCGCAGGGACCCATGATGACCGAAATCTGGGGGATAACCCCCGAGGCCCGAACATTCATGCGGAAGATATCGGCAAACATAGCCAGCGAAGCCACGCCCTCCTGAATACGGGCGCCGCCACCGTCATTAATGCCGATAATGGGGCAACCATTCTTCAGCGCAAACTTCTGAACCTTAACAATCTTCTCGCCGTTGACCTGCGACAGTGAACCACCGTAGACAGTGAAGTCCTGAGAATAAACAGCAACCAGTCGCCCGTCAATAGTGCCATAGCCAGAAACCAAACCGTCACCGAGTGGCTTCTTCTTCTCCATACCGAAAGCGGTGGTGCGGTGCTTGGCTAGAGCATCAAACTCAACGAAAGAACCCTCATCCAGGAGCATCTCAATGCGCTCGCGAGCGGTCTGCTTGCCTCGCTCATGCTGGCGGTCGATAGGGCCTTGACCGGTAGGGGCTAGGGTCTGCTCGCGGCGGGCGTAGAAGTCCGCAATCTTACCGGCTGTGGTGGTCAGATCGGGGGCTTCGGAAGTGGAGTTCTCGCTCATGCTGGGCCTTCTCACGCGGGGGTTGGTAGGGCGGATGGGGACTGACCGGCGGTGGGGTCCTTCCTAACAACTATAGACTGCGCCGCTTGTGCCACCCAATTATTCTTGTGATTTTGAGGTCATTTTTTCTAAATAAGAGACGGGGCTAGAGCATCTGGCTATGTCATGAGACGTAGCTCTGCCCTAACCCCTCCCTGGAGATACTCAGTATTTACTGTGTTTACTAACCGAGCTTGCCGATGACAGGGTTCCATTCGCGGACAGTGTGGCCGGTAACGGCGCCGCCGGAGTGCATGGGGTCAGCCGCAACAAGCTGGTCGAGCTCTTGGCGGTTCTGTACTTCAAAGATCAGCAGAGCGCCGGCGGGATCATCGACCAAGGGGCCTGAGACGTAGAGCTTGCCCTGCTCGTGGAGCTGGGCAAGGTATTGACGGTGGGCGGGGCGGTGCTCAGCCTGAACTTCGGCGGGACCGTAAGAGTACTGGACTGCATAAACTGCCAAGGGAATAGCCTTTCATAGGGTGCATGGTGTAGCCAGTATCTCACCCCTCTTACGGCGGAAGCTACAAAAGCCGTAAAATGACGGGCAGAAGATACCCCAAGCTAGAAGGGCCCATCATGCACGCCAAACTCAGCGCAACTGAGCTTAACCTGACCGGGTACGACCGGGTTGAGGTGCTGACCAGGGTCGGGTCTACCAACGAATACGCCCGCAAGATTCTGGTAGGCGATGCGCTGACTCGGCGTAGCTACGGTGAACTTTCACTGGTGAGTACCTCAGACCAGAATGCAGGTAAGGGGCGTCTGGATAGGGTGTGGGTCGCTCCGCCCGGTGCAACCCTTGCAACGAGTTTTATGGTGCGCCCTCATGCCAACCCTGCCAATAAGGTAGCGCCTGATCAGTATCACTGGTTTACTTCGCTGGTGGCCTTGGCGGCTTGTGATGCCCTGGAGCAACTGTGTGGGCTAAGCCCCTCCATCAAGTGGCCCAATGACGTTTTGCTGGGAAACCGTAAGGTCTGCGGGGTTCTTGCTCAACTGGTCATAGAGCCAGAAGGGAACATCTCGGTAGTGGTGGGTATTGGTATGAACCTGAACGTCAACCAGGAACAGCTGCCGGTGCCCACTGCCACTAGCACTCTTGTTGCAACCGGACAGGAGGTCAATCTTAACCGCGCTCTCAACATCTTGGCCCAGCGGTTTGAACAGCACTATCGTGACTTTGCGGCGGCAGGCTTTGATGCTGGGATTGACAGGGGAGCAGGAACTCTGATTCAGAGACTCAAAGACGCCATGAGTACCCTGGGTTCCAGACTGACCATTCACCTTCCGGGGGAGGAGATTTTCCGAGGGGTCGGTGTAGACCTGACCGACCAAGGTCAACTGGTTGTTCGCTCAGCTACCGGTCAGGAACGCAGCTTCACTGTAGGTGATGTGGTGCATGTTCGACCCGAAGGATACGGTGCTGGAGCGTAAAGGGAGGCCTGTTCCCAATCATTTATACCTATATATACAGGGCTCTTTTCAGGGTGGGTTGAGGTATGTTTTCAGCTTTCCCCGATACACTCAAAGGCGATGAAACTACGCGGACCACTCAACCCAGAT
This sequence comes from Rothia sp. CCM 9417, assembly GCF_048513575.1. Classification (NCBI taxonomy): domain Bacteria; kingdom Bacillati; phylum Actinomycetota; class Actinomycetes; order Micrococcales; family Micrococcaceae; genus Rothia; species Rothia sp. CCM 9417. Next base: position 15,070 of record NZ_JBLXXT010000003.1, on the reverse strand, counting down.
GAATACACGCTGACCGCTACGCGCGCTCACGGGATCGTGCTTGTGCGCCCTCTGTGCTATGTGCTGGTAGCCATGGCACTGTGGAGTTTTTCCTCGGCGCTAGGCTCGGCGCAGGCCTGGATCTCATACCCGGCCCTTATGGTGTCTTTGGTGCTGGCTGTGCTTGCCGTCAGGTACCTCGCAGCCTGGATTTTGACCAGTTACCTGCTGACCAGTGATCGGCTGGTCATTCGCCGGGGCTTATCTGCCAAGAAAGACATTTGCGTCCCCCTGTATGAAATTGAGAGGGTGAGCGTGGGGTACAAAGCTTTGATGGGGGTTGTGGCGGCGGCTCCTTTGACCGTGTATGGGCGTGGCATCAGCCATGTTTTGCGGGCTGTTCCTGATCCCGAGAGATTTAGTGCCCGTATCCGCACTGCTCAAGAAGAGTATCTAGAGCGCTAGCACCTTTGGGCGTTTAAGGGGTATCCCTTTTGACCAAGCGAGGCAGGGGTTGCCTTGGGTTTTTGCCTAAAAAGTCCTGTGATGAGCCCACATATGGCTGTATGGTTTTTGAAAAAGTGACCGGGGGCATAGAATATGCAGGTAAATGAAACTCTACCCCTGCCGGTCGTAGCCCAAGTCACACCGATTTGGGTATTCTTGAAGAAGGCCCCTTGGGGTCCAGCTAGTAATAATGGCGAGGCACCGAGCTCAGGCCAGAGAGAAGAGAAGGAATACTCCAGTGGAGAAGTCAGCACCCGGTAGCGAAAGAGCCGAGGAAACCGGCAGTGCAAGCAGCCGGAGCAGGCGCCCCCATAATCGCGTCCAGAGTCTGCTCTACCGCAGTGACGAAGCCCGCCGGGGAGTGCTAGAGCTTGAGCGTGCTCTCTTGGGTGATAACCTGACCATGAAACGCCGGGAGGTGGCTGAAGAAGCCGGTGTTTCCCTGCTGACCGCCCGTAAAATTTGGCGGTCTTTGGGGCTCCCTAACCACAAGGATGATGACGAGCACTTCACGCACGCCGACAGCAAGGCGCTTAAGACGGTGAACTCTCTAGTGCAAGAAGGTCAGCTCTCCGAAGAGGCCGCTCTTTCCATTACCCGCTCGGTCGGGCAAATGATGGACCGCATGGTTGTCTGGCAGGTAGAGGCCCTGGTTGAAGACATGGTAATCCACGGGGGTCTGACCGATACACAAGCCCGGGGGGAACTGCTGAACCTGCTCCCGCGTCTGATTGAAGACCTCGAGGATATTACGGTCTATGGCTACCGTCGCATGCTTAACTCTGCGATTTTGCGCCTTGCTTTGCGCAACGAGGAAGACGGCGCACCACTGGCCGATAGTGATTTGCCCTTGGCGCGCGGTGTTGGCTTTGTTGACCTTGTTTCGTATACCTCTCTCTCTCGTGAGATGAACGAGCGCAAACTGGCTTCTCTGGTGAAGAACTTTGAGCAGCGATGCGCCGAAGTTATTGCTGTGGGGGGCGGGCGTATCATCAAAACCGTGGGCGATGAGGTCATGTACCTGGTAGAGTCCCCTGAAGACGGTGCTCGTATCGCCTTGGCGCTCTCAAAGCTCATTAGCGAAGACCCCCTGCTCCCCGAAGCTCGAGTGTCCTTTGTGTGGGGGCGGGTTCTGCCCCGTCTGGGCGATATCTACGGCCCCACTGTTAACCTGGCTTCTCGCCTGGTAGCTTTGACTGAGCCCGGAATTGTGCTCACCGATGCTTCAACCGCTGAGGCGCTTGAAGACGATAAACGATTTGTGCTGATCCCGCAGGGCGTACGTAACGTGCGCGGGTTCGGTAATGTTAGGCCCGTGGCAATAACCCCGGGCATAGGCAACGAACTGGAGATCGATTTCGAATGACCCCGGCCCCACAACTCACCGTATATGCGGGCAAGTCAACTGACGTAGGCCAGTACCGCGATAATAATGAAGACTCCGTGGTCGTTGCTGGCACTCTCTGCGTGGTAGCTGATGGAATGGGAGGGCACGAGAAAGGCGAGGTTGCTTCGCGCTTATGCACTCGTACTCTGGCCTATTCTCCAATCTTTAGTTTGCCCGGTGGCATGACCCCTGAAGAAGAAAAAGCCTTTGACTCCGAGGTCGCGAGCGAGGCTCTTTCTGGGGATGCAGGTAGCCGCCTGCTCCGCCGACGTCGTAAAGAAACTTCAGCGCTTAATCGTCAGATTCTCAAGACTCTAGACAAGATTAAAGGGATCATCGGGGAAGCCGATGAAGCCATTAAAGGTGCCCTGGACCTACGAGCAGGTACCACCGTGACCGGTGCCTGGCTCACCCATATAGGGGACCAGCAGATGTGGTTTATCTTCAATGTGGGTGACTCTCGCACCTACCGGCTGGTGCGCAGTGAAGACGTAGAAACCGAGGACGCTCTTTCTATCTCGAACGGCCCTGTCGACGGTTTGGAGCTTGAGCAGATTACTGTGGATCACTCCGAGGTTCAGTACCTGGTCGATACAGGCCAGATTACTGCTCTTGAGGCGCTGACACACCCCCGGCGCAACGTCATTACTCGTGCGCTGGGTACCGGTAACTACTGGGAACCTGATTTCTGGGTAATTCCTGCCCGCGAGGGGGATCGCCTGATGATGTGCTCCGATGGGCTTTCCGGCGAGCTGTCCCATAACTATATGGCGCGTGTCTTAGCTACCGTTGAGCACCCCCAAGATGCGGCGGATGTGCTTCAGATGGCGGCTCTGCGTGCTGGCGGGCGTGACAACATCACGGTTGTGGTAGCCGATGCGATTACAACTGAGGATGCCCAAGCTCGTGCCGATGAGCTCAAGGAGCTAACTGAGAGCGCCGCCCAGCAGATTGTGACCGGTATTGACGGTTATGACTACCACCATACAACCACGACCGAAGAAGAGCAGTTCCACTCTGAGAAAGACCTGCACCGTGAAATAAACGGCTAATGACAGAGCCCCACCTGCAGATGCAGGTGGGGCTTTTGCGTGGGGTTTGTTCCATATCTACGCCCGGTTTTCTTGGTCAAGCCCTCCTATAGGGCACAATGGAAGCGTGAGTGAAAATAAAGACTTAGCCTCTGTCGAAGAAACTGCCCTCGAGCTTCAAGCAAGCGGCGGTGAGCGCCAGCAGATTCCCACAGATATTCGTGAGCAGTATGACCAGCTTGTGGACCGGGTGCGTCAGGCGCGTCAAAGCTACTATGTGAACGATGCTCCTACCATCTCCGATGCTGCCTACGATACCCTCTACCGGGACCTTGAGAAGCTGGAAGCCCAGTATCCTGAGCTGGTAGCTAACGACTCACCGACCCAAGAGGTGGGAGGCGAAGCTTCAGCCGCCTTCGCCCCGGTAACCCACCTGGCCCGTATGTACTCTCTGGAAGATGTTTTCTCACTAGAAGAGTTGGGCGCTTGGTTGGACCGCGCTGAGGCTAATGCTCAGCAGATGACCGGGAAGACCCCGGCTTGGCTGACCGAGCTGAAAATTGATGGTCTGGCTGTTAACCTGCTCTACCGTCGGGGCAAGCTGGTTCGTGCCGCTACTCGCGGCGACGGTACCACGGGCGAAGACGTCACCCACAACGTACTGACTATCGCTTCTATCCCCACCCAATTAGCGGGGGAGGGCCACCCCGAAGAGCTGGAGATTCGCGGTGAGGTCTTTATTTCCTCGGCTGACTTCCGTTCATTGAATGAGCAGATGATTGCCCAGGGCAAGGCGCCGTTTGCTAATCCCCGCAATGCGGCGGCTGGTTCGCTACGTCAAAAAGATGCGGCCTTGACCGCCGAGCGCCCCCTGAGCATGTTTGTGCACGGTATTGGCTCGCGCACCGGGCTTGATATCAGCACCCAGTACGAGACCTACGACCAGCTCAAAGCCTGGGGTCTGCCGGTGAGCCCCTACTCCCAGTTGCTGACTGGCAGGGCCGAGATTCTCGATTTCATTGCCCAGTACGGCGATCAGCGCCACTCTCTGGTGCACGAGATTGATGGCATCGTCATTAAGGTCAATGATTTTTTTACCCAGGAGCGCCTGGGCTATACCTCACGGGTGCCTCGCTGGGCCGTTGCCTATAAGTATCCACCGGAGGAAGTCAACACCAAGCTACTTGATATTCGGGTCAACGTTGGGCGCACCGGGCGCGTCACTCCTTACGGTGTAATGGAGCCGGTAAAGGTTGCAGGCTCTACCGTTGAGATGGCTACCCTGCATAACCAGGATGTGGTGAAAGCTAAGGGGGTTCTGGTTGGCGATACCGTTGTGCTGCGCAAGGCTGGGGACGTCATCCCCGAAATCGTAGGCCCCGTTGTTGCGCTACGTGACGGTAGTGAGCGGGAGTTCGTGATGCCCACAGACTGCCCCTCATGTGGTCAGCCTCTTGCCCCGGCTAAGGACGGGGACGTCGATATTCGCTGTCTCAACGCTCGTTCATGCCCGGCTCAGCTAACCGAGCGCGTTAACCACCTGGCCGGGCGCGGTGCTTTTGATATTGAAGCCCTGGGGTACGAGGCCGCTCGAGCTTTGACCAGTCCTGCCGCTCCTGCCCAGGCACCACTGGTATCTGAAGCCTTCCTTTTTGACCTCACCGCCGAAGACTTAGCTGATGTTCGGATTGAGCGAGAGAAGAAGGTCAGGGGTGTTGCTACCGGTGCTACCGAACTTGTGCCTTATTTCTACACCCGTGGCACCGCCAAAAAGCCGAGCGCTCCCACTCGCAATACTGAAAAGCTCTTCGAGCAGCTTGAAAAGGCCAAGAGTCAGCCCTTGTGGAGGGTATTGGTTGCACTCTCTATCCGCCATGTTGGGCCCACTGCGGCTCGTGCCCTGGCCACAGAGTTCGGTTCAATGGATGCTATCAGGGCGGCCAGTGAAGAAGAACTGGCGCATGTAGATGGGGTAGGGGCAATTATTGCTCGTTCCCTCATGGAATGGTTTGGTGAGGACTGGCATCTGGAGATCCTTGAGCGTTGGGCTGCTGCTGGGGTCCGCATGGAGGACGAACGAGACACCGCAATTGAGAGGACGCTGGAGGGCCTGACTATAGTGGTCACCGGTACTCTAGAGGGCTTTACCCGCGATAGCGCAAAGGAAGCGATTATCATTCGTGGTGGCAAGGCATCTGGATCGATTTCTAAGAAGACAAGTTACCTGGTGGCAGGGGCTTCAGCTGGCTCTAAGCTGGATAAGGCTGAACAGCTTGGTGTCCCTGTGTTGGACGAGGCTGGGTTCCGTGCGCTTCTGGCGGGTGCAAGCGAACCTTCCCACTAGAGGGTAATTACGGAAAGGTCACAGGGTTTTTGGATCTTGTGACCTTTTTGTGACCTAGAACCACCTGCCAGGCTAGGGGTTGAAATTTTTTTTGAGAAATTAAAAGAACCTTCTAACCTGTCTAAAAAATGCTTGTCCCGCTCTTAGCCTCCCAGATACAAAACCTATATATCCCCAAAAATCAGGGATTTTTTAAGGTGTGAAGGGTGATACAAGCCTGTCTTTAAGTGTGTGTATCGCACCCTCCAGAGGCGATGGGGGTCGCGCCCTTTGACTGTGTTGTGTCTCAAATTGGGGTTGGCAAAGCTGAAATCGTTACGTTATCGTTATCTACGAATCAATAAACGATCGTCCGAATGGGCGGTCAATAGTTCACGGTGGAAGCCGTGAACGCATGCTGGGCTGTACCGCACACCTGATGCCGTCTACAGGGTATAGCCTCAACTGATCCCACTACGATTACGGGTAGACGGCAATGCGAAGACGTCCAGGGATGGAAAGAGCATAAGGTGGCCTCACGGAGCATTACATGTCTTCCAATATTCGTCGTTCAGCAGCAGTACTGGCAATCGGTGGCGCAGCAGCCGCATCTCTGGCAGCTACCCCCGCAGCAAACGCTGCCCCCCTCGAAGCTTGGGAAGCTCTGGCTCAGTGTGAGTCAGGCGGTAACTGGTCAATCAATACCGGTAACGGCTTCTACGGTGGTCTGCAGTTCACCCCTTCATCCTGGGCAGCAGCAGGTGGCTCCGGTAGCCCCCAGTTTGCTTCAAAGGCAGAGCAGATTCGTGTAGCTGAAAACCTCCTGCAGATGCAGGGCTGGGGCGCCTGGCCTGCATGTTCATCTCGCTTGAACCTCTACGCCTACGGCACCGGTAGCGCACCCGCAGCCGTTGCTGAGACTCCTGCAGTGGCAGCACAGTCAACCACCGTAACCGAAGTTGTTGCTCCTGTTGTTGAGGCAGCTCCCGTTGTTGAGGCAGCTCCCGTTGTTGAAGCAGCACCTGTCGTTGAAGCTGCACCTGTTGTTGAGGCAGCTCCCGTTGTTGAGGCAGCACCTGTCGTTGAAGCAGCTCCCGTTGTTGAGGCAGCACCCGCAGGTCAGACCTACACCGTTGTTGCCGGTGACACCCTTTCCGCTATCGCCTACGCTCACGGCTTCAACGGCTGGGACGAGCTGGTAGCAGCTAACTCCGACCTCATCAAGGACGCAAACGTCATTGAAATCGGTTGGGTACTGAACATCCCCGCTAAGTAAGACCTCAACTCTTAGCTTCAAGCGGTTATAAAACCTGTAGCTGTGGCCTACACCTTAGGGTGTAGGCCACAGCTTTTTCTGCGCTCTCCATGGTCGTGGGTTTCTTAGCTCCTGGGTAAGGGCGGGAAAATCGTGTTAAGCAGGCAAGCGGGCTAAGATAGACCATGAAAACCTCTATCTAAAATGTGGAAGTGATTATGTCTGTAATTACGAGTGAGCAGGTAGCGCACCTAGCTACCCTGGCTCATATCGAGATGACTGACGAGGAACTAGCTGCCATGGCCGCTGAACTCGACATCATCGTTGAATCCGTTAAATCTGTTTCTGATGCTGTCTCTGACGATATCCCGGCAACCAGCCACCCGATTCCGCTCAAGAACGTCTTCCGCGAAGACCTTGTAGGGGAGACCCTGAGCGCTGATGAAGCTCTCTCCGGCGCCCCCGACGCTGAGGACGGCAAGTTCAAGGTGCCCGCTATTTTGGACGAAGATTAAGGAGCAGGCATGACTGACATTATTAAACTGTCCGCAGCCGAAATTGCTGAAAAGCTTGCCGCTGGTGAGCTGACCTCAGTTGAGGTGACCCAGGCCTACCTGGACCATATCCTTGCTACCGATGGTCAGGCGCTTGACCCCGATAACCGGGCCGCTGGCAAGAGCGGCCTGAACGCTTTCTTGCACCTGAACTCTGAGGAAGCTTTGGCTGTTGCTCGGAGCGTTGACCAAGACCGTGCCGCTGGTAAGGAACTGCCTGCCCTGGCCGGTGTCCCTATCGCCGTGAAGGATCTGATCGTCACCAAGGGTCAGCCCACCACTGCCGCCTCCCGCATGCTTGAGGGCTGGATAAGCCCTTACGACGGTACCGTCACCCAGAAGCTCCGCCAAGCGCGCATGCCTATTCTGGGTAAGACCAATCTCGATGAATTTGCGATGGGTTCCACCACCGAGCACTCCGCCTTTGGCGTAACCCGCAACCCCTGGGCACTGGATCGCATTCCCGGCGGCTCAGGCGGCGGCTCAGCCGTTGCCGTTGCGGCTTTCCAGGCTCCTTTGGCCCTGGGGACCGACACAGGTGGTTCAATCCGTCAGCCTGCGGCTCTTACCGGCTCCGTCGGTGTCAAGCCCACCTACGGCTCAGTCTCCCGCTACGGTGTCATTGCTATGGCCTCATCTCTGGATCAGGTAGGCCCCTGTGCTCGCACCGTCCTTGATACCGCGCTACTGCACGAGGTCATCGGTGGGCATGACCCCAAGGACTCCACTTCGTTGCCCGTTCAGGTCCCTGCTTACGCTCAGGCAGCCCGTGAAGGTGCCGCTGAGGGTGGCATCAAGGGTCTGCGCGTAGGCGTCATCAAGGAACTGACCGGCGAGGGCTTCCAAGCCGGTGTCATGGCTCGCTTCAATGAGTCACTGGAACTTCTCAAAGAAGCCGGAGCCGAAATCGTTGAGGTGTCCCTGCCCTCCGTCAAGGAAGCAATCGGTGCCTACTACCTGATTATGGCTTCGGAGGTTTCTTCAAACCTGGCTAAGTATGACGGCGTTCGTTTTGGCCTGCGTAAGCTGCCCGAAGAAGGCAACATTACCATCGAGCGCGTCATGGCTGCTTCTCGTGCAGCAGGCTTTGGTGCCGAGGCTAAGCGCCGCATCATTCTGGGTACCTACGCACTCTCTGCCGGCTACTACGATGCCTACTATGGCTCAGCCCAGAAAGTTCGCACCCTGATTCAGCGCGATTACGCTAAGGCTTTTGAGCTTGCAGATGTACTGATCAGCCCCACCGCTCCCACCACCGCCTACAAGCTGGGCGAGAAGACCAAGGGCGACCCCATGGCTATGTACAAGGGCGATATCGCTACCGTGCCCACCAACCTAGCCGGTGTTCCTTCGCTGTCTCTGCCTGCCGGTCTAGCAGATGAAGACGGCCTGCCCGTGGGTATCCAGTTCACCGCTCCTGCCCATGAGGACGCCCGTCTCTACCGCGCAGGTGCAGGCCTGGAAGCCCTGCTTGTCGCTCAATGGGGTGGCTACCTGCACGAGCAGCTACCCGATACTGAAACCCTAATCCGTGACTTCGACTTCGAGGGAGCTAAGTAAATGTCTGACGAAATCCTGTCGTTTGAAGAAGCCATGGAGAAGTACGACCCCGTACTTGGCTTTGAGGTGCACGTAGAGCTCAACACCAAAACCAAGATGTTTGACGCGGCCCCCAACGAGTTCGGTGACACCCCCAACACCAACATCACCCCTGTTTCGCTGGGGTTGCCCGGTGTTCTTCCGGTGGTCAATGGCAAGGCTGTTGAATCCGCGATTAAGCTGGGTCTGGCTCTGGGCTGCGAAATCGCTCCTATCTCACATTTCGCGCGGAAGAACTACTTCTACCCCGATACCCCCAAGAACTTCCAGACCTCCCAATACGATGAGCCCATCGCCGCCAACGGGTCACTGGATGTCGAGCTGGAAGATGGCACCGTCTTTACCATTGAGATTGAACGTGCCCACATGGAAGAGGACGCCGGTAAGCTGACCCACAAGGGTGGTAGCGCTGGCCGTATCCAGGGCGCTGACTTCTCACTGGTGGATTACAACCGTGCCGGTGTTCCGCTCATTGAGATTGTGACCCGCCCCATTGTGGGTGCCGGTGAGCGTGCGCCCGAGCTGGCCCGCGCCTACGTTGCGGCAATCCGTGAAATCGTCAAAAACCTGGGTATCTCCGATGCCAAGATGGAACGCGGTAACGTGCGCTGTGATGCCAACGTCTCGCTCATGCCTAAGGGCACCACCGAGTTCGGTACCCGCTCAGAAACCAAGAACGTGAACTCACTGCGTTCCGTTGAGCGTGCTGTCCGCTACGAGATTCAGCGCCACGCGGCTGTTCTTGAGGCAGGGGAGAAGGTCGTTCAGGAGACCCGTCACTGGCACGAGGACACCCGCGAAACCACATCGGGTCGCCCCAAGTCCGATGCTGACGATTACCGCTACTTCCCGGAGCCCGATCTGGTTCCCGTTGTTACCGACAGTGAATGGATTGAGCGCCTGCGTGCAGAGCTACCCGAGCCTCCTGCCGAGCGCCGTCGCCGTCTGAAGGCTGACTGGGGTTTCTCGGACGAGGAGTTCCGCGACGTAGTAAACGCCGGTGCTATGGACGCTATCGAGGAAACCGTAGCTGCTGGTGCTCCCGCCTCCGTTGCTCGTAAGTGGTGGATGGGCGAAATCGCTCGTATCGCCAAGGAAGGTGAAGTTGAACTGACGGAAACCGGTGTGACTGCCCAGACCGTTGTCGAGCTAAATAAGCTGGTTGAAGCTCAGAAGATCAACGACAAGATTGCCCGCCAGGTACTTGGCTTTGTCATTGACGGTGAAGGCCAACCCGCTGAAATCGTCGAGAAGCGCGGCCTTGCTGTTGTCTCTGACGATGGGGCGCTGACCGCCGCTATCGACGATGCTCTGGCAGCTATGCCCGATGTTGCCGATAAGATTCGGGCCGGCAAGATTCAGGCTGTTGGCGCTATCGTTGGCCAGGTCATGAAAGCAACCCGGGGGCAGGCAGATGCCGGACGTGTGCGCGAGCTGATTTTAGAAAAACTGGCCGTATAAAAGCCTCTACGAGGGGCCTCAATAGCAAACAGCCCACCTGCTAGCAGGTGGGCTGTTTGACTCGCACCATTTATACCCTAGGGGCATCATCTTGACCTTTCGGGCCAAGAGCTGGGCTTGAAAAACAAGCCCTAGAGATTCAGGAGCTATATCGCACCAAAACTACCTGAATCAGTGACCGGGTGGGTTCCGCCGTTAGGAGAGCCAGATCTCTGGGGGGAGAGATCCTACTGGCCAGCATGCCTGCAGATATGAGGTGAGCACCTGCGGTTTGTCAGGCTGGTTAGAGCCCTCCTGGCTGGCTGAGTAACCCCTCAAGAGGGCCTCAGCCGTTTTACCTCAACCGGTGCTTTGATTCTATAAGTGCCCATGTCGTTCTTATGTAGCACCGGGAAAAGGCAGCTGCTAGCGCCACCGAACCACCAGATAGTCGTCGCTGAGTAGGGGGATAAAACAGGACGAGTAGTCCTCCACTGTTTCATGGATTAAAGTTGTGTCTGCTTTGGACCCGCGACCCTCCAGTAGAATTTCGATGTCTTTTTTCTGCCCTCCCGTCTCAACCCGGATCCCGGTGGAATGAACGCGCGTCGCTAAGGGGAAGTGGATTTTTCGGAAGCCCTCGGAATCGGCAGGAGCCTGGATAAGGACAGAAAACCTGAGCATAAAGGTTTGCAGGGGTGGTATGTACTGCATGGGAGTAAAAACCCACTCCGGGCCACCCTCTAGCCTGCTGAGTAAGAAGTTGCTCTCTCGGACGGTGACTGTGCTAGTAGCTGAAAGCGGTAGCAGTAAGGCCGAGCAACCGGTCTCTAGGCTCAGGAGCTTGGCGTTGATATGAGCCATGACATGGTCCTCCCCATCCTGATCTGAGGGGGCTAAATCAACTCTGGTGAAGGAACTGACGATAGATGCCTGGGGGACCACTCTGAGCATTCCGAGCATCTCATCCGTTTCGATCCCAGTGGTCAGTACTTCATGGAGGTTAGCGCTGGCGGAGGGGCTGAAACTGAAGGTTTCGGTGAAAAGATTGAGGGTGTCAAGACTGATATGCTCCCCGCGAATAGCGCGGCTGACCCGGTCTTTATAGCGGTTGCTGGAGCAGTCTTGACCATAATAGTGTTTGCAATGGGCGGCGATGGCCCTGGATATGGCCCTGACTGAGAGAGTCTGGGAGGGCGGATCGCCATCTGAAGCGGTGTGCTTAGACCAGATAGCGCGGTTGCTTGCAGAGAGTAGTTCCTGGCGCAGAATCGCGCTGGCTAGTTTGACCGACTGGTCACGAAAGGAATGGGGCGCCGGTAGCTGGGCACCCTCGTCCAGGGAAGGAAAATCAGGATTATGATTCATGACTAGAGTGACTTTCTCTCAAAGCCTTAAGAATCTGAGTGGGAGTGCTCCCACTGGTAGGCAACAATGGTGTCCTGAATAATGGGTAGGGACAGGGAATGATAGGACTGGTCGGGCAGGCTAGAAGAATCAATCAATTCGGATTCATCGATGGTGGGTCCCCAGATTTTTTTGACCATGTTCTTCAGGGGCGCCTGTCCATCAATCACTAAGGTGAAATTGTAACGGGCCTTTTCAAAAGGCCCCAGGGTGATGCAATTTTGGTTATCTATGAGCTGATCTTCAGAGGGGTCGATATCGATTCGATACCGTACCTGGTGGATCTGTTCCTTGCGGATGGGGCTAGGAGGCTGGATAACCAATTCCCACAGGGTGTTATCCTCCCCGTGGGGTTTGATCTTCTCCGGCGCCTGGGTCACCTGTAGCTGACCCCCCTCCAGCAGATTAAAATCAGCCTGAGGGGCCTCAAAGCGGGGTAGGATACGGGTGACATGATCCCTGTCAGCTTGGATCACTTCTGTAATGTCGATGCTGGTTAAAAGGCCCTCCCTATCCGTATGGCAGATCATGATAGTGGACAAAGAAGTATAGTCTGAACGTGCTCTTTCTAGGGCATCTGGTGGCTCTTCCTCATCTGCCGAGGTAGTGGATATAGCCCTGCGAGAGAAGGTATCTGCCGAAAGGGCTTGGCGTAGCTCCTGGCGCTCTGAGAGAGTGAAACCAAAAGCGGACGCAAAGAGCTGAAGCGTTGAATCGGAGGGTAGATAGCCCGTGAGTGCGCGTGATACGCGGTCCTTAAGCGATTCTACTGATACCTCTGTGCCAGTCTCGTCAGAGAGATGATAGGCGATGAAGGTGGCTACAGCTCTTTGGTTGACCAAAGAGCCCCTTTGCCTCTGAGCATAGGGCATCCACTGAGCCCGGTAAGCAGGTTTACTGAGAATGGAGAGTAAGACCTCCTGAGTGATGCTCAGAGGGACCTTTGAAATATTGTTTGTCATAGTCGTAACTTATGCAAGGGGCCGTCCGGCCTGTGTCCGCTCAGTCTTGAGCACCTAACTTTTGTAGTAAGAAGGCATAGTCCCAGGCGATTTCTTTCCAGGCGGTATAGCGCCCCGAACCGCCACCGTGACCGCCCTCCATCTCAATCTTCAGGAGAGGCGTGGGGGAGTCCTGTGCAATGGTGTGCCTAAGAGCGGCAACCCACTTGGCTGGCTCCACATAGAAAACTCGGGTGTCATTGAGCGAGGTGACCGCTGCAATGGCGGGGTAGCGAACCGGGCGGATATTTTCGTAGGGGCTGTAGGACTTCATGTACTCATAGACCTCACGGTCGGTTATGGGGTTGCCCCACTCCTCCCACTCCAGGGACGATAGCGGCAGGTTAGGATCAAGAATGGTGGTCAGAGCATCCACAAAGGGTACCTGTGCAAGACAAGCGGCGTACTTCTCGGGAGCCATGTTCACCACCGCACCCATCAGTAGACCACCGGCAGAACCGCCCATAATTCCGATGCGGGAGGCATCAACCCAGGGCTGCTGTGCCAAAAAGTCGGTAGCAGCAATGAAATCGGTAAAGGTGTTCTTCTTAGCCAGTTTCTTGCCCTCGGTGTACCAGGCGCGGCCCAGCTCCCCGCCACCTCGAACATGGGCAACAACGAAAACGACGTTTCGGTCCAGCACGCTCAGGCGGGCCGTTGAGAAATAGGGGTCCATGGAGGACTCGTAGGAGCCGTAGCCGTACTGAATCACAGGGTGTCCCTGACTCCGATCCAGGTCAGCGCGGTGCATGACAGACAGAGGAATCATAGCCCCGTCCTCAGCCGGTGCCCACATGCGGTAGGCCGTGTACTGCTCTGGCAGGTAGCCAAGGACCGGGGTCTGCCGGCGCAAAATGAGCTCATCGCTGTCCGGGAAATAATCGTAGACGCTATTGGGGGTTAGATAGGAAGTGTAGTTCAGCCGTATCACCGGGGACATGATATTGACCCCCGAAAAGGCCGAGGTATAAAGCTCATCGGTAAAACCGCCCGGCTCATAGAGCTCTATTCCCTGAGCATGCGGGTTTGCAATTTGCTCTGCTAGAGCACTCCGAGGGGCAATAAAGACCTTGACCGTGGTGTTCTCACGTGCCATAACCACCCAGTGGTTACGGGAGAACTTGAAGCTCTCAATCCTGACCTGGGAACTGTGCGGCATCAGAGGAATCCAGCCCGCCCGGAAGTCCTCAAAAGCAAGATACCGGTCATGCAGGGGAGCAAGAACAACCTCACCGTTAGGAGCCTGGTAATTGTGCCCCAGTAGCAGGTAGCCGGTTCCGTTGACATCGATAATGTCGGTGGTGTGCTCAAGCCCAGCATCCCGGTGCAGGATGAGGGTGGGCTCAAGCTGGCCCAGCTCGTGAATGTTAATAATGCGAGTCTCTGAGTATTCAGAATTTGAGGACGTAATCACAAGGTGGGTGCGGGATGAGGACATGTTCGCGCTTAGCCACATACCGGGGTCGTCCTCGCGGTAGAGCACAATGTCCTGCTCCGGGCTGGTGCCCAGCGCATGAGCGCGAATCTCATAGGGCCGCCAGGACTCATCAGCCACTGAGTAGATCAGGTGGCTTGCGCCGGAGGCAAAGAAAGCACCGGCAAAGATGTTCTCCAAAGTTTCGGGGAGGAAGTCACCGGTCTCCAGATTCTTAAAGTACTGGGTGTAGCGTTCATCGCCGGAGTCATCAACACTGAAAGTCAAAAGGGTGCCGTCACGGGTGACCTGAAAAGAGCCCAGTGAGAAGAAAGCCATATCGCGGGCGAAGTCGTTACAGTCCAGGACGACCTGCTCCCCGTCAAGAGGCTGGCCGGGCTGAACGACCGGTGGCTCGTAGCGCTCCGCCAGGCTGCCCTCGGTCTGAGCGGGAACCCGGCACATAATCGGGTACTGCTGACCGGCGACGGTGCGATTGAAGTACCACCAGGCCCCCCTGCGCGAAGGCACCGACATGTCGGTTTGCTGGGTGCGGCCCTTGATTTCTTCAAAAATAGCGTCACGTAGGGGCTGTTGGTCGGCTGTCGCGGCCTCAGTGTAAGCGTTTTCTGCCTTCAGATAGTCCAGTACCTGCTGGCTTTCTTTATCGCGGAGCCACTCGTAGTGGTCGATAAAAGTATCACCGTGGTGGGTACGTTCAAGTGGGGTACGTTGGGCAAGAGGGGGCACGGGCATGCTCGGTCACCTTTCAGCCGGATCTGTGGGTGTGTGCTACAGGGCAGGTAGGGCTACCCGGTCAGGGTAGAAAATGCCTACCAACTTTCTAGTAATTTGGTGGAACCAAATATCCTGAGTGTACGCAGTCTATAGCTTTTTTGCGACCAATGAGACTCTTTTATCTAGTGGGACCAGAGATTTCTCAGTTACATAAGTTATATAGCGGTAGATACTAAAGAGTTTGAGCCAAGCCATATTACGGAATTTATGGGCAAGTTACCTTTACGCTGCGGTGGTGGGTGTTTTCATGGGTGTTTAGTAGCCCTTGTCGGTGGGAGCGTTCCAGTCGAGGGGTTCTTTGCGTTGGAGGACGTCGTTGCAGACGGTGTCGAAGGTGTACATTTCGCCGTATTGGAAGGCCATGTAGGTGATTTC
>NZ_JBLXXT010000002.1:0-409210 GCF_048513575.1 Rothia sp. CCM 9417 | reverse complement strand
GTAAACAGCCCGTCAAGCTACCAAGGGCCCTCCCCACCAAGTATGGGGAGGGCCCTTTGCATGCACTATCACCCCGATAGTTCATGCAAAGGCTAGCGTCAGTTAACCATTTGTTAACCTTGTGCACAGACTATTAACAGGGCTCCAATTGCGCCCGCAAGCCAAACCAAAACTCTATGAAGGGGGCCCTGTGGATTCCAGCGCGAATTCGGGTTCAGATCTTGCAACTCCTGCCTTACAACGAGACACCACCGACAAATGGTGGCACCTGGGATTCGGCGGGCTCATGGCTGTGGCATTCACCCTGTTTACCTTCTGGTCAGTTAGCTACGTCGACCAGCCCAGCCAGGCCATCATCCTAGGTGTAGCAGTTCTCCTAGGCCTCTTCATGGCCTTCAACATCGGTGGCAACGACGTCGCTAACTCCTTCGGCACCAGCGTTGGTGCCGGGACTCTCACCATCAAACAGGCCCTGCTCATCGCAGCTGTCTTCGAGGTTTCCGGTGCCGTTATCGCAGGCGGGTCAGTCACCGGCACAGTCCGCAGCGGCATCGTAGATCTAGGGGCCATAGACCTGGCACCCATGCAGTTCGTCTACATCATGATGTCAGCCCTCCTCGGTGCTGCCATTTGGCTACTTGTCGCAACCCGCATGGGCTGGCCGGTATCCACCACTCACTCCATCATCGGTGGCATCGTTGGTGCTGCCCTGACCACGGGCTTCACCACCGGCGCCGGGGGCCTGGACATGGTTCAGTGGAGCAAGATCGGCCAAATCGCTCTCTCCTGGGTCATCTCGCCCGTTCTCGGTGGTCTCTTCGCCTGGCTTCTCTTCGGCTTTATCAAGAAGTACATCCTGGGCTATAACGAAAAAATTGATGCCGCCATGCTCGAACTGAAAAAGCGCATGGAAGAAGAGCGAGCCACCCACACCCCGCACGTTGGCTTCCAACGCATTACAGACCTGCAGCAGGATGCCTACTCCAACGCCATGCTTCGCAAGAAAAAGTTTAAGCTCAAGAAGCTGGACCCCGATGCACCAGAAAGCGAATACTACCGCCAGGTCCATAAACTTGATAAGAAAGCAAAGAGTAAGGACTCCCACCGGGCCCTTGAAGTTTACGTCCCAGTGCTGGCAGCAGCCGGATCTGTTCTTATCACAGCCATGCTACTTTTCAAGGGGCTCAATAAACTCAACCTGGGCATCTCGTCCATGGGTAACATCCTGATTATGGTCATGGTAGCTGTCATTACCTGGGTCAGTGTCACTATCTTCGCACGCAGTCTTCAGCATCAAGAACTCTCCCGGGCAACCTTTACTATCTTCGCCTGGCTCCAGGTATTTACCGCTGCAGCCTTCGCCTTCAGCCACGGCGCTAATGACATCGCTAACGCGATCGGTCCTTTCGTGGCTATCCTCGACGTACTGAAAACCGGTCTTATCGCCAAGGAAGCTATCGTTCCCTTCCCTGCCCTCATCACCTTCGGAGTTGCACTGATTGCCGGGCTCTGGTTTGTGGGCCGCAAGGTCATTGCTACGGTAGGTCACGGTCTAACCAAAATGCACCCATCATCAGGCTTTGCTGCGGAGCTAGCGGCTGCAGGTGTGGTCATGGCAGCGTCGGTTCTCGGTCTGCCGGTCTCCTCCACCCACATTCTGATTGGTGCGGTTCTCGGCGTCGGTATTGTCAACCACTCCGCCAACTGGAAACTGATGCGCCCCATCGCCCTGGCCTGGATTATCACCCTACCTATCTCAGCCGCAATCGGCGCCGGTGGCGTTCTGATCATCTCTGCCCTCTTCTAAAA
Organism: Rothia sp. CCM 9417; assembly: GCF_048513575.1. Taxonomy (NCBI): domain Bacteria; kingdom Bacillati; phylum Actinomycetota; class Actinomycetes; order Micrococcales; family Micrococcaceae; genus Rothia; species Rothia sp. CCM 9417. Next base: position 407,401 of record NZ_JBLXXT010000002.1, on the reverse strand, counting down.
GCTGGATGCCCAAAGCCCCGGTAAGTCCCTCCAAGCCAGGCTTACCGGGGCTTTGCCCTATCTGGCAGATCTGCAGATAGATTGTTCTAGGGCCTATCAACCCACTCGGTGCCTGCCCACTCGATATGGTAAGCACCGGCTGAAATCTGGGCCAGCATATCCTCCGTCCTTGCCTGTAGCTGCGAATCGTCAAAGACAGCCACCGTAATTTCGGCATGGGAGGCGCTGTAGTCTGTTCCCAGCACAGCGTAGCCCTGCGCTCGTAAATCGTTCTCTAATCGTCCAGCCTCGGAATGGGGGACGCTGATAAGACCCAGTCGGAGACGTTCTCGGGGGGTGAGCCGGGCGGTATCGAGGGCAGCGGCGACAGCCTCTGTGTAAGCTCTGACCAGCCCACCTGCCCCCAACTTGATACCACCAAAGTAGCGTACTACCACAGCACAAATATCTGAGAGGTCAGCTGTTTGCCCCTCTCGGCCTTGGGCCCTGCGGGCCAGCAAGGCCTGCATCATGGGCACCCCGGCTGTACCAGCGGGTTCACCGTCATCACTAGAGCGCTGGAGGTCACGGTCTGCCCCTATGACAAAGGCGGAACATACATGCCGAGCATCGTGGTACTGCTTGCGTTTAGATTCGATGAAGGCGCGCGCCTGGGGCTCAGATTCAACCCGGAGTAGATAGCAGATAAACTCGCTTCGTTTGATCTCAAGGAGATGACGGACCGGCTCCTTGCTTGCAAGTACGGTATAGCGGTTGGCGCGGGTTTTATCACTCATGTGTCCATTCTAAAGTGGCCCGGGAAAGCCGTTAGGCTAGGAAACGGAACTGGCACAGCACATAGGTAAGAGGAAGAGAACACAATGGTTATTCATATCGGTCTGACCGGGGGAATCGGTTCCGGTAAATCAACGGTGGCTCAGATCTTGGTCAAGCTGGGTGCTACCCTGATTGATGCCGATGCTATCGGTCGTGACTTGATGCAACCTGGTCAGCCTGTGTTTGCTGAGGTTGTGCGTGCATTTGGGCAGGGTGTGCTGGCTAAGAACGGTAGCCTTGACCGTGCTACCCTGGCCTCACTGGTCTTTGCTGATGAGAGCAAGAGAGAGAAGCTAAACTCCATTATTCATCCGGCGATTCGGGTTCAGGCCCAGCGACAGAGGGATAAGGCCGCAGAAAAGCTGGGGCAGAGCGGGGTCATTGTTGAAGATATTCCCCTGCTGGTTGAGACGGGGCAAGCTAACCGTTTTGACGGTGTGATTGTGGTTGAGGCTGACCCAGCGGAGCGGCTCAGACGGCTGGTTGAACTCCGAGGTATGTCAGAGGCTGATGCCCTTGCACGCATGAATGCGCAGGCTACCGACCAGGAACGCCGCGCTCTTGCTACCTGGGTCATTGATAACTCCGGTTCGCTTGCAGAAACGGAGGAACAAGTAGGCAGGGTGTATGGAAAAATCACGGGGAGAGAGTTCTCATAGAGTTATTTATGCAGTCAGTCGATGGGGTGCAACTGTGAGAAAGATCTGTTCTGACTAGTATTGACGGGCGAGAACGGGCCTGTGTCTAAAAATCAAGTGGCCTGGGTATGCAGTGGAAATACAATATAAAGCTGACTTAGTATTAAAGGCGCTGCCTAGATATTGGGTGGCACCTCTGCGGCTGGTGGATGCAAGAAAGCCGGGCAGAGGGAATCGCATTTTCCACCGGGATTGACCGTGCTGACTAAGCTACACAACCTCTTAGGGCTGAGAACCAGCCCTGCAATTTTCTTTTCCTCGGCCTTCTTTATCGTGCTTTTCACGGCCTTGATGGCGGCTTTTCCCACCACGATGTCAGACGGTATCGGCGCGGTTTCCGGCTTCATCATTAAATACCTGGGCTGGGTTTACACCCTGGGTATTGCCATTTTCTTCTTTTTCTTGGTCTATATGGCCATGAGCCGTTTCGGGCGTATCAAAATTGGTGACGACGATGCTGAACCCGCATACTCAGGATTGGCCTGGTTCGGTATGCTCTTTGCCGCAGGTGTGGGTGCTGTCTTGCTCTTCTGGGGTGCTGCTGAGCCCATTTCTCATTACGCCAAGCCACCCTACGATGGCGTAGCACCACAGTCTGATCACGCGGCACTCGATGCTCTAGCGATTGCTAACTGGCATATTGGTCTGGGCGTGTGGATTATTCTGACGGTACCTGCTTTGGCTTTTGGCTACTTCACCTATAAACGTAAGCTACCCCCGCGCGTTTCCTCGATCTTCCAGCCCCTGCTGGGCGAACGTATCCACGGACCCATCGGTAAACTCATCGACTCGGTAGCCATTATTTCTACCGTTTTTGGTATCGCAGTCTCTGTAGGTATGGGTGCCCTCCAGCTTAATTCAGGCATGGGGATCATGTACGGACTTCCCCTGGGCGGTATTATCCAGGCAGGCATCGTGGCCATCATTACGGCCGCGGGTATCACCTCTGTGCTCATGGGTATGGATAAGGGTGTTAAGCGACTGTCCTACATTAATATCCTCTTGGCTATTGCTCTGATGATTTTTATCCTCATGACGGGAGCTACCCGTTTCGTCACCCTGGGAACCGTTGAATCTGCCGGCTACTTCCTGCAGAAGCTCCCCGTCATGATGCTCTTTAACGACGCCTTTGCCGATACCGGTTGGATCGGCAGCTGGACGGTCTTCTACTGGGCATGGACTGTGACCTGGGCACCTTTTGTCGGCCTCTTTATCGCTAAGATTTCCCAGGGGCGCACTATCCGCCAGTTCGTGGTGGGTGTACTGTCTGCCCCTACCGCTTTCACCCTGATTTGGGTTGGTGTCTTCGGGCTAAGCGCCTTTAACATTGAGCGCAAGGAGAACGGCACCCTGGTGCAGACCGTTGTTGAGCAGGGCGATATTCCCGCCGCGCTCTTTGAGTTCTTGAGCCATTTTCCCCTCTTCCCAGTGGTTGCGGTGGTTGCTCTTCTGGTGATTACCATTTTCTTTATCACCTCGATCGACTCAGCCGCTCTGGTCATGGATGCAATCGCTAACGGGCACGAAGACCCGGCACCCAAACGGCAGGGGGTCTTCTGGGCTGCCTCCATCGGTCTTGTGTCAGCCTCAATTCTTGTGGCAGCAGGCGATAACGGGCTCCTTGCCTTGCAGAACGTCATTGTGGTCATCGGCTTCCCCGTCTGGCTCATTGGGTTTATGCAGATATGGATGCTGGTGCGGGCCCTACGAGAAGACGCTGGTGAACTGCCACCCATGAAGACCCGCCAGTGGAAACAGGTTCTCCCCGTGGAGGAATACCACCGCCGAGCCCAGGAAGACTTCTCGTCCATTGGTGAAGTCACCATCCGCCCCGAGTATGAGTTAGGCTCAGAGCCGGAATATGAGGGCCTGGTGCCCAAGACGGGACAGATTCCTGTAGTGACTGCTGAAACTGTAGCCTTGGACGCCACTGAGAAGGCCCAGCAAGAGAAGCAGGTTTAGGGTATCTCAGGTCTGCCTGAGGGGATGGAGCTATTCCTGTTCAGCAAGATATACTGCTGGCTTACTGCCTAGAAGATGGGGAGTAAGCCAGCAGTTTTTGCCTGGGGAGGGTAGTGGGGCGAGAACCAGTAACCTTCTGCCTGTAAGCTCTAGAGGCTGAATATTCGTACTGGTGTTCTAGTTTTTGCCCTGGTTTTTCGGTAGGGTAGGGGCATGAGTCTTGCCCAGGAAATCAACCGGATTGTTGCCCCCTTTGAAGTCGTCTCCGAATATCAGCCAGCGGGCGACCAGCCCAAAGCTATTGCTGAGCTCACCGAACGAGTGCAGAACGGTGAAAAAGATATTGTTCTGATGGGCGCGACCGGTACCGGTAAGTCGGCAACCTCCGCCTGGCTCATTGAAGCTGTCCAGAGGCCTACTCTGGTCATGGTCCAGAACAAGACCCTGGCCGCCCAGTTGGCCAACGAACTGCGTGAACTACTGCCTCATAACGCGGTGGAGTATTTTGTCAGCTATTACGACTACTACCAGCCCGAAGCCTATGTGCCGCAGACCGATACCTTCATTGAGAAGGACTCGTCTATCAATGAGGAAGTAGAGAGACTGCGTCACTCTGCCACCAACTCCCTGCTGACTCGCCGCGATGTGGTGGTGGTGGCAACCGTCTCCTGCATCTATGGGCTGGGTACCCCCGAAGAGTATGTGGCCCAGATGGTTACTCTGCGGCGGGGCCAAGAACTAGACAGAGACGAGCTACTCCGTCGTTTTGTGGGCATGCAGTACGCACGCAACGATATGGACTTCCACCGCGGAACCTTCAGGGTGCGCGGCGATACCGTAGAAATTATCCCCATGTATGAGGAAAACGCTATTCGCGTGGAATTCTTCGGGGATGAAATTGAGGCTATCTACACCCTGCACCCACTTACCGGTGAGGTCATCCGTGAGGAAGAGGAAATGTATGTCTTCCCTGCCTCGCACTATGTTGCCGGTGCTGAGCGCATGGCAAGGGCCATTAGCTCTATTGAGGATGAACTGCGGGAACGGCTCCAAGAACTAGAGTCTCAGAATAAGCTGGTTGAAGCCCAGCGCTTGCGGATGCGCACCCAGTATGACCTGGAAATGATGGAGCAGATGGGATTCTGCAACGGCATCGAGAACTATTCCAGCCATATCGACGGTCGCGCCCGGGGAACTGCGCCTCACTGCCTACTGGACTATTTTCCCGATGACTTCCTGCTGATTGTGGATGAATCCCACGTCACGATCCCTCAGATTGGTGCCATGTTTGAGGGCGATATGAGCCGTAAACGAACCCTGGTGGAGCACGGTTTCCGCCTGCCCTCAGCCATGGATAACCGCCCCCTGAAATGGGAGGAGTTCCTGGACCGTATCGGCCAGACCGTCTACCTTTCAGCAACCCCCGGTAGGTACGAACTGGCTCAGGCCGATGGGGTCGTGGAGCAGATTATTCGCCCCACGGGTCTGGTTGACCCTGAAATTGTCGTTAAGCCCACCCAGGGGCAGATTGATGACTTGCTTGAAGAAATCCGTGTGCGGGTCCAGGGGGATGAGCGCATACTGGTGACCACCCTGACCAAGCGTATGGCAGAGGATTTGACCGACTATCTGCTTGAACACGGGGTCAAGGTCCAGTACCTGCACTCCGATGTGGATACCCTACGCCGTGTGGAACTATTGAGCGAACTGCGCCAGGGCGTTTTTGATGTTCTGGTGGGTATCAACCTGCTCCGTGAGGGCTTGGACCTGCCCGAAGTCTCACTGGTCGCTATCCTCGATGCCGATAAGCAAGGTTTCTTGCGCTCCACTACCTCGCTGATTCAGACCATCGGGCGTGCCGCCCGTAACGTGGGCGGACAAGTACACATGTACGCCGATAAAATCACCGACTCTATGCGGGTGGCCATTGACGAGACCAACCGCCGCCGCCAGATACAGCAGGCCTACAACAAGGAACACGGCATTGATCCGCAGCCTCTGCGAAAGAAGATAGCCGATATCACTGACAAGCTGGCCCGCGAATCAGAGGACACCGCTGAGCTCCTTGCCTCGCGCAAGGGTAATGCAAAGACTGCATCCAAAAAGGGCACCAAGTACGCGGCTACCTCACCGGAAGCCGAGGAACTTCTGAAAAAGGCCGAAGCCAAGGTACGTGCCGACGGACTTGCCGCCGCTCCCGCCGAGGACCTGATGAGCCTGATTGAAGACATGCACGCACAGATGATGCAGGCCGCTGAAGAACTCAAATTCGAGCTGGCAGGCCGCCTACGAGATGAGATAGCCGACCTGAAGAAGGAACTACGGCAGATGCAGGCAGCGGGGCACGCCTAAACCCGGAAGGGTGGTAGAATTGTGCGGTTTGTGTCCTTACCTTTTCTAGGAGCCACCGTGAAGCAGAGTGTTGCCCGCATGCCCGGTATGCCTCAAATTCTCATCACATTTGGTCTGAGCATTAGCAGCCTTGCCGTTCTGCTCCCGGCCTCACCTGCCTGGGCTGTAGCCGGCGGTGCTGGCTCCTTCGGGGCAGGCGCAACCAACGCTGTACTCATGGCTGTCACCGTGGCCACGCAGTTCTCGGTGCCCACCCTTACCCGCCATTTTTCCTGGGCACATGTACTGCCCCTTGGCACAATCCTCTTAGGTCTACCCTCCCTCATTCAGCTCCTCAGCCCTGCCCTGACCAATATCCTGCTGACCTCAGCCCTGCGAGGGGTCGGCTTTGGCATTGTCACGGTCTGCTGTTCTTCGGCTATGTCCTACCTGGTTCCCCTGGAATACCGAGGCCGGGCGGTGGGCCTCTACGGACTAGCCGCAGCTGGCTCACAAATGTTCTTCACCCCGGTTGCCCCCTGGGCTATCGAAGTCTTTGGGCACCGGCCCGTCATTGCTGTGGGCGCGATTGCTGCGCTCGCCGCACCCTTTGCTTTTCAGCTGGGACGCTCCGTTGATCGCTATCTGGCACAAGACCAAGAGGGCAAGCCAACAATATCTGCTACCCCTAAGACCTCGACCACTACGATCATCAAACGTATCTGGCCCGCCCTACTGACGCTCACCCTGGTGACCTCAGTGGGCGGTGCCTTCATGACTTTTTCCACTGAAATAGCGCCCACCGCAACACTGGCTACAGGCGGCTTGCTCCTGCTCTGCCTCCTAGCTACCCCCACCCGTCTCTACGGCGGTTCACTTACCGACCGCTTTGGGACCCGCCTGCTGATGACACCGGTACTGGGATTCGTCGCTCTGGGGCTGGTTCTGCTTGCCCTGATGGATGGGGCGAGCTCTCTTTCTGTGCTCTTCTTTCTCCTAGGCGCATCCATCATGGGCTTTGGCTACGGCTTCCTGCAATCGGTAACTATGGTGCGCGCCCTGAGCGATGCCGGGGGAGCCGATGCTACCCAGCGAGCATCGGTTGCTTGGAACTCACATTTTGATATTGGTACCGGACTGGGGGCCCTTGCCATTGGGGCTCTTGAACAGTCCACCAATTTTGCAACTGCCTGGGTGGTAGCGGCACTTATCCTAGCTCTCTGTGCTCTTGGGATGGGCTTACGAGACGCCCGTTCCTGAGTAGTCGCTGTTCAAACGGTGCCCGCGTAGGTTATAGTTAAGGTTCGAGCAAGGGAGTATCCCGCTAATTCCTGTTTCGTCAGCACGTTGATCGATGGCGCCCAACCGGGGCAGGAAACCACATAAGCTAAGGTGGTTGGGAGAGACTTGTGGATTTTGGTTAACCCTCAACCACAAGAAAGGCTCTCATGCATATTAGTGGTTTACAGTGGGCGGTAACTATCGCGGTTATCCTCCTGCTTTTAGCGTACGATTTTTTCTTCCATGTGCGGAAGGCTCACGAGCCCACCATTAAAGAGGCCGCTATCTGGTCGGCTCTCTACATTGGTTTGGCACTAGCTTTTGGCCTGGTCATCCTTTTCTGGGACGGCACCCGGTTCGCCGCCGAATACTACGGCGGCTACATCACCGAGAAGGCCCTGAGCGTTGATAACCTTTTTGTCTTCCTCATCATTATGGCCAGCTTTAAGGTGCCGCGCGCCGACCAGCAGAAGGTGCTTCTCTTTGGCATTGTCTTTGCTCTGATAGCTCGCACTGTTTTCATCCTTGCCGGTGTCGCTTTGATTAATACCTTTAGCTGGATCTTCTACCTCTTTGGTCTGGTACTTATTTACACTGCGGGCAATTTGATCAAGGGTGAAATTACCGATAAAGAGGAAGAAGGCGAAGCCAATAACATCGTTATCCGTCTGGCAAAGAGAGTCTTACACACCGTTGACTACTACGATGGCGATAAGCTCTTCACCCTTGAAAACGGCAAGAAGGTCATGACCCCCATGCTGCTCGTTATGGTAGCTATCGGCGGCACCGATATTCTCTTTGCGCTGGACTCAATTCCCGCAATCTTTGGCCTGACCCAGGAGGCCTACATTGTCTTTACCGCAACAGCCTTCTCACTGATGGGCTTGCGTCAGCTTTACTTCCTGATTGACGGCCTGCTGGACCGCCTGATTTACCTCTCCTGGGGCCTGTCTATTGTCTTGGCCTTCATCGGGGTCAAGCTCTTGCTCCACGCTTTGCACGAGAATACTCTGTTTTTCCTCAACGATGGGCAACCCGTTCAGGTGATAGAGGTTGGTATTGAGCTGTCCTTGGCAGTCATTATCAGTGTCCTAGTCATGACAGTTCTTGCTTCACTGTATTCCCCTAAGGGTAGGGCACTTGCTACCATCCAGAAGGTTCAGAATCTCTCTGATGAATACCTGAACCTACCTGCTCATGCTCCTGCCGCACAGCGTGCTGAGCTTCAGAGCAAGTTAGATGCTGCGGCCGCTAAGTCACGTAAAATTCCTCAGAAATACCGGGATGAGCTGATTGAGTCCGAGGCGGAGTACCAGGATCTGGTGCATCGTGCTCGCACGGCCCATGCGGAGCACACTGCCTAAGGGAAGAGGTTCGAGACTGGTCCCTGGGATTTGCTGACCTTCTTGGCCGATGCCGCCAGTATCTTGCCCTTACGGGCAGATGCTGGCGGTTTTGTTTTGCTTTATCACCGCTGCTATGCGCCTAGAATGAGAGATATATTAAAGGCAGTCTCAGCTCAGTCAACAAGAGGGGGTCCGACTGTGTCGCTCATAGACTATCTACCGCTTGTTATTTCTTTAGTAGGGGCAAGCATAGTATTTGTGGTGACAGCTCAGATGGGAGCACATGGCCGCCTGCCTCCCAATGGGGTTATTGGGTTTCGTACAGCATCGACTCTGCAATCTGATGCCGCTTGGGAAGCTGGACACCGCGCTGCTGTCCCCGCCTTGCGGATCCTGGCATTGGTGCAGGCTGTGGGCGCTGGCCTTACCTTTGTTTTGGGTTGGTTTCTGCAATCACCTTTCGCTATTCCTTGCGGTATAGGCGCCTTGCTCCTGACGGGTTCTGTATTACTTGTACTTTCAGCTACTTCTGTTAAGACTGCGGCTCATACTGCTCATCAAGAGTGGTTAGAGCGCCAGAGCCGAAAGCTATAGCTGACTTACCTAGATGATTATTCGATAGCTCAGGCAAAAAGCCAGGCGCTGACCCTGATCAGGGGCGAGCACCTGGCTTTTGCTTTCGTAGATCTAGCGCATATCCGCTAGCAGGTTCTTTAGATGACCCAGGATGGCCGGGCCATCGACTCCTAGACCGTCATGGTGGTGAGTCTGCGAGGTCCACACGCGGGTGTTCCCCACAAAATCGGCGGTCTTCATAGAGTGGGTGTAATCGACAAAGACATCGGGCACATAGGCCGCCGCCGCTAGAGGCACCCGGTTCTGAGCCAGCTGTTCGTGGTCATAGAGCCTGCCCCAGTCCTGCTTTTCAGCCAGCAGGTGGGCGACATCGGCGAGTGGGCGAAGGGCGGGGTCCTCCTCAAAGTACCAGGGGAAGATATGCTCGCCCAGCCAGAGCAGGTTTTCTGCATCTTCTGCAAATTCTGGGCGCTCGGCGTGCATACGGGCTGCTGACCAGCGAGTCGGTGCGGGGGAGGGGGATCCTGGCGCCCCGTCTGCGTAGATACTCTCGTGGAGAAGCCCATAAAGGGGAGCTGATGCGAAACTAACCTGTGCGCTCACCGCAGTCAAGAATTGGTCGGACAGCCAGTTTTTTGACTCGGCAAAAGCAGACTCCAGAATATAGTGCAGGTTGCGTGCCCGCCCGTTGCCGCCCAGAAGGTGACCCAGCATCTGCAGGCGATGGGGTGTCAGCCGTTCACCGGTGGGTAAGACTTCCTGATGGGTAGCAAGGTGCTGCGCGATACGGGCCGCCAGCTCGCGGTCCTGGGGGTACCAGCTGTAGTATTCCTCGCTCCGTTCCTGCATACGGTCCAGGGTTGAGCGGTAGACCTCATCAAGGTGAGAGCGGATGGGGGCAAGCCCGGCCGTCATGCGGGCATCTTTGATGGATTCAGGGGCGAAGGATAGGTAGCTGAGGGTCAAAAAGCCGCCGAAGCTCTGGCCCATTGTGGACCAGCGCTGATCTTTGCGGTCAGCTAGAAGGAAGCTACGGACGACCTCGGCATCGGCAATAATAGAGTCTGCCCGGAAGAGCTCACAGTATTCTGCCTGAACTTCTGCTGACCCAAGTTGGGCGAGTGCCTTGGCAGAGAGCGGGGTGGAGTTGCCGGTTCCGCGCTGATCTAAGAGCACCAGTCGGTGGGTCTGTGCTAGCTCCTGCACCCAGCCGCCCTCTATTGCCGGACGGGGGCTTTTGCCGCCAGGCCCACCCTGGAGGTAGACCATGTAGGGGCGCTCATCTGCAGGAAGAGTCAAAGCCTCGGAGATATCAACTACTTCACGGGCAAAAACGGTCATGCTCTGCTGGGCAAAACGGGACTCTAGCGCCGCTGACTCACTCTTGCCAAAGATTAGGCCGTGGGTCGCGGGGACGGTGAACCAGTGATCGATGAATTTGAGTGAGCCGATGGTATGTCTAGCCCCAACACGATGGCTGGGTGTTGGTAGGGCAGAGAGGGCCACGGTGACCTCCTAGTAGGGACGGAAAAGACTTTTAAGCTCTCGTTATATATAACAATATACTGTTATATTCCAAGATATAACAGTATATTGTTATATATGTTTGTCATGACCGTAGACCAGCGTAACTCTTCAACCGGCCAAGACCTGGTACCCCAACTGCACAGTGACCTAGCCGGAAACAGCAATATTGCCTCACCGCTAAGGCCCTTCCAACGCACCGCAGGCGACGAAGTCCAAGCGGTCTTCGATGACCCAAACGGTCTGCTCGAAACCGCCCTAGTGCTGGCCCGCCAGGGAACCTGGCATATCGGGATTGGGGTCGGTGCCGTCAATGAGCCGCTACCGGCCAATGCCCGCGAAGGGAACGGCCAAGCCTACAGGAAGGCGCGAACCGCAGTGGAGCGCGCCAAACGCTCAGCCGGACACATAGCCTTTGAAGGAACAGGTAGATTTTCCGAACTGATTGAAGCCAGCCTGCAACTTGTCATGGGGCTTGAAGAAGACCGGAACGACTCCTGGCAGGCCATCGGAGAACTCTACGAGCAGGGCATGACCCAGATAGAAATTGCCACGCACCTGCAAACCTACCAGTCAGCGGTCAGCCGTGCCCTCAGACAGGGACGATGGCAAGAAACCCGCCGCATGGTACAGGAGCTCAAAACCCTACTCGCTGAGGAGAATGTATGAACCTGGTAATTTGCATCCTGCTGGTAGCGCTTTTTACCCTGTCACTGCTGTGGCTAAAAACCCAGAACGCCAGCGCCCCCAAAACCTGGACTCTCATGACCCTACTCGGCGGGGCCCTTGTGCTGTCTACCCTGGCACAGCCCCTTGAAGCCCCGGTCCGTGAGCTGACCACAACGCTCGCAGTGCTGGTGAGCTGTTTGGGCGGGTCAGCTCCAGCAATCTACTTCGTGGGGAAGATTAAACAGAAACAAACAGAAGAAAAGCCCAAGGGCCAGCACATCACCGGCACCCTGGGGATCCTAAACCTACGTGCAGACATCACCCAGTCCGACGAACGTATCGAAGCCGAAGGCGGAGGCCGCCTCATCGGCATCTTCGAACGGCTCGCAGTAGCGCTCTGCCTCATCACCGCACAAACAAGCGCTCTAGCTGTCATCGTTGCAATCAAAGGACTAGCCAGGTACCCGGATATCAAAGCCGGGCACCTGACCGCCGAAAAGTTCATCGTGGGGACTTTCGTCTCCCTGCTCTGGGCAGCAGGCTGCGTCCTGATCGCCGTGAACCTGCGGTAAGTGCTGGGCTAGAAAGCCCCTACGCTCTCAATCAGCACCACGGGAGCGCCTTCCGCATCGGAGGCCGCCAAATCAACTCTGGCAACAATACCGAAGTCATGGTTCTCCTCCGGGTCCGAGAAGGTCTGCCTGACCAACCAGAAACCGGGGTGCTCAGCAGTATCATCGTCAATTGTCAGCAGACGGGGGGAGCGAGCATCGGCATCGGTGTAGATATCCTCGTACTCCTCAAAGTAATCGTCCATAGCGTCGGCCCAACGGTCAGAGTCCCAGCCAGAGCGCTCGCCGTCTAACTGGCCCAGAATCTTGTCGCGCTCATCGGCAAACAGCTCCACCCTGCGGAAGAGGGCGTTACGCACCATGACCTTAAAGGCACGCGGGTTAGCGGTAAGAGCGGGTGCGCTTTCTGCCACCAGTTCCTCCAGAGAGTCCTGGGCGGGTAGGCCCTCGTCACCGGAGGCCATACGCTCCCACTCATCAACCAGGGAGGAGTCTGTCTGGCGGATCACCTCTCCTAGCCACTCAATCAGGTCGGTGAGCTCATCGGTCAGGGCGGAGAGGGGAACGGTCTGGCGCAGTGCCTTATAAGCATCGGAGAGGTAACGCAACAGAATACCCTCGGAACGTTCCAGCCCGTAGTACTGGATATAGTCGCCAAAGCCCATGGCCCGCTCATACATGTCCCGGACTACGCTCTTGGGCTCTAGTTGGAACTCTTTCATAAAAGGAGCACCGGACGAGTACGTTTCAAAAGCGGCTTCAAGGAGTTCCGCTAGGGGCTGGGGGTAGGTAATCTTATCCAGCTCAGCCATACGTTCGTTGTAGTCCATGCCCTCGGCCTTCATCTCGGCTAGGGCTTGGCTCTTGGCTTTCTTCTCCTGACCCACAAGAACCTGGCGGGGGCGCTCAAGGGTCGCTTCGATGATAGAGACCGCATCGAGGGCGTAGGAATCGCTCTCAGAATCGAGCAGGCTGAGGGAAGCCATAGCAAAGGGGGAGAGCGGCTGGTTCAGAGCAAAGTTCTCTTGCAGGGAGACGGTAAGCCGGACGGTGCGACCAAACTCATCGGGTTCAGCCAGGCGCTCCACGACCCCGCCGTTGAGTAGTTCACGGTAGATACCAATCGCCTTGCGTTTGAGGGATCTCTGCTTGATAGGGGGCTCATGGTTGGCGGTCAAAAAGAGCATGACGGTCTCAAAGGGGTCAGCCTCACGCTGAAGCATATTGAGCATCATGGAGTGAGTGATCTGGAAGGACGAACTTAGCTGCTCTGGCTCAGCCTCAATGATCTGCTCAAAGGTTTTCTCGCTCCAGGCCACAAAGCCCTGCGGTGGTTTCTTCTTTTTACCCCTAAGGGACTGGGCTATTTTCTTCTCGTCGCCACTAAATTTTTCGCGAGCCTTGGCTTCGAGCCGTTCATTTTCAATGTCGTGCTCGGGGGCCTGAACAACCACGTAGCCGGCGGTATCAAAGCCAGCTCGTCCAGCTCGTCCTGCAATCTGGTGGAATTCGCGGGACTTGAGCCGGCGGGTGCGCTGACCGTCAAACTTTGAGAGAGCAGTAATCAGCACGGTGCGAATGGGGACGTTGATGCCCACACCCAGGGTGTCGGTGCCGCAAATGACCTTGAGCAGGCCAGCCTGCGCTAGCTGCTCCACCAGGCGGCGGTACTTGGGGAGCATACCCGCATGGTGGATGCCGATACCGTTCTTAATATACTTTTGGAGCACCTTGCCGAAACCCGCAGAATAACGGAATCCCGCAGTGAGCTCATTGATTTTCTCTTTCTCTTGCTTGGTCGCAATCGACAGGGACATTAGAGAAGCCGCCGTGTCGATAGCCTGGAGCTGAGAGAAATGAACGATGTAGACCGGTGCCTGGTGGGTGGAAACCAGCTCGTCAACTTTCTCGACCAGCGGTTGGCGGGAGTAGGAGTAGTTGAGAGGAATGGGGCGGGTTTGGCTGGTGACCAGGGCGGTACCGCGCCCGGTGAGCTCGGTTAGTTCCCGCTCAAACCGGCTGGTGTCCCCGAGGGTAGCGCTCATGAGCAGGAATTGCGCCTGGGGCAGGTCAAGCAGGGGAGCCTGCCAGGCCCAGCCGCGTTGGGGGTCAGAGTAGAAATGGAACTCGTCCATAATGACCTGGGTGACGTCGGCTCCAGCACCCTCACGAAGAACGATATTCGCCAGAATCTCGGCGGTGCAGCAGACGATGGGCGCATCGGCATTGATAGAGGAATCGCCGGTGACCATACCCACGTTCTCGGCACCAAAAATCTCGCACAGGTCAAAGAACTTTTCAGAGACCAGCGCCTTAAGAGGGGCGGTGTAGTAGGAGCGCTGACCAGCGGCCATACCTATAAAGTGAGCGGCCACAGCAACAGTGGATTTACCGGAGCCGGTGGGGGTTGCCAGAATGACGTTATTGCCCGCGGCTAGCTCCAGGACAGCTTCGTCCTGTGCCGGGTAAAGCTCCATACCCCGGGCTGCGATCCATTCGGTAAAGGCCTCATAGGCTTCGTCACCGGTGAGGGGGTTGGTTGCAAAATCTCCACGGTAGTAGTGCTTGGTGGAATCTGCCAGGGATGGGGAAAGGTACTGAAGAATCTTCATGATGTTAACCAGTTTAGTGCAGGCCCCTAAGGCAAGCCGCGTAAATGCACGGCTCCCATTCCGTTTCATCTCGTGGTGGTAGCACATGAAAATTAGACAAAAAATATATAAATGTGATGCTTGTCAAATAAGCTGAGGTGGGGCTACGATATTCAAAGGAAATATCCGCATATCGAACTCACGAAAGGGGGAGCATACAAATGAACACACATCGCTTTCAGGCGTCTTCTGCTTCCCCCTGGGTTTCTCACCGCTAGCGCACTCAGCTAGCTGATCAACCAAGATCAACCTACCGGGAGGCGTTCACACCGGTAGGTATTTTTATGCCCGGTAGATTTACCCCTTGCACATCTTGTGATTGAAAAGAGAATTTCGTGGCTAAGAATCGGACCGAACAATCCGAGCACAAAAATACACAAAATACTGAGAAGTTCCGCATTGCCCCTCCGGGCTTCCGTTGGAGAACACTCTATTTTCTCCCCTTTGTCTTAGATTTCTTTGCTTCACTGGCAACAGTATTTATGCCCGTTCTTGTGGGGCGTATCATCGACCTGCACAGCTCAGGGCTGAGCACCCAGGCCTATCATGCCATCATGGTTCTGGCGGGTGTTATCGCCTATCTGTGCCTGGTCGAGTTTCTGGGTTGGGGCCTCACCTTCCGGGTGGTTGCACGTATTGAACGTGACTGGAGGCTCTACATCAGCCATCTCATAGACCGGGCACCTCACCGTGACCCCGGTGCTCTCATCGCTATTTTGAATAAGGACGCCCGGGCGCTCTCTCAGATGTGGCAACCGATGATTCTGGCTTTTTCGGCGGTTGGTGTCACATCGCTGGGTACCTGGCAGCTGTGGACGATTAGCCCGCTGATAGCTCTAGTAGCTCTTACGGGCCTTATCGTGACCATGATTACCTTGACCTGGGTATCAAAGCTCATCGAAAAGCACTCAGATGCATTCCGTGAAACGGTTAGCGTAAGCACATCCCGGGCATCCGATATCGCTTCTTCTATCCGCACAATCTTGGGCCTGGGGGCACAGAAGCGCATGATGGGGCATTACGGGCAGGCCGCTCAGGATGTCTACTCCTCCCAGATTCGCCTGGAGAGTGTTCAAACCTGGTCCTATGCCACCCGCAACCTGCTCGTGGGTACAGTGACCTGGCTAGCGGTGGTCTTAGCGCTGCGCGGGGCTGCACCAGAGGGTACCTGGCTTACTGACATACCCGCAGGGCAACTAGTTACTATCGTGGGGCTTGTCGGTACCCTGACCGGCCCTATCTGGTCAGTGGAGATGCTGCTCATGTCCTGGCGGAATGCTCGTGTTGCCTACAAACGTGTTGTGCGGCTGAAACGAGAGATTGCAGATGCCTCTTCTGCAGCTTCCCCGCCTGCCCCACAAGGCGCCCACACCGCTCGTGTTTTGGTGCCTTCTGGCACAGGGGCCGTTCACTATATCAACCCTCGCTGCGCCGGCATATCTGCCCAAGAGTATGCTGAAACCCTGGTGCAGAAACTCCGCGATGATTCGCAGGGAGATAACCACCGGATCTTGCTCTCGGAACCTAACCCCATCATCTTTGCCGGGACTCTCTCTGAGCATCTGACACTAGGGCGTGGCACCCTAACTCGTGACGAGATGGTTGATTTACTCAAAATCACTGACTCCGAAGAAATTGCTATTCGGCTGGGCGGACGAGACCCAGAAAGCTATGTGAAAAGCGCACTGTCCTCCGAAGGTACCAATCTTTCGGGCGGCCAACGCCAGCGTCTCGCCCTTGCCAGGGCACTGGCACAAAGAGCAGATACCCTGGTCCTGACTGAGCCTCTCAACTCGGTGGATGAACCCAGCCAGAAGTTCATTCTCAACCAGTTAGAAGAGCGCGCTGGGCAACCTGGGGTTCTGGCCCACATTGAACGAATCTACATCGTGAGTACGACCATGGAGGTCGAACGACGGCTGAAAGCAGGTGAGCTCGATGGCTAATCTTTTGCCCATTACGGATGGCAAGACAACCTGGCGGTTGCTTGGGTGCTCTGTCCTCAAGACGCCGTGGCAGTTGGCTCTGCTGATGCTACTTTTTGTTGCCAGTTCGGTTACTGCCCTCGCTACTCCCATTATGGTGGGCCGGCTCGTTGATGCGGTCACCACCGGCCAGCTCACCGGCTACCCCTGGGAGATACTGCTGACCATATTGGGTGCTGTACTTTTGGGGTCGCTTCTGACGAGAGCCTGGACTTTTCAGGGGCAAAAATTGGGGGTCCGCCTGAACCGTGACCTGGGTATTGACCTGGTGGAGGCTTCCCTCCAGCTCGATGCTCAAACCATTGAGGACGCGGGCTCCGGTGATCTGCTTGCTCGCCTGACCGATGACCTTGATAGCGTCCGACTGGTGCTGGCAACCGGTCTGCCGGAGTTTATCCATATTTCCGTATATATGGTAATTACTTCGGTGACAATTTTTACGGTGAGCCCGGTAATCGGTCTGGTTACCGTTCCCATGTTCGTGCTCATGGCCCTTGCCCTGGCAATTTTCTTACCCCGGATAGCCGCAACAACCCGGCGGAAAACTGAGGCAATGAGTGAGCTTACCGTTGTGGCCACAGAGAACGTTCGTGGTGCGACAACGATCCAAGAATTGGGGGTCCAACAGGCCCGTTCCGGTGTCCAGGAGGAAAAAATTTGGGAGGTATTCAGGATCTCCGACCGTATGGTGGTACTCCGTTCAACCTTCTGGGCGGTCGATGCTTTCAACGCCTACCTTCCTCTGCTGCTAGCTATGGTCTGGGGCTCCTACTGTGTTTGGCGGGGTTGGGCCACCTGGGGCGATGTCTCAACAGCCTCTATCATGCTCTTTTCCATGCGGGTAGACTCGGATATCTTCACCTTCTGGCTGGATCGTCTGCGCGAGATGACCGTGACTATGGGCAGGGTTTTTGGTGTCATTGACCTGTCAGATACCCAGCAGGCCCGCCGGGAATCTGAACAATACCGGGGAGAAGCCAGCGGTCAACAGAGTAAGACTGTCTCCGTCCAAGCATGGCCCCCTGCGGCTGTAAAGCTCCAAGGAGTGACCTACGGGTACGATCCCCAGAGCCCTGTTATTGAGGGCATAGACCTCACGGTTGCACAGGGGGAGAGCCTGGCCCTGGTGGGGCGTTCAGGGTCCGGTAAAACGACGCTGGCTCGACTGATAGCAGGATCGCTCACAGCCCATAGCGGAAGGGTGCAGGTCATGGGTCAGATAGTCGGGAACGGTCTCTACCCGACGGAGCCTCTAGCTGACCACCGCCCGGCTCTGCTGATTTGCACCCAGGAGGCCCACGTCTTTGTGGGGACCCTAGCTGAGAACCTTGCTGTAGCGGCACCTCAGGCTAATAGGGACCAGATGCTTGATGCGCTCCTTGCCGTGGGGGCAAACTGGGTTAGCCGATTACCGGATGGCTTAGATACCCAGCTTGGAGATGGGTCCTACGAACTGACCAGAGACCAGGTGCAACAGCTTGCCCTTGCCCGTATCGTAGCAGCTAACCCGCATGTGGTGATTCTTGACGAGTCAACGACCCAGCTTGAATTGGCAGATGCCAGCCAGTCACTGGCAGCGGTCATGAAAGGCCGTTCGGTGATTATCATTTCGCATGATTCGCGTATTGCATCACTGGCTGACCGTGCCGTTCTCCTAGAAGAGGGCAGGCTTGTTGCCGAGGGAACCCCGGACCATATTTTTGCCCGCACCTAACCGCTAGAGGCGCATTGACTGGGTGCTTGGAAACCTAGAGTGGTACTCCACCCCTTAGAAGAAAGCCTCAACATTCCGCAAAAACTCGGTGTGCTGGTAGCCTGAACCCCGGATAACAGGGTACCCCCGCACTAAAATATGAGTGGCAATAACCACAAAAACCAAGGACACCCCTATGAGTAAGCCTTTTCCCACCGATCTTGAAATCGCTCAAGCAGCGACCCTGCAACCGATTACTGAGATCGCAACAGCCTCTGGCATTGACCTTGACCGTTTAGAACCCTACGGAAAGTACCTTGCCAAAGTAAAACTCACGGCTGACACCAAGGCCGAGAGAGCGCTGGCAAAAGGCGCTAAATATATCGTTGTCACGGCGGTAACCCCGACACCGCTGGGGGAAGGTAAGACCGCTACCTCAGTCTCACTTGCTCAGGGCATGGCCGCTACCGGGCGTAAGGCTATGCTGACCCTACGCCAGCCCTCCATGGGCCCAACTTTCGGCATTAAGGGCGGTGCAGCCGGGGGCGGCTACTCCCAAATCGTCCCTATGGAGAAACTGAACTTGCACCTGACCGGCGACTTCCATGCCGTCACAGCGGCTCACAACCTGCTTGCCGCTATGATTGATAACCATCTGCACCACGGCAACGAACTGCGTCTGGATACCCGCTCTATCACCTGGCGGCGAGTGATTGACATGAACGATCGTGCCCTCCGCAACGTCGTCATAGGCCTGGGCGACCGCATGGACGGCGTGCCCCGCGAAAGTGGCTTTGACATCACCAGCGCTTCGGAGATTATGGTGATTCTGTCACTGGCCACCAGCTTTGAAGACCTCCAAGCACGACTAGCCAAAGTTGTCGTTGGCCTCAACGTAGAGGGCAACCCCGTGACCGCCGCAGACCTCAAAGCAGATGGCGCTATGGCAGTTCTCCTTGCCGATGCTATCCACCCCAACCTGCTCCAGACCCTTGAAAAAACCCCGGCCCTGATTCATGCCGGTCCTTTTGGCAACATCGCCACCGGCAATTCATCGGTTCTTGCAGACTATGTGGGGCTCGAACACGCAGACTATGTGATTACTGAGGCCGGTTTTGGTGCCGATATGGGGGCTGAACGGTTCTTCAACGTCAAGTGCCGTGTATCGGGGCTCAAACCCGACGCCGCCGTCCTAGTAGTGACCGTTCGTTCGCTCAAATCGCACTCGGGCCGTTACACTATTACACCTGGTAAGCCACTGCCTGAAGGCCTGCTTGAGGAGAACACAGCCGATGTTGAAGCCGGGGCGGCTAACCTGCTTAAGCACCTTGAGATTGTCCGCGGCTTTGGTGTGCAACCGGTAGTTGCTATCAATGCTTTCCCCACAGATTTTGAGTCTGAACACGAGACTATTCGCCGGATCGCTGAGGAGGCCGGTGCCCGCGTTGCCATTCACCGTGGTGTGGCCGAGGGCGGGAAGGGCGCAAGAGAGCTTGCCGATGCTGTGGCCGAGGCCTGCGACGACATGAGCGAATTGACCTACACCTACGAGGACTCCGATCCCCTGGCCACCAAGATTGAGAAGGTGGCTACTCAGGTCTACGGTGCGGATGGCATTGAGCTGGCACCAGCAGCTGCAAAGCAGCTGGCACGCTACGAGGAACTGGGCTACGGCAACCTACCCGTGGTGATCGCCAAAACCCACCTCTCCATTTCATCGGATCCCTCGCTCAAAGGCGCCCCGACCGGCTGGACTTTGCCCGTGCGCGAAGTACGCCTGGCGGCAGGCGCTGGCTACGTGTACGCTCTCTGCGGTACCATGCGTACCATGCCCGGGCTAGCTAAATCACCCGCTGCTGAGCGCATTGGGTTCGATGAGAACGGCACTATGGTGGGCCTGTTCTAAAGATTGTAATCACCGGTAAATAGCGCCCGCACCACCAGGAACAGGCTGTGAAGGCAGTCCGGGTGGCGTGGGCGCTTTGTTAGTTAGCTAGTTGCGTAGTTGGGCCTGAGCGAAGAAACGCAACTCGTGGAGGGCGGCCTGCTGGTAGGCCTTCTGAGCCGCTTCCAGGGTCTGGCCCGGGGCCTGCGAGAGGACCTGCTCTGCATAGGCAATAGCCTGCTCAGTTGCCTGGCGGAACTCTGGTGAACCGTACATGCTCAACCAGGCCGAGTAGGGGTGACCGGGAGTATTGACCTGAGCAAGAATTTCACCTATTTCTGCGTAGAGCCAGTAGCAGGGAAGAACCGCCGCCACCCCGATTGCGTAATCGTTGAGAGAAGCGGATGAGGTCAAGAAGTCTGTATAGGCCCTGGTGATAGGGGAGGGGCCTGCACTGATATAGTCTGGCCCCAGCCAGTCAGCGTGAAGACTGGATTCGACCTCAATGCACTCCGCCGCCCCTCGCGCCCAGAAGACCTGTTCAGCAGATGAGGGAGCCTTAGCACTTAGGGTAGCAAGTGCCCGGGAGTAGCTCGAAAGATAGAGTGCGTCCTGGTCCTGGTAGAAGGTGAAGTCTGCAGTGGCCAGCGTGCCGGATGCAAGCTGCTGGATAAAGGGGAGTTCACAGATTGAGTCCCAAATCTGGCCGGTGAGTTCCCAGAGCCGTTTGGTCTGCGGGCCCGCCGCTGATATCTGAGGCGGCCTAGTGGTCGCTTCGAAGTCTCCGAGTTTTACCGGCGTCGCATCCGCTACCCGTGATTGTTCCCAGAGCCGCCAGAAGTGGTTGATCGGTCCGTACCCTTGCCCCACGCTGAGGTGGTGACTGGTTGAGATTGCTCCATGAAGCCAGGTTGAAGTCCATTCCAGGGCTGCTTCAAGGCTTGCTCCTGTTGCCAGTCGTGTAGCGAGCGCAGCAGAAAGGCTGCACCCGGTGCCGTGGGTATTGGAGGTATCTATTTTCTTTTGTCTGAAGACGGCTGTGGTTCCTTGGGTAGTGACCACTGCGTTGCCCGCTTGGTCACCCGGTAGGTGCCCACTCTTAACGATAACTGCGACCTGGTAGCGTTCGGCGACTACCTGGGCGAGAGCACAGGCAGAGTCCCAGGTATCTGGCTCTGAGTCTTCGGCCAGAATGGCTAGCTCTGGGATATTGGGGGTGATAACCGTGGCGTACTTTAGGAATCGGCGTAGGGCATCCTCCGCCTCGGTTTCCAGCAGGCGGTCCCCACTGGTTGCGACCATGACAGGGTCAAGCACAACAAGCTGCTGTGGGTTGCTATCGAGCCATGCGGCTACAGTGTCGATGATGTCAGCAGAGCCTAGCATGCCAATTTTGACTGCATCAATGCGAACGTCCTCGCTGACGGCATCGAGTTGCGCTCGCAGAAAGTCAGCGGGCGGAACCTCGACAGCGCGGACGCCCTGAGTGTTTTGGGCGACAAGGGCCGTGACCGCGTTCATGCCGTAACCGCCTGCTGCCGCAATTGATTTGAGGTCAGCCTGCGCGCCGGCCCCTCCGCTGGGGTCCGTCCCCGCGATAGATAGCACGTTGGGTACTGACGTTTCGAGAGCGGAAGTGCTATGAGCAAGAGGCGCAGGCAGAGGGCGGCGCATGGGTTTCCCTTCGCTAGTTCTAACTAGAGCAGGTTCTGTGGGTCTAATCTCAGCCGCTTCTGCTGCCAGCGGCACCCCAAACCAAATGTCGGTTTTATGCTAACAGCTGGTGAAGCCGAACACAATAAAAATTTAGGGCTCTGGTGTTCAGTTGTTTTAAGATTTCAGCTAGCCCTGCGCTTACCAGCCTCTTTCTTTCCATTCGGGCAGATGAGGCCGCTCAGCACCCAGTGTGGTGGTGTCCCCGTGGCCGGGTAGAACGACCGTGGCATCGTCATATTGGGAGAAGATACGCGCTGAAACATCGGCCAAGAGCTGGGCGAAATCTTCCGGAGCCCGGGTCTTGCCTACCCCACCGGGGAAGAGGGAGTCACCGGTGAATAGGAGGACGGGGTGCTCTTCGCTGGGGTCCCGATAGGCAAGAGCAATCGACCCGGGAGTATGCCCGCGCAGGCTGATGACTTCAAGCTCAATACCTGCTAGATTGAGGTTTTCCCCGCCGTTGAGCAGATGCTCAATACGTGTACCTTCCTGTTCCGCAATAGCATCGGCATCGGCCGAACCGCAGTAGGTGGCGGGTGACCACCCGGCAACTGCATCAGGCAAAGCCCGGATATGGTCCCAGTGGGAATGTGTGGTAATTAGTGCAAGGACTCCGGAGCCGGGCTGACCGACTTGGGCGGGGGAGTCAGTGGCGAGTGCGGCCTCAGTGAACTTTTGGATGGCGGGAAAATCATCTGCGGCATCAATGAGAATCTGGGCCCCGCTTTGCTTATGGGTGAGCAGGTAGACCTTGTTGCTCATCTCAGAGACAGCTATGCTACGGATGGTTATCAGTGGGGTAGAGGCATGGAGAGTTCCGGTTTCTGTCATACTAGTGATTCTAGGGCCCGCCCCCTCGCTCGTGAAGTGGTTGTGGAGCTTGAAATATTGCGCAAGGTGGAGCTGATCCCAAGGTCATCAGGCATAGGCTCTTTTGCGGCTCATTCCGGGCACCTCAACTACCCCGGTATCACGGCGGTCTTTGACCGTGCAGATGAGCTGATTCCAGACAAGAACCTTTAGACCGTCACGCTAGCTAACTACTTTCAGCCGGTAGCCTAACATCCAAGCACCCTGGGCGCGGTCTGCCCAAAACTTTACTGCATAGTTTAGAATATATCTTCGAAAAGACTTTCCTGAAGATAGGTAATCGTATGGCAGGCTTAGCCTCTCGCCCCATGGCCAGCGACCTCACGCACATCCGCGTGCAGGGTGCCCGTGAAAACAACCTTAAAAACGTTGACCTAGATATTCCCCGCGATGCCATGGTGGTTTTTACCGGCCTCTCGGGTTCAGGTAAATCATCTCTGGCTTTTGACACCATCTTTGCTGAGGGTCAGCGTCGCTACGTCGAGTCACTCTCCTCTTACGCCCGCATGTTCCTGGGGCAGGTGGATAAACCGGATGTTGACTTTATTGAGGGTCTTTCGCCAGCTGTGTCTATTGACCAGAAATCTACCTCTAAGAACCCTCGCTCAACGGTGGGTACTATCACTGAGATCTACGACTACATGCGTCTGCTGTGGGCACGCGTGGGCCACCCGCACTGCCCTGACTGCGGTGAAGAAATCTCCAAGCAGTCGCCCCAGCAGATTGTGGATGTACTGATGGGCTACCCCGAGAAGACCCGTCTACAGGTTTTGGCTCCTGTTGTCTCAGCGCGCAAGGGTGAATTCGTCGATCTTTTCAAAGAGCTATCCAACGCCGGTTACGCTCGTGCCCGAGTGGATGGGCTAACTATTCAACTGCAAGACCCTCCTCAGCTTGAAAAACAGTACAAACACACTATTGAGGTGGTTGTAGACCGCATAGCTATCAAGGAGAGCGTCCACCAGCGTCTCACGGATTCCATTGAAACTGCGCTTGGTTTGGCTGATGGGAAAGTCCTGATCGATTTTGTGGATGAGGATGAAGACTCAGCAAGCCGTACCCGGTCTTTTAGTGAGAACCTGGCCTGTCCTAACGGGCATGCTCTTTCTGTGACTGAGGTGGAGCCCCGCGCTTTCTCTTTCAACTCACCCTTTGGTGCCTGTCAGGGCTGTGACGGTATCGGCTCCAAGCTCCAAGTCGATGAAGACCTGCTTATCCCCAACCCGGAGCTCTCACTGGCTGAGGGAGCAATTGCACCCTGGTCGCAGGGCAAATCAACCACTGAGTATTGGCTCCGCCTGCTTGCGGGCTTGGGCCAAGAGCTCAATTTTGATCTGGCTACTCCCTGGAAGGATCTGCCAGCAAAGGCTAGGAAGGCGATCCTCAAGGGCAAGGATTACCAGGTAACGGTAGCCTACAAGAACCGCTTCGGGCGGGAGCGCCGCTACACCTCAGGGTTTGAGGGAGTCGTCGGTTACATTAAGCGCAAGCACGAAGAAACTGAATCTGACTGGTCCAAGGACCGCTACGAGCAGTACATGCGCAATGTGGCTTGTACCGCCTGCCAGGGTGCCCGTCTCAACCCGACCATCCTGGCGGTCACCGTGGGGGGCAAGTCCATCGCAGAGGTCACGCAGTTGCCCATGCGTGAGGCTCTAGAGTTTATGCGATCCCTGAAGCTGAATGCCCGAGAAGCACAGATCGCTGAGCTGGTTCTTAAAGAAATCGACGCGCGCCTCCAGTTCCTGCTTGATGTTGGGCTTGATTACCTGAATCTGGCCCGTTCAGCCGGCACTCTTTCTGGCGGTGAGGCTCAGCGTATCCGCCTGGCAACCCAGATTGGCTCTGGTCTGGTGGGTGTTCTCTACGTACTTGATGAGCCCTCGATTGGTCTGCACCAGCGCGATAACCGCCGTCTGATTGAAACCCTGACAAAGCTCCGCGATATGGGCAACACTCTGATTGTGGTAGAACACGATGAAGACACTATGAAAGAAGCGGACTGGATCGTGGACGTTGGCCCGGGGGCCGGTGAACACGGTGGTCAGATTGTTCACTCGGGTACGTTCGCAGAGCTCCTTGACAATAAAGAGTCCGTGACCGGTGACTACATGGCTGGCCGCCGCACCATCGAGGTTCCCACAACCCGCCGTGCCGTGGACCCCAAACGCACTATTAAGGTTATTGGAGCACGTGAGAACAACCTTAAGAAGGTGGATGTAGAGTTCCCGCTGGGAGTCCTGACCGCCGTTACAGGTGTATCTGGTTCGGGCAAATCTACCCTGGTCAACGACATCCTCTACACCGCTCTGGCAAACCAGCTCAACGGTGCCAAGCAGGTGCCCGGTCGCCACAAGACCATCAAGGGTGTGGACCAGCTGGACAAAATCATCCATGTGGATCAGTCACCCATTGGTCGTACTCCACGTTCTAACCCGGCAACTTATACCGGCGTTTTTGACCATATCCGTAAGCTCTTCGCGGAAACCACCGAGGCAAAAATCCGTGGCTACCAGCCCGGCCGTTTCTCCTTCAACGTCAAGGGAGGCCGCTGCGAAGCTTGTTCCGGTGACGGTACTCTCAAAATTGAAATGAACTTCCTGCCCGATGTCTACGTACCCTGCGAGGTCTGTAAGGGTAAACGCTACAACCGTGAAACTCTTGAGGTTCATTACAAGGGTAAGACTATTGCCGATGTCTTAGAGATGCCGGTTGCCGAAGCCGCCGACTTCTTCTCGGCCTTCAGTAAGATTTCTCGCTACCTCAACACCCTGGTCGATGTGGGGCTGGGTTATGTACGTTTGGGGCAGTCTGCTACCACCCTCTCCGGTGGTGAGGCCCAGCGCGTCAAACTAGCTACCGAGCTCCAAAAGCGCTCTAATGGTCGGTCAATCTATGTTTTGGACGAACCCACAACTGGCCTACACTTTGAGGATATCCGCAAGCTGTTAGGTGTTGTGCAGGGGCTGGTCGATAAGGGCAACACGGTTATCACTATTGAGCACAATCTGGATGTCATTAAGAGTGCTGACTGGATTATTGATATGGGCCCCGAAGGCGGCGATGGTGGCGGTACTGTCCTGGCAACAGGCACACCTGAGCAGGTCGCTGCCATCCCTGAGTCACATACGGGCCGTTTCCTAGCAGAAATGCTTTTGAGCTAGACCGCGGGGGGTATGCTAAATAGGGTAAAACCGGTCAGAAAAATCAAATAAGCCGTATTTTCCCTGGAAATGAGGCTGTAGGAGCCACCATGTCATTGAAGTACAAGGCAACCCAGAAAAGTATCGAGGCTATTCTGCGTACGGTCTTTCGGGCCCGAGTTACTGGACTGGAGAACTTCCCTGCTCAAGGGCCGGTCATCCTTGCATCCAACCATCTTGCTTTCTTGGATTCAGTGATTATCTCGGCCCTGATGCCCAGGCGTGTAGCTTTCTTAGCTAAAGCTGAGTACGTTAACTCGCCCGGCTTTAAGGGCAGAGCCATGAAAACACTTTTCCAGGTTATCGATATCATCCCGGTCAACCGCACCGACAAAAAAGAATCGATGAAGGCTCTTGAGACAGCGCTCGAAAGGCTCGAAGAGGGCAAGGTCTTTGGGATTTACCCTGAAGGCACTCGATCGCGAGATGGCTACCTCTACAAGGGAAAAATTGGCGTGGCCTGGCTGGCTCACATGACCGGTGCAAGGGTAGTTCCTGTGGGATTAATCGGTACCGATAAGATTCAGAAACCTGGCTCTAACATGGTCTACCCCCACCGTTTTACGGTTCGTGTGGGTGAACCACTCATTTTTGAGAAGCTGGGGGAGAAGATGAGTGGCCGCCAGCGCCGTGAAACGACCGATACCATCATGGACGCTATCGCCCAGCTCTCTGGTCAGGCCCGCAAAAACGAGTACAACGTCTCACCGTCTGCCGAACGAGATTCCGGCAGTCTGTAACCAGTAGAAAGAAGTTTTTCTTGGCTAGTCCTGCCTCTTACCGTCCGGCACCGGGAGAAATCCCTACCCAACCCGGTGTCTACAGGTTCAGGGACGAGTACGGCCGCATTATCTATGTGGGTAAAGCCAAAAACCTGCGTAACCGACTGAATTCATACTTCGCTAAGGTCGATTCGCTGAGCCCTAAAACCTATGCCATGGTTCATACCGCCGCGTCAGTGGAATGGACGGTTGTAGGTAGCGAGCTTGAATCTCTCCAGCTTGAGTACACCTGGATTAAAGAGTTCAAGCCTCGGTTCAACATTGCCTTCCGCGATGATAAGAGCTATCCCTACCTGGCAGTCACTCTCAAAGACCGCTACCCGCGGGCCCAGGTGATGCGCGGTGAGAAAAAGAAGGGTGTCCGCTACTTCGGGCCCTACTCACAGGCCTGGGCTATCCGTCAGACTCTCGATGCCCTCTTGCGTGTATTCCCCGTGCGGACCTGTAGCACTGGAGTTTTCAACCGGGCTCAGGCATCAAATCGCCCCTGTCTGCTGGGCTATATTGACAAGTGCTCTGCACCCTGCGTAGGAAAAATCAGCAGGGAAGACCACGCCGCCCTGGCTGAACAGCTCTGTTCCTTTATGGCCGGTGGTGCTGAAAAATATATAGCTGAGCTGACAGCCCAGATGAAGCAGGCAGCAGCCGACTTTGATTTTGAAAAGGCTGCTCTGCTACGGGATGATATCCAAGCTCTCACTAAGGCTTTTGAACCTAATGCGGTGGTTCTGCCCGATTCGGTCAACGCCGATATCTTTAACTTTGTAGAAGATGATCTTGAAGCTGCCATTCAGGTCTTCTATGTACGCAGTGGCCGCATCCGAGGCCAACGCGGCTGGATCGTCGAAAAGGTGGAAGACTCAAGCCCGCAGGCGCTCATGGATCAGCTTCTCGTGCAGGTCTACGGTGAGTCAGCAGCAAGTCTGGCGGCAGGCACCACCGAAGAGGAGATTAACCATAACCTTAACGAGATACCCCGCCAGATTAATGTTCCTGTGCTTCCTGAGAATCAGGAGCGGCTCGAAGAGTGGCTTAGCGGTGTTCGGGGTGCCAAAGTTTCTATCAGTGTTCCTCAGCGCGGTGACCGGGTAGAGCTCATGGATACGGTGAGGGAGAACGCCCGGCAGGCTTTAGCGCTCCATAAGACCAGACGAGCCGGGGACATTACTACCCGGTCAGCATCACTGGTTGAGCTCCAGGAGACCCTGGAACTCCCCGAACCTCTCATGCGGATTGAGTGCTACGACATTTCGCATACCCAGGGCACCAACGTGGTGGCATCCATGGTGGTTTTTGAGGACGGATTGCCCAAGAAAAGCGACTACCGCAAGTTCTCGGTCACCGGTGATGCTGCGCGGGACGATACGGCCAGTATGTATGATGTCATTTACCGCCGTTTTCGCCGTTACCTCTCTGATGAGGCTGCCGGTGTTCGTTCTCCGGTGTCCGGTGAGATAAGAGACAGAGGTGAGAAGCAACCTGCCGCTTTTGCATATCCGCCCAACCTTGTGGTCGTAGACGGTGGCCAACCTCAGGTTGCTGCTGCATCTCGCGCGCTAGAAGACCTTGGAATTTCCGATATCTTTGTGGTGGGTATTGCTAAACGCTTGGAAGAGCTGTGGCTACCGGGCGATCATTTCCCCCTTATCTTGCCGAGAACTTCCGACGCGCTCTACCTGATTCAGCGGATCCGCGATGAAGCCCACCGGTTTGCCATTACTTTCCACCGAACCAAGCGCGGCCGTGAAATGGTCAAATCTGCCTTGGACACTATTGATGGGCTGGGGCCAGCTAAGCGGGAGGCCTTAATCAAGCATTTTGGTTCTCTCAAACAGCTCTCAGCTACGGATATTGAAGAACTGCAGAAAGTCCCCGGAATTGGCCCCTCTATGGCCCAAAAAATCCACCGTCATTTCTTGTCTGAGGACACCCGGCCATAAATACTTTTTGGGGGACATATCTTGGGCATATTGCCTGCATTTTGCGGGCTTTTATGGGGTGTATGTGCGCTAGGCTATAACTAACATTGGTTCAATTTGGAGAAGCGAGAGACCCCTCACATGTCATCTGACCCCCTTGTATCTGGCGTCAAACCGCAAATCTTGGTCATCACCGGTATTTCTGGTGCAGGCCGCAGCACCGCAGCCAACACCCTCGAAGATGAGGGATGGTACGTGGTGGATAACATTCCACCTCAGATGTTCAGCAACCTTGCTCAACTTGTTAAAGACTCTCCTGCAACCATGCCCAAAGTGGCGGTTGGGATTGATGTTCGTGCGCGTCGTCTTTTGCAAGATTTGCCTGAAGCTATCAATAACCTAAGGGGCCTTGACGTTGATTTCTCCATGCTTTTCATGGACGCAGCGGATAAGGATATTATCGCCCGCTATGAGGCTCAGCGGCGCCCGCACCCCCTTCAGAAGGGCGGTTTGGTGGCAGAAGCGATTTCCGAAGAACGCAAGCTTTTTGCTGAACTCAAAGAGAGCGCGGATTACATCATTGACACCACGGGGATGAATGTTCACCAGCTGGCTAAGAAAGTGCGTGAAACCTATGCTCCAGGTAAGGAGCGCATTGTGAACATTACCGTGATGAGTTTCGGCTTTAAATACGGCACCCCCTCCGATGTCCACTACATGGCTGACATGCGGTTCATTCCGAATCCTCACTGGGTTCCTGAGTTGCGAGCCCAGACCGGTCAGGACGCTGGGGTCCGAGATTACGTCTTTTCTCATGAGGGTACCGAAGAATTTATCTCGCATTACATTCAAGCGCTTCAGCCGGTCATTGCGGGTTACCGAAAGGAAGGTAAACTGTATGCAACCTTTGCTATTGGGTGCACCGGCGGTAAGCACCGCTCAGTTGCTGTAACTGAAGAAGTTGCCCGCCGACTGCGCCAAATGGACGATGTAAACATTTCGATTCATCACCGTGACATGGGTAGAGAATAATGCCTGAGACTTTTCGCGCACCCCGTTTCCCCGAGACGGGACTCCTGCCAATTATTCATCAGGGGCACCCTCTTCCGGTCAGAGTGACAGCTCTGGGCGGGGGGCACGGCCTCTATGGATCCTTGTCTGCCCTTAAATTGATTACCAGTGCTCTGACCGCAGTGGTCACGGTTGCCGATGATGGGGGTTCCTCCGGTAAGCTACGCCATGAACTTGATGTTTTACCTCCCGGTGATCTGCGTATGGCGCTGTCTGCCCTGTGCGATGACACTGACTGGGGACGTACCTGGCGTGATGTTATGCAGCACCGTTTCACGCAACGGACCGATGCCCGGCCGACTGCCCTGGAGAACCATGCCTTGGGTAACCTGCTGATTGTGGCTCTGTGGGATCTGCTGGGTGACTGCGTTGCCGGTCTTGATTGGGCAGGTGCCCTGCTCAACGCACGAGGGCGGGTCCTGCCGATGTCGCTGACACCTCTGGTTATTGAGGGCGATATTGTAAGCACCAATGAGCACGGCGTGGAATTTCGCGATACCGTGCAGGGCCAGGCGACTTTGGCTAAGGCCGGTAGAGTAGATAAAGTTCGTCTTCTTCCTGCGGAAGCTGAGCCCTGCCCCGAAGCAGTCAGCGCGGTTCACGAGGCTGACTGGGTAGTTCTGGGTCCTGGTTCATTCTTTACCTCCCTTCTGCCTCACCTCTTACTGCCCGGTTTACGTGAAGCGATTCTCAATACCAGTGCCAAGATTTGCCTGGTGATGAATTTGGAGCTGGACGGTAAAGAAACGCAGGGTATGAGTGCCGCCGACCACCTTCTCGTTTTGCGTGATTACGTTCCAGAAATTAGGGTTAATACAGTTATCGCTGACCCTGCCGCCACTGGGGAGCGAGAAATCTTTGAAAATGTTGCTAGCCAGCTCGGTGCCGAGGTCCTTTGGGTCGAGGTGGCGGAAACCGATCAGCCGGGGGTCCATGACCCCCTCAAATTGGCTGCGGCCTATAAGCAGGTTTTCAAATACTGAGGTCGGGATCTCCCGGCACACCCTACTGACTTGAGCAGTTAAACTTTTGGAGGAAGACCAGCATGGCCCTAACGGCATCGGTCAAGGAAGAGCTGGCACAGTTTGAAGCGAACCGCTCATCTGTGCGTAAAGCTGAGGTAGCCACTATCTTGCGTTTTACCAACGGCTTGCACCTGGTTCAGGGCAAAATTGTGGTTGAGGCCGAGGTCGATTTGGAGTCTACTGCTGAGCGGCTCAGATACAACATCGCAGAGATGTATGGGCATGAAGCATCTATTACCTCTATCTCTGGTGGCGGCCTGCGCCGCGGTGGTCGCTACGTGGTTCGCGTTGATCAAGGCGGCGAAGCTCTGGCTCGTCAGACCGGTCTGCTTGACGGGCGAGGTCGCCCGGTTAGGGGCCTACCTCCGGCTGTTGTAAACGGTTCCTTGGCTGACGCCGAGGCTGTGATGCGCGGGGCCTTCTTAGCGCACGGTTCGTTGACTGAGCCGGGCCGCTCGTCAGCTCTTGAATTTACCTGCCCCGGTCCTGAGGCCGCGCTGGCCTTGGTGGGGGCGGCTCGTCGTCTGGATGTTATCGCTAAGGCCCGCGAAGTGCGCGGTGTTGATCGCGTTGTAGTGCGTGATGGGGAGACCATTAGCTTGCTCCTTGAGCGTATGGGGGCTGTTGATGCTCTGGATAACTGGCGGGAGCGTCGCGCCCGTAAAGAAGTGC
Source organism: Rothia sp. CCM 9417 (assembly GCF_048513575.1). Classification (NCBI taxonomy): domain Bacteria; kingdom Bacillati; phylum Actinomycetota; class Actinomycetes; order Micrococcales; family Micrococcaceae; genus Rothia; species Rothia sp. CCM 9417. Next base: position 376,154 of record NZ_JBLXXT010000002.1, on the reverse strand, counting down.
GTGCCACTGCCAACCGTCTGGCTAACTTTGACGACGCTAACCTGCGTCGTTCAGCTCAGGCTGCTGTTGCCGCCGGGGCCAGGGTTGAACGTGCTCTTGAAATTTTGGGCGATAAAGTTCCTGACCATCTACGCTATGCAGGTGAGTTACGTGTAGCGCATAAGCAGGCCTCACTGGATGAGCTGGGTCGTCTGGCTGACCCACCTATGACTAAGGACGCTATCGCAGGTCGAATCCGTCGTCTCATTGCCATGGCCGATAAGCGAGCTGCTGAACGCGGTATCCCCGGTACTGAAGCCGGGGTGGGGGCACACGGTCAGCACCAGTAGTTTCTTACTTTTTTGAGTGTGGTGAGCCGTCCTTACTTGCGGGTGAGGACGGCTCTTCTGCGTCTTGAGCGGTTCACTGCTGGTCATGTGCTCAACGTGCAGATAGTAACTTCTAACCTTGGCCAATCAAGAACCCAGCTTGTCTTCAGATAATCGATGTGGGTTTTTGTTGGTTTGCCCTTTACTGGGTGGCATTTATCATGAATTTAAGGGGCGGGAGCCACATTCGGTGGGGAAAACTGAGTGAACAATGAGTGAAACACACTTAAATCCACCTTTAAATACGACAGAAACACACCAAAACTCACATAAACAGGGTATGATAGAAAACGAACCGGACGAGAGCTCGGCTGCCGAGCTGACAGGAACTAAAGTTCCCGAGTTCGGCAACGATACGCCCTTCAGAGGGAGTCTCGTCCACCTTGTCACTAACTGTATCTAGGAGTTTGATTTCAGTGACTGTACGCGTAGCAATTAACGGCTTTGGCCGCATCGGCCGCACCTTCTTCCGCGCTGCCCAGCAGCATGGCGAGGGCTTTGAGATCGTTGCTATCAACGATCTGACCGACATAAATACCCTTGCTCACCTTCTCAAGTACGACTCAATCATGGGTCGTTTCGACGGTGAAGTAGCTGTCTCCGAAAACGGCCTGGTCGTCAATGGCACCGAAATCAAGGTTCTGGCAGAGCGTAACCCTGCTGATCTTCCCTGGAGCGACCTCGGCGTAGACGTTGTTCTTGAGTCCACCGGTTTCTTTACCGATGGCGAGAAGGCTAAGGCTCACTTGGAAGCTGGTGCAAAGAAGGTTATCCTCTCTGCACCCGGCAAAAACATTGACGGCACCTTCGTCATGGGCGTCAACGACGACCAGTACGATTCAGCCACCATGAACATCGTTTCAAACGCATCTTGCACCACCAACTGCCTGGCTCCCATGGCCAAGGTACTGAACGATAAGTTCGGTATCGAAAAGGGCCTCATGACCACCATCCACGCATACACCGCTGACCAGCGCCTGCAGGATGCTCCTCACAAGGACCTGCGCCGTGCACGCGCCGCAGCCCTGAACATGGTTCCCACCTCCACCGGTGCCGCTGCAGCCGTTGGCCTGGTTCTTCCTGAACTCAAGGGCAAGCTGGACGGCTTCGCTGTTCGCGTTCCCACCCCCACCGGCTCCATCACCGACCTGACCTTCACCGCTTCACGCGAAGTAACCGTTGAAGAAGTTAACGCAGCCGTCAAGGAAGCAGCTGAGGGCGACCTCAAGGGCATCATCAAGTACAACGAAGAGCCCATCGTTTCCAAGGACATCGAGGGCGAGCCCGTTTCGACCGTATTCGATGCCCCCCTGACCAAGGTTATTGGCAACCAGGTCAAGGTTATCGCCTGGTACGATAACGAATACGGCTACGTGTCACGTCTGGTCATGTTCACCAACAAGGTTGTAGCAGCCCTCTAAGCTGATAGACCACCGTCTTATATGAGACACCAATGAGAGACAGGGTTAGCGAACTGGCGCACGCATAAAGCGCAGTTGGCTAACCCGTCCTCATATCTGGGTTCCTCAACCGGGGGAGCCTACCTATATCAACCTCACCGTATGGAGATGAGAAGTCCCATGGCAAAAACTCTTGCAGAGCTTATCGAAAGCGGCCTTGCTGGTCGCCGCGTCCTGGTCCGTTCAGACCTGAATGTTCCCCTCAAGGACGGTGTGGTCACCGATGACGGCCGCGTCCGCGCTTCCTTGCCCGTCCTGAAGAAGCTGACCGATGCTGGTGCCCGCGTTATTGTGACCGCTCACCTCGGTCGCCCCAAGGGTCAGGTTGACCCCCAGTACTCCATCAAGCCCGCCGCTGAGCGTCTTGCTGAGCTCGCAGACTTTCCCGTTGTAATTGCTACTGACCTGGTCGGTGAGGATGCCAAGGCCAAGGCTGAAGCTCTCAAGGACGGCGAACTGCTGGTTCTCGAAAACGTCCGCTATGATGCACGCGAAACCTCCAAGGACGACGCTGAGCGCGCCGAGTTTGCTGCTGAACTTGCAGCTCTGACCGGTGAAAATGGTGCCTACGTCAACGACGCATTCGGGGCAGTTCATCGCAAGCATGCCTCTGTCTACGACATTGCTAAGGTACTTCCGGCTTACCTGGGCGACCTGGTCAAAACCGAAGTTGACGTTCTGCAGAAGGTCATCAAGAACCCTGATCGCCCCTTTGTCGTTGTTATGGGCGGCGCTAAGGTGTCCGACAAGCTCGCTGTGATTGATAATCTGATCGGTAAGGCTGATGCTCTGCTCATCGGTGGTGGCATGGGCTATACCTTCGCCAAGGCACTGGGCTACGAAGTAGGCCAGTCACTTCTTGAAGAGGACCAGATTGAGAACTGCAAGCGCTATCTGAAAGAAGCACCCGAAAAGGGCACCGAGCTCATTATCGCCTCCGACATTGTATGGGCAGACGATTTCTCCAACGATGCGAATTCTGAAATCCGCCCCATCGAAGATCTGACAGGTGGCAAGCTGGGTGCCCAGGCAGAAGGCCTGGACATTGGCCCCGCCACCCGTGAACTCTTTGCGCAGAAGATCAAGGATGCCAAGCTAGTCTTCTGGAACGGCCCCGTAGGTGTCTTCGAAATTGAAGCTTTCGCAGCCGGTACTAAGGCCCTTGCAGAGGCCCTGGTTGAATCTGATGCTTTCTCCATCATCGGTGGCGGCGACTCCGCATCGGCTGTGCGTAACCTGGGCTTCTCTGACGACCAGTTTGGCCACATCTCCACCGGTGGTGGCGCTTCCCTCGAATACATCGAAGGTAAGACCCTGCCCGGCCTCGAAGCACTCGGCGCCTAAGCACTCGGCGCCTAAGCACTCGACGCCTAAGCACACTAATTTTTGACGAAAGGACGAGCCACATGACTCGTAAGCCTCTTATCGCTGGCAACTGGAAGATGAACATGGACCACACCGAAGGCGTGACCCTGCTCCAGAAACTGGCATGGACCCTGGATGACACCAACTTTAACTATGCTCAGGCTGAAGTTGCTGTTTTCCCTCCCTTCACTGATATCCGTTCAGTACAGACCCTAGTTGACGGTGACAAGCTAGAGATTGTCTACGGTGCACAGGACCTCTCCGACCAGGATTCCGGCGCCTACACCGGCGATATCTCCGGCGTATTCCTGAACAAGTTGGGTGCAAGCTACGTTCTGGTGGGCCACTCAGAGCGTCGTACTATTCACGGTGAAAGCGATGCTGTGTGTGCCGCTAAGATTCAGGCAGCATACCGCAACGACCTGGTTCCCGTATTGTGCGTAGGCGAAGGCCTGGACAAGCGCGAAGCCGGCGAGCACGTCGAATTTACGCTGGAACAGCTCCGTGGCTCTATCGAAGGCCTGACCGCAGAACAGGCTGAAACCCTGGTCGTTGCCTACGAGCCTGTCTGGGCAATTGGCACCGGCAAGGTTGCAACCGCAGCTGACGCTCAGGAAATGAGTGCCGCTATCCGCGCTGAGCTAACTAAGCTCTACTCAGCTGAGATTGCAGACAAGGTGCGCGTGCTCTACGGTGGCTCGGTCAAGGCTGCTAGCGCACCTGAAATCATGGCAGAAGCAGATGTGGACGGCGTACTGGTAGGCGGTGCCTCACTGGACGCTACCGAGTTCGCTAACATTGCTCGCTTCAACTCCTAAACCTAAGGGTTCCTGTAGCCCGGTAGCCGGTTCAGCTATGAATCGGTCTGCCGGGCTAGGGGCATAGAGCATGAAGCTCAGCGGTGTTAGCCGTGCTTTTACAGCCTAAAGAGCGTATAGTTTTTGGGGTGGCTTGAGAACGCCACCTTCTCTGTTCATGTGAAAGGTTCTGCGTGGAAACCCTAAAGATTGCCCTGATGGTGGTTATTGCTATAACCAGCGTCCTCACCGTGCTCCTGGTTTTGCTCAACCGCGGCAAGGGCGGTGGCCTTTCAGATATGTTCGGTGGCGGTATGACAACCTCCCTGAACTCCTCGGGTATGGCCTCTAAAAACCTTATCCGACTTACGGTAACCGTTATCCTCCTCTGGGTATTTGCCATTATCGGCTACGCCCTGGTACTCCGTTTTGAGACCGTGGCGGTTATCTAAAAAGACTTATATAAAATGCCCGATAGTTCACAGAACTATCGGGCTTTTTCATGCTCTCTGCCTATTACAGCTAAAGAACAGCGGCCAGGGGGTAAAGCAGCGGCCGCTGTTCATTAAGCTCAATTGGCGTTTGATGCCAGAGCATCTTCTGTTACCAGAATCAGTGTTTCAAGCAGACCTCGGGCACCTGCGGCGGGAGTCGCTGTGAGAATCTTGGCGGTGAGCTCGCTTTCTGCTAGCTGGCTAGCAGCCCTCAGCCGAGCCGTTGCATCTGCCTTATCGCTACCAGCAATAAGGAACCAGATACGCTCTGAGTAGTTAATGACCGGCAGGGTCAGGCTCACACGCGTGGGTGGCGGCTTAGGGGAGTTATGAACCGCGATAGCAACTCCCTCAGCGTCCAGGATCTCGGTTCGGTCGGGGAAGAGCGAAGCAATATGCCCATCAGGCCCCATACCCAGTAGGGTGAGGTTAAAGAGAGGGGAGCTCTCACCAGCGGGTGCAAACCGTGCCAACTCTTCGGTGTAGGCAAGGGCCGCTGCCTCAGGCGAATCAAAGGTGTCAGAAGCCCCCATGATATGCAGGTTCTCCGTGGGTAGGCCCAAAGAGGTGAGCAGGGCATGGCCTGCCTGCTGCTCGTTGCGGTCAGCATGACCGGTGGCAACAAAGCGCTCATCAGACCACCAGAAATGAACCTTAGACCAGTCCACGGTAGAACTTAGCGGGTGCTCAGCGATACCAGCGAGAACAGCGATACCCATAGTACCGCCTGTGAGCGAAATATGGGCCACGCCCTGAGCCGCCACAGCGGTCGCCGCAACATTGATGATGCGGGTTGCCCCAGCTAGCTGGAGCTGAGCCTTATCGGTGTGGGCAACAAGAATGGGTTTAGGCATCGTAGACCTCCGTGTAGTCAGCGCCTTCGGTTGCGGTATCTTCCGCATTAATATCAACCACGATGTTGCAACCATCGACAACCGATTGCAAGACCTCCCCGTAAACTTCATCGGGGTCCAGGCGACGCAGTTCTTCAGCCAAGCAATCTGCCAGGGACCTGACCGGCAGAGAGATCTGCTGGTCAGGTGTACCGGGGGAAGAGACTGTGGCAATGTTCCTGCCGGGGCGGTGGATGGTTACCCTTCCATCTTCACGTTCAAGCTGTACCCGGTAGAGGCCACGCTGAACATCGGTGGTGCGCAGATGAACGGTCGCACCCAGTCGGGTGCCCAACCATGCACCCAGCAGAACGACCGAGGGCGACAGGGATGAGCCTGAAACGGTCACCTTGCTGACGGGCGCGGGGCCGAGCTGATCAAGTACAGCAGCAATTTGGATGCGCCACAGCGTTAGACGAATCCAGGCCAGGTCGGTATCTCCGTCCTTGTAACTGTCGGCCAGTTTTTCAAGCACGCCAAGCGGGTCGTAAGCACGAGCCGAATCGGTGATACGACGCTGAGCAATCCGGCCGATAGAGTGCTCCGCTGGGTTCTCCGGAACCGAATGCGGCCACCAGGCAACAATGGGGGAGTCAGGCAGTAGAAGTCCGGAAATGAGAGATTCAGTAGCCACAGCCGCACTACCGTAACCGCGTAGAATGATCAGCTCTGAGGCACCGGCATCGCCACCAACGTAGATGCTTGCATTGAGCTGATCAGGGGCATCCTGACCGTAGTCAATATGAACAATAATGCGGGAGGGATGCTCATAGGAAGCCTTGAGTGCCGCCTCAACAGCGGTCTTCGAATGCCCCTTTTCAGCCAGAATCACCAGGGTCAGTACACGAGAGGATGTGGTAGCGCCTTCTTCGTTGCGCAGACGGGCAAGTTCCTTGGCGATTTCGCCAACGGTGGTGTCATTAAGTTTTCTCATTATGGGCGTCTCCAAGTGCGACCGTCACGTTCAAGCATGCTGTGGGCAGAAGCCGGTCCCCAAGAACCGGGGGCGTAAGGTTCAGGCTTAACCTGGTGCTCTTCCCAGTACTCTTCAAAGGGGTCAAGAATCTTCCACGACAGCTCAACTTCCTCGTGACGGGGGAAGAGCGGTGGCTCACCGAGTAGTACATCCAGAATCAGGCGCTCGTAAGCCTCTGGTGATTCTTCGGTAAAGGAGTGGGAATACCCAAAGTCCATGTTCACATCACGAATCTCCATCTGGGTGCCGGGTACCTTAGATGAGAAACGTAGGGTCATACCCTCATCAGGCTGGACGCGAATCACGATAGCGTTCTGACCTGCCAGGTGGGAGCTACCTCCAAAGAGCTGGTTGGGGGACTTTTTGAAGACCACCGCAATCTCGGTGACGCGGCGGCCCAGACGCTTGCCCGCACGCAGGTAGAAAGGAACACCGGCCCAGCGGCGGGTATTAATGAAGAGTTTGAGGGCCGCAAAAGTTTCGGTACGCGAATCCGCGGGGATATCATTCTCATCAAAGAAGCCGTTGACCTCTTCACCACCCTGGTTGCCGGCCGCATACTGGCCAATAGCAAAAGCCTGCTCGATATCCCGGGGCACCTGAACGGCCTCAAGAACCTTAGCTTTCTCTGCCCGCAGGTGCTCAGCGTTAAAGCTGACGGGTTCTTCCATAGCGGTCAGCGCCAGAAGCTGGAGCAGATGGTTCTGGATTACATCGCGGGCCGCACCCACACCATCGTAGTAGCCAGCGCGGGTTCCAATGCCGATATCCTCGGCCATTGTGATCTGCACATGATCCACATTGTTGGCGTTCCACAGGGGCTCAAACATTTGGTTAGCAAAGCGCATGGCCAGAATGTTCTGAACGGTTTCCTTGCCTAGGTAGTGGTCAATGCGGAAGACAGAGTCTGCTGGGAATACGCGCTCGACAATGGCGTTGAGCTCACGAGCGCTCTGTAGATTGTGGCCAAAGGGCTTCTCGATAACGACCCTTCGCCAGCCCTCATGCTGATTGTGGTTGGCTAAATCATGGTCAGCCAATTTTTGGAGAACCTGGTCAAAATCCTTGGGCGGAATAGATAGGTAGAAGGCATGGTTACCACCAGTACCACGGGTTTTATCAAGCTCGGCAAGGGTTGCCTTGAGCTTCTCAAAAGACTCGTCGGAGTCAAAAGTACCGGTCACAAAACGAATACCGGCAGCAAACTGGTTCCAGACATCCTCACGGAAGGGCGTACGAGAATGAGCCTGGACGTGGTTCCGAACCTCATCACGGAAATCCTCGTGGCTCCATTCGCGACGCCCAAAACCCACCAAACCGAAGCTTGGCGGTAACAAGCCACGGTTGACCAAGTCATACACTGCTGGAAGCAGTTTCTTGCGTGCTAGGTCACCGGTGACGCCGAAGAAAACCAGAGAACTGGGGCCAGCGACGCGGGTCAGACGGCGATCGCGTGGATCGCGCAGAGGGTTTGATTCGTGAGTGTTGGCCACTGCCATGAATCCTTCACAGGTTGCTATGGGCGGTAGCTGTAGCTGGCTTAAAGGCCAGGGGGATACGCGCTACCCTGTCTATGCATTAGTTTACCGGGCTTACCTGGCCGGGAACCGAGAAGGGTACCGGCCAGGTCAAAACCCGATCTACTGGGGTCCTTACGCCTCAGAGCTGAGTGCTGCCTGAACGGTATCGAGTAGTTCCTTCCAAGAAATCTCGAACTTATCTAGACCTTCGGTTTCCAGCTTCTCAACTATCTCCTTGTAGGAGATACCTACTGCTTCAAGTTGGTTGAGTACCTGGCTTGATTCTTCGTAGGTGCCTGCAATCGCATTACCGGTGACCTCTGCATGGTCAAAGGTCGCCATGAGGGTTGCCTCAGGCATGGTGTTCACGGTGCCGGGGGCGGCAATCTCGGTGACATAGAGGGTGTCGGGGTAGGCGGGGTTTTTGACACCTGTTGAGGCCCAGAGCGGGCGCTGGCGGTTAGCCCCAGCGGCTTCAAGGCGTGCCCAGCGCTCTGACTCGAATGCCTGCTCGTAGACCTCAAAAGCCAGACGGGCGTTAGCAAGACCGGCCTTGCCACGCAGGGCCAGGGCCTCCTCGGTAGCAATGGCATCGAGACGGGCATCAATTTCGGTGTCGACACGGGAGACAAAGAAGCTAGCTACGGAGTGAATCTTTGACAGATCCTTACCGTTCTCCAGTGCTTTCTCTAGGCCCAGCATGTAAGCGTTGATGACTGCGCGGTAGCGCTCCAGCGAGAAGATCAGAGTGACGTTGACCGAGATACCCTCGGCCAGGGTCTGCGCAATGGGGGCAAGACCCTCTTCGGTGGCGGGAATCTTAATCATGACGTTTTCACGGCCAACAGCGGTGTAGAGCTGCTTTGCCTGAGCAAAAGTTGCATCAGATTGGCGAGCCAGCAGGGGGCTGACCTCAATGGAGACACGACCGTCAAAGCCCTGGCTTGCCTCGTAAATGGGAGCAAAAACGTCGCAGGCATCGCGTACATCATCAATCATGGCGGCGAAGCCCGCGGCTTCTGCCTCTGTGCCCTGCTCTGCGAGTTTTTTCATCTGCTCAGCGTAGGCCGCGCCGTTGCTCAGTGCTGCGGCAAAAATACTGGGGTTGGTGGTCACGCCAACAACGTTTTTGGTATCAATCAGGGTCTGCAGGTTACCGCTGGACAGGCGTTCACGGGAAAGGTCATCGAGCCAGATGGAGACGCCGGCGTCGGAAAGCTTCTGGGTAGGTGTAGTCATTGGTATATTTCCTCTGTAGTTGCTTGCCCTAGCCGGGCTGATGTGCTCCGGCTAGGGCTCATATAGGTCGAGAGCAGAGAGCAGGTCAGCCGCCGCTCTATGTACGGGTACCGCGCACGGAACCCTGTGGTTATTGGGCGGCCTGGATGGACTCGCGTGCTGCTGCAGCTACTTTCTCGGCGGTGAAACCGAAATCAGCGAAGAGCTCTTCGGCTGAGGCAGATGCACCGTAGTGTTCCAGAGAGACAGCGCGACCAGCATGGCCCAAGAGGTCCTGCCAAGACATAGCCAAGCCGGCTTCGACAGTAACTCGTGCCTTGACAGCGGCAGGGATAACCGACTCGCGGTACTCCGCACTCTCAGCGGCAAACCATTCGCGGCAAGGCATGGAGACAACACGAGCCGCAATGCCTTCTTCTGCAAGCTGGGTGCGCGCGGCCAGAGCAAGCTCAACCTCGGAGCCGGTAGCAATCAGAATGACATCCGGGGTTCCCTCGGTATCAGCCAGCACATAGCCACCGCGTGCGGTGCCCTGGGCTGAAGCGAACTTCTCACCCTCAGCCTTGGGGTGCAGGTCTTCACGAGCAAGGTTGGTCAGGTTCTGGCGTGAGAGCACCAGGCCTGCCGGGTGATCTTTGATCTCGAGAATCTTACGCCAGGCAACGGCGGTTTCGTTACCGTCTGCGGGGCGGACGACATCCAGGTTGGGGATAGCGCGCATTGCTGTCAGATGCTCTACAGGCTGGTGGGTGGGGCCATCTTCACCCAGCCCGATGGAGTCGTGGGTCCATACGAAGATGTTGGGTACACCCATGAGTGCTGCCAAGCGAACTGCAGGGCGCTGGTAGTCGGTGAAGACAAAGAAAGTGCCGGAGAAGGGACGGGTTGGTGAGGACAGAGCGATACCGTTGGTAATAGCCGCTGCTGCGTGCTCACGAATACCGAAGTGCAGGACGCGACCGTAGGGGTGGCCAGTCCAAGCCTTGGTGGAGCGGGCCTGAGGATTGAAGCTCTTCTCGGTGTCAATGGTGGTGTTGTTAGAACCGGCCAGGTCAGCGGAGCCACCCCATAGCTCTGGCAGGTGGGGGGCCAGGGCGTTGATGACCTTACCGCTGGCGGCACGGGTAGCCACAGCGGTACCAGCCTCAAAGACAGGTAGAGCCTGGTCTAGGTCCTTGGGAAGTTCACCGGCAATAAGACGCTCGTAGAGGGCGGCTTCTTGGGGATGAGCCTGCTTCCAGGTCTCAAAGTTCTTGTCCCATTCGGCGCGCTCAGCGGCACTGCGAGCAAGCAGCCCGCGAGTGTGCTCAAGAACCTCAGGCTCAACAGCAAAGTGCTGTTCAGGGTCAAAACCTAGAATCTTCTTGGTGGCGGCTACCTCGTCGGCGCCCAGTTTGGAGCCGTGAATGCCGCCGGTGTTCTGCTTATGAGGTGCCGGGTAGCCAATGATGGTGCGCAGTTCAATAAAGGAGGGCTTATCGGTAACCTTCGTGGCCGCCACGATAGCATCGTAGAGCGCCTCAACGTCTTCCTGGTACTCTCCGCCTGCGGTCCAATCGATTGTGGTGACATCCCAGCCGTAGGCCTCGTAACGGGCTGCTACGTCTTCGGTGAAGGCAACATCCGTGTCATCTTCAATTGAGATGTGGTTGCGGTCGTAGATGACAACCAGGTTGCCGAGCTGCTGGTGACCGGCAAGCGCGCTGGCTTCGGCGGTAACGCCTTCCTGAACATCGCCTTCAGAAGCAATGGTGAAGATGGTGTGGTCAAAAGGCGAGGTGCCGGGAGCTGCTTCGGGATCAAATAGACCGCGCATGCGGCGCTGCGCATAGGCAAAACCTACTGCCGAGGCCAGGCCCTGGCCCAGTGGGCCGGTCGTAATTTCTACACCCTTGGTGTGCCCGAACTCGGGGTGGCCGGGGGTGAGGGCTCCAGCGGTACGCAAAGCCTTGATGTCGTCGAGTTCCAGACCAAACCCGCCTAAGAAGAGCTGGTTGTAGAGAGTCAGCGAGGTGTGTCCAGGAGAGAGGATAAAACGGTCTCGGCCTGCCCAGCGATCATCGGTAGGGTCGTGGCGCATTACTTTCTGAAAGAGCAGGTATGCAACGGGGGCCAGGCTCATTGCGGTACCGGGGTGGCCTGAACCGACCTTCTCAACTGCATCCGCTGCAAGTACGCGGGCGGTGTCAACAGCTCGCTGATCTTTTTCAGTCCATTCAAGTTTCTGGTTCAGATTAGGCATAGGCCATCCTCTCTCGCTCTGGTTGCCCAGATATAGTGACAATTATTTGTCAATCTGCCCTGCCAGCACTGGTCTTCCGTGCGGGGTAAATGGGCAAAAAGTATCTTCTCTAAGGATAGTTCACACCTGCACCTACTGGCCGGGTTCGCCTGAGGGCGGACGGAGGTGCTAAAGGGCACCCGGGCAACATTAGGCACAGCCTGCCCTGTCGTTATACGATGTAATTTGAACAAAAGCTCTTTTGGCCTGCTTGCAAACGATTTTTACACCCCTCATAAGTGACCCAAAACACTAAAAACTGGGTAACTTGGTGTAACAGCTGGCCATAAAAAGATTGAGTGGGCATGCGCCACGAAATCACCGGGAATTTCACATAGTGAATACCACTACCGGTAGGTAGTTATAAGAGCACGACACTCGACCTGTAAGGGAAGTCAGTATACGTGAAGGGCCATGGCATCAACACCGTGATTGACCGCGATAAGGTGCGTTCTACAGCACCTGAGTCGGTTGTACCCGGCCAGATTTCCCTGATGCGCAAGGTGAAGGCGTACATTCATCTGACTAAGCCTCAGATTATCGAACTCCTTTTGGTGACAACAGCACCCACCATGATCTTTGCTGCGGGGGGCTTCCCCAATCTCTGGCTCGTTCTCAACACCATGATCGGTGGATCCCTGGCTGCCGGTGCCTCGTGTGCCTTTAACTGCTACATCGACCGCGATGCCGACCGACTGATGAAGCGTACCGAGAAGCGCCCCTTGGTCACCGGTGAGCTCACTGACCGCCAAGCCCTGGTATTCGCTTGGGTGCTATCGGTTATTTCGATTATTTACCTCTACTTCTTGGTGAACCCGCTAGCCGCAGCTCTGGGCCTAGTCGCAATTTTCCTCTATGTCGTCTTCTACTCGCTCTGGCTCAAGAAACGCACCAAACAAAATATCGTTTGGGGCGGCCTTGCCGGGTGCATGCCGGTATTCATCGCCTGGGCCGCTGTCGAAAACACCATTTCCTGGGCCGCTCTTGTGCTCTTCATGGTGATTTTCCTCTGGACACCCCCGCACTACTGGCCTCTCTCCATGAAATATGCCGAGGACTACCGTGCCGCCGGTATTCCCATGCTAGGAGCCACAGACTCTGCTAAGAGTGTCTCTGTCCAAGTCGTTCTCTATGGATGGGCTATGGTGATTTGTTCCCTGCTGCTGATTCCCTTGGGGGGAGCAGGCTGGGTGTATACGATTGCCGCCTTGCTGATTGGTGCCTGGTTTCTCTACCACTGCCACAAGCTTCACGCTCTGGCCCTCAAAGAACAGGCTACGAGCCGAACTGCCATGGTGGTCTTCCACGGTTCCATTACCTACTTGACTGTACTTTTCATTGCTCTGGCTATTGATCCTTTTGTGGGTTCAGCTGTTCTGTCAATATAAGCGCAAGACAGAATAAAATTGGGGCCCGGCCTGCTCGCTGCAGGCTGGGCCCCCATTTTTTGCATTCAGTCGTGGCCTAGCTGATACGCTCCAGTGCACGCTTGCGGGAGGCTGCACTGGATAGAACCAGCTGACGCTCAATAAGCGACGCAGCGGCTAGAGAGAAGATACCTGACCCAATCAGGTGGAACTCAACCAGCCAGGCAGGTAGGCCGTTGAAGTACTGGGTGTAGCCCACAACTGCCTGGTAGCCCAAAACAAGCAGAACCCAGAAAAGGGACTTGGTGAAGATCGGGGCTAGAGCGTATTTACGGACCAATACGAAGAAAGCCAAGACCGTGGCGCAGTAGGTCCAGACTAGGGTTCCGTGGAGTCGGGTTACCAGCACAGGGTCAAAAGCATGACGGTGGGTTTCAGCATCACCAGCGTGAGGTCCGGTACCTGTGGTCACGGTACCCATAAAGATGAGTGCGGCAACCAGAGCGAAGCCTAGCCAGCCGAGGACCCGCATAAGGCCTGAGCCTTCACGAGGTGCCTCTGCCGCCAACCCCTCAGCCTGAGCAGTACCACCAAAGTACCGGTAAATACGATTGAGATAGATAGCCGTAAGTGCAATCATGATTGCCGACAGGATGTAATGGGCCGTGACCATCCAGGGGTTGAGTTTCTGCCAGACAGAAATACCACCGACAACCGCTTGGACGGGGATGCCCCAGAGCAGAAGCAAAGTGAGATTGAAGAGGTCCGCATAGCGGGACTCGTGGGCCCGGGCACCAAAGATGAGCTTTTTGACGAAGAAACCGGTGCTGACCCGCTGAGGGAAAACGATGCCCAGGATAGCGATAAAAGCGACAATTGTGATAATAACCAGCACAAAAGTCAGGAGGCGGTTACCGAACTCCACCAAGCCGTGGATGCCCATTTCGGGGGTGGTTGTCCAGGATCCATCGGAGGTGCACTTAGGCCAGGTGTCACAGCCCAGCCCTGAGCCCGTGAGACGAACAACGCCACCGGAGATGATCAAGAAGATATTGGCGATAGCTAAAGCCCAGGCTGTTTTTTTAATCCAGGAGGTATAGCTGCTGGGTATGACCTTGCTAGCTACTGGTAGCCGCTGAGCTCTCTCAGGTGAGGGGGTAGATGAGTTCCTGCTAGTCATGAACTTTTCTTTCACTGGTGGAGGGTGGTCTTAGGCAGACCATTTGAAGAAACGGACGGCCAGAGCGCCAAAGAGCACGGTGCTCAGAATCAAAATAATGTGAGGTACCAGGAGGAACTGGTGGCCCACAAAATCCCCGCGAAGAGCATTACCGAGTGCCGCTGAGGGCAGGAGGTCGATCAGCTGCGAGAGCCATGCCGGGTAACGGTCGGTGGGAATAAGGATACCGCCTGCACCTGCCAGGATGACCCAGGCCATATTGACAATTGCTAGGGTGGCTTCAGCCCTGACAGTGCCAGCTATAAGGAGTCCTAGGGAGGTGAAGCAGGCCGCGCCCAGTAGGAGTGTTGGGGCTGAGAGCAGTAGACCGGGGATAGTTGCCGTCCATCCAAGAAGCTGCCCGAGCGCACCTACCAGCAGATACTGAATGAGGAGGACCGAAAGTACGGCCAGTACCTTGCCGGCTACTAGCCCGCCGCGCCCCAGCGGAGTGGTGGAAATAAATCGGAGAACACCGTAGCGGCGGTCGAAGCCTGTGGCGATGCCCTGACCTGAGAGCGCCGTGGAGAGAACACACAGGGCAAGCACACCGGGGATAGCAACGTCGATACGGGCTACCCCGTACCGCTGTGCCCAGGGGTCTAGGAAGCCAGTGAAGTTGAGGGCCAAAATCGCCATGACTGGGAAAGCGACATTGAGCATGAGCTGTTCACCGTTTTTGAGCATAGCCAGGGTTTCAAAACGGCCCTGAGCAAGAATGCGCGCAGGGGAGGAAGCGGCTGTGGCCTGTTGGGTTTTGGGTGCTGTAGTGCTCATCGGATTTCTCTGCCTGCTAGTTCAAGGAATACGTCTTCGAGGGAGCGGTTAGCCAGTTCAAATTCACCGGGCATGATCTTGTGTTGAGCCCAGTAAGCCGTCAGCTCCGCCAGATGCTGGGGGGTGATGTCCCCGACTAGCCGGTAGAAGCCAGACGATTCTTCAAGTAGGGTGATCTGCTGAGCCTGAGCGGGGGTAAAGATAAGGCTGCTGGTCAGGCCGGGCAGAGCAGTGAAGGTCAGGGTCTTTTCTGCCTGGCTACCAGCCATAAGCACCCGGTCCATAGTCCCAGAGAGAACTACTGAACCGCGTTCAATCATGTACACATAGTCGGCAATTCGCTGGGCATCATCGAGCAGATGGGTGGTCAAGATAACCGCGACACCGGCCTGGCGCTGTTCACGAATAATGTCGAAGACAACGGCCCGTGATTGCGGATCGAGGCCAGCGGTTGGCTCATCGAGAAAAAGAACCTCTGGACGTCCAATAAGTGCTGCTGCCAGGGCAACCCTTTGTTTCTGGCCGCCGGATAATCTGCGAATAGTGGTTCCGTTGAAAGCGTCAATTCCCAATCGCCTGGCTATCTCATCGACGTTCAACGGGTCGGAGTACATGCGGGCGACATGCTTAAGAAGGGGGATAGGCCTAACAGCCGGAGGTAGGCCGCCGTCCTGAAGCATGATGCCAACCCTAGCACGCAAGTCGGGGGAAGCTCCCCAGGGGTTCTGGCCCAGCAAGGAGATAGTTCCAGCATCAGGATTGAGCAGGCCCTGGGCGCATGCAAGGGTAGTCGTTTTGCCAGCACCATTGGCACCTAATAGGACGGTTACCTGCCCCCTATGAATTTCTAGGGAAAGGCCATTGACCGCGCGCTTAAGACCAGTGTCAGTGAGGGCATCTGGGTGCTGGCGTGCGTACGCCTTTGAAGGGGAGAAGTCCTTAACCAGCCCGTCAATCATGAGAGCAGGTGAGCTTTGGTGAGCTGGGTTTTCTTGAGGGCAGGCGGTGCCGGGGCTATGGGAGTGTGTAATCACCCGTCCATTCTAGTGGCTTCCAGAAGATGTTGAGGTCTAGCTGGGCGTTTGAAACAACTTTCTCAGCTAACTTTGACCGCCCGCGGTCGATGACTCCTACTTTAGCGGGCAAATAAGAGGTTAATATGAGAAACTCATAATAAATGTGACCAACTGTACCCCGTTAAATAGGGTGACCTTACTAGCTTAATGTCGGCCAATTACGACATACTTTATTGGTGTATTCCGCAGAGAAAGGCAGCACTGTGTCCGTAAAGACAACGCGCCCTGCAGAAACAGAGGAACGCACCCGCGATCGCGTTCTGCAAGGAGTTCTCACTCACGGCCCTGTTTCTGCGGCCAAACTGGGTGAGCTACTCAGCCTTACCCCGGCAGCTGTACGCCGTCACCTTGACGTCCTTGAAAAAGATAACCTCATTGAGGTTGCCAGCCACCGGCAACACGGTGCAGGCGCTGGTCGTCCCGCCCGGCGCTATGTCATAGCACCCCGCGGCCACAGCGAACTGGGCAACGACTACTTGGACATTGCCCGCGATGCCCTCACCATGCTCAAAGATGCCGTAGGGGAGAGCGCGCTCCGTCAATTCGCCAGCGCGCGGGCCCACGAGATGGCAGAACGCTACCGCCCGGTTGTTGAAGCAGCGGGAGACGATGTATCAGCCCGAGCTGAAGCCCTGGCTGAAGCCATGACTCGAGACGGCTTTGTGGCCACTGCCCAAGAGATGAGCCCGGCACGCCCAGGCTCTCGCACCAAGCTCCCCGACCACCTGCTTGCATCCATTCAGCTCTGCCAGGGGCACTGCCCGGTCAGGGACCTCGCCGAAGACTTCAGCGTTTTCTGCGACCAGGAAACAGAGATTATTTCCGACCTCCTAGGAGTTGACGTGCGCAGGCTTTCAACCATGGCCAATGGCGCCCACGTCTGCACCACCCACATTCCGTTGGGGCGGGCAGCGGCCACTCAGCTCACCGAGCAAGACGCAAGAGCTACCACCGCTGATAGAAACCAATAGACTTTCCCACCGGGCCTTACCCGCCACAAGAGGTCAAGCCCGGAGAGAAGAAGATTTCGCTGGCCACCCAGCGAAAACCAACCCACCAAGAAAGGCCGTAATGACTGAACAGGTTGAGCGCAAGGCCAACAACACCGTCATTTCAGAGATTCTGGAGGCAAACCCCGAACTCGAAGGTATCGGTACCTACGAGTACGGCTGGGCCGACTCAGATGAAGCGGGCCAGGCTGCAAAGCGTGGTCTGGACGAAGATGTCGTGCGCGACATTTCAGGCAAGAAGAGCGAACCCCAGTGGATGCTTGACCTCCGCCTAAAGGCTCTCAAGTTCTTCGACCGCAAACCCATGCCCAGCTGGGGCGCTGATCTGTCGGATATCGACTTCGACAACATCAAGTACTTCGTTCGCTCCACCGAACGACAGGCAGAAACCTGGGAAGAACTGCCCGAAGACATCCGTAACACCTACGAAAAGTTGGGTATCCCCGAGGCAGAACGTAACCGCCTCGTCGCTGGTGTTGCCGCTCAGTACGAGTCTGAGGTTGTCTACCACCAGATCCGTGAAGACCTTGAAGCCCAGGGCGTTATCTTCTTGGATACCGATACCGCCCTCAAAGAGCACCCCGAATTCTTCGAGGAATACTTCGGCTCCGTTATCCCCGCCGGCGATAACAAGTTCGCAGCGCTGAACACAGCTGTATGGTCCGGTGGCTCCTTCGTCTATGTTCCCCCGGGAGTCCACGTAGAAATCCCTCTGCAGGCCTACTTCCGTATTAACACCGAGAACATGGGCCAGTTCGAGCGTACCCTCATCATTGCCGATGAAGGCTCCTACGTTCACTACATTGAGGGTTGCACCGCCCCCATCTACAAGACCGACTCACTGCACTCCGCTGTGGTTGAAATTGTTGTCAAGAAGAACGCTCGCGTTCGTTACACCACCATTCAGAACTGGTCCAACAACGTCTACAACCTTGTGACCAAGCGCGCTATCGCTCACGAGGGCGCAACCATGGAATGGATTGACGGCAATATCGGCTCAAAGGTCACCCAGAAGTACCCCGCCGTATACATGGTCGGTGAACAGGCTAAAGGCGAGACCCTATCCATCGCATTCGCCGGTGAAGGCCAGCACCAGGACACCGGTTCCAAGATGGTGCACATCGCCCCCAACACCTCATCAACTATCGTCTCCAAGTCGGTAGCTCGTAACGGCGGCCGTGCGGCCTACCGAGGCCTGGTTCAGGTCCGTGAAGGTGCCTCACGAGCTAAGAGCTCCGTGGTCTGTGACGCCCTGCTGGTGGACACCATCTCCCGCTCAGATACCTACCCTTACGTAGATATCCGCGAAGACGACGTCACCATGGGCCACGAAGCGACCGTCTCCCGTGTTTCTGAAGAGCAGCTCTTCTACCTCCAGCAGCGTGGCCTGCCCGAGGACGAAGCCATGGCTATGATTGTTCGCGGCTTCGTAGAGCCCATCGCCCGCGAGCTCCCCATGGAATACGCCCTAGAACTCAACCGCCTGATCGAACTCCAGATGGAAGGATCCGTAGGCTAAATTATGGCTAACGAAGCAAACCAGGGGCACAACAACCCCCTCATTCCCGGTATGGACCAGGAAGGTGAAAAGCTGGCATCAGAGCTGGCCACCGATGACACCATCCGCGTCTCTCAGCACAACACCGACAAGGTAGAAATCGACGCTTCGCGCGCCGAGCGCAAGACCTCCTTTAAGGTAGAGGACTTCCCCGCCCTAACAGGCCGTGAAGAAGACTGGCGTTTTACCCCCCTTAAGCGGCTGGGTGGCTTGCACACCGAGCAGCTGACCGGTGAGGCACCCGCTACGCAGGTCACCGCTCCCGCCGAAGTCCAGGTAGAAACCGTCGAGCGCACCGATGCCCGTATCGGGTCCGCCGGCATCCCCGAGGACCGTGTAGCGGCAAACGCTTGGAGCGCTTTCGCCCAGGCAACCGCTATTACCGTCCCCGCAGAAGCCGAGCTGACCGAGCGCATCGAGGTCAATATCGAGGGAACCCACAAGGACCCGTCCGCTCAGCACCTTTTTATCGAAACTAAGCCTTTCTCCAAGGCCCTTGTGGTTCTGCGCCACACCGGTAGCGCTGTGCTCTCACAGAACGTGGAGTTCAAGGTGGGCGACTCGTCCTCCCTGACCGTCATCACCCTCCAGCAGTGGGAGAAGGACGCAATCCACGCCTCAGCCCAGTACGCTTCACTGGGGCGCGACGCCAAGTTTAAGCACATCAACATCAGCCTGGGCGGCGACCTGGTCCGAGTTACCCCCTCCACCAAGTTCACCGCCCCCGGCGCTGAAACTGAGATGTACGGCCTCTACTTTGTCGATGCCAACCAGCATATGGAAAACCGCCTGTTCGTTGCGCACACCGTGCCCAACTGCAAGTCCCGCGTCACCTACAAGGGTGCACTGCAGGGCAAGGGCGCGCGCTCTGTATGGGTGGGTGACGTTCTGATCGGTAAGGACGCCGAAGGCACCGACACCTACGAGCTCAACCGAAACCTGATTCTGGAAGACGGCCCCCGCGCCGACTCTGTGCCCAACCTGGAAATCGAAACCGGCCTCATTGAGGGCGCCGGCCATGCTTCCACCACCGGCCAGCTCGATGAAGATCACCTCTGGTACCTGCAGGCTCGAGGTATCCCCGAAGACCAAGCCCGCCGCCTGGTTGTTCGTGGCTTCCTCAACGAGATTATCCAGCAGATCCGCATTGACGAACTCGAAGAACAGCTCTTCGCGGCACTCGAAGCCGAACTCGCGCTATCCAATAACTAAAGCTTTACCTCTCTAGGAGAAACAACTCATGGCAACCCTTGAAATCAAGGACCTACACGTTTCAGTCATCCTCGATGACGACAACACCAAGCCCATCCTGAAGGGCGTCAACCTGACCATCAACTCTGGCGAAATCCACGCCATTATGGGGCCCAACGGCTCAGGCAAGTCAACCCTGGCTTCCACTATCGCCGGTCACCCCAAATACCAGATCGATTCCGGTCAGATCCTGCTTGATGGCGAAGACGTCACTGAAATGTCGGTCGATGAGCGTGCACGCGCTGGCCTCTTCCTGGCTATGCAGTACCCCGTTGAAATCCCCGGTGTCACTATGAGCAACTTCCTACGCTCAGCTAAGACCGCTGTTGACGGTGAAGCACCTGCCCTGCGCACCTGGACCAAAGATGTTAAGGCAGCTATGGAGAACCTCTCCATTGATCCGGACTTCATTAGCCGTAACGTCAACGAAGGCTTCTCAGGTGGCGAAAAGAAGCGCCACGAGATTCTGCAGCTGGAACTACTCAAGCCCAAGTTCGGCATCCTGGACGAAACCGACTCCGGCCTGGATGTTGATGCACTCAAGGTCGTCTCTGAGGGTGTTAACCGCGCTCACGCCGAGAACGATATGGGCGTCATGCTCATTACCCACTACACCCGAATCTTGCGCTACATCAAGCCGCAGTTCGTGCACGTTTTCGTAGATGGCAAGATGGTAGACCAGGGCGGCTCCGAACTGGCAGACCGCCTGGAAGAAGAAGGCTACGAGCGCTACCTAGCCGCTAAGTAAGCCCACCAAACCGCTTACGAAAGGTGACTGCAATGTCTGAGGCTCCCGCTGGTGCCCCCAGCCAAGAAGAGATTGAGGAAGCCCTCATGAACGTGATTGACCCCGAGCTAGGGATCAATATCGTAGATTTGGGCTTGCTGTACGGTATGCGCTGGAATGATGAAGGCGCCCTGGTGCTGGATATGACCCTAACCACCGCAGCTTGCCCCCTACAGGACGTCATCGAGGAACAGGTTGCTCAGAACCTGGAAACCATGATTGATGAGTGGCATGTTAACTGGGTCTGGATGCCCCCGTGGGGCCCAGAGCGCATTACCGAAGACGGCCGTGACCAGATGAGAGCCCTGGGCTTCAACATCTAAATTGTTGCCAGCAGCTGTGCTTCTTTTCTGAGCCAAAAGTCCCTTACCCCGCTGAGCGCGCGGGGTAAGGGACTTTTCCTCTAAGTAGCTCCATGTATCTGGGGTTAGTGGGCTATTCAGCTAAAAATTCCGGTGGGTTGTGGGTGAAGAAACGAGTCTTAACGGCTAGGAGCAAGAGCCCTAAGCCCAACCAGATAAGACCCAGCCTGATAGCGGCGCCGTCTAGCTGTAGCAACAGGTAGACGATAACCAGGGCGCCGATGGTGGGTGCCACCAGGTCTCGGACTAACCTGCCTTGGTGGCCTGCATTTTTCTTTGACTGCGCCCACAAAAGGATGAGGGAGATATTGACCATGGTGAAGGAGACAAAGGCACCGAAATTAATGAAAGAGGTAGAGGTAGTAAGGTCAAGGAAAACGGCTAGAGCGCCGACAAGGCCGATGGTGATGATGCTGTAGACGGGGGTCTGTGTGCGGCGGCTCAAAAAACCAAAGATTTTGGAGGGTAGCATTTTATCTCGCCCCATAGCGAAGAGCAGGCGACTACCTGCTGCCTGGGCTGCGATACCTGAAGTAAACTGAGCAATAATGAGCGCCGCAACGAAGATAGAGGCAAAGAGGTTGCCTCCTACGGTCTTGGCAATTTCAAACCCAGCAGAATCTACATTTTCGAAGATACCGCCGGGGTGCACCAGCTGGCCAAAGTATGAAACGACGATAAAGATTGCACCGCCAATTAGAGCAACAAAGAAGATAGCTCTGGGTACGGTTTTTTCAGCCTCATGTGTTTCTTCGGCTAGGGTCGTTACCGCGTCGAAGCCTAAGAAAGAATATGCTGCAATGGCGGCGCCTGCGGTGATGAGCGCAAAGTTTGAATTAGATCCACCCGTAAAAGGCGCCAGGCTTAAGAGGTTCTGCGATGCCCCTGCCAGGGTCAAGCAGGTGAGCACTACGAATATGACCAGCACCAGGATCTGGAAGGCCATGAGAATTAGATTGACCTTATCGGCTACTTTAATCCCAATGATATTCAGAGCTGTGGTAATGATGACGAATAGGATGATCCACAGGGCGGTTGGGATATCTGGGAATTGGGCGTTGAGGTAGGCCCCGCCAATTAGCCAGATCACCATGGGCAGGAAAAGATAATCGAGGAGAGTGAGCCAACCGACCAAAAACCCTATGCGGTTGCCTAAGATCTTACGGACGTAGGTGTAGGCAGAGCCCGCTTCTGGGTAGATACCGGCTAACCTACTGTAACTGTTGGCAGTAAAGAGCATTGCTAGCAGAGCAATAAGGTATGCCCCTGAGCTAGCCCCTTGGGTAGTGGAGGCGATAACTCCAAAGATTCCGAGGACGATGAGCGGGGTAAGGTAGGCCAAACCAAAAATTACTAGGGAGGGTAATTTGAGGGTTTGAGGTAGCCGTGCTTGGCTATTTTCTGTCATGAGTGCGCTCCTTGTACGGAAGGTGTCCAGGTTGCAGGGTTAATTTGTCCGCTGTACATGGGTAGTGGGATAGGTGGGTCTTGGGCGGTGAACTGATGCCAGATACGGTTGGTTCCGCAGGTGCCTTCTTGCCTTACCCTGTCTAAAACCTCCTGCGAGTATTGGACAAGGAGTGTTTCCTCGCCACCTGCTGCCTGGGCTAGAATCTTTCCTTCTGGATCTACGGCGATACTACCGCCTCGCCCTAGCGGCTCAGCGCAATTGACGCTGAAGAAGTAGATCTGGTTACTGATAGCGTTGGCTTGTGCAAGGATGAGTTCTTGTTGACGGTCATCACTGGTTGTTTTGACTATGTTGATAATAGCCTGGGCCCCTAGCCAGCTTAGATGTCTGCTGTGCTCAGGGAACCAGGTGTCGTAGCAATTTGAGAGCCCTAGAGTCAGGCTGGATTGATCTTGTCCAGCTGCTGCCGAGTCTGACACTTGGCTGGGGTGCATAATTGTGCTGGTAATAAACTCCCTGCCGTAGTCATGGGGTTCGTGGGGTCTCCAGGGGAACATCTTACGGTAGGCCGCCTGTAGGTGACCGCTGGGTGCTATGAGGAGCTCAGTGTTGTAGAGCTTTCCTTGGTGGCTTTCGTTGATACTGCCGGGAATCAACCAGATCTTGAACTCATGAGCCAGTTGCCCCAGCGCCCTGACCAGATCCCCGTCAAGGGGAGTGGCCCAGTTCAGCATGTGTTGTCGGTGTTCATCTGGTGGGTAGGCAAAGACATCTTGGAGGTGCATTTCGGGGTAGACCAACAAGTCAAGCTGGGGGTGCTTGTTGAGGGTTTCCTGAATGTCCTCTCGTAGGGCTTCAAGATTGTTGAGGCCTGGCAGGGGTTTGCGTTGGGCAAGTCCCAGATTCCACTCTGTTTTTGACATGTTGCACCTTATTTCTGATCTGGCTCTAGCAATAGCTAGACGGCTAGAAGTGTGTTTTCAAGCACTGTATTTGACCATACTGTACACTGCCAAAGGTGAACCAATCATCCATGCTCTATCAATATTTTTTCTCGGAGCAAATCAGCCTGGCCCAGGCACCTGCCCCATTCTTCCACCAGATGCAGAGCAATCCAGGGGGCAGAAGAAGCGGGCTCCGTCCTTGAGCCTACCTGTGCTTAGTTGGCTCCAGTCGCTGGCTTCTAGGAGCCTCAGCCGGGTGACCGGAGCGGAGGTTAAGAGGAGTAAGATGGGCAGGGAAAATCCACAGAAAATCTATGAGGTAAGGAGCAGGATGGAAGAGTTAACCGTTGATGTGCTGGTACTTGGCTTTGGCAAGGCCGGCAAAACGATCGCCATGAAACGAGCTGCTGCTGGGGACAAGGTAGCGCTGGTGGAAGAAGACCCCGCAATGTACGGCGGTACCTGCATCAATATTGGTTGCGTACCGACCAAGTTCCTGTTGAACCAGTCTCACAAGCGCAGGGAGTTTAAGCCGGCACGAGATGACCGTAACAGCTTCATCGCCCGTCTTAGGGCCGCTAACCAGAAAATGGTGGAGGGCAAGGGCGTGCTCCTGCTCGATGGACCGGCCCGGTTCGTTGATTCTTCAACCGTGCAGGTGGGGGAGCAGGTACAGGTCAGGGCATCCACTATCATCATTAACACCGGTGCTTCTTCTGGAATTGAGGTGGGTGGACGACTGCACGACTCCACCAGCATCCAGCAGCTTGAGCATACACCGGCTACCCTGGCTGTTATTGGCGGTGGACCGATTGGTCTTGAGTTTGCCACCATGTTCTCTGGCTTCGGTAGCAGGGTGACTATCTATAAGGGCGAAGGTGACTTTCTACCCGCCCTGGACAGGAACATTGCCCAGGCGGTGCGTGAGCACCTAGAAGCTCAGGGTATCGCCATTGTTGACCGGCGTATTTCGGCAGAGCAGGCCAATGAACAGCTGGGCGATGAGGTTATTCTGGTAGCCACAGGACGCCGTCCCGCAGTTGCCGGGCTGAACCTTGAGGCAGCCGGTGTCGACTACACCGAAAAGGGGATCAAGGTCGACCAGCACTGTCGCACCAGCGTAGAAGGAATTTACGCGGTCGGAGACGTCACAGGTGCACCCCAGTTCACATACGCCTCCTATGATGATCACCGCATCGTGCTGTCTCACCGATGGGGCGATGGCTCCCGTACCCGCACCGGCCGCCTGCTACCGGCCACTACCTTCATTAACCCACCGCTCTCTACCGTAGGACTTACCGCCCAGGAAGCGGCCCGAGACTATGAGATTGAGGTGCGTGAATCTGCAATCGCTGACCTGGCGATTGTTCCCCGCCCCAAAATCATGGGCCAGCCCGAGGGTATCGCCCAGTTTGTACTAGACCGGAGGACCAATCAGATTCTTGGCGCTACCCTCTGGTGCATTGACTCCCAAGAACTGATTAACACGGTAGCCCTGGCCATGACCCAGAAGATTCCTGCTGAAGCTCTAGGAGAGGGTATCTACACCCACCCCTCAACTTCTGAGCTTTTTAATGCACTACTAGCCTAGCTGAGCACTCTAGGCAGCTCCCAAAAGGCTTGAAGAACCCAAGAAGGAAGTGGGGGTGCACTTTTGGGGTGCCTCCATGCTGACAGGTAGCTCTCGCCAGGGGCAGAGCTTGCTTGATGGGGGGGGTGCGAGAAACCCAAGAATGCTGGTTTCTCAATCACCCACCGTCCCGTCAATGTTTTCTCGGAGCAAATCAGCGTGGCCCAGGTGCCTGCCCCATTCTTCCACCAGATGCAGGGCAACCCAGCGGTAGGAGAAGCGGGTGCCGTCCTTGAGTTTACCTGTGCTTAGTTGGTCCCAGTTGCTGGCTTCTAGGAGCCGGTGGGTTGCCTGCATAGAGTCTTGTAGGTGTGTGACACACTGAGGGGTTGGGAGTCTAATGTGCCAGTCTGCGTCTGGGTCAGTGTCCCAGTCCATTGATTGCCAGGGCTGGGGTAGGTTTTGGCCTAGGAGAACTTCTTGACGCCAGTAGTCTTCTACAAACCATAGGTGGGCGATCATACCTTTGAGGGTCATAGTGCTGGGTGGAAGAGCCTTGGAAAGCACTTCATCAGACAGTAGGTCCCCGTGCTCATTGTGTATCTTACGTATAAAAACTTGTTGCTGAAAGCTGAGGTAGCCCAGGACAAGCTCTTTTTCATTGCCGGTTAATGATGGTTCACGCAAAGGGGTTTTCATGGTGATTTAGAATACTATAGGTAAATATGAATATCATGATTTACGGTGCAGGAGCCATGGGGCTCTATTTCGCCGCAACCCTGGCGCAAGCCGGTCACGATATCCACCTGAAAGCACGAAGCTACTGGCTTCTTGCTACGGGGAGCCAGCCAGAGATTACCGTCCAGCGGGCAGACGGTAGTCAGGAGTCGGTCAGTATTGCCAGCGTATTCACCGATGTGACTGAGCAGTTTGATGTTGATGCGGTGCTGATTGCTACTAAGGCCTGGCAGGTGCCAGGAGCCCTTGAGGAGCTTAACGGTAAAATTCCCAGCTCGGCCCTGCTGTTGACGGTTCAAAACGGTATCACCGCTCCGGAACACTGCGCCCGCACTCTACCGAAAAACCTCACGCTTGCTTCAACCTGCGTGGTCATTGTGGAGCGCAAAAGCCCGCAGACCGTTCACCTACTGGGTCGAGAGGCGCAACTGACGGTGGGGGAGTTCCAGGCCGGAAATAGCTCCGATGGCCTGAGCCGTGTACAGGACATGTTTGAGAGGACACCGGTTGAAATCACTCCGACCAGCGATATTCACCGTGCCCTCTGGAAGAAGCTGGCACTCATTGCCTCCTACGGCGGTGTCGGCGCCGTATCGCAGCTGACGGTGGGCCAAACTCGCTCCCACGACTCAACCCGCAACCTCGTGCTCGAAGCTATCCAGGAAACCGCGAGAGTTGCTCGTGCACACGGCCTTACCTTCACCGAACAGGACGTGCAGGATATTTTTGCGATTTACACCGATGTTTTTGCTCCCGGCACTACATCGTCCATGCAACGCGACTTGGCCGAGGGGCGACCCTCCGAACTGGATGACCAGGTGGGGGAGATCGTCCGGCGCGCAGAAGCGAGCGGAGTAGATGCACCCGTGCAGAACTTCCTCCACCGGGTACTGAGGGCGCGCGAAGAGATTGCACGAGCTCATAAGCATAAAGTTCAGGTTTAGCCCTAATGGTTACTATTCAGTAATGTAATAAAAAAGAATAATTACTTTTAATCTCGTTCAGTATATTAAAGTATTGGAGAAAACTTCCCCCTGGTTGCTTTCGCACACACACATATATCAACGAGAGGTACCCCCCCATGTCAAAAATGTATCAGGCTAAAAATTCCTGGGCTCAGGCATCTGCTGGCAAAAAGACTGGCCTCTCCTGCCTTGGTTGTCTAGGGTGTGGCGGTATTGGTTTTGTTTTCCTCATCGTTGTGGCGCTGATTGGCGCTATTGTTTCCCCTAGCAAAAATACAGATACATCCGCGGTTGCAAGCACTGCCAGCGTGAGCGCATCGGTGACACCGTCTGCAACTGCCTCACCGAGCCCCAGCGAAGAGGCTGTGGCCCTTGAAAAGGAACTAGACGTTCAAGCTATCCCTGCTTCGGATACAAAGGTGGGGCCAACGGCCCAGGCCGCGCTTGACTTGCTCAACACCCTAGAGGTCAAAGGCCGCGCTGAGAAAACCGGGTATGACCGTGCCCTCTTTGGTCAGTCTTGGGCTGACACTGACCGCAACGGTTGCGATACCCGCAACGACATTCTTCGCCGCGATTTAACCGAGATTAAAGTTAAGCCAGGCACTAACGGCTGTAAGGTTTTGAGCGGAGTTCTCAAGGATCCCTATACCGGGAAAACAATTAGCTTTACTCAGGGTAAAGACAGTTCAAATGCTGTTCAAATTGACCACGTTGTTTCCCTTTCTGATTCCTGGCAAACCGGTGCTAAAGATTGGGACTCCGTCAAGCGCGAAAAGTTTGCAAATGATCCCGCTAACCTCCTTGCCGTAGACGGTCCCGCAAATGAGCAGAAGGGTGACTCCGATGCCGCCTCTTGGTTGCCAGCCAACAAGGACTACCGTTGCACCTACATCAGTAAGCAAATCGATGTTAAAGCTAAGTACGGCTTGTGGGTAAAGCAGGCTGAAAAAGACGCGATGATTCAGGTGCTCGAGAAATGCGGTGCTAAAGCTACTCCTAAGCCTTCACCGACACCTTCAACTGAGTCCCCCGCCAAGAAAGAAGAATCTGCTCCGGTTCGGGAAGAAGCCCCAGTCGTCAAAGAAGAGCCCGCACCTGTAGTTGAGGAGGCCCAGCCTGAACCTGTAGTGGAAGAGCCAGTGCCTGCCCAGCCCGCGCCTCTCTACCAGCCACCGGCTGAACCTGCTCCTGCTGCGGTCTACTACAAGAACTGTAGTGCAGCCAAAGCAGCCGGTGCCGCCCCCATCTATGCAGGACAACCCGGCTACGGTTCGCACCTTGACCGTGATGGTGACGGCGTGGCCTGCGAGAAGTAACGGTTAAACATACGCGTCTCTGTAAAGTCGCTAGCTAGTGCCCCGCACCTTGTTAAGGTGCGGGACTTTTGCTGTTATGAAGCGATAAATTGAGGCGTAGGTCATATAATCGCTGTATGACTGATTTCCCCCTGACTCGCGGCACCTTTTTCTGTGTTTAGGTGTAAGAGCCCTAACTACTTCCCTCGTATCCTGCTCGGTCAACTGGCTCTGCTCCGCAAGGGTATGACCGCCCAGTCCACCGTGAACTGTAGCGAGACAGCCCAGGTGGAAGGGTGCGTCTTTAAGAATGCCACCGGCTATGACCCCTCCGCCCTGGGCAAGCAGCCTTTGACGGTAGCCATGGCCCATTCCTGCAATACGGCTTTTATCAATGAGCGCGATAAGGTGTCCCAGGCGGACCTGCAAAATGCGGCGCAGGGGCTGGGCCTTGGCATGGAGCTAGATCTGGGTGTTGCCACCTACATGGGTGCGGTGCCCGATACCGATGATGCGGTCACTCACGCCGCTTCTATGATTGGGCAGGGCCAAGTGACGGTTTCCCCGCTGACCATGGCTGTGATGACGGCTTCTGCTGCCAAGGGTGAGATTGTTAAGCCGGTACTGGTTAAGGGCCAGAGCCTGGCGGAAGCTAAGCCTACCGGTTCGCAGGCTGTGACGACGGCTGAGAGCAAGGAACTGAGCACCCTCATGCGGGCCGTGGCTACGGAGGGCTACCTGCAAGACCTCAAGAACCTTACCCCCGATGATGCTATGGGCAAGACCGGCACCGCCGAGTTCGGCAACGACAACCCGCCCAAGACCCACTCATGGGTGGTAGCGGTCCACAAGGACATAGCGGTAGCAGTAGTCTTGGAGGACGGCGACCTGGGCGCGGTGACGGGCCAGCCGATTGTGTACGAGTTCTTGAAAATGCTTTAATTTATTTTAAAAATATGCGAAGAACCTTTTTGTTCTTGTGCCTGCGCCCCAACCGGGCGGGCAGCCTGAGAGCAGGCTCCAACGATGCCAACCCTGCCCTCAAACCCCCGCCCGGTCCCTAGTCCCCTTGGCTGAACTGGGAGTTGTAGAGCTCAGCGTAGAAGCCACCTGCCGCCAGAAGCTCCTGGTGGGATCCGGACTCCACGATGTCGCCGTCGCGCATAGCGAAGATAAGGTCGGCGTCCCGGATGGTGGAGAGGCGGTGGGCAATCACAAAGGAAGTCTTGCCCTCAGCCAGCTGGCCCAGGGCGCGGGCAATGAGCAGTTCGGTGCGGGTATCAACGGAACTGGTTGCTTCGTCCAGAATCAGTAGCGGCTTATCGGCAATCATGGCCCTGGCGATGGTGACTAGCTGTTTCTGGCCGGCTGAAAGCTGGGTCTGGTCGGTCAACACGGTGTCGTAGCCGGCGGGCAGCTGGGCTACTAGCTCATCCAGCCCCACAGCTGCAATGACCTCATCCAGCTTGTCCTGACTGACCTGCTCCAGGCCGTAGACCACGTTCTCCCGCAGGGTTCCCTCAAAAAGCCAGGTATCTTGTAGAACCATGGCGAAGAGCGAATCAACTTGCTCGCGGGTGAGCTGGTCGGTGGGTACACCGTCAATGCGGATCTGCCCGGAGTCCAGCTCGTAGAAGCGCATGAGCAGATTGACTAGGGTGGTTTTGCCGGCACCGGTTGGGCCAACAATTGCAACCTTCTGCCCGGCTGTGACCGATGCGGTAAAGCCGTGAATGATCTCCTTGCCGGGTTCGTAGCTAAAGCGAACCTGGTCAAAGTCCACGTTACCGCCTACCGGCTGATCCAGCTCGGTTGCCTTACTGCTTTCGTCCTCTAGTTCCTCTGCTTCAAGGAACTCAAAGACGCGAGCACCGGCGGCTGCCGCAGACTGCAGAGCGGTAGCTGACTGGGCCAGTTGCCCCAGGGGGTTGGTGAAGAGCCGAACATAGACAATAAAGGCAACAATCACACCAAAGGTAATCTGCCCCTGCAACACCAGCGCGGCACCCACCACGCAGACCACCACATAGCCCAGGTTACCGATAAAGCCCATGAGCGGGAACATTAGCCCCGAGAAGAACATGGACTTCCAGGCCACCTGGTAGAGGTCCTCGTTGCGGCGGGCGAACTCGGCACGGGCGGCACCCTCACCGTTATAGGCCCGAATGAGCGAGTGTCCTGAGAGGGTTTCCTCAATATGACCGTTGAGCTTACCCAAGAGCCGCTGCTGGGCCACAAAGTATTTCTGGCTGCGTGAGAGCACAAAACCGCTGGCAAACACACCGATCAGGGAAGCTGCAATAGCGGCCAGGGCCATACGCCAGTCGGTGTAGAACATCATGACCGCTGAACCAGCCAGAGTAACGACACCGGTGACGGTAGTGGCCAGGGAGTTGTTGAGGGTCTGTTGGAGGGTATCGACGTCGTTGGTCACGCGCGAGAGGGTGTCACCGGTGGAGCCCTTATCCAGGTAGGCCAGGGGGAGCCGATCAATCTTGCGGTCAAGGTCAGAGCGCATGGTGCGGGAAACCCACACGGTCGAGCGGGCCATGACCAAACCCTCAACCAGGCTGAGCACCAGCGATGTCACCAGGAAGGCCACAGAAATCCAGGCCAGCTTCCAGACCTGGTCCATATTGACGTAGCCGGTAAAACCCTTTTGAATCTCATCGGTAATAGCGGAAAGGAACTGGGGAGAAATGATATTGAGAATAACGCCTAGCACCGCGGCTACCAGGGCAACCACCATGCGGGGGAGTACCGGGCGCAGATAACCCAGCAGCTTGCCCATGGTTTCTTTGAAAGGCGCGGTGCTCTGACCCTGGACCCGGTGGCGGGGCGGGCCTCCGGGGCCGGGGTGACCGCCACGGCCACTGGGCTTTTCACTTTTGAGCTGTTGATCGCGTAGCTGGGCAGCCTGTGCTAGCCCCTGCTGCGCAGATTCAAGCAGATCAAGGTCACCGGTTGTTTGGCTATGTTCGGGGTTGGTGCTCATTGGGCAAGCTCCTCTTCGGTCAGCTGGGAGAGGGCAATATCCTGGTAGACCTCATTGGTTGCCAACAGTTCTTGGTGGGTTCCGCTTCCCACGACCCTGCCCTTATCGAGCACGATGATGCGGTCAGCATCGCGGACCGTACCGATACGCTGGGCCACAATCAGCAGGGTTGCCCCGCCAGAGGCCTCCTTGAGCCGGGTGCGGATATCTCGCTCGGTCTTGTAATCCAGGGCAGAAAAAGAATCATCAAAGATCATGATGTGCCCGCCGCGCGCGAAAGCCCGCGCTAGAGAGATACGCTGTTTCTGCCCGCCCGAGAAGTTCTTGCCGTTTTGGGCCACGGGGGCCGCAAAGCCTCCCTCCTTGGTAGAGACAAAACCGGTGGTGGCTGCGCGGTCAGCGGCGGCCACCAGGTCCTCGGCAGTGACAGGTTTTAGCCCCTGGCCAAAGGCAATGTTGGAGGCAATAGTGCCAGAAAACAGGGTATTTTTCTGGGCCACAAAAGCCACCCGGTCACGCAGGTCTTTCTGGTTCCAGTTACGCACATCAACCCCGTCCACCAGTACGGTGCCGGAACGCACGTCGGCAAAGCGGGGGATTAGGTTGACCAGAGTGGATTTTCCGGAGCCGGTAGAACCAATAATGGCCACGGTTTGGCCGGGATCAGCTGTGAAGCTGACAGAGTGCAGGGCATCGCCGTCTGCACCGGGGTAGCGGAAGCTCACGTCCCGGAACTCCAAGCTGCCAGCGGGTGCGGTGCCGGTGCTGGCTCCGCCATCTTGGATACCTGCTTGGGTATGGAGAACCTGGCGGATACGTCGCCAGGATACCAGTGCCCTGGGGCCCAAGACAAAGACCATGGTCATCATCATGAAACTAGTAACCACCAGCAGGGCATA
Organism: Rothia sp. CCM 9417; assembly: GCF_048513575.1. Lineage (NCBI taxonomy): Bacteria > Bacillati > Actinomycetota > Actinomycetes > Micrococcales > Micrococcaceae > Rothia > Rothia sp. CCM 9417. The sequence continues at coordinate 344,534 of NZ_JBLXXT010000002.1, read as the reverse complement.
GGTGGAAAAGGCAATCATCTGCCCGAAAGTTCCCATACGTTGAGTCAGCTCACCGGTGGAGTTAATGAGGGAGGCACCCAGCACGTAGATAGAGAGCGAGAGCGCGGTCATGATAGCTGTCAGCAGGGGCATAATGAAGGCCATGGTGCTGGAGATAAAGAGGGTGTTATCCCGTAGGTCTGTGTTGACGCTCTCAAAGCGGTTACGGTGAAAGTCGCCGGTGATGTAGGCACGAATCACGCGCAGGCCGGTCAGATGCTCACGAGTTACCCGGTTGAGCTGGTCAGTGATCTTCTGCATGCGAATCATACGGGGAATGGCCAAGGACATAGCGGTAGCTAGCACCAGAATGGTCAATAAAACTGCGATGCCGGTGGGAACCGTCCATGTCCAGGACTGGCTGGCAATTTTTGAGCTTGCCCAAAAGGCCATAATGGGTGCTTTGATGCTGACCTGCAGGCCCATAACCATGAAGATTTGTACCTGAGTGACATCGTTGGTAGTTCGGGTAATGAGTGAATCTGTACCCAAGGTGTTGACCTCGGCGCTGGATAGCTCAAAGGTTTTATCGTAGACAGCGGCTCTGAGGCGTCGAGCCAGGGTAGTACCAATAATCGCGGTACAAAAACCTGTAAGAATGGCACAGACCATGCTGGCTAATGCTGCGGCCAGCATCAGGGCACCATCCGGTGCAATGTCGGACAGGGATCTAGTTGGCTGAGAAATGGTGCGGGTAATCTGCTCCATGTACTGGGGTATGCGCAGGTCTAGGTAGACCTGGCTCAGGATAGTCAAGAGAGCAAGGAGGGCTAGTGCCCATTCTCTTCGGTGGATAAAATGATAAATTTTCATGTTTTGCCTGGGTGGTATCTTAAAAAAGAAAAGCACCGCTGCGGACGGCACCGGTGCTTTCCAATTATGAACTACTGCCTGACTTTTGGCTAGGTCAGCTCTTGCTTCTCATCGTTCAGCGTAGCGAATTTTCTTGACTAGGCCTTAGGGTTGTTGAGATCAGAGGCTTGGAAGGTGTTGCAACGGTTCATGTCAGCTGTCTTGTAACCGGTCATGAACCAGGCTGTACGCTGGGCACTGGTGCCGTGGGTGTAGGTGGATGAATCGGTGTGGCCCTGGCTTGTCATCTGTATGTGATCATCTCCGATAACCTCGGTTGCGTTGATGATTCTCTCTAAGTCATCGGAGCTAAAGGGTTTGATCTGAACGGGTGAGCTGGTGTCCTCTTGGGCGCCCCTGGCCCAGACACCTGCGAAGCAGTCAGCCTGCAGCTCAACGCGCACCGCCCCGGAGTCTGCCCCCTGGGGGTCATACTGGGAGTATTTGAGGTTACCGAGTAGGTTCTGAATATGGTGGCCGTATTCGTGGGCCAGTACATACTGTTCGGCACTCTGGCCGCCGGTTGCCCCCAGCTGGGTTTTCATGGTGTCAAAGAAGCCAGTTTGGACGTAGGCAACCTGGTCGGCGGGGCAGTAGAAGGGGCCTACTGCCTGGCTGGCAGAACCGCAACCGGTACTGACGGTCTCTTGTTTGAAGAGGTCAAGTTTTGGTGCAGTGTAGGCTATACCTGCTTGGTCGGGCAGAGCTGTCTGCCAGAAGTAGTCTAGCGAGTTGGCGGTTGCCACCATGTTGCAGTCGGTGTAGGTATTGGCATCTTCACCGGTCTTGCAATGGGCAAACTTTTCTCCTGAATCACCTTCAACCTGCTGGTAGTTGAAGCCACCACCGCCGGTGACCTGGTTGAGCACGTTAATGCCGTCCTGGCCAAAAATTATTCCAACAGCAAGTACCAGCACGATACCGCCTAAGCCACCACCGATTTTGAGTCCGGAGCCACCGCCTGAGCTGCCGGAACTACCTGAGCTACGTACCCGGTCGGTGTTCAGCCGGGAGTTTTCTTTAAAAGCCATCATGGATACAGCATAAGCTGTGAACTTCCCCTGAAGACCATTTCTGCACCCCGGCGGTTTGCCTTGTCCTGCTTACACCCCGGTAAGTGTTATACCGGCAGACAGAACAATTAGCGAGAATCTAGCCCGCGGGCGGCGAGCGCGTAACCTGTGTCCTGGGCGTAGGAGACGGTGGAGATGACCAGTGGAATGAAGAGACGAAAGCGTGAGACTTTGAGGCCGCGAGCGGTGACTGATTCTTGAAGGAGGGACCAGGTATCGATGATCGTTGGAATGGAGCGAATCATCAGTGCCAGGGCAAGGCCGATGCCTTGTGGGGAGATACCAAGGTGACGGAGGGGTGAGCAGAGCCAGATGAAGCCGTCAATGATTACCGGTAGGGGAGTCGACCAGAGCAGAACCTTGGCGGCAAAGAGCAGGCTGAGTAGACCTAGCAGGGTGTCTGCCCCTCGGGCCAGGGTGCCGGTGTACCAGTAGTAGAGCAGGAGGAAGCCCAGAAGCCAGGCGAGTGATCCTAGTGCCTGCACCCAGGTCATAACTGGTATCTGGGCGAGGGTGCCTAGAGCTATGACGATCACAAGCACAGCCGCCGCGATGCTCCACTGGCTGGTGAGCGTGAGTAGGGCGGTGAGTGTGAGCAGAGAAAGAGCCTTGACGCTCAGCGGTGTTCTGTGGATCGGTGTTTCTAAGGGCTGGTAGGTTCCAAAGAGGTGGTGGGCGGCGTTCACGGGTGGTTCTCTTCAGGGCTTTCTGCAGTGGGCTCTGAATCTACAGCAGGAAAGCCCTCGGCGCACCAGCGCCGGTAGTCAGATAGGATGCTGGCCGTAGGTCCCTGGGCTAGTAGCCTGCCTTCGTGGATTACCAGTGCTTCGGTGCAGGTGGCCGCTAATTCAAGGTCGTGGGTAGAAATCAGGAGTTGCTGAGGCAGGGTGTCTAGTAGCTCAATGAGCTTTAGCCTGTTCCTGAGGTCTAGCAGGGTGGTTGGTTCATCGAGCAGGAGCACGCTTGGCTCTACTGCCAGAACCGCCGAAAGTGCGGTGAGCTGTTTCTCCCCACCGGAGAGGTTGTAGATCGGGTCAAAAGCCCGCTGTTCAACTCCCTGGTGGGCCAGTTGTGTCAGTGCTTTCTCCCGCCGCTCCTTGCGGTCTTTAATGTGCTGAAAGGACAGCTCAACATCTTCAACGCCGGTGGGCATCACCAACTGGGCCCCCGGGTCAGAGAAAAGCATACCCACGTGCGAACGAACGTGGTTGAGATTTTCGTAGACGCTCAGCCCGTGAACGGTTACTTTCCCGCTACTGAGGGGAGCAAGCCCGTTGAAGAGCCTCAGAAAAGTTGATTTGCCCGAACCGTTGAGCCCCAGGACGGCGGTCCTGTTAGCAGTCAGGGTGACTGTGACATCGTGCAGGAGGGTGCGTTGGCCCGTGCCTGTGGGGGCGGTGACGGTTGCTTGCCGGGTGCTCAGAACGTTCGGCTCAGAAAATACCACTGGGCCTGACTCTCTGGGGGAGCTCCTTCGGGAAGATCGGGAGAAAATCACGGTGTATATTGTACCCAAGCCTTAGCGGCCTGAGCCTGCTAGCGCGGGGAAGGCACGGTGCACCGAGAGGGCAATGGCTACGGCTACAGCGCATTTTATGAGGTCGCCGGGAACGTAAATCATGGCAGCTGCAAGGGCGGTGCCCAGGTCCAGGTGGGCATTGACCATCATGCCTGCTACACCGAAGACTTGAATAACTGCGAAGCCCGCTAACGCGGAGACTGCTAGGCCCAGAGCAGTAACCGCTTTTGAGCGGCTAGGCCCCAAGAAGCGGTAGGCCAGAAAGCCTGCTATAAAAGCGCCGGGAACAAAACCGAGAAGATAACCGAAGGAGGGGGAAGCTAGCACACCGAAGCCACCGCTACCACCGGCAAATACGGGCAGGCCCAGCAGGCCCGCTAGCAGGTAGAGAGCTACCGAAAGACCGGCACGCCTAGCACCCAAGATGAGGGCAACGGTGTAGACCGCCAGGGTTTGTAGGGTAATGGGCACGGCAACCGGTCCGACCGGAATAGCGGGTAGAAGCGAGCAGGCGGCAATAAAGGCGGCAAAGATAGCTATGAGAGCGAGGTTGCGGCCCGGTTGAGCGGCGGTGGTATGGGGTGAAGTCATCATGTCCTCACTATAGGGGAGGCTGAACACCCTTTAAAAATGGAGACTGCACTATCTCATATAGGAAAACCTCATCGAGAAATGCGGAATGCAGAGCGGATACCAGGAAGAAGCCGAGTTAGTGGATCCTGCGGGTATCTTAAACCCAAAAAATCTCTTATTCCGCGCGTGAGTTAGATCCTCCAAGTATCGAGTCTTCTGGCTGTAGAATGGTTAGCTGGCATTCAGGGAGCTATCGTTGCCTTTCCTGTGCCTCTCTTTTCACTGTCATACCCTAGGGAGTTTTACCCCGTGCTATCTGTTTCTAACCTTGAACTGCGAGCAGGTGCCCGCCTGCTCATGGAGGATGTTAACTTCCGTATTGATAAGGGTGACAAGGTTGGGCTGGTTGGCCGTAACGGTGCGGGTAAAACCACTATGACCAAGGTGCTGGCCGGGCTGACTCTGCCTGCTGACGGTACCGTTAGCAGGGGTGGGACTATCGGCTATCTGCCTCAGGACCCCAAGGTCGATGATATGACCCAGCTCGCTAAGGACCGTATCTTCTCCGCTCGCGGGCTGGACGGTGTTGCCCGTAAGATGCGTCAGGCCCAGGAGATGATGGCCAGCGAAGACCCCGCTGAGCATGCCAAAGGCATGCGCCGCTACGACCGGCTTGAGGCAGAATTTATTGCCGGCGGCGGGTATGCTGCCGAGTCTGAGGCTGCAACCATCACTGCTAACCTTGACCTGCCAGAGCGTGTGCTTAACCAGCCGCTTTCCACCCTCTCCGGCGGTCAACGCCGCCGCGTTGAGCTAGCCCGTATTCTCTTCGCTAACGCCGACACCATGTTGCTCGATGAGCCCACCAACCACCTGGACGCCGATTCTGTGGTCTGGTTGCGTGACTTCCTCAAGAACTACCAGGGCGGGATCCTGGTCATTAGCCACGATGTTGAGCTCATGGAGCTTGTCGTCAACAAGGTTTTTTACCTGGATGCTAACCGCTGTGTCATTGATATCTACAATATGGGCTGGAAGAACTATCTGCTGCAGCGGGAACAAGATGAGGCCCGCCGTAAGCGCGAGCGCGCCAATGCACAGAAGAAGGCTGGCGCTCTCATGGAGCAGGCTAACAAAATGCGCGCTAAGGCAACCAAGGCGGTTGCGGCCCAGCAGATGATTAAGCGTGCCGAAAAGCTCATGCGCGGCCTGGAAGATGAGCGTCGTGTCGATAAGGTTGCCGCTATCCGCTTCCCGGACCCTGCTCCCTGCGGCAAGACCCCGCTTTCCGCCGAGGGCCTTTCCAAGAGCTATGGTTCGCTTGAGATTTTCACCGACGTGGATCTGGCGATTGACCGTGGTTCCCGTGTGGTGGTGCTGGGCTTTAACGGTGCCGGTAAGACAACGCTTTTGCGTATGCTGGCTCAGGCCACCCAGCCTGACACCGGTGAAGTCATTTATGGTCACGGCGCTAAGGTCGGCTATTTTGCTCAGGAACACGAAATCCTGGACGGTGAGCGCACTGTTTTTGAGAATATGAAGTCTGCGGCCCCTGATTTGGACGATACTAAGGTCCGCACCATTCTGGGGTCTTTCCTCTTCTCGGGCGACGACGTCGATAAGCCCGCCGGTGTGCTCTCGGGTGGGGAGAAAACCCGCCTGTCTTTGGCGACCTTGGTTGCATCGTCAGCTAATGTGCTTTTGCTCGATGAGCCTACCAACAACCTTGACCCCGCATCGCGTGAGGAAATCCTGAACGCCTTGAAGAATTACCAGGGGGCAATTGTCATGGTTTCTCACGATGAGGGTGCGGTTGAGGCGCTGGACCCAGAACGTGTACTGCTGCTACCTGATGCGGTAGAGGATCTGTGGAGCAAGGAATACCAGGATCTGATCTCACTGGCATAAGGGGTGCAATCACCGGGTAGGTTCTGTGGCCTTACGCGGGGAACCATAAATGGTCCCTACCAATATGCCTGTGTGTCTCTTTCTTACGAGTCTTAGTCGTTATGCAGGTCACGTGGCATGGGATCAATAATGTGTGATTGTTGGGTTTGGGGCCAAAAAACCAAATATCACGAAACGGTAACGTCATCTCTTGCCTAGTAAGCCCCAGAGTAATGAGCGTAGAGTAAATACCAGCCCTCGAGGCTAATAACCCCGAGTGCTTATCAAGAAAAACCACCCCGCCGATGTGGTGGAACCACCGGCTAACGCAGGCGTTAGCTAAGAACCTTGAAAGGAAGATTCTATGCTCGAATCACACGACGTACGTTACCCTGAAATCGCCGAAGAGGGCACCGAGGTAGACGTTTTTTGGACTGAAGACTAGGTCAATCACCGCACGTCGTCTTTTGTTTTGCTTCAGTACATTCCATGTGTGCTTCTAGGCTCATAGGTAATTTGCGTGAAGGGGGCCGGAGTTCTTACTCCGGCCCCCTTTCTTTGCCTCTGTCATGGGCTAGCATCTGAGGGCACGCCCGGTACCTACCTATCAGAGATGAATTGGCTGATGAGCTCGCCAGGGGGCAAATGGGTGATGCCCAGGATCGTCAGCGCATAAAGCCCGACATAAGAGGCCAACAGTCCTGAGAAAATATTCTCACGGTTACTGCCAGCATCCCCTAGCACAGGTAGCGCCATATACCCGCTCCTGCGCCACAGAGGGCTGGGAACCAGAGGCCTAAGTGTTGCAGGCCAGAAGGGGTTTACTCCGCGGGTGGTAAGTGCATCACCCACAATATGGGCTGTGGCCCCGGCCAAGATTGCCCAGGGCATCGCAGCAAAAGAATTGGTGTAGATAGTACCCGCCATGACCACCAGCGCACCAGCCCAACCCCCAGGCGCTCTAAAGGTGCGCAGAGCAAGCCCACCCGCAAAGCCAGCCAGCGCCAAAGCAAGGAGTGGTACCCCTGCGTAGGTTAAGCGGTTGGCGCTAAGAGCTAGCACCCAAAAGAAAGCCAGGCCTATCAGAGAATGGGTGCCTTTGCGATGGCCGCCTGAGATTTTGGCAACCAGCCGTACAACCCACCGGCTGACAGGGGGTATGGAATGTGCAATTGACCCGTTGTGGTGATCGATATCGGGTAGCATGCCTGCACCAGCGGCAGCCAAAGTGGTAACTGCGAGCGTGGCGGGATCATCAATTCTGATAATCCCGGATTCATTCAGAGCAAGCCAGGCTGCTGCTGCGCTGATTGAGTGTGAATACCCCATCATGGCGGGCTGAACCTCCTCATGAAAAGCAAAACACCACCCTAGCACATATTCGAAAGTATGTTCTAATAGGATCGGAGGGGCGGCCAAGATCCTCCTTGGGCGGTTATGCACTAGAGTTTCTCGCCTAAGCAGGCAGAGAGGACAAGCCGAAAAGACCTGACATAAACCTTGTCAGTTTGCCCGGTAGAGGAGTTCGACCGGTAGGATTAACCCTGTCCTCCACCGCCTGGTAGCTCAAGGCGATTTTTCTGTTAACTTCACATCGAAAGTCCTCCGTTGAACCAACATACCCAAGGGTCGGCCCACACGGCCCCTGCTGAAACTTCAACCGACATGCTCTACCAGCTAGACGACGTCCCGCCCCTGGGCGTCTCGATTTTACTGGCCCTGCAACATATTCTGGCCGCTTTTGCCGGTATCATCGCCGTACCCCTCGTTGTCTGCACAGCCTTGAATTTCTCCCTTGCACAAACCTCATTGATGGTTTCTGCCTCGATTTTTGTGGCAGGTATCGCCACTTTTATCCAGTCCAAGGGCATCGGCCCCGTGGGTGCTCGCGTCCCCGGCATGATGGGCACCGACTTCACCTTCGTTAACCCCACCATAGCGGTGGGTAGCCAGTTCGGCATGGCCGGTATTGTGGCGGCGACCCTTTCTGCTTCGCTGGTTGAGGTTATCCTCAGCCGCTTCATCAAGCCACTGATGCGGTTCTTCCCGCCACTGATAACCGGTACCGTGGTTGCCCTGATCGGTATCACTCTGCTCCCTGTCAGCATGGACTGGGCGGCAGGTGGTGTGGGCTCCGAGGATTACGGCTCGCTCCAGAACCTCACTATCGCCTTCGGCGTTATGACCCTCACCCTGGCGATTGCTCATTTTGGTCGAGGCATCCTCCGCGCAGCTGCCGTCTTTATTGGCATGGTTGCAGGCTACCTAGTCTGTATCCCTCTGGGTCTGGTCGATCTCTCCGTTGTGGGGGATGCCCCCTGGTTCGCGCTGCCGAACATCTTTGCTTACGGCTTCCACTTTGACTGGGCCTCTACCCTGGCCTTTGTCCCCGCCTACATTGTGTCCACCATCGGTACCGTGGGTATCATGATGGCTATCGGTCAGGCTTCCGGCCACACCTTGGAGAGCAAACGCGTATCGAACGGTGTTCTAGCGGACGGCGTTGGCTCAGCTATGGCCGGTATTTTCGGCGCAGGACCGAACACTTCTTTCTCCCAGAACGTCGGCCTGATTGCTCTGACCAAGGTGGCCTCCCGCCGTGTCATGATTATTGCCGGCCTGATTCTGGCTGTGCTGGGTGTCTTCCCCAAGCTCTCAGCCCTAATTTCTGTGATGCCTCAACCCGTCCTTGGTGGTGCTGGTGTTATCATGTTCGGTCTGGTTGCGGCTCAGGGGATTAAGACCCTAGCCTCCATTGAATTGGGGGACCGTGAGCTACTCATCGTTTCGGTGGCCTTTGCCCTAGGTATTGGCGTGACCGTACGCCCCGGTATGCTGGCAAACCTCCCCGGCGCCCTCCAGATGATTTTCTCCTCGGGTATCTCAACAGGTACGCTGGTTGCTCTGCTTCTAAACGTGGTTCTATTCGACCGTAAGAAAAAGGTGAGCGCATGAAACTCCTGGAAGAACGCATCCGCAGGGACGGAAGAATCCTGCCCGGAAATATCCTCAAAGTTGACCAGTTCATCAACCACCAGGTGGACCCCCAGCTCATGGTGGAAATGGGACGCGACTTCGCTGAGCACTTCAAGGACGCGGGGATTACACGGGTTCTTACCCTTGAAGTATCTGGCATTTCAATGGCTATGACGGCCGCCCTACACCTGGGCGTTCCCATGGTTTTTGCCAAAAAGATTTCTTCAAAGACACTGTCTACCGACACCTACAATTCCAAGGTCTTCTCCTACACCAAGAAGATCGAATACGACATCCGGGTGGACAAGCGCTTTGTCACCCCCGAAGACAGAATCCTGATCATCGATGACTTCCTGGCCAACGGACAGGCCCTCCACGGTCTGACCCACCTGTGTGAGCAGGGCGGTGCTACCGTAGCAGGTATCGGTATTGCGATTGAAAAGGTATTCCAGGGTGGCGGTAAAGATTTCCGCGACCGTGGCTACGATGTTTATTCTCTGGCCATGATTGACCACTTCACCGAAGACGGTGTCGTCTTCAGCCACGAACTAGAGTCAAGCTCCTAGTAACACTCGGGCCCCACACCATCACACGGTGCGGGGCCCGAACTGTAACTAGAGGAGCTTATCGACCAGTGCGTCCTCTTCTTCCTCATCAGTGGGGCGTGAGCGCTTCTTGGGAGGCTTTGGCCGCACAATGGACTTCATATGTGCAGGCATATCGTCCACAAACTCCATACGGCGGCGAATAATTTCTTCGTCTACCTCGCCAATATAGTTGCCCTCAGCGTCATAGAACTGGCTGTAGTAAGCATCGAGTTCAGCGGCAAGCTGGGCGTCAAGCTCATCATTGCGCACCTTTTGGCGGGCAGACCAGAAGAAAGCAACATAGAACATAAGAGCGAAGCAGTACCACTGCACAGAGTAGGACAGGTTAGGGCCGTAATCCTGCTCCGGCTTATCCCTCTGAACCGGTGCGCTTGCGGGAGCCGGGCTTTCGCTGGCCATGACACCATAGTTGGCGGTAGCAAGGTCTAAGCCTGTGAGCTCAGCGATTTCTGGTAAATCGATGGAGGTTATCTGCCCCTTGACGGGCGAGGCCCCCGTATCAATTTCGCCCTCAACAATTCGTGCGGTTAGGGTAATCTCACCGCTGGGAGGCTGGGGAATAGGGGTAGCGGTTGCCGCCGCATCACCAAAAGCCGCTTCGACCCATCCCCGGTTGATAACGATCATCTGACCGGTATTTGTGCGGAAGGGGACCAGAACCTCGTAGCCGTTCAGCCCGTTATAGGGCCTATTGCGAACCAGTAGCTGTTGATCGGCGAGATAGGTGCCAGCCATCTCAACCTGTTGCCACCGCAGATCAGGGTGCGGGGAAGAGAAAAGCTCGGGGGAGTCTGCAAGGAGTATCGGGTCAGCATCATAGTTGAGAGATATTCGCTCGTTACTGAAATCCAGAGCCTCTTTGCGGCTCATCTGCCACTGGGCCAGGTAGAGGCAAATTAGCGAAGCAACCACAGTGAGTGCAAAAATACCAATCCATTTACCAGAGAAAAGAAACCCGTATTTTTTCATCACGTACCTTGCTGAATATGCGCTAAAGAGAGAACCAAGAGCCTATTGTACGGACTCAGCTGGCAACACACCCTAGGAGAGCGGGCGGGTCTGCTTCCAAAAACCGCGTGCCACCAAAAAATCTTGCAGATAGGCCGTGTGCTCGGTACAGGCCGCCCAAGTCTTGCGCCGATCGGGTGTATGGACTTTGGGGTTATTCCACAGAATCTCAGAGGTAGCCGCCGCCTGGCACCCCTTACGTGAACACTTAATGAAATCCGGCTGAGGAAGAGCCGATGATCCACTGTGCTGTGCCGAAGTCAAATTACCGAGTATATCCATGCTTACAGCCCTCCCTGCCTGCCGGAGGAAGAACCCCCGTCATTGTGCTCGTCCTCGACCAGCTCACCGTCAATAACAATAGGTCCATCGGTAGATACAGCTTCTTCCCCCGGTTGCCAATCATGCTCCGCCTGGTCCTGCCGGCTGATCCGCTCCTCCTGCGCCGCTGCAATAGCGGCCTGCTGCTCCGCCGGTAGGTAGGCTGTAAAACTTGACCCACCCTGCTGATGCTCGCCATTGGCCACCACAACCGCTAGCCAAGGGATAATTGCTGCCCCAGCTAAGAAAATCCACTGCCAGACACCCTCAACCATCACAGCCGCAATGATAAAGATAATGCGTAAAAACATCTTGAAGGCATAGCTTTTAGCGCGTGCACTCACACCTGTCGACTGGCGTTCTGCCGCACCAGTAATCTCAAATACCTCAGAATCACCAGAAGCGTAACCGGCCGCTTTCAAGTCCTCCGCAGTCCAATATTTAGCAGCCATATTTTCACCTCCCGGGCGCAGTTAAAGCTACTTCCACTAGTGTAACCCCAGTCAAACTAACAGAACCCGGCAGACTAAATAACACGCGTTTACCCGGTAAACCTGCCCCTGCCCACGCCAAACGCGTAAAATAGGGGCAGAAAAACAACCCCCACCCCAAGGGAAACCCATGAGCAACCAAACCGTACTCATCACCGGTGGCAACCGAGGCATCGGCTACGCCATGGCCCAAGCCTTCAAACAGGCCGGCTACCAGGTAGCTGTCACCTACCGCTCCGGTCAAGCCCCCACCGAGTTCTTCGCCGTCAAAGCCGATGTCACCGACGCCGCCTCCATCGACGCCGCATTCAGCGCCGTAGAAGCCGAATTCGGTCCCATCGGAGTCCTTATCGCTAACGCAGGCATCACCAAAGATACCCTACTCATGCGCATGAGCGAAGAGGACTTCACCTCAGTCATCGACACCAACCTCACCGGTGCCTTCCGCGTCGCCCAGCGCGCCACCAAGGGCCTGCTCAAAAACAAGCGCGGCCGCATCATCTTCATCTCCTCGGTCGTAGGCCTCTACGGCAACCCCGGACAGGTCAACTACTCAGCCTCAAAAGCCGGCCTGGTCGGCATGGCCCGATCCATCACCCGCGAACTAGGCTCCCGCAACATCACTGCCAACGTGATTGCACCCGGCTTCATCCAAACCGACATGACCGATGCACTCTCCGACGAGATCAAGAAGCAGTACACCGACTCAATCCCCGCCCGCCGCTTCGCCACACCACAGGAAATTGCTGACGTGGCTCTCTTCCTGGCATCAGATGCCGCAAGCTACATCAGCGGGGCCGTGATTCCCGTTGACGGCGGTTTAGGCATGGGGCATTAGGGTGTTAACGGGAATCACATTCCGTTTGCTCCTGTGTGCTCGCTTGCTCGCACCCGCTGCACTCCATCCCGTTGACGGTGGTTTAGGCATGGGGCATTAGGGTGTTAACGGGAATCACATTCCGTTTGCTGGCTGATTAAAGCTGATAGGCCTCAGCCCACTCACCTCCTCACCGGTTCGCTAACGCCCTCACGCGATTCACGCCAGACCCAGCCCGTGGGCTTCCGGCATACCGGCCCTAAGCCAAGGCAGCAGCCAGACCAAAGCTATTGAAGAAAGAAAATTACATGTCACTTCAGAACAAAACCATCATCATTACCGGCTCCTCACGCGGCGTAGGCGCAGATACCGCCCAAATTCTTGCCGCCCAGGGCGCAAACATCGTCGTCAACTACCGCTCCAAGGCACCCCGAGCCCAGAAAGTAGTGGCAACCATTGAAGAGGCCGGTGGCTCCGCCATCGCCGTTCAGGGCGACGTCACCAAGGCCGAAGACGCTCAGGCCCTCATCGACGCCGCCCTTGAAGCCTACGGTTCCTTGGACTACCTGATTCTCAACGCCTCCGGCGGTATGGAATCCGGTATGCCCGAGGACTATGCCATGACCCTCAACCGCGACTCACAGCTCCGTCTGGCACGACTAGCCACCGAAAAAATGACCCAAGGCGGCCGCATCGTCTTCGTAACCAGCCACCAGGCGCACTTCATTCGTGAGGTAGAAACCATGCCCGAGTACCAGCCGGTAGCAGAGTCCAAGCGGGCCGGTGAAGACGCTCTGCTGGCTGAGGTTCCTGCCCTGACTGAGCGCGGTCTATCGCTGGTCGTTGTCTCTGCCGACATGATTGAAGGCACCGTTACGGCGGCCCTGCTCAACCGCCTGCACCCCGGCGCTATCGAAGCCCGCCGCGAAGAAGCCGGCAAGCTCTACACCGTCAACGAGTTCGCTCAAGAAATCTCAAAGATGGTTACCGCCGACGTTGAAACCGGCCATATCGAGCTGGTCGGCGGAGCAGGCGGCTTCATCAAATAAACGTTAGCCCTCTCAAACCCAAAGGGTGTTCGCATACAGTATGCGAACACCCTATTTTGCTACGGACCTAAGTAACCCAAATAAGGATTTTCTACCCCGAAAAGGCTAGCAAGGTTAGGAACACAACCATACCATTGAGAATGATATGACAGATAAGTGGTGCCCAGATACTGCGGTGAAAAGCTCTCAGCCAGGCTAACCCCGCACCCAGGACAAAATAGTAAGGAATGAGCAGACCAAGGCCGTGTATAAATGCGAAGACAACACCACTGAAGATAACCGCAAGAACTGCAGAAAAACGAGTACGTAGCCAACCCCAAAGGTATCCGCGTAAAAGCAACTCCTCCCACAATGGTCCCAAGAAAACCATCGATAGAACTGCGCATGCTATGGATAAGGGAGAAGGCATGCTAGAAAGCAAAGTCTCTAACGACTTTCCTGGAGGAGTCGTTTCTCTATCTACGAACGCATAGACAATAAATAACTGGCAAGTAAGGGCGGCTATAAAGATGACCGGGCCCTGCCAGAAGACATGAAGAATCCGCAAAGAAGGCTTGCTCAGGCCCAGAACATCCGCCCTTAAACAGTATTTCTTTTTCAGCCAAAACAACCAGCATAAAGAAAAACACCCGACAAGGAGCATCGCAAACATAAGGGCCTGAACCAGGAGCTGGAGCCCCCACTGCAGGAACAAACACAGAAGGACAACCGCCCCAAAAACACACGCAACAATAGCGATAACACCTGCAACCGCAAGCCCTAAGTGTCTACCCCCAACCACTTGAGGGCTTTCAAAGACATTGATTCTTTTCACAGTGTTAGAATCCCACGAAATGGCGCACAGCATCCAGGCGGGGGAAGGGGACCTGTGCATCGGCAACCTTGCGCAGGGCTTCTTTCGCGCAGTAGGCAACACCCAACTCAGCCTGACCTAGCATCAAAATATCGTTGGCTCCATCACCCACCGCAAGCACCTGCGAGAGATCAACACCAAACTCCTGAGCCCATTCCAGCAAGGACTCACGCTTGACCTCAGCGGTAACAACCTGCCCGGTAACCTTCCCCGTTAGTGCCCCATCGTCAACCTCCAGCCTATTTGCCCGGTACCTGGTAAGGCTGAGCTCACCAGCCAGGGGAGCCAACACCTGCATAAACCCACCAGAAACAACACACACGGCATGCCCTGCCTCCAAAAACAGGCTAACTAGCTCATGAGCCCCCGGGGAGAACCTCACACTCCCAGCAACTTGCGCAATAACATCCTCGCTAAGACCGGCAAGCGCGCAGACACGCTCGCGCAGGGATTGCTCAAAATCAAGCTCACCGCGCATAGCCCGCTCGGTCACCGCAGCAACCTCAGCACCACGGCCCGCCGCTACCGCCAACTCGTCAATAACCTCCTGGCCAATGAGAGTCGAATCAACGTCCATAACGAGGAGTTTCTTCTCGGAACCGGTCAGGGAACATGGAACAAGGCTCACGTAATACCCCCGCTCGCAGAGCGTATCTAAAGCTGCGACCTCTTGCCTGAGCCCGTCAATCTCACCGGCAGAATATTCCGCATCGGCGGTGTAGACCCAATACGCAGGCCCGGAGAGCTCACCGGCAACCGCGCATTCCCGCACATAGTCAGACTTGCCGTTGGTCAGCTGTAGGCCTTCAACCTCACCGAGAACCTGTAAGAACCAACCCTGATCAAAAGGTGGCGTGCTACTAGTGGCGGGGGCAAAGGCTACAAGGCGCATAGAAACACTCATGGCTCCCATTCTAAAAGTGTCAGCTAAGCCATGTTGCCAGCTAGTGCTCTGACACGCGATACGGATATAACCCTTTGGCTCCCCTTGCAACAAACTAGGCAGGTCAACCCAAAAGGTACTAAAGTTGGGTGCTATGGCATCAGTTCTGGATCTCAAGCACGTCACCGTTACTCGAAACGGCAAAAACCTTATTGACAAAATCACCTGGCAGGTAGATGAGGGCGAGCGCTGGGTCGTCCTCGGCCCTAACGGCGCTGGCAAAACTACCTTGCTCTCCATTGCAGCAGCGCGTCTGCACCCCACGCATGGTGAGGTAGATATTTTGGACGAAATTCTTGGTGCGGTTGATGTCTTTGAACTGCGCCCACGGATTGGGCTTTCATCTGCTCCGGTAGCTGCTCAGATTCCCGGCAACGAAACAGCCCTAAACGTCGTTATTACTGCAGCTTACGGTGTATCAGGCCGTTGGAATGAAGAGTACGATTCCTTTGACGATAATCAGGGGCTTGCTCTGCTTGAGGACTGGGGAGTAGCTCACCTGGCTGACCGAACTTTCGGGTCACTTTCTGAGGGTGAGAAGAAGCGCGTTCTGATTGCTCGTGCGCTGATGACCGACCCCGAAATGCTGATTCTCGATGAACCCGGTGCGGGCATGGATATTGCTGGGCGGGAGGACCTCGTTAAGCGTCTGACCCATCTCGCTCAGGACCCTTATGCCCCCGCAACTATTCTGGTAACTCACCATCTTGAAGAAATCCCTGCGGGCTTCACGCACGCCCTCCTGCTGCGCGACGGCCAAGTTGTTGCCGCTGGGTCTATCGAGAGCACTCTGACGCAGGAGAACGTCTCAGCTACCTACGGAATGGATCTTGACCTCACAGTTCACCCCGGTGGTCGCTACTCAGCCTTTGCTCGCTAAAGCATGAAACCCAAGCAACTGAGCCCGGAGCAGATTACTGAGCGCGCCGAGCGAGTCTGGGCTCTGCCCAACGCTCGCGCGCTGGCTGAGGCCCCTGAAGCTGAGACACGCTACTACACCTCGCTCACCGACGTGAAGCTGCGCTCCCAGAAAGAACCTGAGTGGGGTATCTATATTGCTGAATCGTCTAAGGTAATTCGCCGTGCCCTAGCCGCTGGGCACCGCCCTCTTTCGCTCATACTGAGTGAGAAGTGGGCTGATGACCTCTATGATGTTCTCAGCGCCCACCCCGAGGTACCTGCTTATCTTGGAACAGAAGCTGAACTGGAAGCGGTGACTGGCTTCGCTCTACACCGGGGTGCCCTGGCAGCTATGGCACGCCCCAAACCGACCGCCTTGGCAGACCTGCTTGAGAACGTCCAGCGGGTCGCTGTTCTTGAAGACATCGTTGATCACACCAATGTGGGGGCTATTTTCCGCTCTGCCGCCGCCCTCAACGTCGACCTTGTGCTGGTAACGCCCCGCTGCGCTGATCCTCTTTACCGGCGGTCTATCAGGGTCTCTATGGGAACTGTGTTCCAGGTTCCCTGGGCTCGACTTGAGTCCTGGCCCCATGCGCTAGAAACCTTACACAAGGCCGGGTTCGTGACAGCAGCGCTGGCTCTCAAAGAAGACTCCCTGACCCTTACCCAACTGGCGGAAAAACGGCCAGAGAAACTTGCCCTGATTCTGGGATCAGAAGGGCACGGCCTTGCCGCCTCAACGCTGGCTAAGACCCAGCACACCGTCATTATTCCCATGAGCCACGGCGTTGATTCACTCAATGTCGCCGCAGCTAGTGCGGTGGCTTTCTGGGAAACCCGGCCCCAGTCTCACCTGAACTCCTAAAGAGTGATGAACAACCGGCCCTCCTGGGGCTCTAGTTTGCCCAAAGAGTGGTAGAGTGGTGCCTCGGTTGTAAACCGCAACCACCGGTAGGCACCCGCCCCGGTAGCTACAAGATATGCACTGGCAAAATCCAGGGCACGAAGAAGGTATATATCATGCAGGCTGGCATCCACCCTGAATACAACTACGTTCTGTTCCGCGACCTCGCTTCTGGCGAGACCTTCCTGACCAAGTCCACCATGACTTCTCAGAAGACCGAAAAGTGGGAAGACGGCAACGAGTACCCCCTCGTAGAAGTTGAAATCTCATCGGCTTCACACCCCTTCTACACCGGTAAGCAGCGCATCATGGACGCCGCTGGCCGTGTTGAGCGCTTCAACGCTCGCTTCGCAAACTTCGGCAAGAAGGCCTAAGCGCAGGCCACAGGCTTTCTCGCTTAACATCACACCCCGCAACGGCGATTTTTCACTCCTTGCGGGGTGTTTTTGTAGGTTCACTGCGTAGAATTAGGGTCGATTCGCTTTGCGCCAACCCCCAAAGGCGCTCACTGTGAAATAACTATAGGGAGGTACCGTGTCCAAGGCGGTTGAGGGTCAACCTCAGAAAAAACGAAAAAAAGCACTGTGGATTATTCTGCTGTGCCTTATTCTGGTTCCGGCCTTGGCTGCCGGTGGGTATTTACTCATGATTAACAAGGCTTGGAATAAAGCCGAAACTATTGAGAACGCTATGCCCAATGAAGATGGCTCGGTGAACACCGTGCACAACGACCAGCTTCAAGAGATGGTTGATAAAGCAACCAAAGCCCCAGAAGAAATTACTAATGAGTCAGGGGCTAGCCTGAAAGAGAATATCTCTGAGGGCGACTCCGATGGCGATGGCATTCTCGATAAGGTGGAGGGCGGTGCTGTTACCAGCCGTCCCGCCAACACCAACTCCACCGACATCCTCCTACTGGGCTCCGATCAGAGAAGCGGAGCGGAAGCTCAGTACGTGACCGGTGCCCGTGCAGACAGCATCATGGTGCTCCACATCCCCGAAGACGGCTCAGCCGCCTACCTGATCTCAATCATGCGCGATACCTGGGTTAACATCCCCGGCTATGGTTCCCACAAGGTGAATGCTGGCCTGAACTACGGTGGCGTTGACCTACAGGTAGCAACCATCGAACAGCTCCTGGGCATGCAGATGGACCACGTAGCAGAGATTGATTTCGAGGGTTTCAAGGCGCTTGTCGACACTTTAGGTGGCGTCACCGTTGATGTTCCCCTGGCTTTTAAGGCTAGCGCTCCAGGCTACTCCTTCGCTGCTGGACCCCAGACCATGACTGGCGGACAAGCCCTTGTTTATGTCAGGGAACGTTACAACTTCAGCGACGGTGACTACCAGCGTGTTCGTAACCAGCGCGCCTTCCTGCGCGGTGTCTACAATCAGCTGCGTTCTGAGGGCGCTTTGAGCTCTGCTGCCAAGCTACTTCCGGTTATCGAGTCCGTTTCGCCCTACATGAAGGTTGACTCGGGGCTTTCACCCGCAGCTATTGTTGGAATTGCTCAGCCGGTTCTGTCCAACGGCAACACCCAGCTTGTCTCATTGACTCTTCCCAACGCTGGCACCGGCTGGTCATGGGACGGGCAGTCAATTGTTGTGCTTGATGCGGCAGCTACCAGCGCTCTATCCCACGCACTACAGACCGATACTATGCCAAACTACATCGCTACCTACGGTGCTGACTAAACAGTAGGGCGCGGCAACTGATTAAAAAATATTGAGGGCCCCTTACTGGGGCCCTCAATATTTTTGTCTCAACAAAAAAGCTTAGTGTTCGAGCGGGTCCTCGGAGACTTCTTCTTCGTCGTAGCTATTGTCGCGACCGTAGAAGAGCGCAAGGAAGGCGATAGAGGCCCCCAGAACAAGGCCCAGGATACCAAGCATGGGCTTGAAGAAAATCATGACCAGGCCGGCAGTCAGAATCAGGCCGCCCAGGATTCCCATGAGCACTGAAATCCTCTGGAGGCCCAATGGGGGTGCCGGGTAGTCGGATTCGTCCTGATCCTTCCAGATAACCGATTCGTGGTTGGCCGTGTCGGCAACTGAGGCTGAACGACCGGGAATCAGGGAGCGCTTTTTCTTGGGTGCACTTTCACGGTTGGCTTCGCCCTCGGAGGGCACGAAAGCATCGGGTACATCGTACTCGTCAGCCTCGGGAAGAAGCTCGGGCAGGAAGTTGGGTAGCTCATTGAACCACTCCTGAGTAATCTCGGAGGGGCGCACAGCCTGAACGGTGAGCGAGAGTTCAAAAGCGTTACCGCGAATAGTTCCCCAGGCGCTGGTGAGCTTGTTGTGTTCATAGGCATGGCGGATAACGGGTGCTAGCTGCTCCGAAATCTGTGTTGAGAGCCGACCAACAACCTTACGGTCATGGAGCACATCAACTGAGTCAACGGTACGGCCATCGGCAAGTTTGATCTGGTTGTTCTCAAGGGAGAGAATGACGCGGCCCTCGCCGGAGGGAGGGAGGATCTCATGGAGGTACTCGGAGTAGTCTTTTTCGTCGAGAACCTTCATGGAGGCTCCCTGGGGCAGGAGCGCTGCCTGGGTGGGCGCCTGGTTGAGGGGGAAGAGCGAGCCCGGTGCACTCAGCGAAAGCAGACCGGCACTTTCGATATAGGTGTCGCCGGTGACTCCACGCAGAACAGCGGTGAGCTGAAGCCGCGCAGTGGCATCGTAGCCTGAGGCAACAACGCGGCAGATGGGGTTCCAGTAGGCTTCGGAGTCTTCTGGGCTCATGCGACCTACTTTGAGATCGTCGACGTAGACCGCGATAGCGTAAGGCTGGTAGGGGTTATCCGGCTCAGGGACCAGGCGAACATCGCCGTTCCAAACCTGCTCCCGGTCAATCAATAATTCTTCAAAAATATGAAGAATTTCGGCGTCGTAATAGTCATCGGTGATGATATGTACGGTGCCACGATCGCCCAGCGTATATTCCGTCACTGCCAGCTCCTATTTCCCTGCAAAACTTACTCTCTATAGCTTCTCACGAAAGCGCCGGTTTTGGTTCGCAATCTAGCCCACCAAAACCGGCTTTCTTTCGATATTCTCAGCCTTGAACACGGATGGAGTGAGGCAACTCTCGTAAGACTTTTTAGCTGCTCGCTGTGTTGAATTCCTGGGCCGCTAAAATGCGTTGGGCATCATCGAGTAGTTCTCGGATGAGGCGCACCAGTGCTGTTGGCGCGTCTTGGTTCTGAGATAGCCAGTCCTTGGTGGCGGTGATAACCGGGTGGTTATCTAGCCTTCCCTCAGCAAGTTCTACCGCGGGGTAAAGCCCACGAATAATCCGGGTTGCCATTCCGCCAGAACGTTCACTCCAGGTCTGAGCCAGAAGCTCAAAATAAGGGGAACGGTATTCTGTGCGCAGGCTTTCTGGGCCCTGCTGGAAACCTGCGGCTGTAGCAGAGAGAAGGTCGTTAGAAAGATCGGGGTTGCCGGTGACAGCTTGCCAAGCCTTTGCCTTGGCTTCTGCAGTGGGCAACGCTGCCAGGGCAAAAGCGTAACCACGTTCGGCGGTGGCTGAGGGGCAGTAGCTACGGGCCTGGTCCAGCTCCTGCTCCGTCACCTGCTGGTTCACAGCAAGCGCGTTTAGTGCCTTCCAGCCCAGAGTCTGGTTGTAGCGCACACCGGGGGCCTGGGGGATATGTCCATCTACCGGGCCGTAGGCACCCCGGGCAACATCGCGTGCAAAGTCGGAGCCCAGCCTCGTGTGGCTTGCAAGACTGAGAGCGGTACGAACCATGATGAGCTGTTCATCGCTCCCGGGGGTCGCTGTTTCGAGGGCTGAGAGCAGGGCCCGGAAGAGGGCATCCCATAGTAGGCTCCGCTGATCCTGCGGTGTGTAAAGGGAGATAGCTGATTGAGCCTGAGCCACAATATTGGAGAGGAGCGTCGCAGACTTTTCCAGGGGGAGAGCCTGGCAGACAGCGGTGACGAAGCGGCTGGCCTCGAGCTTGCTGTCTCTGGTCATGTTCCAGAAGCTGCCCCAGAGCAGGCCACGGCTAAGTGGGTCCTCAAGGGTAGAAACGTGTCTAAGAGCAGTGGACAGTCCGGTCTGCTCGGTCAGAGCGACCTTGGCGTAGGTGAGGTCTTCCGCGTTGAGAAGCAGCACGGCGGCATCGGCTACCTGGGCAAGCTCGTCGGCTGAAAGTTTTACCTGTGCTTCTTCTGTTCCTGCGGGCATCTCAAGGGGGATGCTGGCAGTCTGGGTAAGCCGCCCATGGGCGAGAGCCAGTGTTGCAAGCTGGAGCCTGTGGGGGCGACCGATAGATGCGGGCACCTGGGGCGGTAGAACCTGCTGAACTGTAAGCGTAGCTGGGTTGCCCTGTTCATCGCGGACCAGACGGCAGGAAAGCTCGGATAGCCCGCTGGTCAGCAGCCAGGCATCGGCCCAGGACCGTACATCGCGGTCGGAGACCTCATCGAGTGCCGCCAGGAAGTCGTCCAGGGTGGTGTTACCCCACGCATGACGCTTGAAGTAGAGACGGGCGGCGGCAATAAACTCATCAAAGCCGACGTAGGCTACGAGCTGTTTGAGAGCCGATGCGCCCTTGGCGTAGGTGATACCGTCAAAGTTTTGGCGGGCCGCTTCGAGGTGGGGTATCTCTGCCACGATGGGGTGGGTGGTGGGTAGCTGGTCCTGCCGGTAGGCCCAGGCCTTGCGTGAATTGGCGAAGGTGACCCATGATTCTTTGTAGCCGTTGGCTTCTGCCGCGCCCAGGTGGCCCATAAAGTCAGCGAATGATTCTTTGAGCCAGAGGTCCTTCCACCACTTCATGGTGACCAGGTCACCAAACCACATGTGGCTCATCTCGTGGCAGATGACGTTGGCCCTGCTCTCTAGCTGGGACTGGTCGGCACCGGAGACAAAAATGTAGTTTTCGGTAAAGGTCACCAGCCCGGGGTTTTCCATGGCACCCAGGTTGTATTCGGGCACAAAGGCCTGCTCGTACTTGGGGTAGGGGTAGGGGTAATCGAAGAGCTCTTGGAAGAAGTCAAGGCCCTGCTTGGTGACCGCGAAGATGTTGTCGTGGTCAAAGTGTTCTGCCAGGGACTGGCGGCAGTAGGCGACCAGAGGGATCTTGCCGGAGTTGACCGAGGACTTGGGGGAGTAGGTATCACGGGCGACAAAATACTCGCCGGCAAGGATTGCGGTGATGTAGGTGGAAATCCTGGCAGTCGGCTTGAACACTCGTTTGCTGATGGTTGAGTCTGAGGGGTCTTCTAGTTCCCTATCTAGTTCTGCGTTGGAGGAGACAACCCAGGTTTTGGGTGCTGTTACACGGAAGTTGAAGACTGCTTTGAGGTCGGGCTGTTCAAAGCAGGGGAAGACTCTGCGGCAGTCTGCCGGTTCGTACTGGGTGTAGAGGTAGGTGCGGTTATCGGCTGGGTCGGTGTAGCGGTGGAGGCCTTCACCCGAGCGGCTGTAGTAGGAGCGGCCCTTGATGGTGAGGATGTTCTCTTTTTCAAGGTTGGGTAGTGTAATGCGGGAACCTTGGACTACGTCGTCCAGGGGGAGGGTGTCACCGTTGAGCTTGACGGAATCTACCGCCTGGTGAATGTAGTCGATGAAGGTTGATTGGCCGGCAGCAGCGGTGAAACGGACGGTGGTAGCGACTGGGAAAGTCTCAAAACCTGCCGCTGCGTGGGTCAGGTCGATGTGGACATCGTAGGTATCAACGGTGATGAGGGCGGCGCGCTCGGCGGCCTCTTGCTGGCTTAAGTTTTCGTTATTCACATCACCTATGGTAGGTCGCGGGCTACCGGAGGTCTAACACCCCGCGCGGGCTGTCGCTAGAGTGAAGCGGTAGCCGTGCGGTGTCATTGTTTTTGGGGGAGCCGATTTGCGGTGCGCCTACCGAACGGTGTATCTTATTTTTTGTTGCTTTTCTGGCCCAAGCGGGCCGGGAAGTCACCTTGCGCGGGTGGCGGAATAGGCAGACGCGCTAGCTTGAGGTGCTAGTCCTCGTATTAGAGGGTGGGGGTTCAAGTCCCCCCTCGCGCACAAAGAGTCTTTGTTCTAAGACTATGAGCCCGGGTTCGAGAGTTTTCTCTTGAGCCCGGGTTTTTTGTGCGGCTGTGAAGAGGAGATGCTCTGGGGGTGGGTATGGTGTGTTCTGTGGTGCCTGGGTTGGGCACAGCCGTTGGTGGTGTTGTTGGCGGTTGGGCCGGTGAGGAAGCCGCTAAGAAAGTTGGATTTGATGATGGAATGGCCAATTTATTCGGGAATATCTATAACGGACTAAAAGGGTGAACATATCAGATGAATCTTTTTGACGTAACTCCTGCCTATCTCTTGTGGATAGTTTTAACCGTTATCGGCCTTGGAGGGTGGGCTTTACTGGGAGCAGGTAAAAACCGCTCCTACGCCCTCACACAAGACCCTTTCTGGATGGACCTCTACCTTTTTATTTTAGGGGGTTCTGGGCTATTTTTTCTTGGGACATTAATTTCCTCCCTCATGATAGAGCACTGGGGGAATAAAAATGTGATGGCTTTGGCAATTGGTTTGCTAGGAATCGGCTCTATGGCGTGGTTAACCCTTACCTGGGCGGGAACTTTCTTTTCTCCGGCTCCTTTCATCGGCTACCGTCCCCGCTGGTGGCGAGAAACCCAGCACACTCTTTATGCCTGGTACCGGCAGAAAGATAAGCATCATATTCATGCTGCTCGTAGCTACCGTATCCCGACCAAGACGGCCCCTGCTGAGGAGCCCATTACTAACCTGCGTACTACGAATCAGCCTTATGTTACAGAGATTGCTGCTTTTACGAATACGCATACTAGTTTCAGGTTGTATCAGCAGCAGATTCCTTCGAATCCGACTCATCGTTTTGTGTTGCGGGGGACGATAAGGGGTCCTTTTACCTTTACTGGTGAGGTTCCTGCCCAGTATTTGGGTCAGGAGGATTTGGTTTATCGTAAGTCGATGTATTTTCCGCAGGAGCCGAATTTGGAGCAGACGCGTTCGCGGGTGGTGGAGCTTTTTGTGGATTATCATCGTCTGACTGCGGTGCAGGTGCCGGGGGAGGATTATGTGCGTAGGCATTCGTGGGTGGCGTCTTTTGCGAATGTGTGTTCTGGTGATGTGCGGTTGCGGGTGTTGGATTCTGGTGCTTTGGAGGTGGTGATTGGTGAGCCGGTGGGTGGTGAGTGTTTTGTGTTTGTTTCTGAGGTGGGGTGGTGGACTCGGGTGAAGGTGCGTTCTGGTGGTTTGGTGAGGGCTTTGGATCGGAGGAGGTTGTTGCCTTTGTCGTCGTCGCAGGTGGTTCGTAGGAGTTTTGTGGGTGAGGGGTCTGTGGTGGAGGGTTCTGTGGTGTCGGTGCGGGGGCAGGGGGAGTATTTTTCGTCGGTGGGGACTAGATGAGGTTGTGGGCGTCGTGGGGTCTGAGTCTTTTCTATGGGTGGCACGAGGAAGACGTGCCTTTATGGAGTAGCTGAGTAATTTTGACTCTTGATAGATTCTTCGATGCTAGTATGCACTGTAGATTGCCTCCATAGCAGAATGGAAATGTGCTGATGACTTCTCTGAAAATATCTTCAGAAGACTTTGACGCGTGGAAGAAAACTACCGGTGATGCTATGCGTATCCTTGAACGCATAGGTAACCCCCCGAGCGGTGACTACGGGGGAGCCAGTGGCACTGTTGAAGGTGAACATGGCATTTGGTCTTCTAAAATGACCACCACTCATACTGAGTTGAACTCGCTCAAGGATGCTATTGAGCTTGTTCAAAAAAATATGAAGACTGCGGATCAGATTGGGGCAAATAAGTGAGCGGAGAGAACTGGAGCGCTCTTGGCGGAGAGCAGTTTAAAGGTAGTCCACAGGACTTCAAGAATCTTGCTAATTATTGGCGGGATGCAGCTGATGCTCTAAGCGGTGTCCAAAAGCCTTCCAGCGAAGCTCTGGGTAACTCCGCTAAGAATTTCGATGCGGCTATGGGTGAGACTGAGTCAGCTTTTACTAAAGCTCAACAAGGGTGTGATGAACTAGAGCGACTGTGTTCGGCTTGGGCAGCAGAGCTGGAAAGTTTGCAAAAGTTAGCGTCAGATTTAGCTAAACAGGCTGGGGCTGCCCAAGAATCTATTAGTTCTTCTCAGAAACAACTTGAGGGACTTTCTCGGAAAGAAAATAAAGATTCGGCAACTGAAGGTAAACAAAAATCTTTGCAAGAAGCAGTTTCGAATGCCCAGTTGGATCTTGCTATGGCTCGAAGTGTTTTTAGTAATCTTAAAATTAGTTATGATTTTCAGGTGAATTCTTTTAAAGGTGCTTACCATAGCCCTGAGTTCATTTCGATTAGTGCTACTACTAATTCCCAGAGTCCTTTGGGGCGTCAGATTGCAAGCTGGATTGGTGGGCTTCAGAGTGCTCATCCTGATAAAGCTGGAATTCTGAACTTTGCTGATTCGGTGTTGCCTTTCCAAGGTGATGGAACTGTTAAAGCTTCTTTCTTCTATAATGATTTGCTCTTTGCTGGTATTGGTGGAGTCGAAAAAGCTCTGTCATCGTTTCGCTTAGGTCTGGGGGCTGGCTCTGGTGCTGGTAAGTCCACGGCGCTGTCTAAGATGTTTGGTTTTGCTGATAATATTTACTTCCCAAACCCCATTAAGGAAAAGGTAAAAATTGCTTCGGGATTTGTTGGGAGCAAACTTAAGGGAAAAGATTTAGAAGGCTTTTTCAAGAAATGTCTGGAGGCGAACGCAAAGAATCTTGATAGAGGGACTCGTCGCTTGATGGGAAACACGAATGAGCTTGCTGCGGGCATGGCTGAATCTGTGAGAGGAGTATTTTCTAAGTATTCATTACCTATTAGTGCCCTGAATAAAGATTTTAAGAAGATGGGCGACTCAAAGAATGTTATTGCCGCTAATGCTAAGTATCTGTCTGAGAATGTTGGTGGCAAGGTGGGGGCTTTTGCTAAGCATATGCCTATGGTGGCTAAGGTCAGTAAAAGGATTCCTCTAGTAGGCAATCTTATTAGCGGTGCTACGAACTACTCTGAGTACTATAAGGATGATAAGCATCAGTCGTCGTCTGAAGGCGAAAAGCGTGCTCGTGCTGTGGGCGCGAGCCTCGCTACGACTGGTACTGGTATGGTGGCTGGTGCTGCTAGTGGTGCGGCTTTGGGTGCTACATTGGGCTCTGTGGTGCCTGGGTTGGGCACGGCCGTTGGTGGTGTTGTTGGCGGTATCATCGGTGGTGTTGTTGGCGGTTGGACCGGTGAGGAAGCCGCTAAGAAAGTTGGATTTGATGATTATGCAGCAGATAAATTCGGTCAAATTTTTAATGCCGTAAAAGGATAAATGAACTGTGACAGCTTTTGAGATGACTCCTGCACTATGGATGTGCCTAGTAATGACAGCTATATCACTTGGTGGCTGGATTCTATTGAGCACAGGTAAAAACCGCGCCTACGCTCTCAGTCAGGACCCCTACTGGATGGACTACTACCTATTTATCCTAGGACCCATGGGAATTTTCTTTCTAGGTTTATTCTTGAGCGGAATTGCGGACTACTTTGGGGGGCAACTATCTTATTCATTGGTTTTTACTGGTTTAGGGATAGTTGCTGTTGCTTGGATGCTTCTGAACTGGCTCATCATCCTCTTTTCTCCGGCTCCTTTCATCGGCTACCGTCCCCGCTGGTGGCGAGAAACCCAGCACACTCTTTATGCCTGGTACCGGCAGAAAGATAAGCATCATATTCATGCTGCTCGTAGCTACCGTATCCCGACCAAGACGGCCCCTGCTGAGGAGCCCATTACTAACCTGCGTACTACGAATCAGCCTTATGTTACAGAGATTGCTGCTTTTACGAATACGCATACTAGTTTCAGGTTGTATCAGCAGCAGATTCCTTCGAATCCGACTCATCGTTTTGTGTTGCGGGGGACGATAAGGGGTCCTTTTACCTTTACTGGTGAGGTTCCTGCCCAGTATTTGGGTCAGGAGGATTTGGTTTATCGTAAGTCGATGTATTTTCCGCAGGAGCCGAATTTGGAGCAGACGCGTTCGCGGGTGGTGGAGCTTTTTGTGGATTATCATCGTCTGACTGCGGTGCAGGTGCCGGGGGAGGATTATGTGCGTAGGCATTCGTGGGTGGCGTCTTTTGCGAATGTGTGTTCTGGTGATGTGCGGTTGCGGGTGTTGGATTCTGGTGCTTTGGAGGTGGTGATTGGTGAGCCGGTGGGTGGTGAGTGTTTTGTGTTTGTTTCTGAGGTGGGGTGGTGGACTCGGGTGAAGGTGCGTTCTGGTGGTTTGGTGAGGGCTTTGGATCGGAGGAGGTTGTTGCCTTTGTCGTCGTCGCAGGTGGTTCGTAGGAGTTTTGTGGGTGAGGGGTCTGTGGTGGAGGGTTCTGTGGTGTCGGTGCGGGGGCAGGGGGAGTATTTTTCGTCGGTGGGGACTAGATGAGGTTTCTGATGTCGAGTAGGAGCAAAAAATAGGATGAATCTATATATAGAACCCACTAGCGGGGTGAGCATGAATCTGCCCGGGAACTGGGAGGTCGATTTTGCCCCGCATGAATATGCGGTAATGATTGCGCACGCCACCGAAGAACACCTCAAGGGCCTGAACATTGTGGTGACGGTGGAAAGCCCACCGGATCAGCTACAAGAACTAGAAACGTACGTTTCATGTCAAATCGAGGCTCTTGAGCAAGCCTATGCGCCGCACACTGTAGTATTTTTGGGGCAACGCACTTACGCGACTGAGTCTGAAACAGTGGTGTTGGCCGTACACACTATGAGTGGTAAAGATTCTGTGGTTGCTAGTTTTCAGTTATACACCATCAACCAAGGGGTAGCCACCGTGATCACGGTGACAGCGCCTCTTGCTTTACTTGACACTGGGCTTGCCCTGAGTCACCACCTGATCGAATCTTTTTCGCCTGCAGCGCGTCTTTACCAGTACTCGTTCTATGAGAAATAAGAACTATGTTGTTAGCTAATACTGATTTTGAACAGACATTGAAACTTCCTGCTCAGACAATAAGCTATTTGAGGCCGAGCGGTTCTGGTAGAGAGCCTCAAGCTCCTCTGGCGGCAAGCGTCATGGAGTCTTTAAAGGACGCTGGGATTATGGCTCCCGAGGGTGGACTAACTGTAGCTGGGCAGCGCCTTGTCGGTATTGTCAGTGATCCTGTCCAACAGCTGGTAGTTAGACAGGTTCATGCTCTTGAAGAGAATGCGATTCATGTGTTCTTTGGCAGAGCAGAATGTGTCGTGTGGGCGCGAATTATTAATGCTCAGGGTGTTGCTAGTGGTGAGTGCATTCTCTCGCGTACTACTGCTGAGAATGCCTTGCAACATGTGTTGGCGTGGGTGGACATGCCGGTGGTTGCTGTGCCTGATGATGCTCTTGTGAGTGCTGATGCAGAAGATTTGGCTGCTTCGGTGTTTTCTATTGACTCCCGAGGGTGGAGAGTTAGCAGTAGTGCCCTGCCTGGGGACGTGAATATTTTCTATCGCCACGGTGCATTATGGCGGCTCAAGGGGGTCGCTGAGGCTGAGGGGGCGCGGAATAGATTGGTGTTGCAAGCTGAGGATTCTTTGTCATTGAATATGTTGATTCACTATGTGTGGGGTTTGTGTGTACAGGGCCTTGGGGCAGTTTAGGTGCACGAATACATTTCTAGAGTGTGGCACGTCACCCGCTTTTCGGGGCTGAAAACTTGCAGACCTCGGTTCTTCTGCGTATAGTTATTACTCGTTGCCAGCTCAGCCGAAAGGCTCAGCAAAGACACCTTGCGCGGGTGGCGGAATAGGCAGACGCGCTAGCTTGAGGTGCTAGTCCTCGTATTAGAGGGTGGGGGTTCAAGTCCCCCCTCGCGCACAGAGCAATCCTCGGTTCTTTAAGAGCCGGGGATTTTTCTATGCCCACCCAACCACCCAGACCAAGGCCGAACCCGGCACCGACCCCAACCGTAGAGGGCCGATAGACTGGGAACATGACAGCCAGCAGCCCCACCCCGTCATCCCATCTACCCAAGCTCGAACACACCTACGCCCAGGCCTTCCCATCCCTGGCCCACCCCGCGCAGCCAGAGATACCCGCAGGATCAAAAGTAGCCTGGGTCAACCACAGCCTGGCCCGCGAACTCGGACTAGACAGCGAGCGCCTCGCCAGCGCCCAAGGACTCACCTGGCTCACCGGCGGGGCAAGCAAAAGCACCTACGCCCTTGCCTACTCCGGCTACCAGTTCGGCCAGCTCTCACCCGTCTTAGGGGACGGCCGGGCCCACCTGACCGGGGAACTAACCCCCAGCCCAAAAGCTGGTGATACTCCTGGGGCCAGAGCTCACCGCCTAGACCTACACCTTAAAGGCAGCGGCAGGACGCCCTTTTCGCGCCCCGGCTCAGACGGCAAGGCACCGCTGTCAGCAATCTGGCGCGAAGCGGTCATCGGGGAATTCCTGCACGCAATGAACGTGCCGACCAGCAGGGTCCTGGCCATTATCGAAACCGGGCAACGCATCAGACGGCGTTCGCCCCAACCTGAGCCTGCCGGCATCGGGGTGCGTGTGGCTAACAGCCACATACGGGTGGGGACCTTCCAGTACGCCCAGTACCGGGCAGATACGGACACCCGCCGGGAGCTAGTCAGCTACGCCCTACACCGCCACTACCCGGAGGTAGAACTCCCAGCAACCAGCGGTCAAGAGGCCCTGGCCCTCCTGCGCGCGGTAGCACAGAGACAGGCCGAGCTGGTGGCTCAATGGCAGGCACTGGGCTTCGTGCACGGGGTACTGAACACCGATAACGTGACTATCTCCGGTCAGGCCATAGACTTCGGGCCCTGCGCCCTCATCGACACCTTTAGACGCGGTGCCGTGTACAGCTCAATTGACCAGAACGGGCGCTATGCCTACGACCAGCAACCC
Organism: Rothia sp. CCM 9417; assembly: GCF_048513575.1. Lineage (NCBI taxonomy): Bacteria > Bacillati > Actinomycetota > Actinomycetes > Micrococcales > Micrococcaceae > Rothia > Rothia sp. CCM 9417. The sequence goes on along the minus strand of NZ_JBLXXT010000002.1, from coordinate 314,817 downwards.
GCTGTCACCCAGTGGAACCTTGCGCGCTTTGCTGAAACCCTGCTTGACCTCATCGACGGTGAGAACCCCAACCGGGCTATTCACCTGGCAACAGAGGTCCTGGCCGAGTTTGAAGAGACTATCCGCGACCGGCAGGTTAGTTTGTTTGCGCAGAAAATCGGCTGTGACCTCTCATCAACACCCGTAGAACACCGGGCACAGGGGGCTGCCTTCATCGACCGGACGCTGAACTTACTCGAAGAACAGTCCCTCGATTTCACCGGCTTTTTCAGTTCTCTCACCGGAGGCAGCTGCCTGCTCAAAGGGCAGGAACAGGCCGCCTGGCTGGCAGAACAACAGCACCTGCAAGAGCTGACGCAGACCACCCCTGAGCGCGCGGAGCAGTTGATGAAGCGGGCAAATCCCCTCTACATTCCTCGCAACCTTGCCCTGGAGACTGCCCTGCGTCAGGTGGAGCGAGGAAACCTAGAGCCGGTACTGGGCCTCATTGACATCATCAGCAGGCCTTTCACCCCTCAAGAGGGGGCCAAATTTTTACAGACAGCACCCGCCCAGTCACGTTTCTTTGTCAGCTTCTGCGGCACCTAGAACCCCTACACCGGGTACTGAGGGTAAGAGAAAGGGCCGATGACCCTACACAGGTCATCAGCCCCTTGCTGGGACTAGCGGTTGCGGCGGGAATATACCCACACCACAAGCGCGCTAGACAGATTCTTTACTCTGCTCAGTTTCTTGGGCAGTGGCTAACTGCTTATCAGCCTGCTTCACGCGCGCGCTTTCCTGTAGACCGGAGCTAGTGCGTAGCGGGGGCACCCTAAAGAAGAGAGCAAGAATAAAAGCCAATACCGTAACGAAGAAGCCCACCCAGTAGACCGAGACCGCTGAGGCGGTGAAACCCTCCATGAAGGGGCGGGTCAGGCGGGCATCTGCGCCGTTCAGATACGAGGTATCGGAGGTTGACACTTCAGCGCCCTGAGTTTCCCCGGAGTTTTCTTCGATTTTCTGAGCTATCTGCGGCACTAGCTGATCTACCCAGTAGGTGCGCTGGGCCTGGTCGGACCAGTTAACGGTTAGAGTTCCCTTATCGGCGGTGGCATGGAGTTGGCTGGCAACCTGTTCCAGTGCGGCAGTCTCTGCCTGCGGGCTAGCCTGCTCAATCTGGGCATCGATGACTGTCTGAGCCTGGTCTGCCGCAAGAAGGTCAGCCTCTACCTGCTTCTGAACAGCCTGGGTGACCTGCTCCTTGACCTGAGTATCTGCGGTTGATTTGGCGCTCTCGGCTGCCTGCTGGAGTTGCGTGGCGATACCCGCTTGCGCAGGAGTAAGAATCTTGTTCCAGATCTGATCCATGACGCCCTGATTTTCAGGTGCCTGAGCAACTGCCGGTGTCAGCGCGGCATCGAGCCCTGCGCGCAGGTCATCGTCGTTACCCATAGCTTTAACAATGTTGGCGGGCATTGCAGAGAAGAGAACAGAGAGCAGAACGGCGGTGCCCATTGTGCCACCAATCTGGCGGAAGAAGGTGGACCCAGAAGAGGCAACCCCCATGTAGGTCGGTGCCACAGCGTTCTGGGCGGCGAGGGTGAGTGACTGCATGAGCTGGCCCAAGCCAAGACCCATGATGAACATACCGATCATCAGGAACCAGAGCGGGCGGTCAACCGTCATAAAGGTCAGATAGAAGTAGGCAAGGGTCATGAGCGCTGTACCCAGAATCGGGAAGATGCGGTATTTCCCGGTACGGGCAACCATACGGCCAGAAACAATGGAGGCTATCATGATGCCACCCATCATAGGCAGGGTTGCAAAACCGGACTCAGTGGGAGTGAGGCCCACAACAATCTGTAGGTAGAGGGGGATGGTCATCATGGCACCGAACATGCCAAAGCCTACAAGGAAGCCCAGAATCGCAGACATCGAGAAAGCACCGGACTTAAAGAGCGCTAGCGGGATAATGGCATCCTGGCCCATCTTAGCTTCAATGCTAAGGAAGGCTACTAGACCCACAGCAGAAATAAGGTAGCAGGTAATTGCAGAGGCTGAGGTCCAGCCCCACTCACGGCCCTGCTCAGCCACCAGGAGCAGGGGCAGTAGGGCAACAATGACGCTGGTTGCGCCCCACCAGTCAACGCGGGGAGCTTTGCTCTTATCAGCGATAGCGGGCAGATGCAGGAACTTCCAGACCATGGCTAGAGCAACAAGGCCGACAGGTACGTTGATGAGGAAGACCCAGCGCCAGCCAGTAACCCAGAAAATTTCGGGGGCACCGGCGAACATCCCACCGATGAGGGGCCCGAGCACCGATGAGATACCGAAGACCGCCAAAAAGTAGCCCTGATACTTTGCCCGTTCGCGGGGAGCTAGCATGTCGCCCATAATCGCCATGGGTAGGGACATCAGCGCGCCCGCACCAATACCCTGGAAGGCACGGAAGAGGGCAAGCATCATCATGCTGGTCGAGAAGCTAGAGAGTAAGGAGCCCAGAATGAAGACCAGGATGCCCAAGAGGTAGAGGGGGCGGCGGCCGAAGACATCGGAGAGCTTGCCGTAGATAGGGGTGGTGATGGTGGAGGTAATCATGTAGGCGGTGGTTACCCAGGCCTGCTGTTCTAGCCCGTGTAGGTCATCGCCGATGGTGCGAATCGCTGTTGAGACGATGGTCTGATCGAGCGATGAGAGGAACATGCCCGCCATGAGCCCGAGAATAACCAGCATGATTTGCCGGTGGGTCATGATAGGTTTTTCACCCGTGCTGGGCGGCACTTTCTTATCTGGTGATGTCACTGTTGGTCTTTCGGTGCATGGGATATTTGCTCAGATTTATTCTAGTTTGCAGTTCTGCAAAAACTTCTAAAAGTTCATGTTCTTTCCCGCACATTCCCTAGCTCACTAGAGCATGTGAGCTTCAACAAAAGGTCAGGATGCACATATTTGTTTTTGTTGGTTTTTTAGGGGGCTGGGTCGAGTAAACCCCACACAAACTACAGGTAAAACCACACTAAAACACATCGAATCGTGGCATAATTGAACTGCCACCAGAAAACATCCACCACGGATTCTGTGAAAGGAACCTAATACCATGGCCCTGGAAAAGAAGCACACCAAGCTCGGCGTTATCGGCGCAGGCGGCGTTGGCTCAGCAACCGCATACGCAGCAACCCTCCGCGGCGCAGCCGATGAAATCGTGATCTACGATATTGCCGCCGACCGTGCTGTTGCTGAAGGCCTGGATATTGCTCACGGCACCATGTTCGCCCACGAAGCTGAGGTTGCAGGTAGCGGCGATATTGAAATCCTGCGCGATGCTGACCTGATTATCGTCACCGCAGGCGCTCGCCAGAAGCCCGGCCAGCCCCGCCTGGAACTGGCAGAAGCAAACGTCAACATCTTCAAGGCAATGCTGCCCCAGGTTATGGCAGTAGCACCCAACGCAATCCTCATGATCGTCACCAACCCCTGTGACGTTCTGGCCGTTGTCGCCCAGAAGATTACCGGCCTGCCCAGCGAGCGTTGCTTCGCATCGGGTACCGTTCTTGACTCTTCCCGCCTGCGCTGGCTCATTGCCCAGAAGGCTGGCGTTTCCATCCGCTCCGTCCACGCAAACATCGTGGGCGAGCACGGCGACTCCGAGTTCCCCGTATGGTCAGCTGCCAACATTGGTATGGTTCCTCTCAACGAATGGACCAACGAAGCCGGCGAAAAGGTCTTTACCGACCAGGTTAAAGCTGAACTTGCTGAAGAGGCTATGCGCGCAGCCTACAAGGTCATTGAAGGCAAAGGTTCCACCAACTATGCTATCGGCATCTCAGCAACCCGCATCGCAGAGGCTATCCTGCAGGGCCAGGACGCCGTTCTGAACGTTGCTACCCAGATCCGTGGCCGCTACGGCATCGAAGGCGAAGCTGCCCTCTCACTGCCTTCAGTCGTTTCCCGCGATGGTGTCAAGCGTGTACTCGATGTCCCTATGACCGATGAGGAGATTGAGCGTCTGCGCGCTTCAGCCAACGCAATCAACGCATCATTGGCTACTCTAGGTTTCTAATCAAGGCCGAGTCATCGCCACTCTCGCAAGGGAAGAGGCCTCAGGAGCGCCGATAGGGGCCCGGTAGACAGAACCGGGCCCCAACCTATACCCCCTAAGACGGGGTGGACTTCTGGGGGAAGCGGAAAGGTGGTTTAGCCAAAATTTTCCTGACGGGTATTTCCCACTTTGGGAGAAAGGCTGTAACGTCTACTGTATGAGTACAAATCCTCGTGCCGAACTGGCTTATCTGACATCCGCTCTTGAAGAGCACCTCAACGCAATCGTTAACAGCCGAGGTGAACACGATGCGGCTGTAGACAACGCCTACGTTGCCATTGCCAATGCCTTTGAGCGTTACGAAGAGGCTCTTTTTGACGCTTATGAAGAGGTCACTCCTCTGGAAGTTTTCCTGGATGAAGACGATGACACCGATGAATTCGATTACGAATTTGAGGCTGACGACGCAGAAGATGCTGATCAGGCCGAGTAACCTTAGGGGCTAGAGAAGATTTTGTAGCCTGTTATTCCAAGCACAGCACCGCGAGCGGTGCTGTGCTTTTGTTTTGACTCGCGTAAAGTTCTAGCTGTGGAATGGATACAAGCAGTCATCCTGGGTCTAGTCCAGGGTCTAACAGAGTTTTTGCCAATTTCGTCTTCGGGGCACATTCGCATCATTGGGCAGTTCCTGCCCAACGGTGAGGACCCTGGAGCCGCTTTTACGGCTATTACCCAGCTGGGTACCGAAACAGCAGTTCTGGTGTTCTTTTGGAAGGACATTGTTCGGATCATCAAAAATTGGTTTGGTTCTCTGATCGGTCGAGTTGATAAGAATGACCCCGATGCTCGTATGGGCTGGTTCATTATTATTGGCTCGCTGCCGATCAGCATCCTTGGCCTGCTTCTTGAAGATGCCATCGATTCAACCTTCCGTAGTCTTTGGATTACAGCAACCATGCTGATTGTCTTTGCCCTTTTCCTGGCAATTGCTGACCGAATTGGTAAGGAACAGCGCGATCTGACCGACCTGAATATCAAGCACGGCGTGATTTACGGCTTCGCGCAGGCACTGGCCTTAGTCCCCGGCGTATCCCGCTCAGGTGGCACTATCATGGCAGGTTTGCTGATGGGTTATACCCGCGAAGCCGCCGCTCGTTACTCATTCTTATTGGCGGTCCCAGCAGTATTCGCATCGGGCTTGTACAAGCTCGCCGGTAGCCTCTCTGAGGGCTTCAACGGCTACTACGGTCTGGGCTCAACCGTCGTGGCGACTCTGGTTGCTTTTGTGGTGGGTTACCTGATCATCGGCTGGTTCCTCAAGTACGTTTCGCATAAGAGCTACAGCATCTTTATCTGGTACCGCATTGCGCTGGGCATAGTACTTTACATCCTTCTGGGGACAGGCATCCTCGTCGCCTAAACTTAGTTGGACTGCACAACCCGCCCGGAAATATAAACCGGGCGGGTATTGTTTTATCTAGAGAGTTTTAGACTCGGGCACCTGGCCAAATAGGCTGGGGCTGAGCCAAGAAAGTCCACCAAACGTGAGGTATTCATGCGAGCTTGGGAACAACCCCCTATCCCGTCCCTGCCGGGGCAGGCACCCCTTCCTACCATTTTTGATACGGCTCTGGGGGCGCGTGCAACCCTGGAGCGCCAAGAGCAGGCCGGGCTTTATGTCTGCGGTATCACACCCTACGATGCTACGCACATGGGGCATGCGGCTACCTATGTAGCTTTTGACTTGCTGAATCGGGCCTGGCGCGATGCCGGGGTGCCGGTAAAGTTTGCGCAGAATGTTACCGATGTAGATGACCCTCTCTTAGAGCGTGCCGCGGCAACGGGTGTTGACTGGCAGGAACTCGCTGAGGAACAGATCGAGTTGTTCCGCACCGATATGGTTGCCCTGAATGTTATTGCGCCCGATAACTATGTGAGCGTAGTGGACTCTATTCCTGCTGTTGCTCAGGCGGTGCTGGAGCTATTGGAAAGCGGCCTGGCCTATCGCCTGCCCGGTTTTACCGATGAGCAGGGTAACCAGCAGCCTGAGGGCGATATCTACTTTGACCTTGATGCGGCCCAGAAGCTGGGTGAGGGGAGTAAGCATGGCTGGAAACTGGGCCAGATAGCCCACTACACTCCCGAAGAGATGCTAACTATTTTTAGTCAGCGTGGTGGCGACCCGCTCCGCCCCGGTAAGCGCAAGGCCTTAGATCCGCTTCTGTGGCGGGTAGCGCGAGCTGGTGAACCGTCCTGGCCTGCTGAGGGACTGGGCGCTGGCCGCCCAGGCTGGCACATTGAATGTAGCGTTATTTCGGGTAGCCATCTGGGGGCGCCCTTCTCGGTGCAGGGCGGTGGGTCTGACCTCATCTTCCCGCATCACGATTTGGGTGCCAGCCATTCGTACGCCCTGACCGGCCAGCCTATGGCCCGGCATTACATGCACACTGGAATGGTGGGCCTAGACGGCGAAAAAATGAGTAAGTCCCTGGGTAATCTTGTTTTGGTATCTAAGCTGCGCCAGGCTGGGGTTGAGCCGGCTGCAATCCGTCTTGCCATCATGGATAATCACTACCGTACCGACTGGTTCTGGCACGATGACCTGCTGGATAAGGCTAAGGGACGTTTGGAGCTCTACCGTTCAGCTCTTGCGAGCGCCGAAGGAGAGGCTGATGAAGCGGCCTTAGCTCTCTTAGCGTCTGTTCGTGATGCGCTTGCCGATGATCTGAATGCTCCAGCCGCTTTGGTTGCGATTGACCAGTGGGCACTGTCAGTTGTGGAACACGGTGGTAGGGGTGGCCAGCTGGTAGCCGATCTTTTGTCTGCTCGGTTGGGTGTGCTCCTGGGAGCCTAAGGCCAGTGTTCCCTGCACCCCTTAGACCGGTGGCGGTTCTGCTACTGAGCGGGAGCCGCCACCGGTTTCTTTTACCAGAAGTCCCCTGGAGCGGGCCCTAGCCATGAGTAACTAGAAGGGAGAGCCGCCCTCACTGTCCTGCTCTTTGAGGTACTGCTCAAATTCAGCGGCGATATCGACCTTGCTGATATCCCCGATGCTGTCTGCTCTTTCGTAAGTTGATTCCAGTTGCTGGACATAGGCTAGGAGCTCAGGTTCGTCTTCAAGTAGCTCTTTGGCACCCCGTTCCCAGGCCATAATTTCATCTGCTAGTTTTTCAAGCGGCATGGGCAGGCCCGTGATGGCTTCGATGATGCTGAGCAGGGAAAAGGTTGCCTTGGGGTGGGGCGGATGCGCCAGATAGTGGGGCAGAGATGCCCAGAGAGAGAGCGCCGGAATGTCGCGTGCACCAGCGGCATGCGCCAGAACCCCTATGATGCCGGTAGGCCCGGTATAGGTGCTGGGGGCAACGCCCGGGTGCACCAGCATGGTGGGGCTAAAACTTGTGATGCCTACAGGTGCTGGTTGGGTGTGCGGAACCTCATCGAGCAGGGCACCGCAGAAGATGACCAGATCAACTTTTTCCCGGTCCATAAATTCCAGTAGGTGCTGGCAGTAGTTCTTCCAGGAGAGGGAGGGTTCTTGACCGGTGATGATTAGAATCCGTGTGCCCTTGGTGCTCCACGCTTCGACAAAACGCGTTTGGGGCCAGCTAATCCCCGTGGCTTGGCCCTGAGCTTCGGGTACCAGGTGGGGTCTGCTCTCTGAGTAGGAGTAGAAAGACTCGCTTTCAAAACCAGCAAAAGGCTTGGCCTGGTAGTGTTTTGCCACCAGCTGAACTGCCTGACTGGCGGCTTCACCGGCATCGTTCCAGCCCTCAAAGGCCACCAGCAGGAGGGTAGGTGGCACCTGGCCTTGCTTGCCGGCTTTCTGGGCGTAGTGGGTCAAGAGATGGTGAGGTAGCGGCTGAGTAAACACTCCCCGTATTCTACCCGATATGTGCCGGGCGCTGGTTGGGTAATACACTAGCTTGAGGATAACCCTGTCTTGATGTGACCCTAGGAAGCAGGAGCGAAAGCATGAGGAAAACACCCGGGCTCATGATTGGCCGCTTCGCCGGTGCGCCCATATACCTGCAAAGGTCATGGTTCCCACTGATGGGGCTCATTATTGCCGGCTACGGTATGCGGCTTGCCTCTTGGCAGAGCTTGAGCACCTTTCAGGGGTATTTGGCAGCGGCCGTTGTCGCTATCACTCTTGCACTGGGTGTCCTCTTACATGAACTTGCACACGCAACGGTCGGCAGAGCACGCAAGGCCCGAGTCTCTTCTATCACGCTCAATATGTGGGGCGGGCAGACCCTCCTACACACTATGTCTGCTTCAACTGCCCTGTGGGTGGCCTTAGCTGGGCCGCTAATGAATTTTGTGGTCGCTTTAGCCTGCCAGATCATCTGGGCACTTACTGGCACCGCTGAGTTTTACGGCTTCCACCTGGCTGTGCAGGTCAACCTAGCCATAGGGCTTTTCAACCTCTTACCTACCTTTCCTTTAGACGGCGGGTATGCGGTTGAAGCTTTGATCTTCCTGGTGGTGCGGAGTCGCTCAACGGCTCACGCCTTGGTCACCTACACCGGCTTTCTGCTCCTAGCGCTGTTGATTGGTTTTCTCCTGATGACCGGTTTTTGGCAGAGCCCCATCACCTTAATCGTTGGGGCGCTCCTTATCGTATATATCGGGGCCGGGCTCCTACCAGCTGTTCAGAAACTTGGAATGAACTCCGATACAGGCCACCCTCTGCACGTTCAGCAACTCATAGGACCTGCTAGCTGTGAATTTGACAGTGAACTTATCGGTCTTGCCGCACAAGGCTGGGACGGCCGGAGCGACATCGTTCTTATCAGCCAGGGCCAAGGAAAACCCGAATTTCGCGCAGTGGTACCAGCAAGTACCCTAAGAGCCTCCTACCAGAGCCTGGCCTACCAGCCCTTAGCCGCTATTGCCCAGCCCCTGCAAAGACGGCATCTCACCCTAAGCTCAGGGCCCACCGATATCATAGACGAGTACCAGGGCTTTGCCAGCTACACAGAACCGCCCGCCGAGAACGCCCTCGACAGAATCTGGCTAGTGACCGGCACCGCTGGCCCCGCAGGAACCGTAACCGCCCAGGACATAGCCGGAGCACTCAGCAGCATCACACCGCCCTCACCCTGAGACGGCAGGTGTGCTCACCGGTGCTTTATCTGAGACAATGGAAAAAACACTTTAACGAAAGAGATTTCTGACCTTATGAGCACCCCCACCGGTAGCATTAACCGTCGCGGTCCCTTCCGACCTGGCGAGCGCGTACAACTCACCGACGAACGCGGACGCATGACCACCATTACCCTCACCGAAGGGGGCCAGTACCACTCCCACCGTGGCTTCTTCCAACACAGTGAACTGATTGGCCACCCTGAGGGTACCGTGATTGAGAACTCCGAAGGCTTTAAGTTCCAGGCCCTGCGCCCCCTCTACAAGGACTTTGTTCTCTCCATGCCGCGCGGGGCAGCTGTTGTATACCCCAAGGATGCAGGGCAAATCGTTGCAATGGCCGATATCTTCCCCGGCGCTCGCGTCATTGAAGCGGGTGTGGGTTCTGGGGCACTCTCAATTGCCCTCTTGCGTGCTGTGGGCGATCAGGGGCACCTGCGTTCCTTTGAGCGGCGTGAAGAGTTCGCTGATATCGCTCGCGGTAACATCGAGACCTTCTTTGGCGGTGCCCACCCTGCCTGGACCCTAACCCTGGGCGACCTGGCCGAGGCCCTGGGCGATGTCGAAGAACCCGGCAGCGTTGACCGGGCTGTTCTGGATATGCTGGCACCCTGGGAATGCCTGGACGCTGTTGCCCAGGCACTGGCACCCGGCGGCGTTATTATCTGCTATGTAGCAACCGTTACCCAGCTCTCCCGCGTGGCAGAAGCCCTGCGCGCTGATGGCCGGTTCACCGAACCCGAGTCACACGAGACCATGGTGCGCGGCTGGCATGTTGAGGGCCTAGCTGTACGCCCCGATCACCGCATGGTAGCTCACACCGGCTTCCTGATTACCGCCCGCCGTCTGGCAGACGGTGCAGAGCGTCTGGCACCCAAGCGCCGCGCCTCTAAGACCGACTTTTCCGAAGAGGATATGAATGCCTGGACCCCGGCTGCCCTGGGTGAGCGCAAGGTATCGGACCGTAAGCTCCGCCGGGCAGGCCGTGACGCCTTGAGTCTGGCCGAAAAGGCAACATCAGCTAGCCAGCACGCTCAAGAAACAGAGTAGAAAAGCCGTGAATCTCCCCGGTGCCCGCGGGCATCAACTGAGGGCACCAGGGGACGGGCAACAGAAGAGATGATCAGTGATGAGTGAACAGATGAATGTTTCGGCAACCGACTACGAACGTATTTTGAGGCAACTCAATATAGCCAACGATAACCGCCGGAACCTTGACCGCCAGCTCCGTGCTGCTGGTGAGAGAAACCAAAAGCTGGTCACCGCACTCACTAAAACTAAAAACGAGATTGAGCACTTGCGCTTAGCGCTTTCTCAGGAGGTAGCGCCGCCGCTGAACTCGGCTATTGTTCTAGCAGTACACGGTGCCAGCATGACCTACCAGGACTTGGCTAAGGGTAAGACCCCCGCTGAGATAGAAGAGCACCTGGACGTATTCTTAGGTGGGCGTCTGGTGCGCATTACCTGCTCTCCGCTTCTTCCCCTCTCTACACTTAAACCCGGCATGACGGTCTTGCTCAATGAGCACAGTCAAGCTGTCCTCTGCCTGGGCTTTGAAGGCTACGGGGAGCTGGTCGTGGTTCGAGAGCTCCTCGATGACACTCATGCGGTCATTGATATGCCCAACCAGTCAAAGGCTGTCGCCCGAATCTCGGGCGCACTGAACCCCGCTGACCTGAGGCTGGGCGATACCGTCACCTACGATTCGCGGATCCAGATGATTACCTCCCTGGTTCCGCATACCGATGCCCAAGAATTAGTCCTTGAAGAAGTCCCCGATATCACCTATGACCAGATCGGTGGCCTCAGTTCACAGATTGACCTCATTCGTGATGCCGTTGAGCTGCCCTTCCTACACCCCGAAATCTATCGCCAGTACGAGCTGACCCCGCCCAAGGGAATCCTGCTCTACGGCCCTCCGGGTAACGGCAAGACGCTCATAGCCAAGGCCGTAGCCAACTCACTGGCAGCCCGCGCAGCAGAGAAAGCAGACGACGGCATCCGCAAGACCGGTTACTTCCTCAACATCAAGGGCCCAGAGCTTCTCGATAAGTACGTGGGGGAGACCGAACGCCAGATTCGCGAGATCTTCACCGCCGCCCGCGACAAGGCCCGCGCCGGTCACCCTGTAGTCGTTTTCTTTGACGAGATGGAATCCCTTTTCCGCACTCGCGGCTCCGGACGATCCTCGGACGTTGAAACCACGATCGTTCCCCAGTTGCTTTCCGAAATTGATGGCGTTGAGCGCCTAGATAACGTCATTGTCATCGGCGCAACCAACCGTGAAGACATGATCGACCCGGCTGTGCTACGACCTGGCCGTCTGGACGTCAAAATCCGCGTCAACCGCCCCAACCGGGCAGGAGCCGCCGAAATCTTTGGCCTCTACCTCACCGCTCAACTCCCCATTAGTCAGAGCGAAATCGACCGGGCCGGCTCAAAAGAAGCCGCCGTTAGCACCATGATTAAAACCGTGGTTAGCCAGCTCTTCTCCACCGATCCGGCCAACCGCTACATCCTCATCGACCTAGAGAACGGGGTCAGCCGCTGGCTTTTCCGCGGCGACTTCCTCTCCGGTGCCGTTATCCGCAACATCGTAGACCAGGCCAAAAAACTGGCCATTAAGTCCTACCTTTCCACCGGCGCAGACGGCATCACCACTGAGCACCTGCTTGAAGCGGTCCGCGCAGAGTTCGAAGACCAGGTCGAAGTACCCCAGGCCGCAGAAATTGAAGACGTCCTCTCCACCCTGAACATCCGTTTACGCGTCCTCCGAGTAGCACCAGCACGCTCGGTCGAAGCTGAATAAGAGGAGGATACCGTGACCGTTCGCCGCATCATGGGAGCCGAAACCGAATACGGGGTCCATGCCCCAGCTAAGCCCCATGCTAACCCCACCGTTCTCTCGGCCTTTGTCGTCAACACCTATGACACCCTCCTTAAAGAGAAGCTCACGGCCGAGCTCAACAGCACCTGGGAATACAGCTCAGAAACCCCGCTCACCGATGCCCGAGGCTTCACCGTTACGCGCGAAAAGGCCCACCCCAGCCAACTCACCGACACAGCTCAAATCCTGACCAGCGAAGACATCGCCGCCGAAGCACTCAGCGAAGCGGGTCACTTTGCCGAACGCATCGACTGGGACGCGGTCACCATGAACTCCATACTGCCCAACGGCGCTCGCCTCTACGTAGATCATGCCCACCCCGAGTACTCATCTCCCGAAGTCACCAACCCGCGCCATGCGGTTCTGTGGGATGCCGCCGGGGACCATATAGCAGCCCAGAGCGTAGCAACCATTGAGCGTATGGTTCAGGGGGAGCAGAGCGCCATGCCTGCTGTTAACCTCTATAAGAACAACACTGACGGCAAGGGGCAGTCCTACGGGTCTCACGAGAACTACCTGCTCCCGCGCTCAGTAGATTTTGAGTACCTGACAGCGGCCCTACTGCCCTTCTTCGCCACCCGCCAGATTATGGTGGGTTCTGGACGCGTAGGGCTGGGAATAGCAGCGGAGAGAGTCGGCTTCCAAATCTCACAGCGCGCCGATTTCTTTGAACGCACCGTTGGCTTAGAAACCACAGTTCGCAGGCCTCTGGTTAATACTCGGGACGAACCGCACGCCGAGAGCAGTAAATACCGCAGGCTCCACGTGATCACCGGCGATGCTAACCTCTCACACTACTCAAACCTGCTGAAGTTTGGCACCATGTCCTTGGTACTCAACCTGGTAGAGGCTCAGCAGGTCCCAGCCATTAAGCTGGCGGACCCGGTGCAAGCCATGCACGCTGTCAGCCATGATCTTAGCCTCAAACAGCCCCTGGCACTGGCTAGCGGCGGCGAAATGACCGCCCTGGAGATTCAAGATGCCTACCTCCAGGCCGCCCGAAACCTCGAAGCCAACCCCGATCCCGAAACCCAAGAAATTCTGGATCTTTGGGCAGACACACTCCAGGCACTAGAACATGATCTGCTCTCCCTGGCAGACCGACTGGACTGGGTTGCCAAATACGCCCTCATGAGCTCCTACATTGCCAAGGGACATACCTGGGCCGACCCCAAACTGGCAGCCATCGATCTGCAATACTCCGATGTCAGAACCACCAAAGGCCTCTACCACAAGCTGGTAGCCCTGGGGCGCATGAAGACCCTCTTCACCCCACAAGAGATTGCCCGCGCCGCCCACGAACCGCCTCGTGACACTCGCGCCTACCTTCGCGGCAAATTCATCACCACCTGGCCCGATGAAGTCCTAGGAGCTAACTGGGATACCCTCTCAGCCCGCAACCCGCTCTCAATTGACCTGCACCGTCTGCACATGGACGACCCCACCGGCTTCACCGCAGAAACAGTAGAACCCCACCTCGGTCTTGCCCACGCTGACCAACTCTTCGCTCTATTGAACAAGACCGAACACTAACCAACCCCAGCAAAGGAAAACACCATGGAACGCATCCAAAGCCAAGCACAGAACCAGAAGCAGACCACCAGCCAGGGAACCGACGAAATCCAACTGGCAACCACAACAACCGACATCAACCACCAGGCTGTCTCCGAAATCGATGACCTCCTAGCCGAAATCGACGGTGTCCTCGAGGAAAACGCAGAAGACTTCGTCAAAGGATTCGTCCAAAAGGGCGGCCAATAAGAGCCCTAGGCCCCACCCACACCCCTCAACCAGCGGCAAGGACACAGATGGAACGCAGAATATTCGGAATCGAAACAGAATTCGGTATCCGCTACATACCCCGTGGGCTCGGCCCCCTCTCACCCGAAGAAGCAGCCCGAAAGCTCTTCAAACCCGTGGTCGACACCTGGCGCTCATCGAATGTCTTTCTTCCCAACGGGGGACGACTCTACCTCGACGTAGGCTCCCACCCCGAATACGCCACCGCAGAAACCGCCTCAATCCGCGACGCCCTTACCCAAGACAAAGCGGGGGAGTACCTGCTCAATGACCTGGTCAACCAAGCACAAGACCATCTCGAAGCAGAGGGCTACAAGGGCCAAATCTTTCTCTTCAAGAACAACGTAGATTCGGCCGGCAACTCCTTTGGCTCCCACGAAAACTACATGCTCGAACGCAAAGTAGAATTCTCCCGGCTCATGCGATCGCTCATACCCTTCCTCATCACACGCCAAATCATCGTAGGCGCTGGCAAAACCCATCCCCAAGGCCCACCCCAATGGGGCGGACGCACCCTGGGAACCCCAGGGCACCCCAGCTACTCCTTCTCCCAACGGGCCGACTACATCTGGGAAGGCTCATCAACCGCCACCACCCGAGCCCGCCCTATCATCAACACCCGCGATGAACCCCACGCCGATGCCTCTCTCTACCGCCGCATGCACGTCATCAACGGCGACTCCAACATGTCACAGGCAACAACCCTGCTCAAACTCGGAGCCACCGAGCTTGTCCTGCGCATGCTCGAAGACTACTACCCCCTGAATACCTACGACATCAAAGACACCGCAACCGCCCTGCGCGTCATCTCCCACGACCTCACCGGCACCGCCATCTTCGATCTGTCCAACGGCACCCAGGCCAACGCACTGACCCTACAACGCCACTACCACCAAGCGGCCACCCAATACATTGAGCAAAAAGGCCCCCACCACCCCGATGTCCCCTATGTACTCGACCTCTGGGGGCGGGCCCTTGATGCGGTTGAAACAGGCGACACATCCCTCATCGACACTGAAATCGACTGGGCCATCAAGAAAAAACTCCTGGACACCTATATTGCGCGGGGCGCTCACGGGTATGACGACCCCAAGATTCAACAGCTTGATCTTGCCTATCATGATATTGACCCGGAGCGCGGCATCTTTGGGTTGCTCAGCCGTAAGGGCCTTATCAAGAACTTGGTCGAGCAAACCGACATAGCCCATGCGGCAGTCAACCCACCAGCAACACGCGCTGCACTTCGTGGCCGCTTTATTAGCGCCGCCAGAGCCGCAGGGGAGCCCTTTACCGTTGACTGGGTTCACCTGAAGCTCAACAACAGACCCCAGCACACCATCATGTGCAAAGACCCGTTTGAAACTCAAAATAGCCAGCTAGATGAACTGCTCAGTTCTCTGGGGCACAAAGAAAAACAGACCTGGCAGACCCCTTTTATTTAGTGGATATCAGCAATTTTTCAGAACTCAATCAGGTCTATCAGATAATATGAACCCAGTTAAGAATCCCGTCATATTTGGCAGACCCTAGAAAGTGAACCCCCGTGAAGAAAAAGTCAACCCTCATCCTTTCAAGTGCAGCCGCGCTCGCTTTGGTGCTGTCGGCCTGCGGCAACAGCTCGAAGCTCTCAGATGTCAACTACTCCATGAACGGTGCAACAGCTCAACCATCAGTCTCTTTTGCTACTCCCTTTGCGGCTTCTGATGCTGAGGCCTACAAGATTTCTGATGGTGAAGGTGAAGCCATTAAAGACGGCGACACCCTGCTCGTTGATGCCACTGTTTTTAACGGTGCAGATACGAGTGCCCTTGATAGTACTTACGCTAGCAATCCCATGATTATCCCTGTCGGCGAGAGTCTGAAAACAGCGGCTCCCGAGCTCTACGAGATTCTGGTTGGCTCCAAAGTGGGTGTATCTTTCTCATACACCACTAACATCGACGCTACTTCTACCGCAACCGCTTCGCCTAAACCGACTGTCTCACCCGGTACAGCAACCAACCTTGAGGTCTACACGGTTTCAGACAAACTACTGAAGAGCGCTGAAGGTCAGGCTAAGGAGAAGAAGTCAACTGCGCTTGAATCTTTCACACTCGCCGATGACGGTACTGCCACCCTCAAGCTTGCTGAGGACCGCGGGGATGCACCCACCGAGCTCTACACCGAGGACTTGATCACCGGTAACGGCCCGGCTATTACCGAAACCGATACTGTTTATGTTGACTATGTTGGTGCGACCTGGTCTGATGGAGCTGAGTTTGATGGAAACTACGGCAAGACTCCCGCTGGTCTCTCTCTTTCACAGGTTATTGAGGGCTGGAAGAAGGGCCTAGCTGGCAAGACCGTTGGCTCCCGTGTGCTTCTCATTATTCCGAGCGAGCTGGCATACGGTGAAGATGCCGCTAGCTCGGGTGCCCCTGAAGGTGCCCTGGTCTTTGTCGTTGATATTGTCGGTAGCGCTCCTTCTCGTGCAGAAGCTTCTCCCTCCGCTACCGCTGAATCTGCTCCCGCGTCCGCTGAAGCAACAAGCACTGAATCCGAATCTGCTGAAGCTTCAGCCTCAGCGAGTGAATAATACTTTAGAAGGGTAATAATCTTATGTCTTTTGGTCAGCGCAAACTTGATCGCACTAAGCCGGAAATTGATTTTCCGGAAGGTGGCGTGCCCGAAGAGCTCGTTATCATCGATGAAATTGAGGGTGCCGGCGATATCGTCGAACCCGGTGACACAGTTTCTGCGCATTATGTTGGTGTTGCCTTTTCCACCGGTGAAGAATTTGATGCCTCGTGGGGTCGAGGGGAACCGCTCCGCTTTCAGGTAGGTGTTGGTATGGTTATTCGCGGTTGGGACCAGGGCCTGCTTGGCATGAAGGTTGGTGGACGCCGTCGTCTGGAGATTCCTAGCGATATGGCCTATGGCGAGCGCGGTGCCGGTGCTGCAATTGGCCCCAATGAGTCACTGATTTTTGTTGTTGATCTGGTCGATGTTACCAAGCGGTAAGGCCTAACAGGTTCAGTAAAAATCTGTGTTTAGCCCCCGGACAGCTCAGTCCGGGGGCTATCTTTGTATATGTGACTTCAAAAGCTGTGGAACGTTCATTAGCGCTCTTAGAAGTGCTTTCTGCTATGCCCCGGGGTGTTGAACGTGAAGAAATTAGGTGGCGTGTACCGGGCTATCGTAGTTTAGGAACGCTCGCGGCTTTTGAAAGAACTTTTGAGAGAGATAAACAGGTTTTACGTGCTTTGGGTATCAGCTTGGTCGCTGAGCGTGATCCATCGGTTGAGTCGGGTTTTATCTACCGTGTTGAGCGGAGGGTTCCTGCTGCGCCGGTTAGTTTCTCTTTGATTGATTGTGCTGTTTTGAATCGCTGTGCTCGTGCCTGGGAGGGAACTGACCTTGAACGTCAGGTGCGTTCAGCTTTGCTTAAACTTGGGACTTTAACTGGCTATGGTATCCAGGAGGATTCTGGGGAAGTGGCACGCTTTACGGCGGGGCCTGGTTTATCAGAGTGCCTTACGTCCTTGGCAGAAGGCAAGGGCGTTAGTTTTTCCTACGGGGCGTCGTCCGAGAGCCGAAAATTATTCTGCTGGGGCTTGGGTTTGCGTTTCGGGCACTGGTATGTGACAGGTTGGGATGCTGATCGTAGGGAGCGGCGCCTCTTTAGGCTTGATCGTATGAGCGATGTCAAGGTTCTTGCTCTTGAAGGGCCGCTGCCACCGGCAGGATTTAGCATGATAGAGGTGCTGGAACAGCTAAGTTCGGCAGAAACTCCACATGTCCTGACGGTGCCCCTCAGCGATGATGGCGCAGATTCAGAGGTTCAGCAGGTTCTTGTCTCACCGTCGTTTGGGGTCCTTGAATCTGCGCGGAGCGCTCTTGCACAAGGCAGGACCCACATGGTGGGTGAGATAGCTAGCTACTCTGTTGGGGCAACAATAGATACCGGGTACCAGGCTGAGGTAGCTCGAGCAGAAGAGCAGTTGCGTTCAGAGCTGTTGGCTTGGCACCGGCAGACTCCGCAGCTTACTTCGCCCTTGAGCCCAAAAGAGTGGAAGCCCATTGCGCCACAGCGTTCTCGTGAAAGCGCTTCAGAGCAGTTGGTCAGATTACTTCTGATGGTGAACCTGGTGTCTGAGAAAGAGGGTATGTACCTTGCAGAGATCGCAGATTTCTTTGATATACCGGAGCGAAAGATCCGTACAGAGCTTGAGAATCTCTCCTACAGTTTGAACTATGATTCTCTGGAGGTGGAGATCAGGAGCGACGGGTTTGTTACAGCTTCTGGGCGGCCGTTGATTACCTCAGGTGTAAGGCTCACGGAAGCTGAATCTCTGGTTCTAGTCCTGGCGCTTGAGCTGATTGCGAGTTCAGAAGCCAGCAAAGTGTATTCGCTCCTGAAGTTTAAGCTCTGGTCAGCGCTGGGCAATGATGATCAGAGGGGGAGTAAGTCCCTCCAGAATCGTGTTGCTGTTTATCAGGCGGATATCGATGCTGAGCTGGCGTATGCTCTGGAGCATCGTGTTCCTTTAAATATCACTTATCGCTCGCGTAAGGGCACAAGTAGCAGAACGATTGAGCCGGTGAGCCTGGTTATCGATAACGGGCCAAAATATGTTAAGGCCTGGTGCCGAACTGCCAGGGAATATAGAAATTTCTCTCTTGGCTCGATTCTTGAAAGTCGTTTAGCTTTGGGGCAAGTCTACGAACACCAGCCTGAAAGTGATAGCAGCTCTCCACGCGAGTGGCTCAGAGAGCTCGTGGGTAGTAAGGGTGCTGGGCAAGAGATTGAACTTGTTCTTCCCTCAGATATCTCAGGTGGCCACCGGGAGAAATCTGTTGCCTTGCTCAATAGATATTCGCGGGAAGTCGCTGAAACATCCCAAGGTCTTTTTTATCGCCTATCAGTGGTTTATATGTCGTGGTTCTTTGATTTTCTGGTTGAGCTTGGGCCAACGGTATTTGTGCTCTCACCAGTGAAAATACAAAAGGAACTGGTAAATCATATAGAAACCACGGGTATGGGTAAAAGCTGAGTATGTGCCATAGATGAGTGTACAAAGAATCACTGCAAGCCTAGAGCTAAATGTCCTGCTCTCTCTTGGTGATTGGCATATATAATGAGGGGTATGCCTTGGTGGTTTTGGATAGTCCTATGGAGTGCACTGGTCGTGTGCTCCCTTGGTGTACTAGCCTGGCTTTTGTACCGTGTCTTCAAGAAGGCAATGCAGGCTATTGATGCGGCCCAGGAATGGGAGAACGATATCAATAGCCAGCTAGGGCAGGCAAGGGTTGTCGGTTCGGTGGATAAAACTACTTCGCCGGCTTTCTTCACACCTGTCAGAGCGGCATATTCGGATTATGTCCAGGGCAAAAATACTCGAACGCTCGACCGCGCCCAGCGTCGCACTCAACGCCGCAGCGAACTCGGTCAGCCCCAACTCATGGGAGACCTTAAACGTCTCCAAGAAAGGTGACGAACGTGTTTGGTAATCTCGCTTCTCATCCTGGCCACCTCCTTATTCTCGCTATCATCATTATTCTGCTTTTCGGTGCTCCCAAGCTCCCCGGCATGGCTCGTAGCCTGGGTCAGTCCATGCGCATCTTCAAGTCAGAGGTCGATGGTCTCAAGAAGGATTCTAAGAAAGATAACACCACAGTTGCCGGATCTACTACTGATGACGTAGTTTCGGGCGAAGTTATCAATAACCCCACCAACACTGATCAGAACAAGGGCCTCTAAGTTAGAGACTCCTTGGTTCTTTTGAGCGTTTTTGAGTAAATATCACAGCCCGTACCCAGGATTAGTGGGTGCGGGTTTGTGGGGTTCCACTGAAATAGCAGAAGGCTATGATGGCGAAAAAACATAACCGGAAGAACAACCCTCAGGCAACCATGGCCCTGAGTGAGCACTTCCGTGAGTTCCGTTCCCGGCTCATTAAAGCGGGCATCGCGACCATTATCTGTGCTGTGGCAGGTTTTTTCCTCTATCAGCCTTTCATGGAAGCTATTAGTGCTCCTGTCTATGCAATCAATGTTGAAAGCGGTCGGACAGCTGCGCTCAACTACGCGACTGCTACCTCACCTTTTGATCAGCTAGTGAGGGTATCACTGTACATTGGTCTGGTTATTGCCAGCCCCGTCTGGATTTATCAGCTGTGGGCTTTCATCACACCGGCCCTCTATCGCAAGGAAAAACTCTACACCCTGAGTTTTGTCTTTACAGCCATTCCGATGTTTCTGCTAGGCACGGCGCTGGCCTGGTGGGTTTTGCCTACAGCGGTTGAAACCTTGACCATGTTCAGCCCAGATGGGGCTACTAATTTTTTTACAGCCGATGTCTATGTCGGTTTTGTGGTTAAGTTCCTGCTTGTTTTCGGTTTATCATTTGTCCTTCCAGTTGTCTTGGTTGGTCTAAACTTTATTGGCTTGATTCGGGGCAAAACTATTCTCAAGTCTTGGCGTTGGGTTGTTGTGGTTGTTGGCTTGCTGGCAGCTATTGCGGCTCCCGGTAACGACATCATGTCTATGCTCTACCTAATGCTTCCCCTACTCTTTTTCTTCTTTGTGGCCATTGGCATTTCCATGCTCAATGACAAGCGCAGGGATCGGAGGAACGCCAAGCTTGCAGAGGGCCTGGCACACGATCAACTTAGCCGAGCAACTAGCGCTGAAGAACTTGAGCGGCTTGGCCGAGAAAATCTCTAGTTTTAAGTAGACCCCGGTAGTTTGTTTACCGGGGTTTTTGCTTATCCGCCTTAGGCCGAAACTAGCCATAGGAACCCTGAGTGGCCTCCGGTCCCCTCTAAGATGGACTGTATGGCTAGCTATGCTGAACAATATCTTCGCTCACAGGAGCGCGCTGCTCAATCACGTACGGTCCTGCACAGATTCGAACAGACCTTAGAATTCCCCCTCGATAGCTTTCAGCGTGAGGCCTGCACCTCGGTTGAAAATGGTAGGGGAGTGCTGGTTGCAGCCCCAACAGGTGCCGGCAAGACTATTGTTGGCGAATTTGCTATCTATTTAGCCTTGAAACAGGGCAAAAAGGCTTTTTACACAACCCCCATTAAGGCACTGAGTAATCAGAAGTACCATGACCTTGTTGACCTTTATGGTCATGAGGCTGTGGGCCTGCTGACAGGTGACACCTCCATCAATTCTGAGGCGGACATCCTTGTGATGACCACCGAGGTTCTCCGTAACATGCTCTATGCTGGGTCGGCGACCCTTCAGAATCTCGGGTATGTCGTTATGGACGAGGTTCACTACCTAGCTGACCGCTCGCGGGGCGCTGTCTGGGAAGAAGTTATTATCCACCTACCGGAACACATCTCTGTCATCGCTCTCTCGGCAACTATCTCTAACGCAGAAGAGTTTGGGGCCTGGCTCGACATGGTGCGCGGGAGCACCGATATCGTTGTGTCCGAACACCGCCCAGTGCCGCTGTGGCAGCATGTGATGGTGGGCAAACAGCTCCTGGACTTGTTCATCGGAGAGACTACAGTTGAGGATGCCGCCAACTCTGCTGAAATTCCGGCTGTTAATCCTGAGCTGGTCAAGCTGAGCCATAGGCCGCGTTCTAGGAGCGGGCGGCAAGAAAAGTCTTTTTCCCGCTTGGGCAGGGGACGGCGGGGTAAATATGAAGAAGGGTGGGAAAAAACACGACACAGCGCTGAGGATATAAGGCCTCAGAGAGTTTCTCGCCCGCAGATGATTCGGGCTTTGGACCGTGACGGTCTGCTACCCGGTATCTGTTTTATTTTTTCAAGGGCCGGTTGCGATGCGGCCGTATCTCAGTGCATTGACGCCGATGTTAGGCTGACGACCGATTCTGAAGCTCAAACAATTCGCGCATACATCGCAGAGGCAACGTCATCTCTTGATACATCGGATCTTGCTGTTCTTGGCTTCTACGAGTGGCGAGAGGGACTTACCCGAGGGGTGGCTGCACACCATGCTGGCCTGCTACCTGTCTTCAAGGAAGTCGTGGAAACGCTCTTTTCTCAGGGGCTCATCCGCATGGTGTTCGCAACTGAGACTTTGGCTTTGGGGATCAATATGCCTGCCCGCTCTGTGGTCTTAGAGAAGCTCACCAAATTTAATGGTGAAACCCATGTCGATATTACGCCGGGGGAGTACACCCAGCTGACAGGAAGGGCAGGCCGTCGAGGGATCGATATTGAGGGTCACGCTGTTGTCCTGTGGCGTCCTGGTCTGGAACCTCAACAGGTAGCTGGCCTGGCCTCAAAGCGCACCTATCCTCTCAATTCGTCCTTCAAACCGACCTACAATATGAGTGCTAACCTGCTTGCCCAGTTTGGTGCGGAACGTACTAAGAAGATTCTTGAAAGTTCGTTTGCCCAATACCAGGCAGATAAGTCAGTTGTAGGTATTGCCCAGCGGGTGCGCAAGAACGAGAAAGCTCTTGCAGGTTTTGAGGAAGCCATGACATGCCACCTGGGTGATTTTACCGAATACGCATCGTTGAGGCGGGAGCTTTCTGAGCGTGAAAAGAAAGCTGCCAAGGGCCGCTCACGCCTGCAGCAGTCACAGGCCATCGCCTCGATTCTTGATTTGCTTCCTGGCGATATCATCGAGATTCCCGAGGGCCGGAACGCAGGACCAGCTGTGGTACTCTCGCGGGCAGAATCTTTGGAGAACCCCAGGCCTTCAATCCTGACCCTCAAAGCTCAGCTAAGGCGCCTTGATCCGCGTGATCTCGATGGCCCTATCCTACCTATCTCCAAGATCAAGGTATCCAAGAAGTTTACGGGCAAGACCCCCAAGGAACGCCGTGATATGGCCTCAAGAGTTCGCGAGGCTCTCTACCATGAATTACCCGCGCGTAAAGGCTCACAGAAAAAATACTTTAGTGAACGCGATACCGGAGAGTCACAGGCAATCGATAGCTTGCGTAGCTCATTGCGTAATCACCCCTGCCACGGTTGTTCAGAGCGAGAAAACCACGCCCGGTGGGCCGAACGATGGTACAAGCTATCGCGGGAGACAGATGGGCTCCGCCGCCAAATTCAAAGACGTACCAATACAATTGCCCAGGTCTTTGAGCGCATCACGCTGCTTCTTGCCGACTTTGGTTATGTCGATTTCAATACTGGTGAGCATACACTGACCTCTCGTGGCGCATCACTGCGTCGCATCTACGGTGAGAAAGACCTTCTGACCTCTCTGTGCCTTGAAGACGGTTTCTTGCAGGGGCTAGACCCAGCAGCAACTGCCGCTGTTGTGTCATCCTTAGTCTACGAAGCTAAACGAGAAGAATTCGGGCTACTGTCTCGCTATCCATCCTCGGGAGTTGAAGAGGCCCTCATGAAGGTCCTGAAACATTGGAGCACTCTCAACGATGCAGAAAAACTTCATCAACTACCACAGACCTCATCACCCGATTTCGGTATGGTCTGGCCAATTTATCAGTGGGCACGCGGCCGCAACCTGGATCGAACCCTGTCACAGTCGGACCTCGCTGCGGGTGACTTTGTCAGGTGGACTAAACAGGTTATTGATAGTCTTGACCAGATTGCCCACGTATCGAGTACAGATCCACAGCTTCGCACCCAATGCGAGGCTGCAATTAACCTTTTGCGGCGAGGCGTCGTTGCAACCCAGTTCTAGGACATCGAACAGAAAGGAACGCTCACAATGAGCACACAGGTATTTCTGAACGGTTCGGTCTACAGCCCGGCAGATCCTTTTGCTACTGCCATGGTTGTGGCCCAAGGGAATGTGGAATGGGTTGGGCAAGATGCTGGTGCTCGCTCTATTTTGGACCCCTCCATGCGGTGCACTGATTTGAGCGGTAACCTGCTGGCCCCGGCTTTTGCCCTTGCGGCCTTGAGCGCAGAACCTGATCAGGTTGCTGACTTGCTCGATACCTTGACTCAAGCCGGGTACATTTCAGCAAATGTGATGCTAACTGATTCAACACGCAGGTTTGAACAGAGCCCAGCAACAAGGGTGAGGTATTACCTACCAGCTAGTAAGCTCAACACCGGGCAGCACCCAGACCCTGCAGTCAAGGGTATCTACTGCCTGGATTCAGCTGAAGCTACGGCTCAGGCCCTCGAATTTGCTACGTCTCACCGACTCAACCTGGTTGCCGTACCCGCAGATGACTCGGTTGCCGAAGAATTTCTGGATAAGCTCGCTGGCATGGATTCGCTGGCCCGTATGAGGATTAGCCCCTGCCTGGGTGGGCTCCAGTCATTGGATATGTCCCTGATTGAGCGTGCAAAAGACCTCAATGTCAGCCTTGGGTTCTCATCAGACTTTGACCAATCCCATAATTCCTATAGCCATGCTCTGTCGGCTGGAGCATCGGCTGTGCTGGGCTCTGACCCGCTAAGACCACCTTTTGCCCTGGGCTGGGAATTAATGAACCGTGCTGTTAACCCTGAGCAAGATGACATGGCTGTGTCTGCGCGTGCGGCTTTTCAGTCTATGACTCGGGCGGTCTATCGGGCGCAGGGAGAGAATAATCCTTGGTTTGGGCAGTTAGTGCCGGGGGCACCCGCACACTGTGCGCTGTGGAAAGTTACTGAACTGATGGTGCAGACCCCGGACTCAAGAATTTCTGCCTGGAGCACAGATCCCCGCGCGCGAACACCCCTGCTACCTGTATTAGCTGATGATGTCTCTCGCCCTGAACTCCTAGCACTATATAACTCCGGACAAAAAATTGGATAAGGGTAACAAATCGATGAGAGGTATTTTGTAACCCGGTGGAACTCAATAAAGGATACAATGAGACACTGGTTCAAGTAACCGACCTGTTCCGCAGGCCAGCATAAGGAGACCGCATGCGAGTTTTGACTATTATCCCAACCTACAATGAGAAGGAAAACCTTCCCATGGTGGTGGAGCGCCTTCGCGCTGCTGTACCTGCCTGCGATGTCCTCGTCGTCGATGATAGTAGCCCCGATGGCACCGGTGACCTAGCTGACTCCATGGCCGAGAAAGATCACCAGATCAAGGTCCTGCACCGCACAGTAAAGGACGGGCTGGGTGGGGCATACCTAGCCGGTTTTGCCTGGGGCCTTGAAGCAGGGTATGACGTCCTAATCGAAATGGACGCTGATTGCTCCCACCAGCCTGAACAGCTTCCTCTCCTTCTGCGAGCCATTGAGCAGGGCGCAGATTTAGCTATTGGGTCCCGCTACGTTCCCGGCGGAAAGACCAAGAACTGGCCGGCGCACCGGCAGATTCTCTCACGGGGTGCAAACATCTACACCCGTTTGATTCTGGGTACCAAAATCAAAGACATCACAGCAGGTTATCGCGCCTATAAGAGCGGGGCTCTGAAAGGTCTTAACCTTGAGGGGATTGACTCTAAAGGTTATGTTTTCCAGGTTGACCTGGCCTGGCGCTCCGAGCAAGCCGGGCTTAAAATTGTTGAGGTTCCTATCACCTTCGTGGAACGAGAAATCGGTAGCTCCAAGATGGACGGTAACATCATCCTTGACTCAATGACTAAGGTAACCCGCTGGGGTCTGACTGCCAGGGCTGAGCGTATCCGCAAACTTATCAAGAAATAAGGAAGAGCTTTTCACGGAATAAAGATGAGAAGGGCCCCACCGAACTTACCCGGTGGGGCCCTTCCTCATCTTGAGAAGAAATCTATTTATAGGGAGTGACGCTCTCTGTAGACGTCAAGACGCCGTTGTAGAGTTTCTTCTAACTCTTCTACGCTGCGACGCTCAAGGAGCATATCCCAGTGAGTCCTAATGGGCTTATCAGCACTTTCTTCAACCTTGCCGTCGCCAGAAACTAGGTGCGCTTCTTTGCCTGACTTAGCAGTCCAGGTCGCGGGAATCTCGGCTTCCTGTGAGAAAGTAACGAAAACACGCTCACCGTTTTCAGTGCGGTACTCAACGCGCTGGCGAGGAGCGGGCTCCACACCTGATTCGGTTTCCATGGATTGTGAACCCAGGCGCATACCGCGCAGGCTGCGATCGCTCATTTTTTTCCTCCAAGAACGGTGATCTTAATTGTTTGTTGGTTTCTAGCCGGTCTATAGACCGGCTAGAAACCAACAGACCGAGTATCCATTATAGCTTCCGTTTAGTGTGAAGCGTTAGGTATATCGGTTGCGCCAAGAGATGATTCTGCTCCATCCTGTGAAATCTCATCGATAACATCGTCCAGGCCGCTATCGAGCTTATCCAGATTGGGGTTAAGATCCTCCGGGGTGACCTTAATAACCGGGGTGTCAATCAATGGTGAAGATGGGGGAGTAGCTCCCTCTTCTTCAGCTGTCGCAGTGTCCTGATCGTTCCCGGCATCAGGGTTGAATGCCTTACCGATTCCACGGAGTGCATCCCCCAGCTCAGTGGGGATAAACCACAGCTTATTTGCATCGCCCTCGGCTAGCTTGGGCAGGGTCTGGAGGTACTGGTAAGTCAGGAGTTTCTGGCTGGGGTTTGAAGCATGAATTGCACGGAAGACCTTCTGAATAGCCTGGGCTTCACCGTCAGCACGCAGAATAGCTGCCTTGGCATCGCCCTCAGCGGTCAGAATCTGTGACTGCTTGGCGCCTTCGGCTCGTAGAATTGCAGCGCGGGAATCACCTTCAGCAGTCAGAATCTGAGACTGCTTCTGACCTTCAGCGGTCAGAATTGCAGCGCGGCGATCACGCTCAGCGCGCATCTGCTTTTCCATGGAGTCCTGAATGGAGTGAGGGGGCTGAATCTCTTTGATGTCAACACGGGAGACGCGGATGCCCCAGCGTCCGGTGGTGTTATCAAGTACTCCACGGAGCTCAGCGTTGATTTTGTCTCGCGAAGTCAGTGTTTGTTCAAGATTGAGCCCGCCAACGACGTTACGGAGGGTGGCGCTGGTGAGCTCATCGACAGCGTGGATGTAGTTGGTGATTTCGTAGGTTGCTGCCTTGGGGTCGGTTACCTGGAAGTAGACCACGGTGTCGATACCTACAACCAGATTATCTTCGGTAATGACTGACTGCGAGGGGAAAGAGACAACCTGTTCACGCAAGTCGATCAGGGGTAAGACACGATCGATAAAAGGGACGGTGACATGGAAACCGGGGGTAAGGGTCGTGTGATATTTGCCCAGCCTTTCAACAATCCCAGCGCGTGCCTGCGGAATAATGCGGACAGCTTTAAGAAGAATAATGAGTACGAGGACAACGAGGGCCGTCAGGATGAAGCCCGTTGTGAGTAGTGGTGCAGTCAATTTCTTACCTTCCAGTAAAGGTTTAATTGTTAGCTAGTGTTTAATGAAACTGTCTTAAGATAAATATGCTGTGGCGCCCCGAATTTCTGTAACAGTTGCTTTAGAGCCCTCAGGCAGAATCTTTTCTGCTGAAGCCGGGCGCGCGGTCCAAATATCGCCATAAATCATTGCAAGCCCGCTGTCGGTAGTGACTGTCTGGGTTATTAGGGCCTGGGCGCCAACCAAGCCTGCTGTGTTCATCGGCGTATCTGGTGAGCTCTGGTGGAACTTCCGAATCAGCGGAGGCCGAAGCCCAAGGAGTAAGCCAATACTCACGAGGGCAAATAGGACAACTTGGCCTACAAATGAATCAAGGAAAGGCGAAAGACCTGCAGCAGTAAGTGCAGAAATAGCCATCATGAGAAAAACGAAATCCAGCATGAGGATTTCAATGATAGCCAGAAGGATTGCAACCAAGAGCCAGAAGGCCCATAGATGCTGAGCAAACCACTCGATCATGTATTTTCTCCTGCGTTACCTATAGTCCTTCTATTCTCCTCAAAACCTGGAAGGATACCAACAGTCGTGCCTAATATGACGCCGAAAATTGACTGAAGTTAGGGTTCAAATTGATGTTTTCATAGAGCCGATAATATACATTATGTAAAGTAAAGCTTGAAAAGCTCCCCTGGGTGACCTAGACCCTGCCCTACACCGACTTCCTCAGCTTTGAGATAGCTTGATAGGTTACAGTGGTAACCATGTTAAGTTCTGTCAATTCAGGTAAATATTTTTCTCAGCTAACTCGGCTCGGAATTGATTTTGTCTTGGTTCTTCTTTTCGTTGCGATTGGTTTGACCAGCCATCAGGAAACCCTGAGTAAACTCCCGGTAACCGCCTTGCCTTTTGTGCTGGCCGTGCTTGCTGGTCATGTTGGTGTTTGGGCTGTCAAAACCCGCAGGCAACTGCCCCTTATTTTAGAAGGCTTCATGCTCTGGGTAACCACCTTGGTCTTGGGCCTTGGATTGCGCCTCTCGTTTGGAGACACCGCCGCAATACCCTTTATCATCGTTTCAGCGGTTACACTTCTCCTATTTTTAGTTGGGTGGCGCTGTATTTTGCTGGCTCTGCGCCGCAAGCAATAGACTCAGGCACACAGCAGCAAGGCCCCGAGTGTAACTCGGGGCCTTGCTCTTGCTCTACTGGGCCTGGCTATAAGATATCCAGCGATCGAGAGTATCAGTGGCTTTGCCTGATCCAATAGACTCCCTGGCTTGCTCTAGTGCAGCTTCGAATCGCTGGCTGAAGGGTTGATCGTCTACTTTATGGAAGGCAACGATTCCCGCTGCTGCATTGAGAATAACGGCATCCAGGATTGGCCCGGGGTGTCCGCCCAGTGTCTCACGTACTACCTGAGCGTTATATTTTGCGTCACCACCTCGTAGATCTTCCAGTCTGCCAAGCTTGAAACCAAATTCAGTGGGATCGATTTCTAGGGGCTTCACTCCCCCATCGACGGCTTCAAAACCGTAGGACTTACCTGTAATAGTAATTTCATCGAGGCCGTCTCCGCCCCTAAAAATAAGCGCATGATTGCCGCGATTGGCAAAGACCTGGGCCATCTTCTGGGCCATAGCCTGGTTGGAAACACCAATAGCAGAAGACCGCACTTTTGCGGGATTGGTCATGGGGCCTAGATAGTTGAATGCGCATGGAACCCCGAGTGCCCGCCTAACGGGTGCTAGGTAACGCATTGATGGGTGAAATACCTGTGCGAATAAGAATGTAATACCAGCCGAATCCAAGGCTCCTGCAACATCCTTAATCTTAAGGTCTAGATTTATACCAAGCTCGGAGAGCACATCCGCGCTTCCGCTCATTGAAGACGATGCCCTGTTGCCATGCTTGATAACCGGAATACCGGAACCTGCCACAACTAACGAGGCCATAGTGGATATATTGACGGTATTTTGTTGATCGCCACCGGTTCCTACAATATCAACTGCCTTGTGGGTGACTTCAATGGGGTGAGCCTTATCAAGCATTCCCTCCGCTAAAGCATTAAGCTCTGCAGAAGTCTCGCCTTTAACGTGAAGTCCAATAAGAAATGCAGCCAGTATGCCTTCTGGAGTTTCACCCTCCATCATCTGATCCATGGCCCAAGCAACTTCAAACGGTTCAAGCTCTTGATGGGCTATGAGCTTGGTGAGTATCTGTTTCCAGGTGATATTGGGTGTCATGCTCCTTATTCTACGTATATCAGCTAGCTAAGCCTTCTACCCTCTATGGATTAAGGAACAGGTAAATAGAAGCTGTGGGGCTCTCTGATGCGGCATGGTTACGCGAGTTTTACAGACAATGTGTCTGATATCTCGTGATGAAAGCCCCAGAAATGCAGGGGTAAGCGCAAGATTTACAACACACCTACCCCTAAACCCCCTCTCCTGTTGGTTCAAGGGCTGTTTTACAGACATAATGTCTATGTGACAACTGCAACCCATACTCCAAGTAAGTCGGCTCATGCCACTCTTAATCGACCCAACCAGGTAGCTGTAGGCACCGTTGTTTGGCTCGCTTCTGAGGTCATGTTTTTTGCCGGCCTGTTCGCAATGTACTTCACTCTGCGTGCGTCTCGACCCGATATTTGGGCCGAGAACTCCGTGCACCTTGAAGTCCCGCTAGCTCTTGCCAACACCATCGTGTTGGTCTTGAGTTCTGTTACCTGCCAGTTTGGTGTATTTAAAGCTGAACAGCTCAAGCCCCGTCGTACCGGATCACTTTTCAACATCCGCGAATGGGGCATGGTTGAATGGTTCCTCTTGACCTTCATCATGGGCGCCTTCTTCGTTTCTGTTCAGGCCTTCGAATACGCAAATCTCGTAGCTGAAGGCATGACCATCGCTTCAAGCGCCTACGGTTCAGCTTTCTACATCACCACCGGTTTCCACGCGCTACACGTTACCGGCGGCCTTATCGCATTTTTGCTCATCATTGGCCGTGCTTATGTAGCAAAGCGTTTTGGTCATTACGAAGCAACTTCAGCAATCGTTGTTTCTTACTACTGGCACTTTGTAGACGTCGTCTGGATCGTTCTGTTCCTTGTTGTCTACTTCCTCAAGTAACCGGTAACCGCTAAAAATAATCCCAAATAGCACACACACTAAGGAACAACGACGTGAAGGCACTTTCTCAAAAGCGACGCCATCCGCTTGCAGCTCTCGTCTTGCTTGCTCTCGCGCTGATTCTTTCTGGAGGCCTGTACTCTGTTGCAACGGCTACCAACGAAGCACAGGCTGCAACAAGCACGACTTACACCAGTGATGATATTGATGCTGGGCAGAAGCTGTTTTTGGCTAACTGCGCTACCTGCCACGGCACAAACGCCGAGGGTTCTGTTGACGGACCCAGCCTGATTGGTGTTGGCGCTGCAGCCGTTGACTTCCAGGTCGGCACAGGTCGTATGCCTATGCAGATGCAGGGCGTGCAGGCTCAAATGAAGCCTGGCCAGTTTAATGAAAAGCAGACCAAGCAGCTTGCTGCTTACGTAGCTTCGCTGGGTGCTGGCCCCACTATCCCCGAAGCTGAATACCTGGACGTATCGCAGGGCGATGCAGCTAACGGTTCAAAGGTGTTCCTTGCTAACTGCGCAATGTGCCACAACGCTGCAGGCGTTGGTGGTGCTCTAACCCGCGGTAAGTTTGCACCTACCCTGATGGGCGTATCCGAGCAGCATATCTACGAGGCCATGGAAACTGGCCCTCAAAACATGCCTGTATTTAACGATGCAAACATCACCCCTGAAGAAAAGCGCGATGTCATTACTTACCTGAAGTCTCAGGAAGTTAACGCATCTGTTGGCGGTTTCAAGCTTGGCTCACTCGGCCCGGTATCCGAGGGTCTGCTCATCTGGACACTTGGCCTGGTCATTGTTATTGCTTTTACCCTCTGGCTAACTTCACGAGCTGCATAAGCTCACGCACACACATTAATTTCGTACCAAGGAAGATTTGAGGCAACACATGGGAAACCATAGTGACGGCGCACACGAAAATGCTGCCGTAGTTACCTCTCAAGAGGCAAGTAAGGAGAAGTTCCCCAACCCGGGGCTTCCCCCGCATGCTCCGCGACTCACCGACGTCGATCCCAAAAAAGCTAAAGGTGCTGAGCGACAGGTAGTTCTACTATTCGTCATCTCAATGCTGGGTTCACTGCTCTTTTGGTTCGGCTACTTCGGGATTGAGGTAACCGGCAACTTCTACGATGTCATGAACCCCGAAGCAAACAACATGCTTCGCCTGCAGAACCTCCTGCTGGGTCTAGGCATCGCATTTGCCATGTTCGGTATCGGCATCGGTATCGTCCACTGGGCACGCTCGCTCATGCCCGACCATGAAATGGTCGAAGAGCGTCATGCAGTCACCTCTGAGGAGGATCGAGCTGAGGCACAGGAAATCGTTGAAACTGTGATCGAGGAATCAGGCATCAAACGACGCCCGCTTCTTCGAAACACACTCATCGGCTCTGTAATCCTCGCTCCCCTGACATTCGTCACCCTGTTCCGGGACTTGGGCCCGGCTGATCCTTCAGTACTGAAGTACACACTGTGGGATAAGGGTGTTCGCCTTGTGCGCGACCCCTCGGGTACGCCTATCAAGGCTTCCGATGTCACTCTAGGCTCCGCCTACCACGTACTGCCTGAGACCCTGTCAAGCCTTTCTCATGAAAATGGATATCTTGAAGAGAAGGCAAAAGCAGTAGTGCTACTGATGCGCCTAGATCCTGACGAGCTCAACGTGTCCCCGGGCCGCGAGGACTGGAACGTCGATGGCATTATTGCCTACTCAAAGGTTTGTACGCACGTCGGCTGCCCTATCGCGCTCTATGAACAGCGGACCCATCATCTACTCTGCCCCTGCCACCAGTCGACCTTCGATGCGGCAAATGAGTGCGAGGTTGTATTCGGTCCGGCAGGTCACGCCCTACCTCAGCTGCCCATCGCAGTTGATGAAGAAGGCTACCTAATCGCTCAAAGCGATTTCCATGAACCCGTAGGCCCCGGCTACTGGGAACGCGCACAGCAAATCAAGGAAATGGCAGGTGAAGCGTAATGTCTACTTCATTGCAAAATGACTACAAGGCAAAAACCTCAACGGGAAAGATCGCTCAATATGTCGACCAGCGGGTTGGTGCCTCCGGCATCATCAAGGAGTTCGGCCGTAAGATCTTCCCAGATCACTGGTCATTTATGTTCGGTGAGGTTGCCCTTTACAGCCTAGTAATCCTGATTATTTCGGGAACCTTTCTGACCTTCTTTTTCAACCCCACCATGGTGTCCGTAACCTACGATGGTTCCTATGTGCCCATGAAGGGCACGCACATGTCTGCAGCCTACGCCTCTGCCCTGGATATCTCCTTTGATATCCGCGGTGGACTCCTCATGCGTCAGATCCACCACTGGGCGGCTCTGATGTTTATGATGGCTATGTCAGTACACATGCTACGTGTCTTTTTCACCGGCGCCTTCCGACGCCCCCGTGAACTAAACTGGGTTATAGGAACTGTCCTGCTGATCATCGGCATTCTCGCAGGCTTTACCGGCTACTCCTTGCCTGACGATGTTCTTTCGGGCAATGGTTTGAGGATCATCGACGGTATCTTCAAGTCCATACCTCTGGTTGGTACTTACATCTCTCTTTTCTTCTTCGGTGGAGAGTTCCCCGGCGATGCCGTAATCGGTCGACTTTACAGCCTACACATCATGATCATCCCAGCTATGCTCCTCTTGCTGGTTGCCATTCACATGTTCATGGTTGTACTTCATAAGCACACCCAGTACCCTGGTCCTGGCCGGACTGAAAACAATGTCGTTGGCTTCCCTGTCGGTCCTGTTTATGCAGCAAAGGCTGGCGGTTTCTTCTTCATCGTTTTCGGTATCATTGCCTTCCTGGGCGCGACCTTTACCATCAACGCTATCTGGAACTACGGCCCCTACGATCCCTCACCTGTACAGGCAGGAACCCAGCCTGACTGGTATGTCGGCTTCGGCGATGGCGCTCTTCGCCTGTGGCCCGGGGTCTGGCCCTGGCCCTGGGAGTTTGAGTTCCTTGGTGGAACCTGGGTTCTCAATGTTCTTCTCCCCTTTGCCTTGATGGCAGGTTCCGTCATGATGGCCATGGTCTTCTGGCCCTGGATTGAACGCTGGGTTACCAAAGACGATCGTGTTCACAACATCCTTGATCGCCCCCGGAATGCCCCGTTCAGAACAGCTTGTGGTGTAGCTGGTATTACTGCCTACTCATCCCTCATGATTGCTGCAAGCTCGGACCTCATTGCAACCCATTTCCATGTCTCACTCAACGATGTGGCCTATTGGTTGCGTGCCTCCTTTGTCCTGGGCCCCATTATTGGGTTCCTGCTCACTCAGCGCATTTGCCTGTCGCTTCAGCGTAAAGACCGTGAGCTGGTTCTGCATGGTGTTGAAACAGGTAAGGTTGTTCAGCTGCCCCACGGCGAGTTCATTGAGGTTCACAAGCCTATTGATGAATACCGCCGCTACGAGCTGGTTTCCTTTGAGTCACCTGCACCAATTCCTGCTCAGCCCAATAAGAAGGGTAAGATCAGCCCGATTGAGAAGTTGCGTTCAGGCATCTCAAAGATTTGGTTCGAAGACCGCGTTCTTGCCGTCACCCCCACAGAACTAGAAGCTGCTCACCATGAGCATCACGGCGATCATGCTGTGACCGCTAGCTCTGCAGAATCAATCGAAAAGTAAATATAGGTTGTAGTTAGGTGTGGGGCATCCGCTTATGCGGGTGCCCCACATTTGTTTAAAGCGGTTTAATCTGTAGCGGACGAGCTTTCTCTGCTGGTGTGCCTCAAGGGGCTTATTGAGGGTATAACCCCGGCTACTCCCCTATGCCTGGAAGCAATACTGGAAGCTCAATAGATGGGCGCAAACCTTAGTGCTCGGATCATGAGTGATCTGTTTGAAAAACAGTTTGTCTCAGAGACGGTGTGTCTTGCTGCCACACAAGCTCCTTGGGCGCGAAGATGCCTTCTGGGCTGTTCTGGGCTGTTCTGGGCTGTTCTGGGCTGTTCTGGGCTGTTCTGGGCTGTTCTGGGCTGTTCTGGGCTGTTCTGGGCTGTTCTGGGCTGTTCTGGGCTGTTCTGGGCTGTTCTGGGCGTCGCTTAGCCTGGTGAGCATGCCAAAAGCCTCCTGCATAGGATTGCACTAGAGTTGGAGCCCCTTAGCGAGGTTTTCAATTCGCCCCTACTAGATAGGCCCATACGGCTAGACAACCAGCTCTATCTGGCGAAAGGTAGTCATAAAACTCTAATCAATTGAAGCTAAGAGCTAAGGACTCCGTATCCCCCAGAAGGTAAAAAGAAAAACCAAACAATACAGGGGGGAACTTGCCCCCAGGCGCACCGGCAACCTCGCACAGATCTAACATGGCTTCAATACACCACTTGCAGGGAATCAAACCTTCTCATCAGCGCTCTCCCGCTAGATTTTCAAGCCAGCTACCATCACTACTCCCCCCGACAGGAAAGTACCAAACACATAAAAGCGGAGCCCATATCTTTTCAGATATGGGCTCCGCCTTACTTTTATGACCTATTGGCCCTTAGTGAGCGTGATCGCCACGGTTGTACTCATAGACCCAACCAATAACAGCGGTAGCAGCAAAAGGAATGGCCAGGAGAACAATCCACCAGTCAATTGCCAGACCGACTACAACAATGGTGCAAGCAGCGCCGATGAAGAGAGGCCACCATGACCACGGTGAGTAGAAACCATAGTCACCAGCGCCATCTGCAATCTCACCCTCAAGGTTTTCATAGGGCATATCGGGATGCCGCTTATCTGTGAACTTGAGAAAGAACCACAGGAACAAGCACATGACCGCAGTAGCCAGGATGGCTGGGAAGCCAGCCCACTCAGTGAAGTCAGTCATCACACCATAGACGATACCGACAGGAATGAGGAAGACACCGATCAGCCCAAAAATATTACCTAGAAGTTTCACGCATGTCTCCTATCGCTCGGTAGCCTGGCGGGCAGCCGCAGCAATATCGTGATTGGTTGATAGCTCGGGATGATGAAGATCCAGCGCCGGGCGTTCTGAACGGATACGGGGTAGAGCCGTAAAGTTATGGCGTGGAGGAGGGCAAGAAGTTGCCCACTCCAAGGAACCTCCAAAGCCCCAAGGGTCATCGACCTCAACACGCCTGCCTGAGCGAGCAGTTGTAAAGACATTCCAGAACCAAGGGATCATGGAGACAGCAAGAATCATTGAGCCAAAAGTTGAAAGCTGGTTCATCCAGGTGAAACCATCCTCAGGCATGTAGTCGGCGTAACGACGAGGCATGCCATCAACGCCCAGCCAGTGCTGAACAAGGAAGGTGGTGTGGAAGCCAATGAACAGCAACCAGAAGTGAATCTTTCCCAGACGTTCATTGAGCATCTTGCCAGTAAACTTAGGCCACCAGAAGTAGAGAGCAGCAAACATGCCGAACACCAAGGTACCGAAAATTACGTAGTGGAAGTGAGCAACCACGAAGTAAGAATCCGACAGGTGGAAGTCCAGCGGAGGGGTGGCCAGGATAATACCGGTGATACCGCCGAAGAGGAAGGTAATCAGGAAGCCAACAACCCAGAGCATAGGGGTCTCGAAGGTAATTGACCCCTGCCACATAGTGCCAATCCAGTTGAAGAATTTAACACCGGTGGGGATACCAATCAGCATGGTCATGAAGGAGAAGAAGGGCAACATGACAGCGCCAGTAACGTACATGTGGTGAGCCCACACGGTAACAGAGAGAGCGGCGATGGTAATGGTTGCGAAAATCAGGCCCTTGTAACCAAAAATCGGCTTACGAGAGAATACCGGGATAATTTCAGAGACAATGCCAAAGAAAGGCAGTGCCAGAACGTAAACCTCAGGGTGACCGAAGAACCAGAACAGGTGCTGCCAGAGAACGGCACCACCGTTTTCAGGGTCAAAGATGTGGCCACCGAGGCGACGATCCATGCCGAGCGCAAACAGAGCAGATGCAAGCGGCGGGAAGATCATGATGATGAGAATTGCGGTAATCAGTGTGGTCCAGGTGAACACCGACATACGCCACATGGTCATACCGGGCGCACGCATGCACAGAATGGTTGTCAAGAAGTTGACGCCACCCATGATGGTACCGAAGCCCTGCAGTGCCAGGCCAAAGATCCAGAGATCGCCACCTACGCTAGGGCTGTAGGTGGTGCTGTTCAGAGGTGCATAAGCAAACCAGCCGAACGAAGCAGCGCCCTGAGGGGTCAGGAAGCCTGCAATAGCTACCAAAGATCCAAACAGGAAGAACCAGAAGGCCAGGGAGTTCAAACGAGGGAAAGCAACGTCAGGGGCACCGATATGAAGCGGAACCAGTACGTTTGCGAAACCAGTGAACAGAGGCGTGCCAAACATCAGCAGCATGAGCGTGCCGTGCATGGTAAACAGCTGGTTGAACTGTTCCTTAGTCTGCAAGAGCTGCATACCGGGTGAGTAAAGCTCAAGGCGCATGAGTAGAGCCATGACACCGGCTAAGCAGAAGAAAATAAATGCTGCAATCAGGTACATGTACCCGATTGTTTTGTGGTCGGTGGAAGTCAGCCAATTGACGATGATGCGTCCCTTTGACTTGGGAACCACCCGCGGAACAACACTACCGGTTGTCTCCGCTGAGTACTCAAGAGTAGTCACGGGTCACCTCTTACTGGTTGGTGTTCATGTTAGGGTTACGGTTTTGCTCATCACCGAGGCGGCCTTCTTGACCGGAATCCCTCAGTGACTGGATGTAAGCGTCGTAGTCTTTCTGGCTGACTACCTTCACGTTGAACAGCATCTCTGAGTGGTATTCCCCACAGAGTTCGGCGCACTTACCCTGGTAGGTGCCAGGCTCGCTACCGGTGGTGAAGTACATGTGGTTAGTCATACCGGGGATGGTGTCGCGCTTCTCAAGGAAGGCGGGTACCCAGAATGAGTGAACGACATCATGAGACTTAAGCTGAATATCCACGGTTGAATCCACGGGCAGGTAGAGAGTGGGGAGTGTTTCCTCAACTCCTACCTGGCCTTCCTTATCTAGGCGAGCCTGAACACCAGCAAAGTAGACATTTTCGTCGATGTAGTTGAAGTCCCAGGACCACTGCTTACCGTAAACCTCAATAGTTACGTCAGCAACATCCGACTTGGGAGCAGTAATCTCACGCTCCGCTTTATCGGAGAAGGTGAAGAAGCTGACAATCAAGATGATGGGGATTGCGGTGTAGAAAATTTCCAGGGGAAGGTGATAGCTCACCTGGCGAGGATAACCGGTTTCGTACTTGCGGCGACGGTAGGCGATAAGGCACCAAATCATGAGACCCCAGGTGACCAGACCAACTGCCAGTGCAGCGATCCAGGCACCAATCCAGAGCTCCATGATGGTATTTGCGTTATCGGTAACACCACGCCTGGTGGGCAGCCAGCCCACCTTTGCCTGTTCTGAACAACCGGTCAAGAGCAGCGCAGAAGCTGCTGTGGCAAGGACAAGTGCCTTGCCCTTCAGCCCCTTGCTGCTGGTTCGATGCTGCGAACTCACAGACGGCCCTTCCTGTAGCGATGTGCGTGCCACCCGGTGCTGTGTATGGACAGCAAGAATCCAGGTGTTAAATCTTTCATTACGAGCTTACCCTCAAATGGGCGTAAAAAGTGACAATCTGTCACCTAAGCAACGTGTCATTTCACAAGTATTTCACTATTAAAAGCAGAAAGAGGGGCGCACCCACGGTGTGCCCCTCCTGGTAAACAAGCAAGACTTAGTGGAAAGAATCTCCACAAGCACATGATCCCTGAGCGTTAGGGTTATCGATGGAGAAGCCCTGCTTCTGAATAGTGTCTTCAAAATCGATAGTTGAACCATCAAGATAAGGCACGCTCATGCGGTCCACGATAACCTCTACCCCATCGAAGTCACGGACAGCATCGCCATCAAGAACTCGCTCGTCAAAATAGAGCTGGTAAATCAGACCAGAGCAACCGCCGGGTTGAACTGCGATGCGCAGTCTTAAATCAGTGCGCCCCTCCTGCTCGAGCAAGCTGCGGACTTTGTCAGCAGCAACCTCCGTGAGATTGACACCGTGGGTGGGAAGTTCCGTGGAAACTGTTTCAGTCATTCCATGAATCCTTTCATTCGACTAATTTGCCTTTATCTTACGCCTTTATTAAATTTTGGGCGACCTGTTCGCAGACAGGTCAACTGTTAGCAGTCAAGACATTGGGAGGAAATCATCAGCGCTTCAGCCAGGATGGCTTTTTTGAAGTCTGGCAAAAAGAGCGACTCATTGGCGCTGTGGGCCCGAGTGTCGGGGTCTTC
This sequence comes from Rothia sp. CCM 9417, assembly GCF_048513575.1. Classification (NCBI taxonomy): domain Bacteria; kingdom Bacillati; phylum Actinomycetota; class Actinomycetes; order Micrococcales; family Micrococcaceae; genus Rothia; species Rothia sp. CCM 9417. The sequence continues at coordinate 276,385 of NZ_JBLXXT010000002.1, read as the reverse complement.
AATACCTGTGATGAGAATCTGGGCGCTGGGGAAAACCTCAGTGAGTGTCGCGATAAAAGGAATGGACCCTCCTAAGCCGGTTTTAACAGGTTCCACCCCCCAGGCTTGGGCGAAGGACGCCAGCGCGAGCTGAGCACCGTCACCATCAACTTCACCCTTATACGGGCGTCCAGAATCTACAGCACTGTATGTAATCTCAGCCCCAAACAGGTTATTTTCTGCACAGTGTCGTGCCAAAGCAGAGTGAGCAGCTGCTGGGTCCTGGCCTGGCGCAAGACGAACGCTAATCCTTGCTTTAGCAGTCGCCGCAAGAGTATTGGCTGCTTCAGATACAGGAGTGATGTCCATGCCGATGACTGAAATAGCCGGCTGGGACCACAGGCGTGAAGTAATAGAGCCCTTACCAGCAAGTTTCATCGACTTGACGATACCCGAATCCGCCCTAAAATCTTCTTCAGAATATTCAACCTCAAGTTCAGGGGAAGAGATTAAACCTTCAACTGCAACCGAACCTTGAGGGTCATGGAGGGTGGCAAGCAACTGAATAAGAACCGTATTCGCGTCGAGAAGGGGCCCACCGAATACCCCTGAGTGAACGGCATGGTCACTAACCTTCACCGAGATATCACCGCTTGCAACACCTCGCAGACCCACCGTGAGAGCAGGAACTCCTGCCCGCCAGTTGGCTGAGTCTGCCACGACAATATAGTCACCTGAGAGCTTCTCACGGTAAGTTGCAATGAAACTATCGAAACTGGGTGAACCCGCTTCTTCTTCACCTTCAATAAAGAGGGTGACGCCGGCTCTAAAATCATCGCCCAAGACTGCTTTCACAGCTCTAAAAGCGGCCAGATGGGCGATAACTCCAGCCTTGTCATCGGCTGCCCCACGCCCAAAAAGTCTATCCCCCTTTTGCTGAGCCTTAAAAGGTTCTGTCTCCCAGAGTTCGAGATCACCGGCAGGTTGGACATCGTGGTGGGCGTAGAGAACAAAAGTGGGGTAGCCCGGGGCGGCAGACTTCGAAGCTAGAACTGCGGGCATGCCCTGCTGCCCCTTACCGTAGGTAGCTGTCAGAACCTCTGCCGAGTCAAAGCCAGCGTCAAGCGCAAGCTCCTGAACCTTCTGAGCGCTCCGAGCAACTTCATCCAAATCAAAAGATTCCCAAGCCACCGAAGGAATAGCTACTAGTTCTGTCAGCTCCTGGACATATTGCTCGAATCGCTCATCAATGAAGCGAGCTAGTTCATCACGTGCCGAAAAATTAAAACATGTTGTTGTCATGTATCCCAGAATACGCCGAGCCACTATAACTTTGAACAACTTGCTATTCTTAAGGGGTGTTTGGACGAAATAAGAAATCAGTAGAAACAGCGGATGCCGCAGCAATTGACTCCGCTCCCCCCGCCGCAAGCGACAAAGATAACAAGCCCGCAAAATACACGCCACCGAAGGGACGCCCTACCCCATCACGTAAGGAACGTGAAGCTGCGCGTAAGAACCCTCTCGTTCCCGCTGACCGGAAGGCCGCGAAAGAGGCTCAGCGCGCCGCAGAGCGTGAATTCCGGGCTAAGCAGCAACAGGCCCTTCAGACCGGGGATGAACGCTACCTCCCGGTTAACGATCGTGGCCCCCAGCGTCGCTACATTCGTGACTACGTTGATGCCCGTTTCAACGTAGGTGATTTTATGCTGATTGTCATCCTGTTGATTTTCATTATCGGATTGATAGTTCCCGCTACACAGCATTTAACCGCTCTACTCATGTGGGCAATGCTTCTGCTGTGGATCCTCGATTACTTCATCATGTGGCGCAAGCTCAAGAAAAAGCTAACCGAAAAATTCACCACTCTTGAACCTCGTTCTGGTCTTTACGCTTTCAACCGCACCATGATGATTCGTAGGTTCCGCCTGCCTAAACCGCAGGTAGAACGAGGAAACTACCCCAGCTAATAGAGCTCACAGGCGCATGAGAAGGGCCGCTAACCACTCGGTAGCGGCCCTTTATCGTATCTGCTGGAGACTAGGAAGCTTTCCTCAGTTTGAGGAGCTCTCGGTTGATGTGCGCAGCCCAGAGCGGCCCCTGATAGATGAAGGCTGTATAACCCTGAACCAGGTCGGCCCCAGCATCTAGCCGTTCAGTAACATCCTGAGCAGTTGTTACACCGCCTACAGAGATCAGCGCGAGCTTATCCCCTACCTCTGCTTTCAAGAGCTTCAGAACTTCAAGCGAACGATGCTTGAGTGGCTCCCCCGATAGGCCACCAGCACCGAGTTCCATGACCTTATCCATGGGGGTTATCAGCTCCAAGCCCTCACGAGCAATAGTCGTATTGGTGGCGATAATGCCGTCGAGGCCAAGGCGCAGAGCCATGGCGGCAAGGTCTCTGATATCCTCATCGGCAAGGTCAGGCGCAATCTTGACGACCAGAGGAACTCGTCGGCCTAGCACTACCCTATCGGCCTCAGCACGCACAGCGGCAAGAAGCGGCTCGAGGGTTTCGATAGCCTGAAGATCCCTGAGCCCAGGAGTGTTGGGAGAACTTACATTAACCGCAAGATAATCCGCCTGAGGCGCAAGAATACGGGTGCTGATCAGATAATCCTCAATGGCCTGGTCCAACTCAACGACCTTGGTCTTACCAATGTTGATACCAATAACAGGACGTACCTTACCCCGGTATTCGGCATCAAGGTCAGCTCTAGCCGCAGCTACCCTCGGTCCAGTGTCTGCTGCACCGTTATTGTTAAAGCCCATGCGGTTAACAATTGCACGGTCCTCAAGCAATCTGAATAATCGTGGCTGAGGGTTACCAGGTTGGGCCTGGCCTGTGATGGTGCCAATCTCGATATGCCCAAAGCCCAAGTTACCCAGAGCTACGATAGCCGTACCCCCCTTGTCAAAACCAGCGGCAATTCCAAAAGGAGATGGGAACCGGATACCCATGACCTCCGTGGACAAAGAGGGGTCAGGCGAGAAGAACCTGCCACCCCACCGCGTCACACCCGTCGCTCGCAGGGTCTTCACACCCCACATACCTAGATGGTGGGCCTTTTCAGGGTCCATCGGTTTAAAAAAGAGCTTGAACAGGGTTGGGTAGATCCGCATCGGGGACCCCTTTCAGCTAGGGCATCACAACTGCCAATTTGTAAGCAAAAACTAGGGTTTGCTGACCTTATCTACCGCCCCACCGTAGCGTCTATCGCGAGAGGCGTACTCCTGGACAGCCTGCCATAAGGTGAGACGGTTTACATCGGGCCAGAGAACGTTCATGAAGACCATTTCGGCGTAGGCGCTTTGCCAGAGCAAGAAGTTTGAAATTCGCTGTTCGCCAGATGTGCGTAGGAACAGGTCTACATCGGGTAAATCGGGTTCATCAAGGTAGCGCTGGAAAATTTTTTCGTTGATGTGTTTGGCCTTCAGCTTGCCGCTAGCAAGATCCTCGGCAAGGAGGGCTGCTGCATCGGCAATCTCGGCGCGCCCCCCATAATTGACGCACATGGTCAGGGTACACAGCGTATTGTTCTTGGTCTCTTCCTCGCATTTTTCAAGGAGCGAGATGACGGACTTCCAGAGCTTAGGCCTGCGGCCGGCCCACCGAATACGGACGCCCCAGGACTTGAGCGTTTCTAATTGGCGTTCCAGCACTTCGGATGAGAAACGCATCAAAAAGGCAACCTCGTCGGGTGACCGACGCCAGTTTTCCGTTGAAAAGGCGTAAGCAGAAATGTAAGGGATGCCCATCTCAATTGCGCCAGCTACGACCTCAAGAAGTGCCGCCTCCCCCGCCCGGTGCCCCTCGTTCCTGGGCAGACCGCGCTCGTTAGCCCACCGCCCGTTCCCGTCCATCACCACGGCAACATGCTGAGGGACAAACTTACTGGGGATAGCAGGAGCTACAACACCACTTGGGTGGGCAGGTGGCTTGATGACAGTCATAGGGCTATTGTTCCTTTTCCAAGGTTGCTAGGGTCTTCAGCGGCTTATCCAACTGCCACTGCACATAATCCATGATAAGCCCGGACATTCTATGGGCTAAGACTGATGGGAACTGCCCGGTAACAGCAGGCCAGTCCCCACCAGCAAGTACCTGCAAATACTGCGGAGTCTGTGGCGGTACCGGGTAAATGCGGCTGAAATCACCCGACCGAGCGCAGCCAGTGCAGAGCAAGCCAACCTCAGGAGAATAGCAGGTAAGGCCATCCTCGAGACCGCATGATGCGCACCTAGCTAAAGCCATACTCCACCCCGCAAGATGAAGCGCTCTCAGCAGGTAGGAATCGAGAATCCGGTACGCTGGGAGCTCCCCCGCGGCCAGGGCAGATAAAGCACCAGCCAGCAGAACGAACTGGTCCTGAAGCCTATCTTGCTCGTGGGCTAGTAGCTGCTCGGCCACCTCACAGACCACAGCGGCCACCGTGTAGCGTGTGTAATCCGCAACGATAGGTCCAAGGTAGGCCCGTCGGGTCACGACCTGAGAAATCGTTGCCAAATTTTTACCGGCTGCCGCAGAAATCTCCACCAGCATGAAGGGCTCAAGACGAGCCCCAATCTTCGAACTACTCTTCCGAACCCCCTTTGCTACGGCATGGACTAGACCGTCATGCCTGGTCGCTAAGATAATGATCCGGTCGTACTCCCCCAAATCTTGGGTACGTAAAACGATAGCGCTATCACGAATGGTCTTTTTCCTTGATAGCGCTGAATTCACACTCCCATTGTGGCATAACCGCACCCCATATGCCCTGATTGGTGCTGGGGAATGTGCATCACAAGAGGCTTGACATAAGAGCCGGGGTGAGCAAAATCAGCCCACCCCGACTTAGAATTACTCCTTACTCAGAGTCACGCAAAGCACGGTTGACAGCAGAAACCATTGCCTTCAGCGACGCCCGAGTTGTTGAATTATCAATACCGATACCCCACAGAACTCGGCTACCCACGGCCGCTTCGATATACGAGGCAGCCTGCGCATTTGCGGCCGAGCCGAGGGTATGCTCCGAGTAATCCATGACGCGGACATCGACGCCCTCCTTGGCCAGAATCGACTGCAGTGCTTCAATGGGACCGCTACCCTGAGCGACACGGTTGTAGGTATGACCGTTAATGTTTAGACCAACCCGCATGGTGGTCTCGCCGTGTTCCTCAGAATCAATGGACAGAGACTCGATGCGGTACTTACCCCATCGAGATTCCGCCTTCTGATTAGGAAGGTACTCATCTGCGAAGATATCCCACAGAGCCTTGCTAGCAACTTCCCCGCCCTGGGCATCGGTTTTAGCCTGGACAACCGCCGAGAACTCCTGCTGGGCACGCTTGGGGAGGTCCAGGCCAAAGTCCTTCTTGAGCAGATAAGCAACACCACCCTTACCTGACTGAGAATTCACACGGATAACAGCTTCGTAGGAGCGCCCAAGGTCTTTAGGATCAATGGGAAGATAAGGAACCGCCCACACGAGCTCGTCAAGGCTCTTGCCCTGTTCAGCGGCATCCTTTTCCATTCGCTCAAATCCCTTTTTGATGGCATCCTGATGCGAGCCAGAGAAAGCAGTGAAGACCAAATCGCCGCCGTAGGGAGAGCGCTCATGAACCGGCAACTGGTTACAGTACTCGACGGTCCGCCTAATCTCGTCAATGTCCGAAAAATCAATCTCCGGGTTAACGCCCTGGGTGTACATGTTCAGACCCAGGGTAATCAAATCGACGTTACCGGTGCGCTCGCCATTACCAAAGAGGCACCCCTCGATACGATCCGCACCAGCTAGGTAACCCAGTTCAGCCGCTGCGACACCGGTTCCACGGTCATTGTGGGGGTGCAATGACAAAATGACGTGCTCACGGTTGGTCAGGTTGCGGCTGACCCATTCAACAGAGTCAGCGTAAATATTGGGAGTTGCCATCTCAACCGTAGCAGGAAGATTGATAATAACTTCGCGGCCTTGGCCGATGCCCAGTTCGTCGGTCACAGCGTTGCAGACCCGAACAGCGAACTCGAGTTCAGTGCCGGTGAAAGACTCCGGTGAGTACTCATAGGTCACCTTGGTATCGTGTACAAGCTGCTCTTCATATTTCTTGCACAAACGGGCTCCCGTGAGCGCAATGTCCAGGATTCCGTCCTGGTCCTGGTTAAAAACTACCCGACGCTGGAGCACTGAAGTCGAGTTGTAGAAGTGAACGATAGCCTTGGGAGCACCGTCAATCGCCTCAAAAGTCTTTTGAATCAGGTGCTCACGGCACTGAACCAGAACCTGAATGGTGACGTCATTGGGGATATGGCCGTCCTCGATGAGGGTACGGACAAAATTAAAGTCGGTTGCGGAGGCAGATGGGAAACCTACCTCAATCTCCTTGTAGCCCATGCGGACCAGCAGCTTGAACATAGCCAGCTTACGCTCAGTATCCATGGGGTCAATCAGGGCCTGGTTGCCGTCACGCAGGTCAACCGCGCACCACCGGGGGGCCTTCCTTATCTTCTTTTCCGGCCATGTGCGATCGGGAAGAGAAACATGAATTTGCTGGTCGAAAGGCAGGTACTTGTGCACCGGCATGGACGATGGTTTCTGGAAATTTTTCATAGCTATGACCCTTACAGATGAGGTGAGAAAATTGGCACCGGGTAGCGAATACCCGTAGCGAAGCTAAACCCGGGGCACTTCGCTACGGCAGATAAGCAGTCGCCGTGTCATCTCACGCATAGTGCCACGGTACCACGTTGGTCAACGCCAACCGGGAAAATCCAACCTCTATGTTCACTATCTGGGCTAGCGGCCGGTCAAGGCGCCCACAGCAGGAAAGAGCCGTCTAAAAAGCCCGGCTTGAGGCCAGTAGTGGGGCAATCAAGCCGGGCTTAAGAAAACTACCAGACCTAGTAACTAAATGCCTGCTGGCAGGTGACCTGATCGGCGGTCTGGCCGCTGGCTCCCCCAGCAATTTTTGCCTGAGTAGTTTGAAGCTTATCTTCGGAGGCTAAATCAGAACCGAGCACTACCTCAATACCGGTATGCAGGCTTGAAGGGGTTACCGCCGTGATTCCATAGAGGTCAGCAATCAGCTGTGCTTCTGCTTCGTAGCCGTAGGGGTAGTAAACCGTAGACGCAGGGTAGATGGTAGCCTCATCCTGAGTTGTGACGGCCGAGAAACCAGCATCCTTGGTGATAGAAGCCAGTTTATTGGCTCGCCCTGTGACCCCACTGGCGTTGGTGAACGTAACGTCAAGAGCATAATTCAGCTCTTGAGCCGTGCTGGTGGAAGGCTCCTCCGCAGGTGCACTGGGTGAGGCAGAAGGCTCAACAAGCGACTGGTCTTTCTGTAGCTTGGTGAAGAAAGCCTCTGCCTCACTCGAAAGCTGCAACTTATTCTCATCGTAGATGTAGGGCTCATGAGGAACCGTGGCAAAAACAACCTTGCTTAAGTCCACCGACGAAAAGATCGAGCCAATACCCACAAGATTACCAAGCTTAGTAAGTTCAGTGTCGACCGTTACGTTCTGGGTGATAGCCTCGGCAATTCTAAGAAGCATGGCGGGGTTAGAGAGAGTCCCCTCGGACTGTACCTTCCGTAGCAAAGATGCCAGGAAGCTCTGCTGGGCCTTAATACGCGCTGTATCGCTGCCGTCACCAAAGCCGTGACGAGAGCGAAGGAAAGCAAGAGCCTGCTCCCCCTCAACACTTGATGTACCGGCAGGAAGTTTGAGGCCGCTGTAAGTATCGTCAATCGGCTCGGAAACGCATACCTCAACCCCACCCACAACACTTGAAAGCGCTTTAACGGCATTGAAATCAACCAGCATAAAGTGATCAATGGCCACACCGGTGAGGTTGCTGATGGTAGCAACGGTACACCCCGGTCCGCCCCGTTCGAGAGACTCATTAATCTGGGTATCAGAGGTGGCGGGGTAGACTTCCCCCGTGGTTGCATCGGTGCACTTGGGGATATCAACCATGAGGTCACGCGGCAAGGAAATCACGTTCACCGCTGAGCGGTCTTCGCTCACCTGAACCAGCATCATGACATCGGAACGAGCACCGGCTTCAAGGTCCTCGGCAGAACCGTAAGCTCCGTTAGCGCCGCTACGAGTATCAGAACCGATAATCAAAATATCAAGGGGACCGCTCGCAAGGTTGCTAGAGAGCTCACCGATATTGATTTCAGCGGTATGGACGTTGCTGCGTAAACGCAATAGCGCAAACCCGCTGAAAGCAACCACCATAGTCAGCAAGGCCACGCACGATAAGGCAATCCACTGGAGCTGCCGGGATTTAATCGGCTGATTCGCCATATGTCGGCCAAGTGGCTCAACAATTCGCTGGTTGGGGGTACCCTGAGGCGCCATTCAGTTACTCCGATTCATCAATACTGGGCTCGTCCTGCTGCTTTGCCTGCACCAGGATAAACAATCAAGCTGGGAAGATTCTTTTGATTTAAGCGGCTTTTGGTACTAAAAACCCAGCTTCCCGAGTGCCCTGGGATCGCGCTGCCAGTCTTTTGCCACCTTGACATGGACCGATAGGTAGACCTTGGTCCCTAGAAGTGCCTCAATATTGTGTCGAGCTTTTTGCCCAATTTCTTTGAGCCGGGCTCCACGCTTGCCAATAATGATGCCCTTCTGAGAATCACGCTCAACATAAAGGTTAACGTGAATATCGAGCAGGGCATTATCTTCGCTACGCCCCTCACGTAGCTCCATCTCTTCAACAGTGACAGCAACAGAGTGCGGCAGTTCGTCCTGCACACCCTCGAGCGCGGCCTCACGCACCAGCTCGGCAACCAGTGTTGCCTCAGGTTCATCGGTCAGTTCCCCGGTGGGGTAGAGCGGAGGCGAACTGGGAAGGTAAGAAGAAAGAAGCCTGGCAACTTCATCAACCTGGTAATCCTTAAGGGCAGAGACGGGGATAATATCTGCCCAGCCCCCCTGACCGTCAATAACAGTAGCCTGCTGAACCTGGCCTTTATTCCGTTTGGCAGCAGGGCCACTACCCTTACGGAAGGCGAGCTCTTCGCCCTTCTGCTTGGCTTCCTGGCGTTGGCGGCGCTGCTGTCGAGCGGCTCGCTCTGCACTCATGATTTCATCGCCCAGGGCTGACACCGCAAGAAGCTGCTCGGTCAGTTGCTCGTGAGAAACCTTATCTGCCTTAGTCACAATCGCAACAATCGGTTTATTGCCCGAAGCCGCAAGCTGCTGAGCAATGTAACGGTCGCCCGGGCCAATCTTCTCGTCCGCAGGAATACAGAAACCGATTACATCGACCTCAGAGAGAGTCTGAGCTACCAGGTCATTGAGCCGTTCACCCAAAAGTGTACGAGGGCGGTGCAAACCGGGGGTGTCTACCAGCACCAGTTGAAAATCCTCACGGTGAACAATACCGCGAATCGTGTGGCGAGTAGTTTGCGGGCGATTTGAGGTAATCGCAACTTTCTGGCCCACTAAAGCATTAGTCAGTGTCGATTTACCGGCATTAGGTCGGCCTACCAAAACGGCAAAGCCTGCGGTGTAATCCTCGGGAAAGGCTGCAAAATCCACTCAATAGCTCCAAAAAGTAGTGAAAAAATATCTATCCATCACTTTACAGGTAGCTAGCACCCGCCAGTTGCGAAACTACCTCCCGTCCACCCCACCGGCTGATAAAAGAGAGTTCCATCATAAACCCTGGGGCCTACCCTAGAGGGTAGGCCCCATCATAAAAGTGACGTGTGCGGAACTAATGGCTGTGCTCGTCTTCTGGTTCAGTATCAGTATCTGGGCTTACCCAGACCTGTAGGGTGCCCACCTTGTTGCGGCGGCCGCGGGAACCAATAGCTCGAATGTGGATACCCTCCACAAGAACCTCACTACCAATAATCGGCACCCGACCCAAATGCTTAGCGAGCAAGCCGCCTACCGTATCAACGTCGTCGTCTTCTAGCTCAATACCAAAGATTTCCCCGAGCTCCCAGGTGCTCAGACGGGAGCTAATCTTGAAAGTGCCGTCTTCCTGAACAGAAACCTCTGCTTTGTCGTTGTCGTACTCGTCGGAAATATCTCCAACAAGCTCTTCGATCAGGTCTTCTAATGTCACAAGACCAGCTGTGCCACCGTACTCATCGACAACGACGGCAATGTGGGTTGATTCGCGTTGCATTTCTTTCAGTAGGTCCATGACCCGTTTAGATTCTGGTTCATAACGCACCGGGCGCATCAGCTCCGCTATTTTCGCTGGCTGGGAACCCTGAGTGCCAGTCCGTGTCGCGGCAACAACGTCCTTGAGATAGAGCATGCCTCGTACATCGTCAAAAGATTCCCCAAGTACCGGAATACGTGAGTAGCCCGATCGTAAAAAGAGAGAGAGCGACTGGTCAATGCTCTGGTCAACATCAACGGTTACCATGTCGGCACGGGGTACCATGATGGAGCGAATCCTGGTTTCGTCAAGCTCAAAAATGGACTGAACCATCTCGGCTTCATCGTCCTCGATAGCCTCAGAAGAGCTAGCCCTATCAACGAACTCGAGGATTTCGTCTTCGGTAAAGATGCCCGTAACCCGCTCAGAATCCTTGGGGCTGAACTTACGAGAAAGCCTCGTCAGAATTGATGAGAAGGGGCGGGTTAGAACGCCCAGCGCGTAGACAGTCCCCGCCATAGCCGAGAAAACCTGAACGTGCTTAGTGCGCCCTACCAGACGCGGAGCTACACCAAAGAAGACAAAGACCAGAACCGTCATCACCAGGAGTGTGGCTATTACACTGACCCAGGTGCGTTCAAAAAGGTCATGGGCTAGCAGGTAGAAGCAAATAATCGAGGCGACTTCAGCTAGCACGCGCCAGATACGCAAGGATCTGAAGTAAGGCTCAGGGTCTGCCAGTACTGCCCTAATACTTTCCTTGCCCGATTCTTCAGCTAAACCTTGGGCCTCGGACCGAGGAAGGTAGGTGTAAGAGGATTCAACAGCGGTAAAGAGATAGCCCAGCAAGACTAGCAACAAGACAGCAAAAAGAAGAAGGATAAGACCTACCACGGTTTAATGCCTCGTCTCAACAGGAGCTGGGCGACCTAAGAAATCTTCCAGCAAGGAACGCTGAATCCCGAACATTTCAGCTTCTTCCTCGGCAGTAGCATGGTCATAGCCCAGACAGTGCAGAATGCCGTGGGTGGTGAGTAGACACAGCTCATCGAGGGTGCTGTGGCCAGCGTCAGCGCCCTGACGAGCTGCTACCGGCGGGCAGAGCACGATATCGCCCAGAACCCCAGAAGAAGGCTGTTCAGGGGTACCCGGGGTGAGCTCGTCCATAGGGAAGCTCATGACATCGGTTGAGCCTGGTAGATCCATCCAGTCCAGGTGGATGCGCTCCATCTCCGATTCCCCCACTACTGCAATCGAAAGCTCTGTATCGGGTGCCAAGTTCATGCTCGAAAAAACGTGGGCCACCAGTCCTTCAATAGTCGCAATATCTACTGCTGCGAAAGACTCCCGGTCAAAATCATTTGCTGAGCTATCCAGCTCCTCAATTTCAAATTCTAGGTTCACTGGTTTGTACCATCTTCTTGCTCTGACATATCAATACCGGATTTAGCCAATAGCTTTTCGGCTGCAGCTTCTATGGTCTGACGTTTAACCTTGCGATTGCGGCGGCGCTCCATAGAGGACTTTGCCTGATCCCACTTATCATAGGCATTGACGATATCGGATACGAGGCTATGACGAACGACGTCTTCTGCCTCAAGCACTGCAAGGTGGATATCATCAATACCCTCTAGAATCTGCCGAACCTGCTTGAGGCCCGAAGCCTGACCGCCCGGAAGGTCGATCTGGGTGACGTCGCCGGTAATCACCATCTTTGAGCCAAAGCCCAGACGGGTCAGGAACATCTTCATCTGCTCCACCGTGGTGTTCTGAGCCTCGTCCAGAATAATAAATGCGTCGTTCAAGGTGCGTCCACGCATATAGGCCAGAGGAGCCACCTCAATGGTGCCGGCTTCCATCAGCCTGGGAATAGACTCAGGATCGATCATGTCATGGAGCGCGTCGTAGAGAGGGCGCAGATAGGGGTCAATCTTATCGTTGAGGGTCCCGGGTAAGAACCCCAAACGCTCGCCTGCTTCAACAGCCGGTCGAGTCAGAATAATACGGTTGACTTCCTTGGATTGAAGGGCCTGCACCGCCTTAGCCATGGCTAAATAGGTTTTGCCTGTACCCGCAGGGCCGATACCAAACACAACGGTGTTGGCGTCAATGGCATCAACATAGCTCTTCTGGTTAATGGTTTTGGGTCGAATATTTTTGCCGCGAGAACTTAGAATATTTTGGCTCATAGCGGTTGCCGGGTGGTTCAGGCTGGCAGTCATCATGGACATTATCCGTTTGACAACCTCGGCGGTGACCTGCGTATCGTTCTCCACCAAAAGAGTGAGTTCCGCAAGCAATCGGACGGTTGTCGCCACGGTCTCTGAAGGTCCGGTAACCACAACGTCCAGGCCCTTAGGCCGAATCCTTAGGCCGGGGAAAGTCTGTTCAACCAGCCCGATATTACCGTCGTGGGGGCCAAGAACTGCCACCATTTCTGCGGTGGATTTGAAAGAGAAAGTCCGGGCTACTGAAAGCGGCCGGCTCGTAGATTGTACTGATGTAGTCATAAGTGCCCAGCTGGGCCTTCAGAGCTCCTCATTGCAGTAGCGAACAGGGGGTAGTGCTCAGGGTTTACTTTACCCGCACTATTTGAAGAAAAAACGGGTTTTGCGCAGAGTGATATTGAAGAGTTCGTGATATTGAACAGTTCGCCAACTCAAGGTAAATCTCTTGAAAGCTGGCAATGAACTCTTTACCAGCGACCCAGGGCAAGATTCAGTGACGAAATAGCGGCAGCTCCGGCTGTTGAGCTACGGAGCACCTCGGGGCCAAGCAATACGGTGTGTGCGCCGGCTTGTTCCAAGATCTCAAGCTCCCGAGGGCTAATCCCACCCTCCGGCCCCACCACAAAATAGACCTCCTCAACAGCAGGGCTAAGGTGCTCTGCCAAAGCCTGTGAAAGTCGGTAGTTTGCCTGCTCATGCAGAAGTAGAAAGAGCGCCCGCTCCCCCAATTCATGGGCCAAATCGGCCAGATCAGCCGTGCTGTGGAGCTGATAGACAGGCGGGAGCAGTGCCCGCCTAGACTGCTTGGCTGCGGCTTTGACCGTGTTCTGCCACTTGGCATGTGCTTTTGCTGCCCGCTCCATCTTCCAACGAACAATTGAGCGGTCGGCACTCCACGGTACGATACCGTGAGCGCCCAGCTCGGTGGCCATCTCAATAGCCTGGATATCTCGGTCGCCCTTGGCCAGAGCCTGAACCAGGTAGATCGAAATACCTAGCTCATCGAGGGCCAGCGACTGAACCGTTAGCAGCAAACCGCCGTCTACTGTGCCCTCCACCCTTGTGACGGCCCGGTTGCCCAAGCCGTTGACCAGGTCGATCCCCTCGCCTAACTCCGCACGTTTGACGGTCTTGGCGTGGTGGCCCTCATCGCCTAGGAGACTGTAGGCGGCCCCTGGGACCAAGGACTCAAAATCTTCGGGCGAGATGTAGTAGACGGCGTTGCTCATAACGAGTTCCTACTTGAGGTGGTCTTTGAGGCGGGAGAAGAACCCACCCTGCTTATGGGTCACTGTTTCACTCATCTTGAGATCTTCTCCGCGCAACTCCGAGAACTGCTTAAGCAGGTTCTTTTCTTCATCGGTGAGTTGGGTAGGGGTACGGACCTCAACCTGCACACGCAAATCACCGCGGCCACCACCGCGCAGGTGGTTAACACCCAGGCCCTTGAGCGTGATGACATCGCCAGACTGAGTGCCGGCTGGAATCTGTATCTCCTGCGGCCCGTCGAAAGTCTCCAAGGTGATGGTAGTCCCCAAGGCGGCAGCGGTCATCGGAACCCCTACCGCCGCAATGAGGTCATCGCGTTCGCGTGAGAAAGTGGGATCGCCCGCTACGCGAAGCTCAACGTAGAGGTCACCATTAGGTCCGCCGGCGGTGCCTGCTTCACCCTGCCCCGCTAGACGAATACGGGCGCCATCGGTTACGCCCGCAGGAATCTTGATGGTCAGGGGCTTGCGTTCACGCACACGACCCTCACCATAGCACTCGGCGCAGGGGTGCTTGATAACGGTTCCAAAGCCACGGCAGCTGGGGCACTCAACAGGCTGAACGACAGTACCCAAGATGGACTGGACCTGGCGCTGCATGTAGCCCTGGCCACGGCAGGTTTCACAGGTTTCGGGGTGGGTACCCTCAGCGGTTCCCTCGCCCTTACACAGGTCGCAGGTCACAGCGGTATCAACGGTGATGGGCTTATTGGTGCCAAAGACAGCGTCTTTAAGGTCAATCTTGACGTTGATAAGAGCATCCTGCCCCTGACGAACCCGGCTCTGCGGCCCGCGCGGAGTCGCGTTGAAAAAGGTCTCAAAGATATCCTGGAAACCACCAAAGCCGCCCGCCCCGTTAAAGCCGCCGGCTGTGCCGTTCTCGTTACCGGTTTGATCATAAATCCGGCGCTTTTCAGGGTCAGAGAGCACATCGTGAGCCAGCGAAACACGCTTAAATTCCTCAGCGGCTTCCTCAGAAGGGTTAATGTCGGGGTGCAGCTGGCGGGCTTTCTTGCGGTAGGCCTTTTTGATTTCTTCGGGGCTGGCATCGCGCGATACACCGAGGGTTTCGTAGTGACTGCTCACAGTTCTCTCTTTCAGGGTCATGGGGTACTACTAAATATGTGGAGGCAAGAAGCTGTTTTACTCCTGCCCCAAAATCTTTGACAGGTAGCGGGCTACGGCATTCACCTTTGAGACGGTTCGGGCGTAGTCCATACGTGTTGGCCCTACAACACCAACGTGTGCGTTTCCTCCAGGGCCGTAGCTACTAGCAACAACTGAGGTCTCGGCCAGCGATTTCTCCCTGTTTTCTGAGCCGATGCTGACCGCAAAACCGCGCTCATCGTGTTCCATAGTTGCCAAAAGCTTAAGGAGCACCACCTGCTCTTCAAGGGCATCGAGTACAGGTGCAATACTACCGCGAAAATCAACGGTTGACTCTGCCAGGTAGGCTGTTCCCGCTATCAGCACCTGAGAGGATACACCCTGAGCTGCCAGTAGCTGAACGGCCTGGACGAGGCTGAGCATGAGCTTGCTGCGCGGGTGAGGAGCCAGCGCCTGAGCTACCTGGGACAGAGGCTGACCCGAAAAGGCCTCAATAAGCTGTTGCTTGATAGTGACCAGTTCATCGGCTGTATGCGGGCATGCTACCGTTCGTTGGGTGACCTGCCCGGTATCGGTAATCAGTACCACTAGGACTGTGGAAGTTGATAAAGAGACCAGCTCAACATGCCGTAGCGCAACCGTCGGGCCGGTCGGATACTGCACCATGGCGACCTGGTGAGTAAGCGAAGAAAGGAGCTGGACGCTACTTTTCATCATGTCATCCACGCTATCGGCGCTATCGAGCAGGGTATGAATTGCTCTCTTCTCCCCGGGTGAGAGCGGTCGCAAAGCCGATATCTGGTCAACGAAAAGCCGGTAACCCAGGTCAGTGGGCACTCTGCCCGCACTGGCATGTGGTGCCGATATCAGGCCCTGTTCTTCCAGAGCGGCCATGTCGTTGCGCACCGTGGCGCTAGAAACCCCCAACTGCCGCCGCTCAATGAGGGTCTTTGAACCAACCGGCTCCCGAGTATGCACGTATTCCTCGACGATAGCCTGCAAGACCTGAAGCCTGCGCGGATGGTCCATTTCACCTCCTGATGATGTGAGCTTTAAGGGTTTTTAGCACTGGGGATACCAGAGTGCTAAGTTACCCGTTAACTCTAATACCACTGCACTAGAATCAGAATTCAGTACGCTGATGGCTAAGGCACTTGGCCGTGTTTTCAAGGAGTTCAATGGATTATCGCGCTTCGTGGGGGTCAGCTGATCTGAGCGCCCACAAACATTCCCAATTACCCCGCGTGGTGCTCAAACCGGGGCTGGTTCTCGAAGATATGGTGAGCGGTTTTGTGGGTGCAGCTGTTTCGCTCCGCTCTGTTGGCAGTAACCGTATGGTAGGTCTTGAGGATCGGCATGGGCGGGTCAAGCAATTCCCCTTGGGCCCCGGCTTCCTCCTTGAAGGTCGACCGGTCAACCTTGTTGCTCCTGAACCGCAACAGGCTAAGCCCACCAAGCAGATTTCCCGATCCGGTTCTGTCGCCTTGGATAATGCCCCCGCTAGGACTGCCCGTGCCAGCCGAATTTGGGTCGAAGGTATCCATGACGCTGAACTGATTGAGAAAGTGTGGGGGCACGACCTGCGTGTCGAAGGGATTGTGGTCGAACCCCTCCACGGTCTTGATGATGTAGCCAGTGCCATTAGGGAGTTCGCACCAGCGCCCCACCGAAAACTCGGGATTCTAGTGGACCACCTGATTACCGGGTCTAAAGAAAGCCGTATAGCCGAAGCCGCGCTGAAAACCCCCGGCGCTCGCGGGAACGTAATGATTATGGGGCACCCCTTTGTCGATATTTGGCAGGCAGTTAAACCCGGCGTTCTTGGAATCGAGAAATGGCCCGTAATCCCCCGCAGCGAAGAATGGAAGCAGGGAATCCTCCGCCGACTCAACCGGCCTTACGCCAGACCCGAAGATATTCGAGCCGGATGGGACTCAATCCTAAAGCGCGTTAATACCTATACCGACCTTGAGCCGGCTCTGCTTGGCCCAGTAGAACAACTCATAGATTTTGTGACTCTTGAAAGCTAAACTTTCTCGGTAAATAATGTGATAAATATCGTGCGCTCACAAGACAAAAAGTCACTTATACCTATACCTTGTACACAAGCTATTGACTAGACTTGTCTGAGGCATGAACTTGGCATCGTGCCATCACTCGTATCCACCCAAGACCAAAGAGAAACCTTCTTGAAGACTGCAACTTCTCCATCGACCACCACCTACAAGGGGTCCTCAGCAACGGCATCGCACCTGTCCGTTAATGCTGACCGCAACATAGCGACTGCTGCCCACTTCGGTGGTGTACTCGGCTGTATCCCCTCCGCTGTTATCTACTACCTCTACCGGGGTCGCGGTCCTTTCACTGAGCAGGAATCACGTGAGGCGCTCGACTTCACCCTGCTTCCCACCATCGTTTTGGCTCTGGGAATTATTCTGAGTAACATCCCCGCTATCGGCTGGTTCTTCGGACTTGTAGCAGCTCTGACCTGGACCTACCTGGCTTTCTCAGCCCTTATTGCCGGCATTGTGGTAACTCGCGGTAACCCCTACCAGTACAAGTTCAACACTTTCCTTTTCACTAAGATTTTGAGCCGTAAAAAGTAGCCTCTGCTAATCTAAAAGTTCTGGGCCCCTACCTTATGCAGGTATGAGGCCCAGTTTTCTTTAGTACAGGTCGGGCAGTAGCTCCCTGGTCACGGCATCGCCTAAGAGCCGACCCTGCAGAGTGAGTCTGACCCGACCGTCAGCAAGGGCCTGTTCATCAATCAGCCCTTGACCTACAAGCCAGTCGAGGGACGAAGCGATATCGGTGCCCTGCCGGCCCTCCACCAGCCGGCTCACAGGTAATCCGTCGATGACGCGAAGCATGAGCATGATGTCTTCAAACCGTCGCGTTTCTTGACTTAAGACCTCGCGGGCCGCTGCGGGGCTTAGACCTTGCCTGACCCTTGTGGTGTAGGGAACTGGGTGCTTGAGGTTCCACCAGCGAGTCCCATCCACATGAGAATGAGCACCGGGACCAACCCCCCACCAGTCCTGGTTGCGCCAGTAGGCGTAGTTGTGGCGGCTCCTAAACTCCGGCGACTTAGCGTAGTTGGATACCTCATACCAGTGGTAGCCTTCTTCATCGAAGATTGCTTCAGCAAGAAGATACTTATCGGCCATAGCATCTTCATCGGGCATAGCAAACTCACCCCTACGAATTTGCGCGGCAAGTTTAGTCCCCTCCTCCACAATCAGGGAGTAGGCCGAGATATGGTCAGGCCCATAAGAAACTGCCGCTCGCACGGTCTGCTCCCACTGCTCTAGACTCTCCCCCGGAGCGCCGTAGATCAGATCAAGGGAAACCTGTAAACCGGCCTCGCGGGCCCAAGCCACTACCTTAGGAACATTAGCCGGTGTGTGCGTGCGGTCAAGCACTGCAAGGACATCAGGCACCACGGACTGCATGCCAAAGGATACCCTGGTAAAGCCACCGGCTCTGAGCGTAAACAGGTCATCGCGGGTCACAGAGTCGGGGTTGGCCTCCGTGGTAACCTCCGCCCCCTTCTCCAAGCCAAATAGATTTATGGCTTTCGCCAGAATCCGGACTAAATCAGCAGCCGGCAATTTGGTCGGAGTCCCACCCCCAAAGAAGACAGAGTAGAGCTTACGCTCCGGTGCTCCTGACTCTCGCAGAACCCGCTGAGCAAACTCAAGCTCAGCAATAGCATCGTCAGCATAACTGCCTAACCCAACGCCGTCACCGAAATCTTCGGTTGCGTAGGTGTTGAAATCGCAGTAACCACAGCGCACAGAACAGAAAGGAACATGCACATACAAACTAAAATCGCGTTCCTGCAAACTGGCGGCAGAATCAAATGGGATTCTGCCGTCCAAGGGTGCAGGTTGGCCTAAAGGCTGAGCCGGCATTATTTCTTTGACTTGTCCTTAGACTCTTCACCCGATGAGAGCGCCGCAATGAAGGCTTCCTGGGGAACCTCAACGCGGCCCACCATCTTCATACGTTTCTTGCCTTCCTTCTGCTTCTCAAGGAGCTTACGCTTACGCGAAATATCGCCACCGTAGCACTTAGAAAGGACATCCTTACGCATAGCGCGGATATTCTCACGGGCAATAATGCGTGACCCGATGGCAGCCTGGATAGGTACCTCGAACTGCTGGCGAGGAATCAGCTCACGCAGTTTACCGGTCATCATGACACCGTAGGAGTATGCCTTATCACGGTGAGTGATAGCAGAGAAAGCATCGACCTTTTCACCCTGGAGCAAGATGTCAACCTTGACCAGGTCGGCCTCTTCTTCGCCGTCAAATTTCCAGTCCAGTGAAGCGTAGCCACGGGTCTTGCTCTTGAGCTGGTCAAAGAAGTCAAAGACAATCTCAGCCAGTGGCAGACGATAACGGAGCTCCACACGGTCCTGGGAGAGATAATCCATGCCCCCCATGGAACCGCGACGGGACTGACACAACTCCATAATGGCACCCACAAACTCGTTGGGAGCGATGATGGTGCAGGCGACCATGGGTTCCTTGATGATGGCTACCTTGCCTTCGGGGAACTCACTGGGGTTGGTCACCCGCTGGGAAACTCCATCTTCGCCCACAACATCGTAGATAACGTTGGGAGCGGTGGAGATAAGGTCCAGGTTGAACTCCCGCTCAAGACGTTCACGAACAATCTCAAGGTGGAGCAGACCCAGGAAGCCGCAGCGGAAGCCAAAGCCTAGCGCCGCTGAAGTCTCAGGCTCCCAGATCAGGGCAGCATCGTTGAGCTGGAGCTTTTCCAGGGCATCGCGCAGGGCCGGGTAGTCGGAGCCGTCAATGGGGAACAAGCCAGAGAACACCATAGGCTTGGGGTCCTGGTAACCTCCCAGCTCCTCACTGGCAGGCAGATGCGAACTTGTCACGGTATCACCCACGCGGGAGAGACGGACGTCTTTTACACCGGTAATCAGGTAGCCCACTTCGCCCATGCCCAGTCCGTCGGTGGGTTTAGGTTCGGGCGAAATCACACCAATTTCGAGCAGGTCATGCTCCGCGCCCGTGGACATCATCTTGATTTTTTGACGAGGGGTGAGCTTACCATCAACTACACGAACATAGGTGACAACGCCGCGGTAAGAGTCGTATACGGAGTCGAAAATCATGGCGCGGGCGGGAGCATCCTGCTCCCCCTTAGGTGCAGGCAAGAGCTCCACAATACGGTCTAGAAGTTCGGGCACACCCTCACCGGTCTTACCGGAAACACGCAAAACCTCATCGGGCTCAACTCCAATCAGATGAGCTAGCTCCTCTGCATATTTATCGGGCTGTGCCGCTGGCAGATCAATCTTGTTGAGGACCGGGATAATAGCCAAATCGTTTTCCATGGCTAGGTAGAGATTAGCCAGGGTCTGGGCCTCAATACCCTGAGCCGCATCAACCAGAAGCAAAGCGCCTTCACATGCTGCCAGAGAGCGTGAAACCTCATAGGTGAAGTCCACGTGGCCGGGTGTGTCAATCATGTTCAGAGCGTAGTTAACGCCCTTGACTTCCCAAGGCATACGAACAGCCTGGGACTTAATGGTGATACCGCGCTCACGCTCGATATCCATGCGGTCAAGATACTGAGCCTTCATCTCACGCGGGGTAACAACCCCGGTAGCCTGCAACATGCGGTCGGCCAGGGTCGATTTACCGTGGTCGATATGCGCGATAATGCAGAAATTGCGGATGATGGAGGGATCAGTAGCCGCGGGCTTAGGTGGGTTGGTCGCCAAGGGTGACACGTGGGTTTGGTCCTTTCACGACTCACAGTAGCTTGCAGAAGCTCACAGGGAAGTCTCTGACGATAGAAATCAGTTAACCAGTTTCTCACACTTCACGCGTGCGTGTCTGCTCGCGCGCCGCTCATAAGCGTTTATTGTAGTGACCATGAAGATCAATTTCAGAACCATCAACCAGGCGCTCAGCATCGGTCAGAAGCTCATGCGCGAATGGAACAAGTACCAGAACCAGAAGGATCGTCAGCAGGGTACCGCAGCCCCGAAGACCACCCGCTCAAAAACCACGCGAGAAACCAAACGCCAGGGTGACTACGGCACTTTTGGGACTGAGCCAGCTCAGCAGAGACCGGCAGAGAGCCCTCAAGGCCAGTCGCCGGGAGTCCCCTCAAACCCTTACGCAACCGGTACAACGCCACCCCCTGCTACCAGCTCAAACACTGGCAGCTGGGAAACCGGCGGCTACCCCGGCGATTACTTCGGAACTGTAACTTTCGACTACTCCCCTAACCCCGATGGTGAAGCTGACCCCGGTGAAGTTGTATGGGCCTGGGTGCCCTTCGAAGAAGACTACACCCAGGGAAAGGACCGCCCGCTTCTGATTATCGGGAAGAGCGGCAACTACCTGCTAGGTCTCATGCTGACCAGTAAGGACCACACCAACGCCGCAACCACCGACCCCAACTATCTCGATATCGGTAGCGGCGCATGGGATAAGGAAGGCCGCCCCTCCGAGGTCAAGCTCAACCGGGTCATCCAGCTCAACCCCAGGGGTCTTCGTCGTGAAGGCGCCACTATGGATAGGGCAACCTTCAACCTGGTTGTTCAGGCCTACAACCAACGCTGAACTATCTTCAGGGCAGGTGCATAAGTGTTGCCTTAATCTCCGCCACACAGAGCCAATAAACTGATAAAGTTAATGCTTGTGTGTCCGATGGTCATCGGGCACTGCTGACTGGTTGCCATAGGCATCCCCACGCCGCTCAGTCGATGACCGGTCAGCACAGCCCTCACCGACCAATTAGACAAAAACAGAAAGTTTTTAATCGTGGCTAATATTAAGTCCCAGAAGAAGCGTATCCTCACCAACGAGAAGGCTCGCCTGCGCAACAACGCAATCAAGTCCGATCTCAAGACCTCCATCCGTAAGGTCACCGAGGCAGTTGAAGCTCAGAATGTTGAAGCAGCAACTGACGCTCTTCGTACCGCAAACCGCAAGCTTGACAAGGCTGTTTCAAAGGGTGTTCTTCACAAGAAGAACGCTGCAAACAAGAAGTCAGGCCTTGCTGTTCTGGTAAACAAGCTTTCCTAAGTTCTGGTTCCGGCCCCTCTAGCCGGCGTCTAAGAGCGAAGTGACATAAAGCCCCACACACCCTTAGGGTATGTGGGGCTTTGTGCATGCCAGGGATATTTTTGCCAGGACCTATTACCGGCTCTGTGCCGTCTGCGCAATAGCAAGGACAGCTTTTTCCAGCGGGTAGAGCGAATCAAGGTTCTCACCCTTAAGCTGGGCATCGGTATCAGCCAGAAGAGCTAGAATCTGCGCAAGGTCAGCCGGAGAATACCTGCGTGCATCACGTTGCGCGGCCTCGACCTGCCAGGGGATCATCTTGAGCTCACTTGCGAGCTGGTTAGCGCTCCCAGGTACCCCGTGAACCTTGGCGATATTACGGATACGGGCGGCCAAGGCACCAAGCAGTGGGATAGGGTCACTTCCGGTGTCTATAGCCTGGCGGACAAGCTTGATGGCTTCCCTGCTGTTACCGGCAATAGCAGCATCGGCCACCTTAAAGGCTGTGACCTCGGTTCGGCCTCCGAAGTATCTGTTGATAGTCTCCAGAGTAATCTCACCGGGTTCATCGGAGGCCAGCTGTCGAGCCGCCGATGCCAGCTCAGCTATATCGCTGGAAGCAGCTGCCAAGGTGGAGGCGGCAAGGGGGTCAATACGCCGACCAGCTTCCCTAAACTCATAAATCACAAAATCTACACGGTCACGTTCGTTCTTGAGAGATTTGCACTCAACTACTGGGTAATTCCTGTTAGCACGGATGGTGTCTAAGAGTTTCTTTCCGCGGTTTCCCCCGCTGTGGTGAAGGATAGTCAGGGTTGAAGCCTGCGGAGTCTGGCAGTAGGCCAACATATCGGTTAAGAAGAGGTCGTTCATCTGTGCAAGCTGTTCGACCTCAATAATTTTGGGCTCGTCAAAGAGAGAAGGGCTAGCTAGGACCCCTAGCTGGCCAGCTTTGTAGTCTTTAGCTGAAAGTACCGATAGCTCATAGGCCCCGTGTTCTTCAGCAAAGAGCTTGCGGAGCCGCTCCTTCGCTCGTTGGGCAAAATATTCCTCGGGTCCGTACAGTAGGGCTACTGCCGCCAGAGGAACTGTCCTCCAAGCCTTGTCTGCAGTGGACGGTCGTGATTTTGATGAGCGTGCCATGGGCCTCCTTCGTGCCCTTCCATCTTGTCAGAAAATCTTTGGGCGTGCAGGTTAACGAGAAGTGATGAGGTGTAGACCATCGTCATGGGAGCTCACTGCGATATGGCCCTGTTGGTCTGTCCTCTTAGTAGCTATGCCCTGTTTCTCTAAAAATTCCATAATGCTGGGGTGAGGGTGGCCGTAGCTGTTGCCCTGTCCCACCGAAACTACAGCTAGCTGAGGTTTGACAGCGATGATGAGATCGGTCCCGCTCCCCCTGGACCCGTGGTGGGCGACCTTAAGCACTGCTGAGGGCAAGGCTGAGCCGTAGTTTGTGATGATGCTATGGGCAGCTTCCGCCTCTAGGTCGCCTGTGGTGAGTACCGTGAGGTGCTCCTCTTGCGAGTTCAAGGGCGCGATATCCCAGCGCATCACCAGCGAGGTATTGTTGGTCCAGCTTGAGCTATCTGATTCACCGGGTATCGCTTGCGGTTCGGACGGTGGCCACAAAACCTCTGCGGTAGCTTGTACCCGGTGATTACTGAGGGGAAAGCCTACAGAGCTCCCCTGCTCAAGGGAATGCAGTGCCGGTTGATGCTGTAGCTGCCGGGAAACGTGACCTTCTAGCTGGTTGAGTTTTTCTGAAGCAAAATAGGGGCTTACCACTACATTCTTCACGGGTAGGGAGGCCAAAGCCCAAGAGTAGGCACCGTAGTGGTCGCTGTGCTCGTGCGTGAGCACGACTGCCTCTAGTTCGTCGATGCCAGCCCAGTCCAGACAGGTTTTAAGTGCTTGAGGGTTATCCCCTGTATCCAGGAGGATGGCAGAACTATTGCCTATTCTGATGAGGTGGGCATCGCCTTGGCCAACGTCGCAGGTAATCCACTGCCAGTCAGCTGGGGCCTTATCTCTTGATGAAAAGCGTGGAGTGATAAGTACGAACAGAAGAACCACAATGAGGCAGAAGAGCACCAGATTGGCCCATTTTCGTGCTGGGTCTTTTCTCCAGGAACCGGGTAAGAGGTTATTCAAAGAAGGTGTTCTGCTCACGCTATACCGCTCCCGCCAACATCAAATAAGGCAGGAACTCTTGAATCCTGCGGAGTGTTAATCCGGGCATCGGTCACCAAAACTATGGCACTGACAGCCGCCACGCCAAAGAGCGTCAGCAGTAGGTTGTGGGGGCTCACCTCTAAAGGGATGCGACTACCGGGGAGGTCATAGCACCAGCGGCTTACCCAATGGACGGTTTGGGCGCCCAGGCCACCGCATTGGAGAAAGAAGCTAGCTACCTGATCGGCATAATTCAGGCTTGAAGCTAGGAGGGCCGCTAGGCCGGCCAAGGTAATAGGGGCAACGAATGGGGCCACCAGGATATTCGCAAGAACGGTATAGGGGTAGAAAGACTCTGAAAGGAGCAAAATAACCGGTGCACACCATAGAGAAGCCGCCAAAGGAAGAGCCAAGACTTCAGCCCAGAGTAAAGGAAAAATATAGCAGAGAAAACGCGTTATGGCAGGTGCCAACAGCATCAGCGAGGCTGTGGCGGTGACGGATAGCACGAACCCGTAGTCGGTTGCCAGTTCGGGTGATATAAACAGCAAACCGATAAGGCAGCTTGAGAGCAAGGTAAGCCGGTAGGCCCCGTGCCCCAGAACAAGACCTACCGCACCGAGCAGGCCCATAGTCCAAGCCCTTAATACCGAACCGTCCGGGCCGACAACCGAGACGTAGAGGGTGGCAGCGCCCAGACCAGAACAAATCAGAAGTAACCTGGGTAGGCCCAGTTGCTGAACCAGCCGGTAGGCCAGCACGAAGATGAGGGTGATATTGGAACCGGATACGGCTGTGAGATGAGTGAGCCCTGAGGCTCTTAAAGCATTGACCGCCTGCTCTGAAAGCGGAGTATCGTCCCCGTATGCCATCCCTAAGACCAGCCCGGCCTCATCCGCACCTATCTCTCTAGTCGCCTTTGCCCGTAGCTCGTTTTTGAGAAGAAAAATAGCGGGAGCTGATGGGGCACCGCCCTGGTACCGTAGCGCCCCTTTGACGCTGTAGTAGCTACCCTGAACACGAAATCTACCTACACCGGTTACTGAGCTTCCGGGAACAAACAGCTGCTCTGTGTAGATATGAAGGCTGATAGCTGCCTCGTAGGTGCTGGGATACTTCGATAGCTGGTGAGTGGCAACGGTCGTCCTGTAGCCTCCCCGAGTGGCCGGTTCGGAGTTCACAACCTGGCCGGCAAGCCGTATGCCCTGACCGTTGAGCTCTTGGAGTAGGTCTAACCTAGCTGGGTAATCTTTGCCCACCATAATGACGGCTTGCAGACAACAAAGCAGGAGCGCAAAGGCTAGACAGGCCTGTAATCCCCCGTGAATCCTGGTGCTGATTCTGCTTATTCTGAGAGTCAAGGGCCGATAGGAAAGGCACAGCAGGAAAGCAAGTAAGAGCAGGAAGATCAGAGCCACTCTGAAAGGGTATAGGTGCGTAAGGGCAGTAAAACACCAGAGAGAAAGTGCCGCAGGAAGGAGCCGTATATCTGTAAAACGAGGTTGCGCCAGCCGATGCCAGCTCAGTGCCCGGGATTGGTGCCAGCGCTTGCGAAGGTACTGTGCAGATCCCATTAGACGGTCACCAATGGCCTGAGTTTTTCGAGTTTAGCCGGCCCGATACCTGATACCTGGTCTAACTCGTCAACGGACTGGAAACCTCCGTGCTCTTCACGCCAGGCTATGATCGATTCAGCAAGTACAGGACCAACCTGGGGCAGAGTCTGCAGCTCGCTAGCTTCTGCTGTATTGATGTTCACCAAATGATCGGTAGCAGAGGAACTACCGGCGGAGCTACTTGCCTTTCCCTGGGTAGCCTGTGCGGGTGGCAGGACGGTTTCCTCCCCCACCGCCGGAACATATATTTGCCTCCCATCCATGACCGGTTCTGCCAGATTGATAGCCGAGGTATTTGCATCGGGCCTAGGCCCACCGGCAGCAGTAAGTGCGTCGTTGACGCGGCCCCCCGGTTTAAGCTCGTAGAGGCCGGGAGAGATCACAGCACCGGTCACATGTACTAGGACAGCACCACCTGATGCGGCTGAACTGCTACTGGTGGGCGTACTAGAATCTGAGGTGTTGT
Source organism: Rothia sp. CCM 9417 (assembly GCF_048513575.1). Classification (NCBI taxonomy): domain Bacteria; kingdom Bacillati; phylum Actinomycetota; class Actinomycetes; order Micrococcales; family Micrococcaceae; genus Rothia; species Rothia sp. CCM 9417. The sequence goes on along the minus strand of NZ_JBLXXT010000002.1, from coordinate 250,376 downwards.
TTGGCTCCTGCCTGGACCGAGCACCTGCCTGTTCCTGTTCCGGAGCAGAAACGGGAGAAATGACTTCTTGGCTACCTCTTGAATCTCCTACTAACGGCCACAGGGCAAAGCCGGAAAGAACCAGTGCAAGGATAATAAGCGCTCCGGTAGGTACCTTCCAACGAATCACCGATGCTTGAGGGGCTGATAAAGAGCTATGAGCTGACTGCGACTGCAGGGCCTGTTCAATCAGTAGCCGGTGGCGTGGGCGTGAGCTGCCGACCTGTTCTGAAGGTTGAGCTGGATCCTCACCGGGGGCAGGACCTCTTGTCGTAATCAGATAATCTGTGAGTCGATCAGGCCTATCATCCTCGCAGTCGTAGGGTTCTGGCCAGGCCTCCTGCGAAAGGTCGGGGCTCTGAAAGTGCTGTTCTTTCATGCCGCCAGGTTAGACCGATCGGTCCTAGCGACCTGTATTCAACCCTAGCTGTGGAAGGCCAGGGCACTGTTATTCTCCAGCACTTAGCTCATCAGTTAGTGAAAAAGGTGAATACATGACGCGGCTGTAGAACACGATGCTCACAGGCGGCCCACCTACCAAAGCCTAGAGCACAACGGTTGCAAGAGCACCCAGGCCTGCGTGGGCGGCTAGAACCGGCGGTAGCGGGCTAAGCTGAGCTTGCTCAGCTACTTGACCGAGCCTAGTTTTAAGTTCTTTTGCCTGCTCCACATTCCCGCTGTAGTGGATAGCAACGACCCTGCCAGCCCTCTGTATCAGTGATCTGGCTTCAGAGGTTTCTAAAGTGATGTCTAAAGGCAACTCACCGGAGCGTTTACTACAAGCATCATGAGTGAGGGCTACGAGACGTTCAATAGCCTTTGCCGTGGTGCGTGGGCGTTCAAGGTAGCTTAGCTTGCCGTCCAGAACGGTTGCCACAGGTCGAATTTGGAACATCTGCCCAACCATTGCAAGGGCTGGGCTGACCCGACCGCCCCGTTTGAGAGCGTCTAGGGTTGGAATAAAGAAGAAGAGCTCGGTGCTTGAACACAGCTCTTCAGCCAGAAGGCTTGCTCTTTCTAGGTCGCCCTCCTCGGCCAACAACCGGTGCAGGCGGGCAACCGGCTCCCCCAGACCCATTGCAAGGTTGAGAGAGTCCACCACCGCAACCGGGATATCAACCATGGACGCGGCCAAGCCTGCTGCATCGCAGGTGCCAGAAAGCTCACCAGACAGGTGTACCGAAACAACGCCCTCAAACCCTTGCTGGGCGAAGTCCTCGTAAATATCAGCCAGGGCCCCGGGAGCCACCCCGGAAGTGGTAACCTGCTGGCCCTGAACATGGGCCATAGCAATAGCCTCATCAACGGTCATGGAGTCCAGGCTATCAACCGGCTGATTGTCGATTGAAACCGGTAAATCCGCAATGGCAAAGCCGCCCGCACTGAGCAGAGCTGCCAGCAGCTCTGTAGGCAGAGCGGAAGAAGAATCGGTAACGAGAGCAAGTGAACGCACCCTCCTACTCTACCCCTTCTGCTGTCTAGCACCCTTAACAGAAAGCAGGCGGGATGCCACCCAGATTGGTGGCACCCCGCCTGAAAACAGCCAAGAAATATTAGATGACGATATTCACGAGCTTAGGGGCACGAACAATTACCTTGCGGATTTCAGCCCCAGCCAGAGCACGCTGAACGGCTTCAGACGCTAGAGCTAGCTTCTCAAGGTCTGCCTCGGAAATGTCCTTGGCAACCTCCAGACGGTCCTTGAGCTTGCCCTTGACCTGGACGATAGCGGTGACTGTCTCATCAACCAGCTGGCTCTCGTCAACGGCAGGCCAACCGGCGGTCAGAACCGGGGTATCGTGGCCCAGCAGGTGCCAGGCGTCCTCAGCGGTGTAGGGGGCATAGAGTGAAAGCAGGATCGCAATAGCCTCAGCCGCCTCGCGGACCGCGGGGTCAGCCGCACCAGCGCCAGAGTCGATCACCTTGCGGGTGGCGTTCACCAGCTCCATGGTTTTAGCAACAGCAACATTGAACTTGCCGTTTTCTACCAGATTTCCGGCTTCAAAGATGGTGCGGTGAACCAGCTGGTGCAGGCTCTTATCGCCGGTGGCGCCGTCAACACCGGGTTGGCTGCTGACATCGTTGGCTACACGCCAGGCGCGTGCCAAGAACTTCTGCATACCTGCGGGTGATACATCGGCCCAGTCCACATCGTCTTCGGGCGGGGAAGCAAAAACCATGACGGTTCGGATAGCATCGACACCGAACTTATCCAGCTGCTCACCCAAGTCAACGCCGTTGCCCAGGGACTTGGACATAGCCTTACCCTGGTTGAGAACCTGGCCCTGATTCATCAGAGCCTTGAAAGGCTCTGAATGGTCAATCAGGCCCAGGTCACGAATGACCTTGGTGAAGAAGCGTGCGTATAGCAGATGCAAGATAGCGTGCTCAACACCGCCAACATACATGTCAACCTGGTTCCACTTCTTCATCTGCTCGGGATCAAAGATGCCAGCATCGAAGTTGGGGGAAACATAGCGCAGGAAGTACCAGGAGGAATCCACAAAAGTGTCCATGGTGTCGGAGTCACGCTTGGCATCCTTGCCACATACGGGGCAGGGAGCGGTATTCCACTCGGTGGCCGCAGCAAGAGGTGACTGGCCCTTAGGGGCCAGATCTTCGCCCGAGAGGTTATCGGGCAGGAGAACAGGTAGCTGGTCCTCGGGCACCAGCTGCTCACCGTGCTCTTCACAGTGGACTACAGGAATCGGGCAACCCCAGAAACGCTGACGGGAGAGCAACCAGTCACGCAGGCGGAAATTGACTTTGCCGCTACCTAGGCCCTTCTCTTCCAGCATCTCAATTACCTTGGAGATTGCCTCAGCCTTGTTGAGGCCGTCCAGGGGGCCAGAGTTGATATGGACACCGTCACCGGTGGTTGCAAGACCTGAAACCGCAGGGTCTTCCTCGCCAGTCTCAAGAACGGTAATGACGGGAATATCAAACTTGCGGGCAAAGTCCAGGTCGCGCTGGTCGTGGGCGGGCACGGCCATGAGTGCACCTGTACCGTAGTCAGCTAGGGCGTAATCAGAAGCCCACAGCGGTAGCTTATCGCCGGTGAGCGGGTTGATTGCGTAACGGCCTAGGAAGACACCGGTCTTCTCTCGGTCAGTGGCCTGGCGGTCAATGTCCGATAGAACCTTGATCTTCTCGCGGTAGGCCTCCAGAGCCGCGCGCTGATCATCGGTGACCAGTTCGAGGGCCAGATCGGCATCGGCAGCCACGATGAAGAAAGTAGCACCGTATAGGGTATCGGGGCGGGTTGTAAAGACATCCACACTGCTAGCGGGCTTACCCTCAGCTGCCTCAAGGGCGAACGTAACCTGCGCACCCTCAGAACGGCCAATCCAGTTCCGTTGCATCGCCAGAACACGGTCAGGCCAGTGCCCTTCAAGCTCCTTCATATCGTCCAGGAGTTCTTGGGCGTACTCGGTAATCTTGAAGTACCACTGGTTCAGAGACTTCTTAGTGACCTGGGTATGGCAGCGCTCGCACTCCCCGTTAACAACCTGCTCGTTAGCGAGTACGGTCTGGTCTTTGGGGCACCAGTTGACCTGCGAGAACTTACGGTAGGCTAGGCCCCTCTTGTAGAACTGCTGGAAGAGCCACTGGGTCCACCGGTAGTATTCGGGATCTGAGGTGTGCAGGCGGCGCGACCAGTCGGCCATAATGCCGTACCGTTTGAAAGAACCTGCCTGGGTCTCAATGTTCTTGTAGGTCCACTCTTGAGGGTGGGTGTTATTTTTGATAGCCGCGTTTTCAGCGGGCAGACCAAAGGAGTCCCAACCGATAGGGTGCAAAACATTGTAGCCCTTCTGCTTCCAGAAACGGGCAGTCACATCGCCAATAGCGAAGGCCTCGGCATGACCCATGTGTAGGTCGCCGGAGGGGTAGGGGAACATATCCGCTACATAACGAGTTTCTAGACTTTCATCATCGGTGGGTTCAAAGACCTTAGTCTCTTCCCAGTAGGGCTGCCACTTGGCTTCCATGGCACGGAAGTCCCAGGTGGTTTCGTTCTGTTCGGTAGGTTCTACCTGGCCAGTCACGGTGTTTCCTGTCTGTCATTCGATTCTGGAGCACCATTTTTGGGCACACCAAAGCCAAAGCTGTCAATCATTTGTTACCTAGTGTACCGCGCCTCGGCAAGGTTTACCCCGCCCGTCTGCTGGGTGAGAAAGCATACCTTGGGTGAAAACGGGTACAGTGTTTTGGTAAAGGAGTTGATGATGCCGTTGGATACCTCAGAACAGCAGCCCTCGGTCTTTGAACCGGTACCCACCATCAAGATGCGCGGGCACCTTCACGAGGGTGTAATTGCCGGTGCCCGCTGCCGCTGGTGGGTCTACGGCAAGGAAGATGCCCCTCCCCTGGTTCTAATTCACGGTTTTCGGGGTGACCACCACGGGTTGGAGCTCATAGCCCAGGGCCTAGAGAACTACTGTGTCTATATCCCCGACCTACCTGGGTTTGGCAGAAGCGAGGCAATCCCCGGTGCTGAGCACACGATATCTAGCTATGCGGCCTGGCTGGTTGACTTCATTGAACTGACAAACCCTAGCCCCGTCCACCTGGTCGGCCACTCTTTTGGGTCTATTATCACTAGCTACACGGCGCTAGTCCGCCCCCAACTTTTCACCCGGCTCACCCTCATCAACCCCATCTGCCAGCCTGCCCTGGAAGGCGAGCAGAAGATTATGACCCGTCTGGCCGAGCTTTACTATGGGGCGGGCGCCTGTCTCCCCTCGGGTCTGGGATTTGCTCTGCTCCGTTCCCGGCTGGTGACCAGGCTCAGTAGCGAGTATATGATGAAGACCCAGGACCCAGAGCTTCGCGCCTTTATCAACAGCCAGCACGACGCCTATTTCGGCTCATTTGCCTCCCGCGATGCCGTCCTGCAAGCCTACCGGGCCTCCATATCGGCCACTGCCGCTGATTTTGCGCCCTCAGTCCCCCTGCCCGTTCAGATGATTGTTGCCGAAAAAGACGACCTGGGTACACTGGAACTTCAAGAGCAGATGGCCGCTTCTCTGCAACAGGGACGTTTTGATCTGATCCCCGAGGTGGGCCACCTTATTCACTACGAAACACCCTTACGAGCAGCCGCTCTCATTAAAGAATTCAACCGTGAAGGGCTAGAACTGTGAAGCTAATCGTTGATGCACGCTACACCCGCATTGGCTTCCACGATGGAATTAGCCGCTACACAGCATCACTCCTGACAGCTCTACATGAGCTGATAGAGAGCCAAGATAGCCACCTGCCACGGGACTTCCAGCTAGTCATGGCTATCCACGACCTTCGCCAGCTTGAGATGCTTCCGCCTCTGCCTTACATCACAATCTGCTCACCAACATCTGCCCTTGAACCTCTCGCGGCCCTCCAGCTGAATCGTCACAACCCTGACGTAGTTTTTTCTCCCATGCAGACCCTTGGTTTGGGCGGTTTAGGACGCAAATTCAAGCTAATTCTGACCCTTCACGACCTGATCTACTACAGCTACCCTACTCCGCCCTCCTTCCTGCCCCTGCCCGTACGCCTGGGCTGGAGGGTCTTCCATTCAACCTACGCTCCCCAGCAATACCTGCTCAACAGCGCAGATGCTGTTGCAACGGTATCGGCGACAACGGCAGATCTCATAAGACAACACAGCCTGACACACCGCTGTCTTGTCGAGATCCCTAATGCCCCCCAGCCAGGGAGTATTGTGACCGAAGCTCAGGCGCTTGCAGCGCTTTCGACCCGTACCAAAGACCTGATCTATATGGGTTCCTTCATGCCCTACAAGAATGTGGAGACCCTACTGCGGGCCATGAAGTTCCTGCCCGACTATCGCCTGCACCTGCTCTCTAAAATCAGTCCCCACCGGAAGGCTGAATTACTGCCACTGGCCGGTGCCAACGTCACCTTCCACAACGGTGTGAGCGATGAGGAATACCGCAATTGGCTGGGGCGCGCCCACGCCCTGCTCACCGCTTCAAAGGAGGAGGGCTACGGCCTGCCGGTTGCTGAAGCACAGGCCGCCGGTTGCCCCGTTGTACTCAGCGATATCCCTATCTTCCGTGAGATAGCTCCGAAGGCCCACTTTGCCAGCACCCATAACGCCTGGGAATTTGCGCAGGCAATACGAGGTCTGTCCGCCCCGGCTGTTGCCCAGCAGGCGGTCAGAGCAGGATTAAAGGATTCTCAACGCTACAGCTGGCAGGCCAGCGCACTCACACTAGTTGAGACAGCAATGAAGCTCTACCAAGGGCAGGCGGAAGCCTAGAGGATATCTAGGCCGTCACACCTAATCTGGACTGGCTCGCTCTTATGCAGGGCAGCTAGGGATGCCTTTGTTGCTCTGAGGTGATGGGTGAGACTAGGCCCCTGCGCATAGGTAAAGAAGATAATGGCGCGGTAGAGATCTCCCTCGGGTTCACCGTCGTAAAACCCTGTAGGGTCAGCTAAAGCTACTGGCCCGCTCACCCGCACTTGGTCAGGTAGTTCAGTAGCGTCCAAGAAGGTCTGGACAGCTTTTTCACTGCCCGTAATAGCAGCGGTACGAACAGCCGGTGGTAGGCCAATCTCGTTGCGCTCATCCATCTCCCACAGGGCAAAGCCCATGGGATCCCAACGGATAAGGGCTTCAAGCGTGGGTGAAGGGCTAGCTGTCGTGACCACGCGGCCACCCACCGCAAAAGAACGCACCAGCGCTGCGGCGTTGAACCAGCGACGCAAAGCGGTCTCCGGTGCCCGCAGCGAATCAAACTGGAGCATGCGATCAGCATCAAGCAAGAGCGCCGCAGAGTAGCCACCTTGGGCTACCGGCTCCCCGCCAGGAGTGGCAATGACCAGGGCCGGTTCGGGGCCGATAGCGGGGCGGATATTCTCGCCACTGGAGGTGATCACCGGTACACCAGGGAAAGCCCGGCCCAGTTCTTCGGCGGTGCGTAAGGCACCGGCTGCGCCGGTACGCCAGCGGTCATAGCCGCATTCGATACAATGCCAGCCCTGGGCCAGATGACCGCACCAACCGCACTGGGGGGCGCTACCTCCGCCAGGTACAATCATAGGTCCGCGGCAGTCTGCGCAACGTGCTGGCATACGACACCGCTGACAGCTGAGCGCAGGAATGTAGCCAGCCCGAGCTACCTGTATAAGAACGGGCCCCGTTTCGAGGGCGTCTTTGGCTACAGCGAAAGCCTGGTGCGGGATGCGGGCTATAGCAGCCAGCGGGTCCCTAGCTAGTGCGTAGTCATCACCCGTTGTCATAACCCTGGGTGTAAAGGAGCGGACCAGTTCTCGTTCGGCCCCGATAAAACTGGCCCAGCGGGTGCGTACCAAGCGCGCTGCCTCGCTGGAAACTGCGTAGCCCATGAAGAGAGCCGCCGTGTTTTCTTGGCTAGCCCTCAGCAAAAGGACGTCGCGTGCGTGGCAGTAGGGCGACCGCTGTTCAATGAGTGAAGAGTCCCCTTCGTCCCAGCAGGCTACCAGTCCTAAATTAGCAACGGGGGCGTAGGCCGCTGAGCGCGTTCCAATCACTATGCGCACGGCCCCGCATCTGGTCAACAGAAAGTTACGGTACCTTATGGTGGGCTGGTCGTGTGCTGTTAGCTGGACGAATGCTGATGCCGGAACCAGCTTATTCAGAGCCTGGGCAAGGCGGTCCAGGCTTTTGCGGTCAGGAACGAGAGCTAAGGCTCCCCTGCCGGTGCTGGCGGTAGCCACCAGAGCTGAGGCAAGTAGGTCCTCCCAGCTCCGTTCGGGGTGCGAGGGTAGGACGGCCATAACTGCCCGCGCCTCTGCACCTGCTAAAAGGTCATCGCAGAACTCGGGACCGTTGGTATAGTCAGCAAAGCCTTCCAAATCCACCGGTGCTATTTCCAGCGGTTCAGCACGATAGGTGTGGGTCAGGCCGTGCTGGCCGGGGCCGCTATCGCCCTTTCGCGGTAGATAGGGTTTTTCAACGCTGGCAACACGCGGTGGAATCGCAAGGCGCAGGATATCGGGAATCAGCCCCGCATACCTATCAGCTAGCGCATCAGCAAGCTGAAAAACCTGGGGTGAAACAACGGAAACCGGTGAGATTACTTCTTGGAGGGGTAGCAAGCGTCCCGCGACACTGCTTGTTGCTGCCCTTTCACGAATCCAGCCTGAGACGGTCCGGTTGTTGAATTTCACGCGCACCCGCACACCGGGCTGTGCTTGGGCATCAAGCGAGACAGGAATGCTGTAATCGAAGAGCCTATCCAGGTGCGGTAGCGGACTATCAATGTGAACCCTTGCTACGGGTAGATGCCCGGCCTGCGCTTCGGCTGGTACAGCATCAGCCTGCTGGGGCGAAGCAAGGTCGAATCCCCGCAACAAATCAAGTTGCGGGGATTCGTAAGAAGGCACCTGAGTCATGAGGACATTATATTAGATGCCCGCTGCAGCCTTAAGCTCGCTGACGCGGTTGGTCCGCTCCCAGGTAAACTCACGTTCTTCGCGGCCGAAGTGGCCGTTGGCTGCGGTCCTTGCGTAGATTGGCCGGCGCAGTTCCAGGTCACGAATAATAGCTAGGGGGCGCAGGTCAAAGACCTCGCGGATAGCGTGTTCGATGGTTGCTACCGATACTTTCTCGGTACCGAAAGTTTCGACGTAGATACCCACTGGAGCGGCCTGGCCGATAGCGTAGGCTACCTGGACCTCGGCGCGGTCCGCAAGACCGGCTGCCACGATGTTCTTGGCAACCCAGCGCATAGCGTAGGCAGCGGAGCGGTCAACCTTGGACGGGTCCTTGCCTGAGAAGGCACCGCCTCCGTGGCGTGCCATACCACCATAGGTATCGACAATAATTTTGCGGCCGGTTAGACCGGCATCGCCCACGGGGCCACCCTGAACGAAACGGCCAGCCGGGTTGATAATGAACTTTGCGTTTGAGGAATCACAGTCAAAAGAGGCCAGAACGGGTTCAATGACGTGCTCACGAATATCGGCATCGAGCTGAGCCAAATCGTAGTCTGCCGTGTGCTGGGTAGAAACCACCACGGTATCGACAGTGACGGGTTTGAAGTTATCGTCGTAACCGAGCGTTACCTGGGTCTTACCATCGGGGCGTAGATTAGGCAGAGTTCCCTCTTTGCGTACCTGTGTCAGTCGTTCGGCTAGACGGTGGGCCAGGTAGATAGGAGCGGGCATGAGAACATCGGTCTCCTTGGTCGCGTAGCCGAACATGATGCCCTGGTCTCCTGCGCCCTGTAGATCAAGGTCATCGGTTGCGGTTCCCTGGCGGGCCTCAAGAGAGTTGTAGACACCCGAATTGATATCGGGTGACTGCTCGCCGATGGAAACTGATACGCCACAGAACTCACCGTCAAACCCGTGGGTTGAGGAATTGTAACCAATTTTAAGAATGGTCTGACGGACAATCTGGGGAATATCGACGTAACCGTTGGTGGTCACTTCACCTGCAACGTGAACCTGGCCGGTGGTGACCAAGGTTTCTACAGCGACGTTAGAGAGCGGGTCAACGGTCAGCAAAGCATCCAGAATGGAGTCTGAAATCTGGTCGCAAATTTTGTCGGGGTGTCCTTCAGTGACGGACTCACTGGTAAACAAACGGAGATGGTTATTTTCAGTCACGGTTCTACTGTACTTCTCTCAATGAAAGCGGGCTATAAAGTTAACTACTGTTGGGTTTGTTGCGCGATATGAAGCAGAAGCGCACGAGCCACGTCTTCTTTAGTGCCTTGGGCGACCAAGTGCTCTCCCCCATCTTTGGGCAAAAGCGTAACTGTGTTATTATCTGCTCCGAAACCTAGCGTAGGGCTGACGGTGTTTACGGCCAGATAGTCGCACCCTTTTCGTGTCAGCTTAGCTTGACCGTACTCCAGCGGGGTAGCCGTGTCATCGCCGGTCTCGGCCGCAAACCCCACGATAGTCCTTGGTCCCCCCTCAGGATTGTTCTGGCGGTGCAGGACGATTTCACGCAGGATATCGGGATTACGCACTAGACGAATAACCGGATCGGCCAGCGGATCATCGGTCTTTTTAATCTTGGAGTCGGTGTAGTCTGCAGGCCTGAAATCAGCAACTGCTGCCGCCATGATTACCATATCCGACTCAGATAAGGCGTCGAATACAGCCCTGCGCATCTGCTCGGCGCTGGTGACAAGGGTCAGTTTATCTAGATCTGACGGTGGCCTGACTTCTAGGTTGGCTCCAATCAGATGAACCCTTGCCCCTAAGCCGGTTGCTACTTGGGCAAGAGCAACCCCTTGCTTACCCGATGAGCGGTTGCCCAAGAACCTGACAGGATCTAGGGCCTCCCTTGTGCCACCTGCAGTAATCAGCAGCCTCTGCCCTGCAAGTGGCTTCGAGACAGTCTCAGCGCAGGAGCCCTGTTCCCGGCCCCAACCAAGGACAGCTAGGGCTTGAGCGTAAATTTCTTCAGGCTCAGGTAGTCTGCCAACCCCGGAATCTGGGCCGGTGAGCCGGCCAACAGCAGGTTCAATAAGCCGGTAGCCATAGGACCGAAGCGTGCCTACATTGGCCTGGGTGGCAGGGTGCTCCCACATCTGGGTGTGCATAGCGGGTGCCAGAATAACTGGGGCATGGGTGGTCAGAACTGTTGCCGACAGCAAATCGTTTGCCCGACCCGTTGCAAGGCGGGCCATCAAATCTGCTGTAGCCGGTGCAATAATCACTGCATCGGCCTGCTCGGCCTGGCGCACATGGTTGACCTCGGGCACTCGCTCAAATACGTCTACAGAGACAGGGTTACCGCTGAGAGCCTCGAGTGTGGGCTGCCCAATGAACTTGAGCGCGGCTTGGGTGGGGATAGCGATAACCTCATGGCCCGCTTTACCAAAAAGACGAAGGAGCATTGCTGCTTTATATGCAGCAATGCCCCCTCCAATGCCTATAACGACTCGCATCGGTGATGAGCTGCTAGGCCTGCTGAGTGCCATCTGCATCGACGTACTCTACAAAAGGTTCGTCGATGTAGAAGTCATTGCCGGGAAGGAAAGCGCTGGGCTCATCTTCGTGAATCAGGGTACCGTTTTCGTCGAACTGGCCGTCCTTGATGTGTCGTGACTCAATCAGGCCTTCGTTGATTTCACGCATAGCCACGGAAAGTGACTTTTCGTTGGGCTCAGAATCAACCAGAGGACCAACATGATCGTAGAGGTTCTCGTGAAGCTGAGAGTAGTAGGCGTTAATCTGGCGTGCACGGCGAGCACCAAAAATCACCAGACCGTACTTCGACTCAGCTTTTTGGATCAGAGCGTCTGCGCTGGGATTGATGATACCTTCATCGTTGTGTGCGTTTGCCACTTAAGACTCCATCTTGACTATGCTTGCTGGCCATCGAAAATAACGACGGCATAAAACTCTACCTATACTATCGGTCAACGGTTTTTTTGTCACGCAAAAGGGCGGCGTCTTAGGGTGATGTTCCCCTAGTCTGCCGCCCCGTGCCGTAAAACCTAACGCCCAATACCCATGAGCTTGATAATCTCTTCAGCCGCCTCGGCTACTGTCTCGTTAATGACAGTGTGGTCAAACTCGGGTTCAGCTGCTAATTCAATTTTGGCTGTTTCCAGGCGACTCTCTTGCTCCTGCGCTGATTCCGTTCCGCGACCAATCAGGCGGGCAACAAGCTCATCCCAACTGGGGGGAGCAAGAAAGATGAGCTGAGCTTCGGGCATGGCATTGCGGACCTGACGTGCCCCCTGCAAATCAATTTCTAGCAATACATGCTTACCCGCATCGAGCTGCTTCTGCACCATAGAACGAATCGTGCCGTACTTGTAGCTATTGTGAACGGTAGCCCACTCCAGCATCTGCCGGTTTTCAACCATGGAGCTGAACTCTTCGTCGGAGACAAAGTAGTAGTGGACACCGTCTTCTTCGCCGGGGCGGGGATCACGGGTCGTGGCAGAGACAGAGAACCAGACCTCCGGGTAATGCTCACGGATGTAAGCAGAAACCGTCCCTTTGCCGACGGCGGTAGGGCCAGCAAGTACGGTGAGCTGAGGTGTGGCTGTCTGTTCTGTCATGCGGTGTTCCCTATCGATCGAGAAGGTTAATAAGCGCCTTACGCTGGTGGATGCCAAGGCCACGCAAGCGACGGGAGGCGGCGATATTCAGGTCGTTCAAAATGTTTTCGGTCCGAACCTCACCCACGCCCGGCAGGGAGGTGAGCAAATCGGTCACCTTAAGTCTAGCGACTGCTTCATCGGTTTCAGCGCGCTTAAGGACCTCTGCAATGGTGATTTGCTTGGTCTTGACAGCATTCTTAATTTCTGCGCGGGTAACGCGAGCTTTCTTGGCCTTTTCGCGGGCGGCTGCGCGCTGTTCTTCGGTCAGGGGTTGTAGAGGCATAATCGTATCCTTCTGTGCGAGGTGCCGTTACCGGCAACGGGGGGTCATAAGGCGTTGGGTAGGGTGAATCTGAGCAGATGCTCATTTTTTTTGGGGGTGATACACGCCTACTGCGAACCAACATTTACAAATTAGCATGTCAGAGGCGATTATGGAAGATGTTACCCATGAGTAACACGAAACAATATAAAAAATGGTGGGAAATTGAATAATTCCCCACCATTTGTATGATTACTCTGCCTTGAGAAGCGCTTTGATCAATTCGTCTCGCGAACGTTCGGCGGCGTTTCTCAAAGATATAGCATCAGGTCCCGACACAAGTACACCGCGGCTCGAATTAACAAGCACTTGTTGTTTAACCCCGGTAAACACTTTATAAAGATCTAACGCACTTGCGCCCTGTGCACCATACCCAGGAGCAAGGATTGGCCCGTTGAAGCTGGCTAGGTCTATACCAAGCTCCTGAAGAGTTGGACCCACTGTTGCCCCGACCACCAAACCGCACGGCCCCATAACAGACCAGTGGCCTTGAGCGTTCTCCTGGTAAGCGGCATCGACAATTCCCTTAGCAACAGAGTGCTCCCCACCGATATGCTGAACAGTCTTGCCCTCAGGGTTAGATGTCAAAGCAAGAACAAAGACGCCGCGCGAGGTCTGCGCTGCCTGATCAAGAGCTGGCCGAAGCGATTCAAAGCCCAGGTAGGGGCTCAGAGTTACAGAGTCTGTTGCCAGAGGTGAACGCTCCCCCAGCCAGGCATCGGAATAAGCGGCCATAGTGGAGCCAATATCGCCGCGTTTGGCATCAGCAATAATCAGCACATCGGCATCAGCAGCCACCCGGTGCAGTTTTTCAAGTACGGCCAAGCCAGCAGATCCGTGGCGCTCAAATAGGGCAACCTGAGGCTTGAGCGCTGCTGAAACGGGCCCGCAAGCTTCAAGCACTGTCAAAGCAAAGGCCTCTAAGGACTCTGGGGTATCAGGCAGGTCCCAGGCAGAAAGCAAACCCGGGTGGGGATCAATCCCTACGCACAGAGGCCCGCGCGACTCCATAGCCGCTGCAAGGCGATCACCGAAACCTACCCGGGCACTCATGCCTGCTCCTGAGTCAGCGCGGCAGCAATGGAAGCGCCGTGTTCCTGTAGGCTCATGACGCCCCAGCTATACTCACGCAGAGCGTTGATACCCTGAACAGCAGCACCGAATTCTGAAACCGTGGTCATGACCGGGCAACCAACCGAGGTAGCAGCCGCACGAATCTCGTAGCCGTCGCCACGGGCCTGGCCACCGGAGGGAGTATTGAAAATCAGGTTGATTTCGCCATCACGAATCAAATCAACGATGGAACGCTCCCCCTCAGGTGTATCAGCGATCTTTGCAACAACTTGCGATTCAACACCGTTTCGTCGGAGCACCTCTGCGGTACCGCCTGTTGAAACAATCTCAAAGCCAAGCTGCTGAAGCATCTTGACGTAAATAATCGAGTTGCGCTTGTCGCGGTTAGCCACCGATACGAAGACCTTACCCTCAGTCGGTAGGCTGGAACCGGCTGCCTTCTCAGCCTTAGCGAAAGCGGTGTCAAAGAAGCGGTCCAGGCCCATAACCTCACCGGTAGAGCGCATCTCCGGGCCCAGCAGGGAATCAACAACGATACCTTCGGGGGTGCGGAAGCGACTGAAGGGGAGCACCGCTTCCTTGACAGCAATCGCGGTACCAGCGGGCAGTGAAGCTCCGTCCATGCTAGCGGGCAGGTAGCCCTCGGCCTTCAAATCGGCAATGGTCTTACCTGCACCAATCAGAGCTGCGGCCTTAGCGAGCTGTACACCCGTTGCCTTTGAGACGAAAGGAACAGTGCGCGAAGCGCGGGGATTGGCTTCAATGACGTAAAGAATCTCAGACGCGACAGCGAACTGAATGTTAATCAGACCCCGTACACCAACGCCCTGAGCGATTTTGAGGGTTGCCTCTTTGACCTGCTCAACAAGATCGGGGCCGAGCGTGATCGGCGGCAGGGCACAGGCCGAGTCACCGGAGTGAATACCGGCTTCTTCAATATGCTCCATGACCCCACCTAAGTAGAGCTCCCTTCCGTCATAGAGAGCATCAACGTCAATCTCGACAGCGTCCTCGAGGAACTTGTCGATGAGGGCAGGCTGAGAGGGCGAAATCTCGGTTGCATTTTCCAGGTAACGGGCCAGCTGTTCTTCACTGTAGACAATCTCCATGCCACGGCCACCCAAGACGTAGGATGGGCGAACCAGGACCGGGTAACCTATCTCGTCAGCAACCTTCTTGGCGTTCTCAAAGGTGAAAGCCATGCCGTTCTTGGGTGAAATCAGGCCGGCTTCTTCCAAGACGCGTGAGAACTCACCACGGTCTTCGGCTAGGTCAATTGCCTCGGGCGAGGTACCCAGAATCGGAATACCAGCAGCCTTAAGCTCCTGAGCCAGCTTGAGCGGGGTCTGCCCACCGAGCTGAACAAAGACACCCATCAGGCCTCCAGTTCGGCGCTCTGCCTCAACAATCTCCAGGACGTCCTCTAGGGTGAGGGGCTCAAAGTAGAGGCGGGTGGAGACATCGTAGTCAGTGGAGACAGTCTCGGGGTTGCAGTTAACCATGACGGTCTCATAGCCGGCCTCACGCAGGACCAAGGAGGCATGCACGCAGGAGTAGTCGAACTCGATACCCTGGCCGATGCGGTTTGGCCCTGAACCAAGAATCATGATGGAGGGCTTCTCGTGGTGCGCTACCTCATCTTCAAGATCGTAGGAAGAGTAGTGATAGGGGGTGAAAGCCTCAAACTCAGCGGCGCAGGTATCTACGGTCTTGAAGACCGGGCGGATGTTGAGAGCATGGCGGATACCCCGAACCACTGCCTCATTCATGCCCAGAATCTCACCGATTTGCGCGTCGGAGAAGCCATGTCGCTTAGCAAGGCGCAGGGTCCGCTCGTTGAGTGTCTTGGACTGGGCGATTTCAGCAGCCACCTCGTTCAGCAGAACCAGCTGGTCCAGGAACCAGGGGTCGATGGCCGTTGCTTGGTAGATCTGTTCAACGGTGGCACCTGCAAGCAGAGCTCGCTGGACCTGGAAGATACGCTCGGTGGTTGCCACCTTGCTACTTTCAATCAGCTCTGACAGCTCAGCAGAACTGAGCTGGGGCTGGTCAAAACGGAAGGTCGAGCCCTTTTGCTCCATGGAGCGCATAGCCTTTTGCAGAGCTTCAGTAAAGTTACGGCCCAGAGCCATAGCTTCTCCCACACTCTTCATGGTGGTAGTCAGAGTGGGGTCAGCCGCAGGGAACTTCTCAAAGGCAAATCGGGGAACCTTAACCACAACGTAGTCAAGGGTAGGTTCAAAGCTAGCCGGAGTCTTCTGGGTAATATCGTTGGGAATTTCGTCTAGGGTGTAGCCCAGCGAGAGCATGGTTGCGATCTTTGCGATGGGGAAACCGGTTGCCTTGGAGGCCAGAGCTGAAGAGCGCGACACACGGGGATTCATCTCAATGACGATGATACGGCCGGTAGCCGGGTCAATGGCGAACTGGATGTTGCAGCCACCGGTATCAACGCCCACCTCACGAATCACCTTGATAGCGATATCACGCAGGCGCTGGTACTCACGGTCGGTCAGAGTGAGGGCCGGGGCAACCGTGATGGAGTCACCGGTATGAACACCGACCGGATCAAAGTTTTCGATGGAACAGACGACAACCACGTTATCGTTCTTGTCCCGCATCATTTCCAGCTCGTATTCTTTCCAGCCCAGGATTGACTCTTCGAGCAGGACTTCGCTGGTGGGGCTGTATTGGATACCGGCACCGGCAATGCGGTGCAGGTCGGCCTCATTGTAGGCCATGCCGGAGCCAAGACCACCCATGGTGAAAGACGGGCGAACCACCATGGGGTAGCCCAGTTCTTTGGCCGCTTCAAGGGCTTCCTCCATGGTGTGAACAATGACTGACCGGGCAGATTCGCCACCAGCGCGTTCGACGACACCCTTGAAGGCTTCTCGGTCTTCACCCAGGTTGATAGCCTCGATGTTTGCACCGATAAGCTCAACACCATACTTATCCAGGATTCCCTGTTCATCGAGAGAGATAGCCGCGTTCAAGGCGGTCTGGCCACCCAGGGTAGGCAGGATTGCGTCGGGCTTTTCCTTGGCAATGATTTTTTCAATGACTTCTGGGGTAATCGGTTCTATGTAGGTGGCATCGGCGAACTCGGGGTCGGTCATGATGGTGGCCGGGTTGGAGTTGACCAAAATGACGCGTACACCTTCATCTTTGAGCACGCGGAGGGCCTGTGTACCTGAGTAGTCGAATTCGGCGGCCTGACCGATAACGATGGGGCCTGAACCGATGACCAGAATTGATGTGAGATCGTGACGCTTGGGCATGGTTCTTTTCCTTAGTTCTTCTTTTCGAGCATGAGATCAATGAAACGGTCAAAAAGGTAGGCCGAATCGTGCGGGCCAGCCGCGGCTTCTGGGTGGTATTGAACCGAGAAGGCCGGGATGTCGAGGCAACGCAGACCTTCTACGACCTGATCGTTGAGGCCGATATGAGAGACCTCTACACGACCAAACTCTGAGTTGGGGGCGGTCACAGGGCCATCAAGCGGTGCATCAACAGCGAAACCGTGGTTCTGGGCAGTAATCTCTACCTTGCCCGTGGTGCGGTCAAGCACGGGCTGGTTAATGCCACGGTGGCCAAAAGGTAGCTTGTAGGTGCCAAAGCCCAGGGCACGGCCCAGCAACTGGTTGCCGAAGCAGATTCCGAAGAAGGGAGTGCCGGTTCGCAGGATGTCCTGGAGCAGTTCAACCTGCTGGTCGGCTGTTGAGGGATCACCTGGGCCGTTGGAGAAAAAGACACCGTCAGGTCTCAAGCCCTTGATTTCTTCAAGTGTTGCGGATGCAGGAAGGACATGAACACGCACACCGCGCTCTGCGAAGCGCTGAGGAGTCATGGCCTTAATCCCAAGGTCAAGAGCAAGCAGAGTGGCCCGCACAGGGCCGTCCCAGCCCCAGTCAGCCGGTTCAACAGTGTAGGCGGCCTCAACGGAGACGCGATCTGCCAGCTTCTGCCCCTTCATGGGCGCGGCTTCTTTGACCTTTTCAAGCAGTTCAGAAACAGGCTGTTCTGCATGGCTACCGGTAAAGATACCGGCCCGCATGGCACCGGCGCTGCGCAGGTGACGGGTCAGAGCGCGGGTGTCGATGCCCTGAATACCCACGATGCCCTGCTCAATCAGTTCTTCATCCAGAGAACGCTCGGAACGCCAGTTGGAAGGGCGACGAGCCGCATCACGAACCGCGTAGCCGGCAACCCAGATACGTCGAGATTCAGCGTCTTGCCTGTTGACACCCGTATTACCGATGTGGGGGGCGGTCTGGATAACAATCTGCCCTGCGTAGGAGGGGTCGGTGAGGGTTTCCTGGTAGCCGGTCATGCCGGTAGAGAAAACCGCCTCGCCCAGAGTAGAACCTATAGCTCCGTAGCTTTCACCACGGTAGACGGTGCCGTCTTCAAGGACAAGGACGGCGGTTTGGGGGGTACTGGCTTGCTGAGACAAATTCACACTTCCTCTTGATCTTGGTCGGTTAGGCCGCAGTTAGCGGCTAAGAGTTGAGACAGGCCAATCGGGCAGGGTTGTGGATGCCTGCGGCGCGATAGCCCGGATAGCGGAGAGCAAAGATTGCTTATCGATGGCAAACTGAGTGCGGAAGCCGGTATCGACTGCGTTTCCGTTCAAGGACCAGGACACCATGACCAGGCCGTCCTTTTCAACGAACTTGCCGCTCATACCTGACTCTGTTCTCACGGCAATAATGTCGGTCGCGGGAATCCAGATATCTTCGGCACCATCACGTGCAATAATCAGTGCATTGTCAAAGACAAAGAAAGTTCCTGCTGCCTTGACTCCCAGGGTTTGGGTAGCGATTCTATCGAGCCAGTCCCCCATGATCGTGGTGGCAATGTAAACACCGGGGACGGCCAGGACGGATTCGGCATCGTCATAGTGGGCTGGTACGGGGGGCAACTCCCCCACCTGTACCTGCCGCTTTTGACGACTTTTCCAGCCTGCCCGCATTGCCCAGAAAATAAGGAGGCAGAGGAGGGCCAGAATGAGGGTGGGGATGAGCTTTTCCTGCACGGTCTTCTCTAATCTGTGGTTGGTGCCCAAATTAGGCAGCGGGAACGGGGGAATTGAGTTTGCCATCAAGCACGGTGGGGTGGCCGCTGTAGAAAGTGGCAACAACCATGCCGGGGACTTCGAGACCGCGGTAGGGGTTGTTTTTACCCTTGGTTGCCTGAGCCTGCGGGTCAATCAGGCGGGTCGCTGCGGGGTCAACCAGAACTAGGTTTGCTGGTTCTCCGGCTTCTAGGGGGCGTCCCTGCTGGTTGGCTAGACCAATTTCAGCAGGCTTGGTGCTCATGATTCGGGCGACATCAGCCCACCTGATGTACCCGGTGTCGACCAGGGTTTTCTGCACGATGGAGAGAGCCTGTTCAAGCCCGGTCATCCCGTTAGCTGCACATGCCCACTCACAGTCCTTGCTTTCTGCCGGGTGCGGGGCATGGTCAGTACCGATGATGTCAATAATCCCATCGGCAACTGCCTGGCGCAGGGCCAGAACGTCCTCTTCGGTCCGTAAGGGTGGGTTGACCTTATAGACGGGGTCGTAGGTTCTCACCAGCTCATCGGTTAGCAGTAGGTGGTGGGGGGTTGCCTCTGCGGTGACGTTAATTCCCCGTTCTTTGGCCCAGCGGATGATTTCTACCGAGCCCTTGGTGGAGAGATGGCAGATATGCAGACGCGAACCAACGTGATCTGCAAGTAGTACATCGCGGGCAATGATAGATTCCTCAGCTACCGCGGGCCAGCCAGCCAAGCCTAGCTCAGCTGATACCTTGCCCTCGTTCATCTGGGCGCCTTGGGTCAGGCGCGGCTCCTGGGCGTGCTGGGCAATGACACCGTTGAATGTCTTGACGTATTCCAGGGCGCGGCGCATCAAAGCCGGGTCCCATACGCACATGCCATCATCCGAGAAGACGCGTACCTGAGCTCGTGAATCTGCCATAGCACCAATTTCTGAGAGCCGCTCTCCTGCCAGGCCTACGGTGACGGCACCGATAGGTTGAACGTGAACCCAACCCGATTCGCGGCCCAGCTCATAGACCTGCTCGACAACACCAGCGGTATCGGCTACAGGCTTAGAGTTAGCCATTGCAAAGACTGAGGTGTAACCGCCCAGAGCTGCCGCACGGCTGCCGGTTTCTACGGTTTCTGCGTCCTCTTGGCCGGGTTCACGAAGGTGGGTGTGTAAATCGACCAGGCCGGGCAGAGCGATGAGCCCCTTAGCCTCAATGATTTGAGCTTCAGCGGCTTGAAGGTTCTCCCCCACTTCAGCAATCTTCCCGCCGCGAATGAGAATGTCGGCGGTCTTTTCACCGAGCAGTGATGCTCCCTTGATGAGATAAAGATGAGAGGTCATAGTGTTCTCTTTTCCTTGCGGGGTTAGGAACCCGAGTAGAAGTCAGCGGATGAGCCACCGGTCATGAGTAGATAGAGCACGGCCATACGGACCGATACGCCGTTAGTGACTTGGCGAAGCACCCAGGAGCGGGGTGAATCAGCTGCTTGGGCACAAATCTCTAGACCTCGGTTCATGGGGCCGGGGTGCAGAATTGCGGTTTCATGGCTAGCGCTATCAAGCCTGATAAAGCGTTCAGGGGTAAGCCCCCAGCGGCGGGAATATTCTTGGCTGGAGGGGAAGAAAGCGTCGTTCATACGCTCTTTTTGGATGCGCAACATCATGATGGCATCAAGGCCTGACTCAATCGCATCGTCAAGGTCGTAGTAAACTTCTGCTGGCCAATGTTCGATTTCCACCGGTAGCAGGGTCGGTGGTGCAACAAACTTAACGGTTGCACCTAAGGTGTGAAGTAGCCAGAGGTTGGAGCGGGCTACACGGGAGTGCAGGATATCTCCCACAATGGCGATCCGCATGCCCTCAAGGGTGAGTCCTCGGGTCTCGCGCCCCTCAACACGGGCCTTGAACTGCCGGAGAGTCATAGCATCGAGCAGAGCCTGAGTAGGGTGGGCGTGGGTTCCATCACCGGCGTTGAGAACAGGCACATCAATCCAACCTGCTTGGGCTAAACGCTGGGGTGCCCCAGAGGCACTGTGCCGGATAACAACTGCATCAGCCTTGATAGCCGCTAAGGTCTGAGCAGTGTCTTTAAGAGATTCGCCCTTGGAAACAGAAGACCCTTTGGCGGAAAAATTGATGATATCTGCAGAGAGCCGCTTCTCTGCTGCCTCAAATGAGAGGCGGGTGCGGGTGGAGTCCTCGAAGAAAAGATTAACAACGGTTCTGCCTTGAAGGACGGGCAGTTTTTTGACCTCGCGCTGGCCGATTTCACCCATGTAATCGGCGGTGTCGAGAATATCGAGAGCTTCTAGCAGGCTCAGGTCTTGGGTATCCAGTAGGTGTTTCATGCACCAGCCCCCTGTTTGGTTGATGCCTTCTGAATAATCACTACCCGGTCGCTGATAGCGTCTATGCTCTCCAAGAGGACTTTGACGGATTCGCCGGAGCTGGTGGGCAGGTTCTTTCCCACATGGTCAGCCCGGATAGGTAGTTGCCTGTGGCCCCGGTCCACGAGAACGGCTAACCGAACTACCGCTGGGCGACCGTAATCTTTGAGGGCATCGAGAGCGGACCGAATGGTCCGCCCTGAGTAGAGGACATCGTCGACCAATACCACATTCTTGCCGTCAATCCCGGCAGCCGGTAGACGCGTTGGCTGTGGGGTTCGCCCGGGCATAGACCTGAGATCATCACGGTACATGGTGATATCGAGTTGGCCGAGCGAAAGGGCTGGATTAAAGCCGGAATCAGTCTGCGCTATCTTAGCGGCGATCCTTTCGGCAAGAGGATATCCTCGGCGTGGAATACCCAGCAGAACCAGATTTTCACTGCCCTTGTTGGCTTCCAAAATTTCGTGTGCAATGCGCGTGAGCGCACGCTCTATGTCGGCTTGCTCCAGAATCACTCTCTGGTGTTCTGGGTCTGAAGATACACCGGTGGTGTCCATCATGTGCCGGCCTCCTTCCCCGCCTCACAGGACGGACTTAAAGGTTGCTGTCGCACTTCAATTTACCATGTCAGGTTACCCGGTGGTATGAGGACCACAAAAATATTACGTACGGGACGCACCTTATCGCTGTACAGTCCCAAGGCCCGGAGGCAAAATCCCCACCTGCTCAATGAGCGGGTGGGGATAAAAAGTAGGAACTATGCCAGAAGGGTCGGCTTAACCTGGCGCAAACGATCCAACAAACCGTTGACAAATTTGGGTGAGTCATCGGTTGAGAGGAGCCTTACCAGGCCGGTGGCCTCTGAGATAGCTACCGCATCGGGAATCTCATCATTGTAGAGAAGCTCCCAGGCACCAAGTTGCAGGGCAACACGGTCAACACTGGGCATGCGGTCCATAGTCCAGTCCTGCGAATAGGTTTCAATGTACTCCCGAATTTCTTCGGCGTGGTCACGGACACCGCGAACCACCTGCTCGGAGTACAGGGAAATCTGTGCTGAGGTATGCATACGTCGACGGGTAAGAACATCAAGGATGTCATCGCCACGCTGGTCAGCTTCAAACAGGACTTCGAGGGCACGAAGTCTAGCTTTGGTTCTTGAATTCACGGTACTTAGTCGTTGACGCGACCCAGGTATTCACCAGTACGGGTGTCAACCTTAACCTTTGTACCGGTCTCAAGGAAGAGAGGAACCTGAATCTCAGCGCCGGTTTCAACGGTTGCAGGCTTGGTGCCACCGGTTGAACGGTCACCCTGCAGGCCGGGCTCGGTGTAGGTAATTTCGAGGACTACAGATGCGGGCAGTTCAATGTACAGAGGTGAACCCTCGTACATGGCAATAGTAGCTGTCTGGTTTTCCAGCATGAACTTAGCGGCATCGCCCACGGTAATCTCAGAAACATTGATCTGATCGTAGGTCTTGAGGTCCATGAAGACATAGTCAGTGCCGTCCTGGTAAAGGTACTGGTAGTCTGAACGGTCAACGGTTGCAGTCTCAACCTTGGCACCTGCGTTGAAAGTCTTATCAACTACCTTGCCGCTGGTGACGTTGCGTAGCTTGGTACGGACGAAGGCACCACCCTTGCCGGGCTTTACGTGCTGGAACTCGATAACGGACCAGAGATTGCCATCAATTTTCAGAACGACACCGTTCTTGATATCTGCGGTAGTAGCCAACAGACTCTCCTCTAATAAATAATTTTTCAATAAGCGTTGCGGGTTAAACCGTAGACCAGTCTACCGCTTCCCCCGGGTGATTGTGCGATTACTTGGCGAGTTTCACACCGTCTGGGCTTTTGCTATAGCGGCTATGCCGCGACCTCTTGGTAGGTCATGAAGAGAATTGAGTCATCGGGAACTTCGTAGATACGGGGCCTAGCCAGCCCTTCAAGCACCACAAACCGCAGAAGACTACCGCGAGCCTTTTTATCTCGGCGCATAGTTTCTAGTAGCTTTGTCCAGCGATCGGCCGGGTAAGTGATCGGCAGATTGAGAGACTGACAGATCGCGCGTGTACGCTCCACCGTTGCCTCGTCCAAGTAGCCGGCAGCCAGTGACAGCTCAGCAGCAAAGACCATGCCAACTGCTACCGCAGCACCGTGACGCCACTGGTAGCGTTCAGCATGTTCAATAGCGTGGCCCAGGGTGTGCCCGTAGTTGAGGAACTCACGGCGGCCACTTTCTTTCAGGTCTTCAGAGACAATCTCGGCCTTGACCCTAATTGACCGCTCAATAAGTTCACGTACCACATGGGACTGAGAATCACGGACCTTGGAGGGGTTCTGCTCAATCAGATCGAGAATAACCGGGTCGGCAATAAAACCACACTTGACGACCTCCGCCATACCGGTCAATAGCTCATGCTCCGGCAAAGTTCGTAAGACACCCAGCTCGCAGAGCACAGCTGCCGGCGGGTGGAAAGCACCCACCAGATTTTTTCCCTCGGCAGTGTTAATGCCGGTTTTCCCCCCGACGGCAGCATCCACCATGCCCAGTAGAGTTGTTGGGATGTGGATAACGCGTACTCCACGCAACCAGGTGGCAGCAACAAAGCCAGCCAGGTCCGTGACCGCCCCACCACCGACCGCAATCACCGCGTCGCTGCGGGTAAAGTCGTTCTGCCCCAATACCTGCCAGCAGAAAGCCGCAACCTGAATGTGTTTGCCCTCTTCAGCATCGGGAATTTCAGCCGAAAAAGCTTCAAAGCCGGCTCTACGCATCTGATCCATGACAAGCTCACCGGTCGAGCGGAGTGCTCTGGGATGAATCACCAAAATCCGCCGCGTACGTTGTCCTAGAATCTCGGGGATTTGTCCGAGCAGATCATGGCCAACCAGCACCCGATAGTTTTCGCTCGGCTGTGAACCTGTTACCGGAATGACGGTTGTCTCTCTTGTAGTCATGCTCCACCTTTTCGGGTTGTGATGATGAAGTTCTGTATCTCGGCGGTCATAGCGGTGATACTTCTGCCGCCTCTGGCATCGAGCGTATAACTGGCTAGAGACTCATAGCGTTCCCTCCGCGACTCGAAAATTTCCGACCATTTTTCCACAGGATTAGGTTGCAAGAGGGGCCTGGTCTTGCTGTTTTGGATACGCGGTGCCACAGTTTCTGCATCGACCTTGATATACACCACAGTCTGATTCTTTAGAATCTCAGCGACGGCGTCAGTCATAGGTGCTCCCCCGCCCAGAGAAAAAATGGTGTTTCGTCGGGCAGGGGAAGACAGGACTTCTTCAATGACAGCGGCTTCAATTTTACGGAATTCAGTTTCGCCGTAGTCTCCGAAAATCTGTGAAATCTTTCCGTACTTCTCGACAATCAGATGGTCTGAATCAAGGAACTCGTAACCGTAAAAGCGAGACAAGTGGGTGCCAATATAGGACTTACCAGCAGCCATGGGGCCAATCAAGACAACGGGGCGGGACTTTTCGATATAGGTTTCTTGAACCTCTCGTACCTGGTTAGGAGCCAGAACCTCAGTCATATCGATCGCGTGGGTACGGGACCGGGAGGGCATGGTTACTTGCTCCACCCTGCTACCTTAGATTCCCAAGCCAGCGACTTAGGAATAGCCGTCAGGTAGGCATCCAGGTTGCGCCTGGTCTCGGCAATGTTATCGCCCCCAAACTTCTCGAGAGCGGCATCGGCAAGCACCAGCGCTACCATAGCTTCGGCAACCACGCCTGCGGCGGGAACAGCACACACGTCAGAACGCTGATGGTGCGCCTTTGCTACTTGGCCGGTTGAGGTATCAATAGTCGCCAGAGCCTTGGGCACGGTTGCAATTGGTTTCATAGCCGCACGAACGCGCAAGAGGTCGCCAATGGTCATGCCGCCTTCAATACCCCCGGCCTTGTTAGAAGCACGCTGGACTCCTGCATCACCCGGAAGGATTTCATCGTGCGCCTGAGTGCCAGGCCTGCGGGCAGTTTCAAAACCGTCACCGACTTCAACACCCTTGATAGCCTGAATCCCCATCAGAGCTGCGGCTAGACGTGCATCCAGACGACGGTCCCAGTGCACGTAAGAACCCAGTCCCGGGGGCAAGCCGTAGGCCAGTACCTCAACAACCCCGCCCAGGGTCTCACCATCTTTGTGGGCCTTATCAATACATGTCACCATAGCCTCAGAGGTTGCGGCATCGAAACAGCGAAGCGGATCAGCGTCCAAGGCCTGCACATCGCGCGGGGTGGGGCGAGCAGCATCTGCGGGGGCCTCTACCCCAGCTATCGCTGTAGTGTGACTGACTAGCTCAACATCAAGAGCCTTCAAAATCTGAGAGGCAACTACGCCAAGGGCAACGCGGGTTGCGGTCTCGCGGGCACTAGCGCGTTCAAGCACCGGGCGAGCCTCATCGAAGCCATACTTTTGCATACCGGCAAAATCTGCGTGGCCGGGGCGGGGGCGGGTCAGAGCCGCGTTGCGAGCACGGCCTTCAAGCAGTGCGGGGTCTACCGGGTCAGAAGACATGACATCGACCCACTTAGGCCACTCGGTATTGGCTATCTCAAGCGCTACGGGTCCGCCCTGGGTCTTGCCGTGGCGAACACCGCCCAGGATACGCACAGCATCTTCCTCAAACTTCATTCGTGCGCCACGACCGTAACCGAGCCTGCGACGGGCCAGAGCGTCGCGCACCATCTGGCTGGTCAGCTCAAGACCGGCAGGGACACCTTCGATAATTCCGACCAATGCTTGGCCGTGTGATTCACCGGCTGTTAGCCAACGCAACATCTCTAACCTTCTTTATCATTACCTGTGGGTCTACTGTCTAAGATTTCCAAAAAAGCCCGGTGATAGCAACTCTTGCACCACCATTCGGGCTAACCTACATGCCCAGTGCGCTCGGATCACTGACCCGCTGGGGTAGGTACCCCGTCAGCGGTAGGTCCACAGCCTTTCGCATAGCTTCCAGGACCTGCTGCTCGTAAGGTAGATAATCTTCAAGCGACCGGCCCGTGAAGAGCCTGACCTGGTCCACTGCCTGGTACATGAGCATTTCAAGGCCGCTGGTTACCCTCCCGCCAGATTCTTGGTAAGCCAAGGCTAGCTTGGACGGCCAGGGGTCATAGGACACGTCAAGAAGGTAGCCCGCTCGCTGTGCGCGGGGCCCTGTTTCGACCACCTTGTCGGCTGCCCCCGCAGGTAGCGTACTGATTGTCAGCTCATACTCCTCGAGCCTAGACCAGAACTCAGCAAGCGGGATAAAAGTTAGGTCCATACCCAACCGCTGCGCGGCCTGCTGGGCTCCCCCTGCGCGACGTGGGTCCCGCACAAAGACATCTACCCCGGTAGAGCCCATAAAACGTAGGGCCGCCAATGCTGCGGTTGCGGTACCGCCTCCGCCCAAAACAGCGGCCCGGGCAGGTAGACCCAACAAACCTTCCTGTCTCAGGGCATTCACAATTCCAGAGACATCGGTGTTGTGACCAAAAGACCGCCACAAGCCCGCTATCTCTCTCCAGTAAACAGTGTTGACCACCCCTACCGCACGAGCGAATGGGGTCAGTTCATCCAGGTAGGCCATAACAGCGGATTTAAGGGGCATAGTGACCGAAAAACCGCAGGTTGAGCTGTGGGGGCCAAAACACTCGAATACAGAGGCTAGTTGGTCCTCTACTGTATCGAGACACTCATAAACGATCTGCTCCCCCAGAACCCGGTAGGCGGCCTGGTGCAGCGCTGGCGACTTACTGTGCCTAATGGGGTGCCCCAAGACAAAAGCCTTGGGGCACGAGGTCAAGCTGTCACTCATCTACTGGCACTCATCCGGGTGAGCAGAACAGTACTTGTTATAGACTTCTACGTTCTTAAGGTGCTGGCTGTAGGTCTTAGCAAACAGCGTCTCACCAGTGCTCAGGTCCACTGTGACCCAGAAGTAATAGTCATTCTTCTCGGGGTTAGCTGCCGCCTTGATGGCCGCAGCACCCGGTGAACCAATAGGACCGAGAGGCAAACCCTGGTAGTAGAAGGTGTTGTACTTATTACTGGAGTCCTGTTTCTGGGCATCGGAGATGTGATAACTCTTAATGCCCAGCCCGTAGGCTACCGTAGCATCCGACTGCAGGTAACCGTTTGTTTCGCCATCGGGGTTGTTCAGTCGATTTTCAATTGCACCTGCAATCGGCAAGTAGTCCTTTTCGCGGCCCTCAAACTCCAGAATCGAAGCTACCGTGATGACATGGAAGATCCGGTCGTCACCGCTCACCCCGTCCTCTTTAAGCTGGTTCAAGGTGTTGTCAACCATAATCTGTAGGATTTCTTGAGCAGATGCTTCCTTGGGGAAACGGTATTCACCCGGGTACAAGAAACCTTCGATTGTAGGGAACTTAGACGGGATACCAAAGCTGGTGGGTTTTTCAGCCAGGTTCTTAAAATCTTGCTGACTGATACCCGTGCCTTTAGCAAGAGCATCGAGTGTTTCATCCATGCGCCAGGTCCGCGCAATTGCAACATAGTTGGTATTGGCTTCATCAACGCGAAGCAACTCATCGAGAGCGGCAGAACTACTCATTTCCTTTTGCAGGGTGTAGTCCCCTGGCTGGAAGAACTGGTCGGAAGCCTTATCGGAGTAGACCTGAAGAAAACGATCGGCGTTAGCAATAACTCCTTGTTCTTCAAGGGAATTAGCGATGCCAATGACCGAGGCACCTTCGGGAATCGTGAAGGTCACTTCAGTACCGTTACCGCTTCCAGCAAAATCTTTACGCTGGAACCATCCCATCTGCGGGCTGATAATCGAGATAACCAGAACAAGCGCAACAGCAAAGACAAGACCGGCTGAAATCACGAAATTACGGCTTCGACGTTTCGCGCGTTCACGCTCATCGCTGCTGAATTCTTCTTGATCAGCAACAACGGCACCACCAAGCAGGCCCTCAAGATCAGTTTGCTGGTTCCGGGTCCGCAGGGTGCGTCGACGCGGAGGGCGGCTAGAACTCGAGTTTTCAGACATTCGGGTTCTCCGTTTCATGGTTGAAGGTGCTTGGGGCAGATAAGGTGGAGGGTTCTGTCAGCTCCACCTGATAACCAGGTAAATGCTGACCCACCTTAAGGGTATCGACCGCATGTTGCAAAATGTTGACTGCGGCCACCTGATCGACCATTGTTTTGAATTCTTTGCTGGAGACACCAGCCTCATGAAGAGAACGGTGTGCGCTTACAGTAGTGAGCCGTTCATCCACCAACCACACAGGTACTTGCTGTAACTCAGCGGCCAGCTCATTCACAAGGGCCTCGGCGTACTCACGAGCCATGACTGTGGAGGAGCTCTCTCCCCCGCTCATCGTTTTAGGTAGTCCCACAAAAACCTCCGTGACTTCATTGACCTCGATGAGTTTACGAAGCACACGTCTGTCTGAGTTCTTCTTCAGATCGCGACGTAGGGTTTTGAGCGGGGTTGCGAGTATGCCATCGGGGTCGCACAGGGCCAAGCCGACGCGGGCATTACCCACATCGACTCCCATGCGGCGGCCTCTTGTGAATGTCACCGGTTTAGGCCCCCAGCTGCGAAATAGCTTGACGGATTGATGCGAATGCCTCATCAATCTTGGTGGCGTCCTGGCCACCGCCCTGGGCAAGGTCGTCCTTGCCACCGCCACCACCACCCAGAACGGAAGTAGCGGTACGAACTAGCGCACCGGCCTTAACACCGGCATCGCGAGCAGCCTGGTTGGTAGCTACAAGGATCACCGGACGGCCGTTGTTTACACCGGCAACAACAACAGTTGCGGCATCTTCGCCCAGACGTGATCGTAGGTCAAGAGCCAGCTCACGAACGGCACCGGCATCGAGCTCACCGGCATTGTGGAGCAGAGTACGAACAGTCCCCACCATCTCGGCGGATTCGGTTAAGCGGCCTGCCTCGGCCTGGAGCTTTTCCTTGCGGAGCTTAGCGAGCTCCTTTTCAGCTTCCTTAAGCTTGGCCAGAGTCTGGGTAATCTTATCGGGCAGATCCGCCGAAGACTGAACCTTGAGCAGACCTGTGAGCTGGTTAACCAGGGTACGCTCGGTTGCAAGGTGATTGAAGGAGTCAAGACCAACCAGCGCCTCAACACGGCGGTTACCCGAGCCTACAGACTGCTCAGTCAGCAGGGTCAGCGAACCAATCTGGGCGGTTGAAGCAACGTGAGTACCCCCGCAGAGCTCGCGGGAGAAGTCCCCGCCCATCTCGACAACACGAACAGTCTCGCCGTACTTCTCACCGAAGAGGCTCATAGCACCCAGCTTCTTAGCTTCATCGAGAGGCATCTGGCGGGTCACAGTTTCAAAGTTATCGCGAATCGCAATGTTAGCGACTTCTTCAACTTCTTGCTTAGCGGCATCAGAAAGCCCCTCGCCCCAGGCGAAGTCAAAGCGCAAGTAGCCTTCCTTGTTGAAAGAGCCCCGCTGGGTTGCCTCTTTGCCCAGAACCTGGTGCAGTGCAGCGTGGATGATATGGGTACCGGAGTGGGCTTTCTCGCCATCCTGGCGGCGCTGAACATCGACCTGAGCCACAACAGCTGAACCGCTCACCGCTTCGCCCTCACGAACCACAGCACGATGGACAGAAAGACCCTTAACGGGCTGTTGAACGTCCGAAACATCAATGACGAACCCGTTACCGGTAATGACACCGGTATCGGCAGCCTGGCCACCGGCCTCAGCGTAGAAGGGGGTCTCGTCAAGGACAACTTCAACCTTCTGGCCAGCAGAAGCGGCAGGAACGCTCACGCCATCTACCAGTAGAGCGCGCAAGGTAGTCTCGGTGCGGAGCTGATCGTAGCCGGTGAAGACCGAGCCGCGTTCATCAGCGAGCTCACGGAAAACAGAAAGATCGGCCATGCCACCCTTCTTAGCCTTAGCATCGGCCTGTGCACGGTGACGCTGTTCTTCCATCAGGGCACGGAACTCTTTTTCATCAACGGTCAGGCCGGCTTCCGCTGCCATCTCCAGAGTCAGGTCAATGGGGAAACCGTAAGTATCATGCAGGGCAAAAGCCTCGGCACCGGAAACAAGGTTCTGCCCCGCAGCCTGAGCAGCCTTAACGGCACCTTCCAGACGCTCAGTACCGCTTTCGATGGTTTTCAAGAAGGCACGCTCTTCGGCGTAGGCAATACGTGAGATGCGTTCGAAATCATCAGCGACGTAGGGGTAAGCACCGGCCATTGCATCGCGTGAAGCGGGGAAGAGGACGGGTAGGCAGGGCTCAGTAACGCCCAGCAGACGCATAGCGCGAATAGCGCGGCGCATCAGGCGACGCAAGATGTAGCCGCGACCCTCGTTGGAGGGGGTAACCCCGTCTGCAATCAGCATGAGCGAAGAACGAATATGGTCTGCTACAACACGCATACGCACGTCATCGTCGTAGCCTTCATCCTGGGCGTTCTCTGAACCGTGGTACTTCTTACCTGAGAGCTTTGAAGCGGCATCGAGAACAGGGCGAACCTGGTCAGTCTCGTAGAAGTTTTCTGCACCCTGCAGGAGCATTGCAAGACGCTCAACACCCAAACCGGTGTCAATGTTCTTCTTGGGGAGGTCACCGAGAATCTCGAAGCTGTCCTTGCCGGTGCCTTCACCACGCTGGTACTGCATGAAGACCAGGTTCCAGATTTCGATGTAGCGGTCATCATCGGCCGCGGGCCCACCATCTTTACCGTACTCGGGTCCACGGTCGTAGAAAATCTCTGAGTCGGGGCCTGCCGGGCCGGGCTGGCCGGTTGACCAGTAGTTCTCGGCCATACCCATCTTCTGGATACGTTCAGCGGGGAACTTAACATCGTTTACCCAAATGTCGTAAGCTTCATCGTCGCCCTCATAGACAGTAACCCACAGGCGTTCAGGGTCAAGGCCGTAGCCCCCGTCTTCAGGGGACGAAGTCAGCAGCTCGTAGGCCCAGGGGATAACTTCTTTTTTGAAGTAGTCGCCGAAGGAGAAGTTGCCGGCCATCTGGAAGAAGGTACCGTGGCGGGCGGTCTTACCGACCTCGTCGATATCCAGGGTGCGGATGCATTTCTGGACGCTTACCGCGCGTGAGTAGGGAGCGGCTTCACGGCCCAGAAAGTAAGGGATAAAGGGCACCATGCCAGCAATAGTGAACATGGCACCGGGTTCATGGGATACCAGCGACGCAGACGGTACTACGGTATGCCCGCGCTTTTCGAAAAAGTCGATCCAGCGCTTTGAGATTTCCTGTGAGAGCATCGAGGCTATCTTCCTTCTTGTGTATGTTAAAACTTTTTAGTTCGTTGACTCGAAAAAATCTTTGCCCAGAGCGGCATCGCGGCGGAGCCTAGCTTCGGTTTCAAGCTCTGGGAGTGCCTCTGAATCAATAATCTCGCCGCGCTTCCTGTCCTGATCTCCGGTGTGCCAGTTATCCAATGAGCCTGGTCGGGGATCCTGAGCCTGGCGGTCAAAGCGTTCTTTGAGCTCGGCTTCTTTTTCGTTCATACCGGCTTTGACTGAGGCCGCAAAGTTGAGCGCCTTGAGCGCCGTGTGCTTAAAGGGTGCGCCGTACTTGGAATCAAAGAACTGGGCCATAGTGCTACCTTCGGAGAGAGCCTTTTGCAAGTGAGCCGACTGCTTAAGTTCTACTTCGCTCCCTGTTGGGGAGGTTGTAGTAGCCCGTGAGGCAAAGTAGCCAGTAGCTACTCCCCCGGCAATCAGAACAAGGTTCTTGAGGAAACTCATGAGAGGTCCTCACCTGCTGATGGGCTATCTGGTGCACGGTGGCGGCTCTGAGGAGCGTTTTCATCGCCCTTGAATGCTTTACGGACGCCGTGGGAGAAAGCAGCGACCTTAATGAGGGGCTGTCCGACCGTTGAGGTGACCAATGATGACAGTGCCGAGACATTGGCTGAGGCATCGGAAACATTGCTGGTAATACCATCGACTTTTTCAATCTGTGCATTGGTACTGGCAACGGTTTTGGTTACTTCCCCAATCAGCGGGGTTGTCTCATCGTTCAGTGAGCGAATGGTGCGTGTTAGTTCGTCAAACACCTTACCGAGCTTAATGATAGGAACAGCAAGCAGGGCAACCAGGATGGCGAATACGCCTGCGGCAATAAGGCCTGCAATGTCGGCTCCACTCACGGATTACCTGCTTTCTGCCGGCTAGGGGCCGGCGTCAAAGAACACGATTTGGTAACAATCTTACTTTACAGAGTAAGACTTGACCTATTTTAGTTACCCTGTTTCGCCGGTCGGGAGCATCACACCTTGTCAGAGAGATAGATCAAGAGCCTATGGGTCTACTCCGGTCTAGTTATTAAATGAGGCCGGCCCGCCTCACCAGCGCCAGATAGCGCCAGGTAAGCGGGCCGGTTCAAGCTAGGCGGTTTAGGCCAGGCGTGAGTAGTATTCAACAACCAGCTGCTCTTCGCAGGTGACGGGAATTTCTTCACGCTTGGGGGCGCGCTCAAGCTTTGCGTGGAGCTTCTCAATCTCAACGTTCAGGTAAGCAGGAGTGTCGGGCAGAACGTCCTGGTGTGCGCCGGTGGCTGCAACCTGGAAAGGTGCCATCTTCTCGCTCTTGGGGTGAACGTGGATGAGCTGGCCGGGCTTGACGCGGAAGGAGGGGCGGTCAACGCGGATGCCATCTACCATGATGTGGCGGTGGACAACGAGCTGACGTGCCTGAGCGATGGTGCGAGCGAAACCTGAGCGCAGGACGAGAGCGTCCAGGCGGGTTTCGAGAATCTCGACCATGTTCTTACCGGTCTGACCTTCGATGCGCTTGGCTTCGAGGTAGGCGCGACGCATCTGAGCTTCACGGATGTTGTACTGTGCGCGAAGACGCTGCTTCTCACGAAGCTGGACAGCGTAGTTTGAGTCAGCCTTCTTGCGGCTACGGCCGTGCTGGCCGGGGCCGTAAGGACGACGCTCGAGGTACTTTTCTGCCTTGGGGGTCAGTGCAATGCCGAGGGCACGGGACTGGCGCACGGTACGGCGGGTACGGTTGTGGTTTGCCACAGCTTTTCCTTTTCATTAGCGGTTGGCGGAACCCTGCGTGGGGCACTCCACCATTGTTCTGGTGGTCTGGCCTCCAAGTACCCGCCCACGGTTTGGGCGGTGGAGAGTGTAGAGCAGCCGCACTCTAATCACTACGAGCTATCCGGTGATCAGTGGCTACCGTAAAAGCGGCACCTTACTGCGTTTTGGATAGTCTGCCAGCCAATGTATTAGCCTACCGCTGGCTACGGCAGCTTGTCAGCCCCCTGCGGCAGATGAAGCAGTGCTCTTTGACACAGATAGTTTCCGGGCTTACCGATGGCTATCGGCAGATCTCTATCGGGCAACTCAGTCTCTGGCACTGTTACGGGGTAGCGGTGTCCGTAAGGCTTTGAGCCTTTTGAGCCGGTCGCCCATGGCTTGTTCATTCCCGAAAACAGTTGGCCGGTAGTAGACCGCCCCAAGGAGTGTATCCGGTGAGTATTGCTGGCGGGCTACAGCATTTTTCTGGTCGTGTGGGTAGATATAGCCTTTACCGTGCCCCAGCGCGGCAGCTCCCTGGTAATGGCCATCGCGTAGGTGCAGAGGGACAAGTCCGGCTTTGCCGGAACGGACATCGGCCAGGGCATCGTCAATAGCCCGGTAGACTGCGTTTGATTTGGGAGCTGTGGCAAGATGGATTGTTGCCTGCGCTAGGTTAATACGGGCTTCGGGCAAGCCCACCAGTTGGACTGCCTGGGCAGCATTGACGGCACTGGTTAAGGCGGTGGGGTCGGCCATGCCGATATCTTCGCTGGCGTGGACAATGAGGCGGCGGGCGATAAATCGCGGGTCCTCCCCAGCATCAATCATGCGGGCAAGGTAGTGAAGGGCAGCATCAACATCGGAGCCTCGGATGGACTTGATAAAGGCACTGGTGACGTCATAGTGCTGGTCACCGTTTTTGTCGTAGCGTACCAGCGACTGGTTGAGGGCTTCTTGGGCATGCTCCAGGGTAATAGGCAGGGGTTGATTGACCGAGTAGTTCTGCCCCTCAGCATGGGCTTGCCCAAAAGCAACAGCTGCTGCGGCCTCAAGTGCGGTGAGCGCTCTGCGAGCATCACCGGCGGCTAGCTTCACCAGGTGGTCGGCGGCTTCTTCTTGGAGGGAAACAGCCCCGGCAAAGCCGCGCGGATCAGTCAGGGCGCGACTGAGAAGTTGGGCAATGTCGTGGTCTGTCAGCCCTTGGAGGGTGAGCAGAATCGAGCGGGAAAGAAGCGGTGCGATCACCGAAAATGATGGGTTTTCGGTTGTTGCCGCCACCAGAACTACCCAGCGGTTTTCTACACCGGGTAGCAGCGCATCCTGCTGGGCCTTGCTAAAGCGGTGAATCTCATCCAGGAAGAGTACCGTGGTCAGCCCCCGAAAATCACGGTCTTCGAGCGCCTGCTCCATGACCGAACGGACGTCTTTAACCCCTGCTGTAATAGCCGAAAGCTCAACAAACTTTCGACCAGCGCTACCAGCAATTACGTTAGCAAGTGTTGTTTTGCCTGTCCCGGGTGGTCCCCACAGAATGAGAGAGGACGGGCCAGCGGGGCCACCCTGCTCACCCGCAAGGAGCCGCAGAGGCGAGCCAGGCTTCAATAGGTGTTTCTGGCCCACGACCTCGTCAAGAGTTCGCGGTCGCATACGAACAGCCAGCGGGGCACGTTCACGGGTGCGTTTAACCGACCGGTCATCGCCGTTGTCCTGCGTATCGTCAAGGTAAAAGAGTGATGGATCCATGGTGCTGTCTTAAAGGTGGTCGCTATCGAGAATAAGGGTCACCGGCCCGTCATTGGTCAGCTCGACCTGCATCTGAGCACCGAATGTTCCGGTTTCTACGGTCAGCCCCATATCGCGGAGCGCCTGGACATAGGAATCAAATAGCGGCTGGCTCACAGGGCGTGGGGCGGCCTGCGACCAGGAGGGGCGGCGGCCCTTCTTAGCATCGCCGTAGAGAGTAAATTGGCTGACTGCGAGTACCGGTGCGCCGACATCGAGCACCGATTGTTGGCCCTCCAGCAGGCGCAGGTTGGCCGTTTTTTCTGCAAGTTTTTGAACCTGCCCCGGGCCGTCACTGTGCGTTATACCTACAAGGGCTAGCAGGCCAGTCTGACGGATAGCGCCTACCGTCTGCTCCTCGACAGTAACTGATGCGGAGCTCACCCTTTGGAGGACTACGCGCATGTTTTCTCCTTGTAGATTTAGTGGCCCGCACACCTATCTTGTTTTAGCTAACCTGGCCAGAATTACTTGCCCTCAGCTCCCAATAAAAAATCTATTTATCCCAAAAGCGTTTTTGGGTGAAGAACTGGTTTCTTTAAGGTTAGCTTCGATTTCTTTAATAATTTTAAGCACCCGGTCATTATGGACTTTCCGCCGCTTGATATCTTCCTGTTGGGCTAAGGTGCAACAAGAGCCTGGATAGTTGTCATCAGCTTCCCCTCTCTTTGTCCCTATTATCCATGGTTGGCAATCTTTCGCCAACTATTGGCGGGTTGTTCTGCTCTGAAGGTTCTAATGCTGCCGAGCTTGGTTCTCGGTCCTCAGCATCTAGTTCTCTGTGCTCTGAGGTTAGTTCCTCTTCGTAGGCTTCAAGAATGACCAAGACTCTCCGATACCTCCTCCAGGCGGCAAGCTTAAGAGCAAAAAGCAGACTACGAGTGCTACAAGGAGAGCACAGCCAGCAAGCAGTATGGAACGGTTTATAGGCCTCACCCTAACAGCCAGCAAAATACAGGCCAAACCTAATCTTTAAAGAGAACCGGCCCTTATACCTATCCAGGTACAAGGGCCGTTCGTGAGTTTTTGGCTAAGACTACTTCTCGTCGTCTTTCTTGGGCTTGAAGTCAACGCCGGCTTCCTTGCGCTGCTGGGCAGTGATGGGAGCGGGAGCCGCAGTCAGGGGGTCGTAGCCGCCACCGGTCTTGGGGAAGGCGATAACGTCGCGGATTGAGTCGGTGCCACCAATCAACTGGAGAACACGGTCCCAGCCAAAAGCGATACCGCCCATAGGGGGTGCCCCAAAGCTGAAAGCCTCGAGTAGGAAGCCAAACTTCTCCTGGGCCTCTTCTTCCGAGATACCCATGACCTTGAAAACACGTTCCTGCACGTCACGCTGGTGGATGCGGATTGAACCGCCACCAATTTCGTTGCCGTTGCAGACGATGTCGTAGGCGTAGGCCAGAGCATCACCGGGGTTCTCGTCGAAGGTATCGATGAACTCAGGCTTAGGGGAGGTAAAAGCGTGGTGCACAGCGGTCCATGCTGAGTTGCCCAGGGCAACGTCACCGGAAGCGGTTGCATCCGCTGCTGACTCAAACAGGGGTGCGTCAACAACCCAGACGAAAGACCAGTCGCCGTCCTTAATCAGGCCGGTACGGTGGCCGATTTCTACACGGGCGGCACCCAGCAGGGCGCGGGAAGCCTTGGCTTCACCAGCAGCAAAAAAGATACAGTCACCGGGCTTGGCACCGGTAGCTTCGGCCAGGCCTGCACGCTCAGCCTCGGTGATGTTCTTGGCAACGGGGCCGGTCAGTTCGCCGTCTTCCTGAATCAGGACGTAGGCCAGGCCCTTGGCGCCGCGCTGCTTAGCCCATTCCTGCCAGGCATCGAGGGTGCGGCGTGCCTGGGAGGCGCCACCAGGCATGACAACAGCACCAACATAGGGTGCCTTGAAGACGCGGAAAGTGGTGTCCTTGAAGTAGTCGGTCAGTTCGGTCAGTTCAAGGCCAAAACGCAGGTCGGGCTTATCTGAACCGTACTTCTCCATAGCGTCTTTGTAGGTGATGCGCTCGATGGGGCGGGGCACCTTAACGTCAATTAGGTTCCAGACAGCTTCTACGATGCGCTCACCCAGGTCGATGATGTCTTCCTGGTCAACGAAGGATGCCTCGATATCCAGCTGAGTGAACTCGGGCTGGCGGTCAGCACGGAAGTCTTCGTCGCGGTAGCAACGAGCAAGCTGGTAGTACTTCTCGATACCACCGACCTGTAGGAGCTGTTTGAAGAGCTGGGGTGACTGGGGCAGGGCATACCAGGAGCCGGGTGCAAGGCGAGCAGGAACCAGGAAATCGCGGGCACCTTCGGGGGTTGAACGGGTCAGGGTGGGGGTCTCGACCTCGGTGAACTTCTGCTCCTGCAAAACTTCGCGAGCGGCACGGTTAGCCTCAGAGCGCAGCCGCATCAGGCGGGCAGGCTCTGGGCGGCGCAGGTCAAGGTAGCGGTACTTGAGGCGGGCTTCTTCACCGACCTCAACGTGCTCATCAATCTGGAAAGGCAAAGGCGCTGAGGTGTTCAGAACCTTGGTTTCCTTGACCATGACCTCGATTTCACCGCTGGTCAGGTTGGGGTTCTCGTTGCCCTCGGGGCGGCGGGTAACCTCTCCCATAACCTGCAGGACGTATTCGTTGCGCAGGTGTTCAAAGTCAGCTTCGTTGTGGAAGACCACCTGGGTAAGGCCCTCGCGGTCGCGCAGGTCAACGAAAGCTACCCCGCCGTGGTCGCGGCGGCGGGCCACCCAACCTGTGAGGGTAACGGTTTCTCCGATGTTCTTAGCGGTCAGTTCGCCAAGGGTGTGAGTGCGTAGCACTGATTTCCTTTCGATGGGGCACGGTAAGGCCAGTTTGAAACCGATTTTACCGTTTTTTGGTGCGGTGGGCACCGGTAGCTTGATGTGACTTAGGGGTGCTCCCCTGGTTAAGGGGAGCCGGTGGCAGAGACAGCAGACCCGGGTTTTACTCTTGGCCTGAGGGCAGAACGCGCACCCGCAGATCCTCTTGGGAGGGAGTCCACAGAGCGGGATCAGCGGTTACCTGCTCACCGGAGCGGATGTCTTTGACCTCGTGCTTGAGCTGGCCGTCCTCACCCTGTGAGGTGAACCAAACAAAGGGGATTCCCCGCTTTTGAGCGTATTTGATCTGCTTACCGAATTTGGCGGCGGTAGCTGAAACCTCGCAGGCAATTCCGCGTCCGCGGAGAGCATCTGCAAGGTCCTGGGCATCTGACCACATCTGATCGTTGGTCAGGGCAATAAGCACAGCCGAAGGTACCTTGCGGCTAGGGGCAGCGAACCCCTGTGAAAGAATGCGGGCAACCAGGCGGGTTACACCGATTGACAGGCCCACACCGGGGTAGGTCTTCTTACCGTTTGAAGCTAAGGACTCGTAGCGCCCGCCGGAGCAGATGGATCCGAGCTGTTCATGGCCCACCAGCACGGTTTCGTAGACGGTACCGGTGTAGTAGTCCAAACCGCGCGCAATAGAGAGGTCAGCGACAACACGACCGGGGGCACGCTTTGCCGCTTCGCCAATGACCTCTGTGAGCTCAGCAAGGCCTTCCTCCATGAGAGGATCGGTTACACCCAGAGCACGGACCTGCTCCACAAAACCGGTATCTTCGGCGCGGATAGAGGCCAGAGCGAGGGCGGCCTGGGCCTGCTCATGGCTAGCTCCCAACTCGTCTTTCAGGAGCTGGGCAACAGCCTCGGCACCAATCTTTTCGAGCTTGTCGATATTGCGCAGAACACCAGCGGTATCGGTCAGGCCGATTCCACGGTAGAACCCCTCGGAGAGCTTACGGTTGTTGACCCGTAGTTTGAACTCTGGGATAGGGAGCTTAGAAAGTGCATCAACAATGACGAGAGCCAGCTCAACGTCATAGCGGAAAGGTAGAGCACCATCGCCCACAACATCGACGTCGGCTTGAGTGAACTCACGCGCGCGGCCCTCCTGGGGGCGCTCACCACGCCAGACTTTCTGAATCTGGTAGCGCATAAAGGGGAAGTTAAGGTAACCAGCGTTCTCCACCACGTAGCGAGCAAAGGGAACGGTCAGGTCGAAGTGTAGGGCAAGCTTTTCTTTTGTGCCGGAGCGGGTCTGGTCCTCATCGTCTGAGAGACGTGAAACGGCATAGACCTCCTTATCGATATCTCCCTTGCGCAGGAGCTGTTCGATAGTCTCTACAGAGCGGGTCTCAATCGACGAAAAACCGTGAAGCTCAAAAGTCTCGCGTAGGGTATCGAGAACATAGTTCTCTACTAGACGTTCCTCGGGTAGGTGCTCCGGGAATCCAGAAAGTGATTGTTTGCGAGCCATGCGCTCCCCTCATATCGGTACATTAGTTCTTTGGGTGCTCATAAAAGCACAATCCATTCCATACTAACTGCCGCTACCGCCGGACAGCTAATCACAGAGTAGATCACCGCTAACTCGTGCCTAATGGTGATCAGAAGCAAGGTCATGGGTCAGGCATCACCACAAACCCGCTTAAACACGCTATGCTTGTCTATGCACCAGCTGTGCCCGATAGATTATTGTCTTTGGCAGGTTTACCTGCGCGACAACCGGCCCTATCGATTCGCCCCGGCTTTGGTGCGCTTTTCATTACCTGACGGGCGCTGAGCCCACACTATTGACGCGAAAAGAGTTATAGCGGTGACTACACAATCCGACGACACTAACCTCCCTGTTGACCTTGAAAAGGCCCGCCAGTTTGGCCGCGTAGATGAAGACGGTCACGTTTTCGTCATCGTAGATGGCGAAGAATTTGCTGTTGGCCAGGTACCCGGCGCTTCAGCCGACGAGGCACTCGCCTACTTTGCTCGCAAATTTGAAAACTTTGAAGCACAGGTTGCTCTGCTTGAAGACCGCGTTGAGCGCAAAGCTAAGGCCGCTGATTTGCAGAAGGCTGCTGCCCACCTGGGCCAGCAGGTTGCTGCCCGCAACATGGTAGGTGACTACGCCGCCCTGCAGGAACGCCTTGTCCTTCTCGTTGGCAGAATTAATGAGCGCGAAGAAGCCGAAAAAGTAGAAGCCGCTGAAGCCCGCGAAGCCGCTCTAGCTGCCCGTGAAGCTATCGTGTCAGAAGCCGAAGCTATCGCTGACCAGGACGATTCCAAGATTCACTGGAAGAACTCCCACGCCCGTATGAACGAGTTGTTCGATGCCTGGAAGCAGACCCAGCGTGAACACCACCTGGCAAAAGCCGTTGAAGATGAGCTGTGGAAGCGTTTCCGCGCCGCCCGCACCACCTTTGACCGTCGCCGCCGCGCCCACTTCTCCCAGCTCGATGAGGTCAATGCCAAGGCCAAGCGGGTTAAGGAAGCTCTCATCGCTCAAGCTGAGGCACTTTCAACCTCCACCGACTGGGCCGCTACTGCTGCTAAGTACCGTGACCTCATGGACCAGTGGAAGGCAGCTCCCCGCGGTACCCGCAAGGAAGATGATGCTCTCTGGGCCCGTTTCCGTGCGGCTCAGGATATCTTCTTCGATGCACGCACAGCGGTTAACGCTGAGCTTGATAAGGAGTTTGAAGCTAACCTGCAGGCCAAGGAAGCATTGCTGGAAGAGGCAGGCACCATTCTTCCTGTCACCGACCTGCCTTCTGCCAAGAAAGCCCTCCAAGGAATTCTTGACCGCTGGGAGCAGATTGGCCGTGTCCCCCGCAACTCGGTTCGCCGTGTTGAGCAGGAACTGCGTAAGATCCAGGACGAAATTCACCGTGCTGAGAACGCCAAGTGGCAGAAGACTGACCCCGAGAAGCAGGCCCGTGCCAACTCCATGCTGACCCAGCTCGAAGATACCATTGCCGGCCTTGAAGCCGACCTGGCCAAGGCTGAAGCAACCGGTAACACCCAGAATATTAAAAAGGCGCAGGCCGCTTTGGATGCTCGCAAGCAGTGGCTAGAAACTCTGAGGGCTTCATCTGCTGAGTTCGGTGCCTAAAAAGCGCATAGGTTGTTTTACCCTGCATCATGTGACGTGAGGTCCCCGTCTACCCACCTGTAGACGGGGACTTTTCTGTGGATTTTGCCTGTTTTATCCACAGAATTATGTAGACCCCTGTTGGGGCCAGCTCCCAGCTGATAAAACTGTGCCATGACACATCGGCTCAACATTCTTGAAGAACTGCCCCTCCCAGTGGCTCCGGGTAAGAACCGCCCCCAATCGGCGATTGACTGTTTAGCACACAGTGCTGAGTTTTTACCCACACGGAGCTCTAGCCCTGGCCTACCCAGCACAAAGATCTCGGTGGACGAGAGCGGCTACCTGATCACTGCCGAAAGACTCGGGCTAAGTACACCGGAATGGCAGAAATATCGGCAAGAACAAGGCCTCATCAACCTGCACCATGACATCTGGGTTAGCCCTGACCAACCGGTCACTCGGGCGCTCCGGGCTGAAAGCCTGGCCGCCGTGGCACCAGCAGACTACCTGTACCGAATCCGTTTTTCACGGTTAAGTGCGGCCTGGGTGCTGGGGTACACACCCCAGTTTCCGTCAGGGCGCATAGACATCGACTACAGCAGAGATAACCGGTGCAATCTGCCCCGGGCCTACCGAGCCCGTTTTGCTGCCCACCAGACCACCGTCATCCCCTATGACTGCATAACAATCGGGCCTATCCGTGTTACTAGCCCACTGCGCACAGCGGTAGACCTGGTCAGCTACCACGACCAAGTGGAGCACCTGGGCGCGGTAAGGGCTATTCTTCGGGACCCGC
The DNA here is from genome assembly GCF_048513575.1 of Rothia sp. CCM 9417. Classification (NCBI taxonomy): domain Bacteria; kingdom Bacillati; phylum Actinomycetota; class Actinomycetes; order Micrococcales; family Micrococcaceae; genus Rothia; species Rothia sp. CCM 9417. The sequence continues at coordinate 208,925 of NZ_JBLXXT010000002.1, read as the reverse complement.
AAAACACCGTAAGCCCTCAGCTTTTCCTTAAGGCCTTGGCCGACAAGCCAAACCTGCGCCGCAGTAGCTATCTAAGAGCCCAACACCTGGCCCAGCAGTGCCTCAAGGGAGGTACAAGCAGGCAGGATGAGCCTAATCGCTCTTACCCCCGAATAGCAGGCAAGTCCAGCTGGCAAACCTAGAGCAGGTAGCCCCCGTGCAGGAACCCTAGTTTCCCTCTTGAACGGGGCGGGAGCCGGTAAGACGATAGGCCCTGAAAATGCCGTGAACATTACGAATCTGGTTAAGCAGATGCTCAAGCATAAAACGATCAGCCAGTTCCACCGTGTAGCGGTTAACCACAAAGCGGTCGTCACTGGTGTGAACCTTGGCGTCTACAATGTTGCACCCGGCCTCGGAGATAACTCGGATAGTGTCAGACAGTAGAGCCTTACGGTCAATGCCCTCAACCTGAATAGATACGCGGTACACCGAGTTACCATTAGCCGCCCACTCAACCGCCGTTTGTCGGGGATCATCCTGCTGGCTCAGGACATTCGGGCAGTCTACCCGGTGAACAGAAATACCGTGGAGTCGGGTCACGATACCGATGATTTCATCGGGCGGAACCGGTGTGCAACAGCGGGCAATTTTGGTCAAAATGCCCTCAGCACCCGGTACCACTACACCATTGTCGTCACCAACCGATCTACGTTCAGTGACCAGTGAAGTATCAAAGCTGCCCGGCTCAACCGCCTGGTGGGTTTCCTCTTCACCGTAGTAGAGGCCAACCAGCGAGGTAATAACAGCCTGGGTTTCGACTTCTCCCTCGCCCACTGAGTGGTAGAGGGTTGCAAGGTCATGCTTGTGTAGGTCCTGGGCTACCTGCAGCATCAGCTCCGGGGTCATCATCTTCGTCAGCGGTAGCTCATGCTGACGCATGGCGCGGATAAGGCGCTCCCGGCCCCGGTTCACCGCCTCCAGACGGCGGCCCTTAGCGTAGTGCTGGCGGATTTTGGTGCGGGCCTTGCTGGTACGGACGAACTTGAGCCAGTCTTCACTGGGCTGGTGATTCTCGTCCTTGGTGGTCATAATTTCCACCGATGATGCCGTCTCAAGCTGGGTGTGCAAGGGTACCAGCTTACCGTTGACCTTAGCGCCAATGGTACGGTCGCCCACCTCAGTGTGGATGGCATAGGCAAAATCAACGGGGGTGGAACCTGAGGGTAAGCTAATTGGCTTGCCCTTCGGAGTCAGAACAACAATCTCGTCGGTTTCCAGAGTCTCGGCTAGCTGTTCATAGAACTGTGCAGATTCCGGGTTGGAGCTAGAGATCTCGGAGATGCTTTGAAGAATACCGATGCTGAAAGCCGCGGTGTTGCTCCCGGCTTCCTTGGGGTGGGACTGTGCGTCAATCTTCTCACCGCGTGATGCGGCCTTATAACGCCAGTGGGCCGCTACACCGTACTCGGCCTCCTCGTGCATCTTAAAGGTACGGATCTGGATTTCAAGAGGCAGATCACCAGGACCGTTTACCGTCATATGCAAAGACTGGTAGTGGTTGTGCTTGGGCTGCTTAATGTAATCCTTGAAACGGCCCGGCACAGCTGTCCACAGCGACATAACGTGCCCCAGCGCCGTGTAGCACTCGTCCACAGACTCAACCATCACGCGAACGGCCAAGATATCGTTAATCTCGTCGAAGCTCTTGCCCTTGGTCTTCATCTTCTGATGAATGGAGTAGTAGTGCTTGGGGCGGCCTGTGACGGTAGCCTCAATGCCAACCTGCTTGAGCCGGTCTTCGATAGTGATACGGGCTTGGACCAGATATTTTTCGAGCTTGGGGGTTCGCTCCCCCACCATACGAACAATTTCGCTGTAAATATCCGGGCTCATGGCCGCAAAAGACAGGTCTTCGAGCTCCCATTTGATGGTGTTCAGGCCGAGCCGGTGGGCCAAGGGAGCGTAGATTTGCAATGTCTCTTCAGCTTTTTTGGCGGCTGATGCGCTAGAGACAAAGCGCCAGGTTCTGGCGTTGTGCAGCCGATCTGCCAGCTTGATGAGCAGAACGCGAATATCCTTGCTCATGGAAAGCACCAATTTGCGGATTGTTTCAATCGGGGCGTTCTCACCGTAGGAAACCTTATCGAGTTTCGTGACACCGTCAACCAGGTAGGCTACCTCTTCGCCAAAGTCCTCTGTCAGTTGTTGGTGCGTATATTCGGTGTCCTCAACAGTATCGTGTAGCAAGCCTGCTACGAGTACCGGCCCGGTTGCACCGATCTCAGCCAGAATGGTGGTGACGGCAACGGGGTGAGTGATATAGGGATCACCGCTCTTACGTTTCTGCCCGCGATGGTAATGGTTAGCGACCTGGAAAGCCCGTTGGAGTACCTCAAGGTCCTCCTCCGGGTGATTTTTCTTAACGGTACGAATTACAGGTGCAAGCACCGGCGAGAAACGCGGGGCATTCTCGGGGCCGTGAACTCTATCGCTCCCAAAGACAAGACGGGTGGGAACGCGACCCGAGGCAGACATCACACGATGGGAGCCGCGAACAGGTTTCTTAGCGTGCCCTGCGGGTACCTTTTGGCTACCTTCTTCAGACCGGCTCATATGGAACACTCCCCTTAAAACTTTATTCTGCGTGTGTGGGTCTATTTTAGTTGAAAAGCTGGGCCTAATGTGGCCAAGGACGCTCATGTTCCGCAGGTAGGTAGTCGGTCAAACTATTTTATCTGTTAAGACAGTGGGGTCGGGTAGAAATACATCTACCCGACCCCTAGCCAAGTTTACTGCTCTGCCCCCTGAGCTACTTGAGATTAATGTGCTGAACAGAGATCAGTACAGGGTCTACTTCTTCTGCAGCCTGGGCATTCTCCTCTTGCTGCGTAATCTCACCAGCGCCTACCTTGGCAACCAAGGCATCGTGCTCCTTGACTGACTTCTCGCGCAACCGCAGAGCGGCGTAGGCTGGGGCTGCCACAAAGAGCGTTCCGGCGGTACCGACGATAATGCCGATAAAGAGTGCCAAGGACAAATCCTTCAGGGTACCAGCGCCTAGAAGGAGCGCACCGATAAAGAGAATCGAGCCCACCGGCAGGATACCCACGATGGAGGTATTGATAGAACGAACCAGAGTTTGGTTGACAGCAAGGTTGAGCTGCTCGCCAAAGGTTGTGTCCTGGCCTTGATCAAGGTTAGCGGTATTCTCACGAATCTTGTCGAAAACCACTACCGTGTCATACAGCGAGTAGCTCAAAACGGTCAAGAAGCCAATGATTGCACTCGGAGTGATCTCGAACCCAATCAAAGCGTAGAGGCCAACAGAGGTAATGATGGTAAAGAGCAAACCCGCAATAGCCGATAGGGACATCTTCCAAGTACGGAAATAGAGAGCCATACCTACCATGACCAATCCAATGAACCATGCCAGACCCACAAGGGCCTGCCTGGTAACGCCCTCACCCCAGGTGGGGCCCACAAACGATGAGGTCACCTTGTCACTACCTACACCGTAGGCTTTTTGCAGAGCCTGGCCAACTGCTAAAGTTTCGTCGTCGGTGAGCTCACCCATCTGAGCGCGAATAGTGCCATCGGCAATGTTGGTAACGCGCACATCACTAGCTTCGGGGGCGGCCTGGGCGATAGCCTGCTCACCTACAGCAATATCGGTGTTCTGGGTTTGGGAGACAGTAAATTCAGAACCGCCCCGGAACTCGATACCCAGGTTAAAACCGCCACGGATAAACGGGACGAGAGCGGCCGCTACAGTCATCAAAAGAGCTATGGTCAGTAAGCGCTTACGCAGAGCTACAAAGCCGAACGACCGGCGACCTGAGTGAAGATCATTGCCAAACTGAGCCAGTACATTAGCCACGATTGGCCTCCTCGTTCTTGGGCGACTCTGCTTCTTCCGAAGTGTTTTCCTGTTCCTGCTTTTCAGCGGCCAAGCGTTCGAGTCGCTTGCGCTCAGCTAGGCTGAGACGTTCTTGGTTTTCCTGGACGGTACGGACGCGTCCGGCACCACGGTAAAGCGGAGTTGAGCCCAGAGCCACAGGGTCCATGCCCGAGAAACGCCCGCCCCTAGCAAAGTAGTCCTTACGCCCCAGCAGAACCATCACCGGGTGGATAAAGAGGAAAGTGATGATCAGGTCCGAAACGGCGGTAAGACCGAGGGTAAAGGCAAAGCCTCGCACGTTACCCACTGACGCGAAGTAGAGAACCACAGCGGCAAGGAGGTTGACCGCCTTAGAAGCCATAATCGTCCGTTTCGCCCTGTGCCAGCCATGATCAATGGCCGCTGGGATCGTTCGACCCGTCCGAATCTCATCGCGGATACGCTCAAAGTAAACGATGAAAGAGTCAGCCATCAGGCCAATAGATACGATCAGACCGGCTACACCTGCCAAGGAGAGGCGGTAATTCATCACGTAACCCAGCAGAACGATAACACCGTAGGACAGTAAACCCGCCACCAAGATTGAGGTGATATTGACTAGGCCAACCAGACGGTACTGGAAAAGCGAATAGACAAAAACCAAGAGCAGGCCGATCAGGCCGGCGATCAGACCCATCTTGAGTTGTTCAGCACCCAGGGTAGCCGAAATCTGCTGCTCCGACTGAATGGTGAAGCTGATGGGCAGCGCCCCATATTTAAGCTGTTCAGCAAGGTTCTTTGCAGTTTCCTCAGTGAAGTTACCGGTAATCTGCGGCTTACCATCAGAGATCACGGCCTGGGTTACAGGTGAGGACAGAACCTGCCCGTCAAGCATAATTGCGAACCGTGCCCGTGCATCAGAAGGGTTGGCACCGCGAATAGCATTCAGGCGGGTGGTGACGTTCTTAAAAGTTTCGGTAGCAGCGGGGTCAAAGACAATGTTTACCCCCCATTGACCGGTCGAGATTCCGGTGGAGTTTGTGACCGGCGAATAGCTAGCGGTCTCAATATCGGTACCGTTAATTTCGATGGGACCCAGAATATATTTCTCTGTCCCATCGGTAGAACAGGCAACAATAGCCGCCCGGGGATCCTGAGCGGAAGTATCAACATGAGCCGGGAGGGTGCAGTCCAGAGCCTCATACTGCCGCCAAAGTTCAGAAGTTACCCAATTAGTATCCGAGCCATCAGCAGGTTCAGCCGTGGGCTTGGGCAGGGCATCTTCTGCAAGAGCCTTATCAGCGGCAACAGCTTCCGCTGGTCCTGCGCTGATGACCGCACGGAAGCTCATCTGGGCTGATGTCTGTATCAGGTTGCGTGTCTCCGAGCTCAGGGTTCCGGGAACGGATACCACAACATTCTGCCCTGACTGGGTGGTAATCTCGGCTTCAGCAACACCTGAACCATCCACACGCTGGCGGATAATCTCAACGGCCTGATCAAGCTGTTCCGACGTAATGGTACCGCCCTCAGCGTCATTAACCTGGGGTGCCAAAATAAGCTGGGTGCCGCCGGACAGATCAAGTGCAAGTTTAGGTAACCAGCTACCGCCCGATGATGTGGTGCTGAAAATACCACCGGCAACGATAAGCAAGACAAGCGCCATGGAAGCAAGTGCTCCCCTAGCCTTGGCTACGGTGGCTGTCTTAGCCATGAATGCCTCTTCTTTTCTACAAAATGGTGACTGGAAGGTGAAAAGGCGCACCACCGTGGACAGATGGCGCACCTTTGAAGTGTGATTAGTTAGTTGGCCGGGTCATCGGCAACCTGACCCTCAAGTGTGGGTTTGGTTTGCGCTGCTGATTCCTCGGTGGGCTTGTTGCTCTCCTCAATGGTCGTTACAGTCATCAGGTGAACTTTAACGACGGTGCCGGGAGCGATTTCCAGGTAAGCAACGTTTTGCTCACGATCCAGGGAATCAAGGGTGCCAAAAAGACCGAAATTGGTCATTACCTTAGTGCCGGGAACCATGGTTTCCTGCCGCTCTTTAAGCTGTTGCTGAGCCTTTTTAGCTCGGCGGGCCGGAAGCACGATAAGAATAATCATCATCAGGCCAAGGAGCAGGAACATAAACAGGGGTGAACCGCTTTCCACTGGTGTCCTCTTATCTTTGGGATAGGGTCAAGAAACTAAATTCCTATTCTATGCCAGAAAGCTGAGTTAGGACCCAACGACAGGGCCAGCACTCCCTATTTTCGTCACTAGGGAAGTTCAGGAGGCTCCAGGCCCAGGTGTTCCCAAGCAAGCGGTAGTGCCACACGCCCCCTGGGGGTCCGACCTATGAGGCCTTCTCGCACAAGATAGGGTTCAGCAACGGTTTCCACGGTTTCGGTTTCTTCACCTACTGCAATTGCCAGGGTGGAAAGCCCCACCGGGCCACCACCGAATTTGGTTATCAGCGCTGTCAGAACAGCCCGATCGAGCCGGTCAAGGCCACGCTCATCGACCTCATACATATTGAGGGCGGTAGCTGCTGCGGCAGCGTCGATGCGCTGGATGCCGTGAACCAGAGCCCAGTCCCGCACTCGACGCAAGAGACGGTTAGCGATACGGGGTGTACCGCGTGAACGGCCAGCAATTTCGGCAAAGCCCTCGGAAGAAATATTGAGCTCCATGAGCCCTGCTGACCGTCGGATAACGCTTTCCAGCTCAGCAACAGAGTAGAACTCAAGGTGACCGGTGAACCCAAAACGGTCACGGAGCGGACCGGGTAGTAGACCAGCGCGCGTGGTAGCCCCCACCAGGGTAAAGGGCGGCAACTCAAGCGGGATAGAGGTAGCGCCAGCGCCCTTTCCCACCACAATATCGACCCTAAAATCTTCCATAGCCATATAGAGCATTTCCTCAGCGGGCCTACTCATACGGTGAATTTCATCCAAGAAGAGAACTTCACCGGGAGTCAGGGACGAAAGAATAGCAGCCAGATCACCCGAATGTTGTATAGCCGGGCCGCTGGTAATTCTGAGCGGGGCATCCATCTCAGCTGCAATAATCATAGCCAGTGTTGTCTTACCCAAACCGGGAGGGCCAGAGAGCAAGACATGGTCTGCTGAGCGGCCACGCAATTTTGAGGCTTCCAGAACGAGCGAAAGCTGTTGACGCACCCGGTGCTGACCCACAAAATCATCAAGTGATTTGGGGCGCAGGGCGGCCTCAATCATCTTCTCTTCTGGTTCTTCGTCCATAGAGACCAGGCGGCCTCCGGGGGCAGGCCCGTCTGCGTTGGGAAATTGACTCATGCTTTTTCTGGCTTCTTAAATTCGAGGGGAAGGCAACAAGAAATTCTAGCGGCCGGTTGTGCTCTGGTTGCCCAGGGAAGCAAGCACGGAGCGGAGGGCTTGGGCAAGGCCCATAGTCTCGGCCTTAGGGTTATGTTCGATAAAGGACTCGATAGCAGCTGCGGCATCCTTTTCATTCCAGCCCAGGCTGGTCAGGGCATCTTGTACCTGGGGTTTCCAGCTAACGCCCTGGTTGATGGGTAGCTGATCGCTGGCACCATCGGCGAGGATTAGCTTACCTGCCAGCTCTAGCACAACACGTCGCGCCCCCTTGGGGCCGATACCGGGCACCCTGGTAAAGGCCTTATCGTCACCGGTAGCAACAGCCCGTTCAACCTCGGCAGGAGTGTGTACACCCAACACGGCCAAGGCAATACGGGGGCCAATACCCGAAACCGAGAGCATCATGTCAAAGACCTCACGCTCAGCGGCCTCAGCAAAACCGTAGAGAGTCATAGAATCTTCGCGCACAATCATGGTGGTAAGCACGGTAGCCTGCTCCCCCAGCCGTAGATGGGAGGCAGTTCGGGCGGTTAAGTGCACAAGCATGCCAAAGCCATTGACATCAATAACGGCAGTATCGAGGCCCAGGTGGGTTACCGTACCGGTGAGAGAGCTAATCATAGAAACAGTCTATTCGAATATATGTACTAAAACAAGGTGGGTTTATGAGCGCCGAGCACGCGACTCAGCTTCTAACCATGCCTTTTGGGCAGGCGTTAGCTGCCCAGAAAGCCGGGAGGCAGCAGGCTGGGATCCCTGGTGGGTTTGGGTTTTGGCGGCCATATTAATGCCCGAACCAATGCTACCCCCACGCCAGCCGTGACAAATCGCGAGGGCTAGAGCATCGGCGGCATCGGCAGGTTTGGGCATGGTGTCAAGGCCCAAAATTCTTGTGACCATTCTGCCCACAGAGGCCTTGTCGGCCCGGCCTGAACCTGTCACAGCGGCCTTAACCTCGGAGGGCGTATGGAAATGCACCGGTACCCCGCGCGCCGCAGCCGCCACTATCACCACACCAGAGGCATGAGCGGTACCGATAACGGTATTCACTTGCTCCTGCGCAAACACACGTTCAATGGCCAGAGCGTCGGGCTGGTAGGTATCGAGCCATTCTTCCGCTGCCCGAAAAATCTTAAGAATGCGCTGGTCAAGACTTTCGGCCGCGGCCGTTCCGGACACCCCCACCTTGACAAAGTGAGCCTGCCGGTTGGCCGTCATATCAATCAGGCCAAAACCGCACCGGGTCAAGCCCGGATCCACACCTAAAATACGGGCAGCGCCCGGAACCCGCTGCACAGCGGTTTCCGGGCGCCGGGTTGAGGTGCTGGCAGGTACAAGCCTGCCGGTTGGTACACCCTTGACCATCGCTAGGTTTTACTCAGCTTCCAGCTCGGCCATAACAGCCTCGTTGATATCGGCGTTGGAGTAGACGTTCTGAACGTCATCAAGTTCTTCAACGGCATCGGCCAGCTTAAGGAACTTCTTGGCGCCCTCGGCGTCCAGATCCACATTCATGGTGGGGCGGAAGACGGGGTCATCATTGTTGTATTCCAGCTCAGCATCAACCAGAGCCTTACGGATAGCAGGCAGGTCAGTTGCCTCGGAGACAACGGTGAAAACGTCGCCCTCGTCGATAACTTCCTCAGCACCGGCATCGAGAACAGCCATCAGCACGTCGTCCTCGGTCAGGCCGTCAGTCTTGGCGACCTCAACAACGCCCTTGCGCTCAAAGAGGAAGGCTACAGAGCCGGAGTCTGCCATGGTGCCTCCGTTGCGGGTAACAGCTGTACGAACTTCTGCCGCGGCGCGGTTGCGGTTATCGGTCAGACACTCAATGTAGAGAGCGGTGCCCTGGGGGCCGCGAGCCTCGTACATGATTTCGGTGTAGTCAATGGCTTCACCGGTCAGGCCGGCACCGCGCTTGATTGCGCGCTCGACGTTATCGTTGGGAACAGAGTTCTTCTTAGCCTTTGAAACAGCCAGATCAAGGGCGGGGTTACCGGCCGGGTCGGGGCCACCCATGCGCGCAGCAACTTCAATTGCCTTGATGTACTTGGCAAAGGCCTTGGCGCGCTTGGCGTCAATAGCGGCTTTCTTGTGCTTGGTTGTGGCCCATTTGGAATGACCTGACATGATTCTCCTTGTGCTTTTGAAGTTCCCGGCTATGCGGGCACCTTTTGACGCGTTCTATTCTAGCGATTTCGGCTCTGCTTCGCAGAACCCTCAGCATGGGCCCTGTCTTCGGGTCCCGGTTTAGCCCCCGAGCCCTTAACGAGGGCGAGCAATCGCGGAGGCTCGAGCCTGCTCAATCAGGCTGTCGTCAATGTCTACCGGTACGAATTCACCGTATTTTTTGAGCGCGGCCTGCTTGATTAAGAAATCCGAGATAGCGGGGTTCTTAGGCAGGAGGGAGCCGTGCAGATAGGTTCCCACTACGTTATGGACACGAGCGCCCTCCCCTGTATCGGACTTGTTGTTGCCGTCTCCCTTGGTAACGGTAGCCAGTGGTTTGGTATCACCGTTCAGGTAGGTCAGACCCGAGTGATTCTCAAAGCCAACAAGGGTTCCGAACTCAGCTGATTCCTCGACAATATTTCCGATCAGGCGTTCCTCACTGCCCACGGTGTGAGCATCGAAGACACCGATACCCTGTAGCCTCTGACCGCTGACAGTTTTAAAGTCTTGACCGAAAAGCTGATAGAGCCCACAAATGACCAGCATGGGGGTGCCATCAGCCGCGAGCTGGCGCAGAGTCTCAGCGCGGGCCAGCAAATCGTCCTGGATACGGGACTGGCCTGAGTCCTGCCCGCCACCACCTAGGAAGATGTCGCCGTCCTTAGGGAACGGGTCACCGGGATTGTAGTCCACAACTTCAACGGAGAAACCGTGGGCCTTGGCACGCCGAGACAGAGACAGAGTATTACCCCAGTCACCGTAGATGTTCATGTCACGCGGGTAGAGCTGAACAATCTTCAGGTGTTTTTCACCTGCTAGATCAGCAGAGGCTTCGTGGCCGGGCTGGTTCTGGAGCTGGCTCATGAAATGGCCTCCACATCGGTAATCTTGGCTAGTTCTTTTCGGATCGCCAGCATGGCGGTGTAAGTGCAGAAGATGCGCATGGGGCGGCCCTGGGACCGAGTAATGAAGGTAGCCAGTGCCTGCTCCAGGTCTTCGTTAACAGCTTCTACAGGAACCTCATCATGTTCAAGGCGCAGGGCCATATCGTAGGCTCGCACGCCTGAAACCATGCTGACCCCACCATTTATCAATGAGTGGAAGTCGACGTCCCAGAGCCAGGACACATCGCGCCCATCGGCGTAGGCATCGTTAATGGTGATCATGGTTGAGTAGTCCCGGGCGTCGGCCGATGCCAGTGATAGGCGGAAGCCGCTGGGGTTCTTGACCAGTAGAAGCTGGAGGGTTTGGCCCTTAACGGTCAGGGTTTCACCGCGACCAAAGGCAGGGGTGATATGTTCAAGCTCAGCCAGTAGCTGATCGGTCTTGAGCTTCTCCCCCATCACTGCGCGGGTCAGCGCTATAGCGGCGGCAGCGTTAAAGATGTTGTAGACACCGTAGAGGTTGATGGTGCCCTGCACTTCCTGACCGTCAAGGTCAAAGGTTGCCTGGGTACCCTTAAAGTCTTTGAGAGTGACCGCGGCTGCGGGCCTTTGAGGCCGGCTAACCACCTGAGCCTTACCGTCCGGGCCAAGACGCATCTGATCATCTGAGGGGAAGAGCACACGAAGCTTATCGGAAAGACCGAAGTAGCTGGTCTTGGTGCCTTCAAGCAGGTTCTCTGCTAGGGAGAGGATGCGCGGGTCTTCGCGGTTGAGAACTACAGTGCCGGTGGTAGCGCCCGCAACGCTGGCCAGCATGCGGCGGGTGGTATCGATTTCACCAAAGCGGTCAAGCTGGTCGCGCAGAACATTCAGCAAAAGCGAGTAGCGGGGCTTGACCATGCGCACAAAGTGAACGGCGTGAGCCTCATCAAGTTCAAGAACAGCGATGTCGGCATCAAGCTTGCCGGTCAGGCTCATCTCACCTAGCAGGGCCGCAGCAACACCGCGCACAAAGTTAGACCCGGTCCGGTTGGTGAAAACTTTTAGACCCTGAGACTCCAGCAGTTGGACCACCATCTTGGTGGTGGTGGTTTTGCCGTTGGTGCCCGAGACAACAACGACGCCGTGCGGAAGTTTAGCGAGTTCTTGGGCCACAAAATTTGGGTGGAGCTTTTCCATGACCAGGCCGGGGAAAGCTGAACCGCCCCCGCGTAACTTAGTTGCATAACGAATGCCTTGGCCAACAAGGCGTACTACAGGTCGTGACATGCTCTCTATCTTACTGGTTTGCTCCACACTAGCCAGCCAGGCCCACGCCCACCGCCTTTCCTGCTGGTTTTAGAAAGGTTTCCAGCCCCCGGTCAGTGAGTAGATCTTTTGGTTCGGGGTGCTAGCGAGAATAGCTTGGACCGCACGAGCTGACCGGCTACCGGCGGCACAGTAAACCACAAGCGGCAACTCTGAGGGGTTCTCCATAAGTTCGCCCAGTGTGCTGCCCTTGCTCAGCTCTGCTAGAAGCTGGTCAAGAGGCAGATGCTGATCGTGTTCGTAGTGGCCGTCCCGGCGTTCGTCCGGACTGCGAACATCAAGTAGCTGGTAACGCTCCCGGTTCAGCCGCAGGTCCTCGTAGCTGATGGAGGGTACCTGCTGGCTATCCTGCTCACTCGAATAGCGCTGAATCTCTGCGAGCGCCGTCTTGAGGTTTCGGGTGGGTTGGCGGTTGGGGTCGGGGGTGATGGTCAGGGTTCTGGTGGTTGCTGTTCGTGCGTCGAAGAGCCAAAGTGTGCCCAGTAGTGGTTGGGGTAGGCCGGTGATGAGTTTGATGGCTTCGGTGGCCATGATGGAGCCGACTGTTCCGCAGAGGGATCCGAGTACTCCGCCTGCGGCGCAGGTGGGGACGGATTGGGGGTGGGGCATGTCGGGGTAGAGGTCGCGCAGGCTCCAGCCTTGTCTTGGGTGGCTGTTGAGGTAGCGGGGTGCGGACCAGAAGACGGTGGCTTGGGCTGTGTATTGGGAGAGGGTGCCCCAGATGAGGGGTTTGCCGAGTATTTCGCAGGTGTCAGCTACCAGGTAGCGGGTGGCGAAGTTGTCTGAGCCGTCGATGATGAGGTCGTAGGAGGCGAGCAGGTTTTCGATGTTGTGGGGTGTGAGGTAGAAGGGGTGGGCTGTGGCCTTGATGGAGGGGTTGAGGGCTTGGACTTGTTCGACGGCGGATATGGCTTTGTTTTTTCCGGCGTTTTGCCAGCGGTGGATGATTTGGCGTTGGAGGTTGGATTCTTCGATGGTGTCTCCGTCGATGATGTCCAGGTGGCCTATTCCTGCGGCGGCGAGGTAGAGGGCCAGCGGTGAGCCGAGCCCTCCTGCTCCGATGATCAGGACGCGGGCGGCGGCGAGGCGGCCTTGGCCGGTTTCTCCGATGCCGGGCAGGCTGGTGTGCCGTGCACCGATGCGGGCTTGGATTTCGCTCAGGTGCGGGAGGGGTTCAACCAGCGGTGCTAGGGGTGGTAGTTCTTGACTCATGCTTTGCCTTTAGCTCTGGTGGGTGAGGTCCTGGGCGGTGGGGATGCCCTGTAAGATGCGCCCTTGCATGGGTGATGAGGCTTGGGCGTGGTGTCGTTTGGGGATGCGGCCGGCCTGCCGGGCCAGGTAGCCGGCTTGGACGGCGTGGCGCATGGCCTGTGCCATGGCGACTGGGTCTTGGGCGCGGGTGACTGCTGAGGCCAGCAGGACGGCGCTGCATCCGAGTTCCATGGCGAGCGCGGCTTCTGAGGCTGTGCCGATTCCGGCATCGAGGATGACGGGTAGCTCGGTCTGCTCTGCGATCATTTGGATGTTGTGGGGGTTGAGGATTCCTAGGCCGGTGCCGATGGGTGCGCCTAGGGGCATGATGGCGCTTGCGCCGGCGCGTTCGAGTTGGCGTGCCACGATGGGGTCATCGTTGGTGTAGGCGAAGACGGTGAAGCCGCGTGAGGCGAGCTGTTCGGTGGCCTCGAGTAGTTCGAGGGTGTCAGGGAGCAGGGTGGTTTCGTCGGCTATGACTTCGAGTTTGACCCAGTGGGTTTCGAGTGCTTCTCTGCCGAGTTCTGCGGTGAGGGTGGCGTCTCTGGCGGTGTAGCAGCCGGCTGTGTTGGGCAGGATTTTGATGCCCTTGCGTTGGATGATGGAGAAGAGTGATTCGCTGGTGGTGGGTGTGTAGCGGCGTAGGGCTACGGTGGTGAGTTCGGTGCCCGATGCGGTGAGGGCTTCTTCTAGGTTGGTCAGGGAGGTGATTCCGCCTGTTCCCATGATGAGCCGGGAGTTGAGTCTTACTCCGTCGATAATGAGCTGGTCCTTGATGCCGGTCATGGTACTAGCCTCCTTGGACTGCGGTGATGACTTCGAGTGTGTCGCCCTCGGCTAGCGGTGTGTCTTGCCAGGTGCTTCGGGGTATGACGGTTTGGTTGCGGGCTATAGCGATTCCTCGGCGGGCGTCTTCTTGGGCTAGTGAGCTGCCGTGGAGGTGTTCGACGGCGGTGAGCACGGTTGCTGTTTCGGGGAGGGTGGTGGGTTGGCCGTTGAGCAGGATGTTCACGGGTGTGCCTTTCGGTTTGAGGGCAGGGGCGGGTTTAGCAGAGTGTCAGGGTTAGAGAGTATCGGGTTGAGCGAACCTGTAGGGGTTGCAGGTAGCTAGGTCTGCCAAGTCTTGTTCTGTGGTCTGGCCGGTGAGCTGGCGGGTGATGAGCTGGGCAGCCCAGGGGGCCAGGAGGATTCCGTGGCGGAAGAAGCCGGTGGCTAGCAGAGCGCCGGTGATTGGCTGGCCCCGGTGGGTGAGCTGGCCGATGAGGGGGATGTCATCGGGGGTTCCCGGTCGGGCGCGCGCTGTGGCCTCGTGTATTTCGAGTTCGGTCAGGGCGGGCACGAGTTCGTGGGCGTCGCGCAGGAGCTGGTAGATTCCGCCTGCGCTCAGTCCGGTTTGCTGGTCTTCTCGCATGGTGGCTCCTAGGACCAGGGTGTTGTCCTTGCGCGGAACCAGGTAGACGGGGTTGCCCCGGACAACCCCTCGGATGGTCCGGGTGAGGAAGGGCCGTTGGTGGGGCGGGACCGTTAGGCGCAGAATATCGCCGTGGACGGGCCTCAGCGGCAGACTTTCTAGCGAGTCCGGGCCGTGCAGTTGGGTTGCGGCAAGCCCGTTGGCAACTACCACTTGGGTGCTGGCCATGCTCCCTTGGTTCCCATCGGCATCAACCCAGCTCACACCGGTAACCGTACCGTCTTCTAGGGTGATGCCCTGCGCACTTGCACGAATAACCCTTCCCGCAAGCTCTTGGTCAAGGGCACGCATCAGGCGGCGTGGGTCTATCTGGTGGTCTTGGGCTATGGAAACGGCTCCGGCTAGCGAGGGGCTGAGGACAGGTTCATGGCGGCGAGCAGCTCGGGCTCCGATGGGCTCTGGTGTGAGCCCCAGTTCTTGCTGGTAGGTGGCAAGTTCAGTCAGGTGCTGGGCATCGGCCCGATCAAAGGCCAGCACAAGGGTTTCGGTGGGCCTCCACCCGACGCTCTGGCCGCTAGTGGCCTCTAACCTTGCGACAAATTCGGGGTAGAGCTGGGCGGAGGTACGCATCAGCGGGAGCAGGGCCTCTTGGCGGTACTGCACTTCTGAGATAGAGGCCAACATTCCGGCGGCGGCAAAGGAGGCACCGCTACCCGGGTGCGGGTCTAACACAATGGGTTGCCGTCCGGCCTGGAGCAAATGCCAGGCTGTACTGAGCCCGATGACTCCCCCACCGATAAGGACGATGTCGGCCTGCTCGGGTGGTGTCGCTTCAGGGTCTTGCCCCGAAGAACCTATCCTTGGTTCCTTCTGGCAGTTGAGCAGGGTACTGGACATGGTGAACAGATCCTTCCGGCGGCATGACCCGCATCAAGTTGACGGTCGGCTTTCGCCCTCTCAGCGCGCTTTGGGCACAGGTGCCGCACGCTCCCGTATGTTCTGCCCCTAGTATAGGAAGTAACAGTGTCTGAAAAAAATAGATACGTGACTCGGGAGGTAAAAATGCCCCAAAAGAATTTTGTTAACGTCACAGAGCCGTCATATACGCGCGCTCAAGGCCTTGAATTACTGGCCGCGGCTCAGCTCTATCTGTGCACTGATGCGCGAACCGAGCAGGGGGACCTCACAGAATTTTTGACCAAGGCTTTTGACGGGGGCGTGGATATTATCCAGCTGCGCGATAAGACCCTGCCGGTCAATGAAGAACTTGAAGCACTCGCGCTACTAAAAGAGATTGCCCACCGGGCGGGCAAGCTTTTTGCAGTCAATGACCGGGCCGATATTGCCGCACTGGTAGGGGCAGATATTTTCCATATGGGCCAGACCGATCTGACACCCAATCAGGCCCGTAGTTTGCTAGGCCCCGATGTGCTCTTGGGCCTATCAACGCACACACCGGCCCAGGGTCTAGCAGCTTTGAGTCACCCCGAGGTTGACTACTTCGCCTGCGGCCCGGTCTGGGAAACTCCCACCAAGCCCGGCCGTCCGGCCGCTGGCCTAGACTACATCAGCTACATCGCCGCCCAGCAACCGCGCAAACCCTGGTTTGCTATTGGCTCTATCAACCAGGAAAGCCTGCCCCAGGTGGTACAGGCAGGAGCCAGCCGGATCGTCGTGGTTCGCGCCCTCACCCAGAGTTTCGATGTTTCCAAGGCTGCTCACCAGCTCCGCCAGGGCCTGCCTCCACTACTCGGGGCATAAGATAACCTGGTAACTCAGCCAGCAGGCAAGGGAAAAGGGGCTTTTCGGTGTACGGTCTTCTCGATGATGTTCTTATGGGGCACGATTTTGTGTGGCGAGATATCACCTGGCGGGAGCGCGCCCCGGTTCTGACAGTTGAACCTCTCCAAGCCGGTAAGCCAGCGGGGCAGGTTCATACCCTACCTATCACTCCGGGAGCCTTCCTAGGGGTTCGGGTTCTACAGCCCGGGGAAGAATCTGCGGGAACCTACTGCACCGGTTATGCCCAAGCCAAGACCGAAGGGCCTGGTTTTACTCACCTGCCCTGCCCCAGCTCCGCCCTGGTGCCAAAAGGTAAGCAGTGCCCCACTTGCCTGGCCCGCGACGAGTTTGCCCCCATCCATCGGGTGCATTTAGGGGCGCAGATGACCCCGGCAGCGTTAGATTACGTTAACCTAGAGCATTTTCTCTATATTGCGACCTTTCCCGATGCCACCTCAAAGGTCGGTACCGCTTCGCTCCACTCCAATCCGCGCCGTCTGGACGATCAAGCGGTTGCTACAGCCACGATTATTGCCCGCGCGCAGACCGGCATCATTGTGCGTCAGCTAGAAGATTTCGTGTCCCGGGATGCTAACCTGAGCCAGTTTAAACACGCCTCCACCAAGTACCGTTCCTGGGTGAACCCGCTGACCCCCGCAGAGATTAAGTCAGCCCACTATATGGCAGTCGAGGCCGCCACCTGGGCACTTGAAGATGCCGCTGACACTATCAGCGGGTTCCAGCCACTGGCTGAGCCTTGGGTGCCTTCACTGGCTATGGGGCGGGCTTATGCCTCTTTACGGGCAGAAAACCCCGAACCGCTGTATGCTTACCCCTCACTGACCGAGGGTGAGCACGGCTTCTACGTCACCGGCGGTACCGGCAAATTCCTAACAGCCCACACCGGCAACCCGGAAGAAACCTTCTTAGTCAATACCGCCACGCTCTCAAACAAAGCCTGTGCCAGAGTGGGCGGGCTCATTCACAAGGAAAGTAGCGAACCGCGCCTCTTCTAGACTTTTAGCACGATTTTTGGCGCACAGTACAGTGCATTTAGTGCCTTGATTGAGCCCAGTGATCGGCCAGCAAGGTACGAATCTCATCCAGGGTTTGGGTAACAGTTTTAGTGCCGGCAACAATCGGCAGAAAATTAGTATCACCGCTCCAGCGGGGAACAAGATGCTGGTGCAGATGATCGGCAACACCGGCCCCGCCGACCTTACCCTGGTTCATACCAATGTTGAAGCCAGCGGCATTACTGACCGACCGCAATAGGCCCATAGCCTGCTGGGTCAGCGCCGCAATTTCAGCGGTTTCCTGGGGTGTGGCGTCATCGTAGTTAGGAATGTGACGGTAGGGGCAGACCAGCAGATGCCCGGGGTTATAGGGGTAGAGGTTTAGAATGACGAAAGCGTGCTGACCCCTGTGTACGATCAGTGACTGATCATCACTGCGGCCCGGTGCTTCACAAAAGGGGCAGGTCTGTTCGGTGTAGTCCTTCTGACCGCCTTTGACGTAGGCACGGCGGTGGGGCGTCCACAGGCGCTGGAAAGCGTCGGGTACGCCGGGTAGCTCAAAAGAATCGGTGGTGTAATCGGGCGTAGTCGTCACCTTCTCTAGTCTACTGCCCATCTCGAGCAAGTGCAGGAGCCGGAGCACCCAAGAGAGGAAGCTCCGGCTCGCAAAGGTTTGTTAGCGCCGAGTGTTCCAGGCCCGCTGATACTGGGCCGGGTAGTAGTCAATGTCTTCTTTAAGCTCCTGCGCCCACTCCAGTGCGAAGGAGGGGCGACGCAGGGCCTCACGGCCCACCAGCACAATATCGGCCTGTCCAGAGCCCACAATGTATTCAGCCAGACGGGGTGAGTTAATCATGCCAACAGCCGCCACAGGAATCTCGGCCTGCTGCCTAATCTGGTGTGCCAGCGGGGTCTGGTAGCCGGCAAAGACCCTAATCTTAGCCGGACAGTTACCGCCAGCAGACACATCGGCCATGTCAAGGCCATCCTCTTTGAGCCACTGCACCACCTGAACGGTTTCCTCCGGCGTGATACCGCCCTCCACAAACTCACTGGCCGACAGACGCACCAGCAGGGGCATAGTCTCTGGGATGCGTGAACGCATAAGCCGGACTACCCTGCGGATAAACCGTGCACGGTTCTCCAGGCTACCGCCGTACTCATCGGTACGCTCGTTGGACAGGGGCGAGAGGAACTGGGTCAGCAGGTAGCCGTGGGCGCCGTGGATTTCAATAAAGTCAAAGCCAGCGGCAAGGGCGCGCTCAGCGGCGGCCCCAAAGGCCTCAACCAGTTCCTCAATCTTCTCCAGGCTCAGCGCTTGGGGTTGATCATAGCCCGGGTAGGCAATAGCTGAAGGGGCTAGGGTTTGCCAGCCTCCTTCTTGGGGGCTAAGCGTCCCCTTGTGACCGCCACGAGCCGCAATCTCACCGGCTGTTGAGGCTTTGCGCCCCGCATGGCCAATCTGGATACCGGCCTTAGCGCCCGCTGCCTGGATAGCCTGCACCACCGGTTTGAAGGCCTCGGTGTGCTGATCGCTCCACAGGCCCAGGCAGTTGGGGCTAATACGCCCCTGGGGCTCAATATCGGTCATTTCAACAATGACGGCCCCGGCACCGCCGCGTGCCAGCGCGGAATAGTGGCCGACATGGTAGGCGGTGGCAAGCCCGTCGCCTTCGGTCACAGAGTACTGGCACATGGGCGGCACCCAGAGCCGGTTGCGGGTGCTCATAGAGCCAAGAGTGAAAGGTTCATACAGTGGGGAAACCATAACTCCTCATCCTTTACAAAGTTAGGTAGGTACAGAGCCAACTCTATCTAACCGGGTGAACCTCTTGAATGAGCAAAACCGCAAACGCCCCTTAGCTGAGAAATATTGACTTTTAAGACCTGGCTAAAGCTAATCTAGGCAAGACTGATTCGCGCCGCATCGGTATACTGTTCGGGCACTGAGCCGGTTCGTACCAAGCTAGCCCAGACAGCGCGCAGCGCCCGCCCCTGTTGAGTACGGGTTGATGGCCCCGCACCTGCTCGGAGCGCTGAACCTTCCCAGGCCGGATTGTCAAAGAGCAGGCTAAGATCTGAGCTGTGGGTTGAGCGCCGGTAGTGCCAGCCCGAGCCAGTTTCCAGCGAATAGACAGATGCTTGCCCACCGGCCCGCCTGTATTTTGCTGCAAAGTTCCGGCTGGCTCGCGTGTAGATCCGCTCGGTGAGCCAACGGGTCAGAGGCTCGCCACAGGCAAAGAGGAAGTTCCCCAGCGCGGTGGGGAACTCAGGAGTCAGCCCGGCCGCCTCCCTGGGCATGTTGCCCACCAAGAGCGGTACCCTAGCCGCTAGCTGTGCCAGTTGGACGGGTTCTTCTTCCTCTGCCGGTAGTGGGTAAGCACCAAATTGACACCCCAGGGGTAGAAAGCCGGACCAGCCAAAACGTAGGGGGTTGGCGAAGAAGTAGCGGCCGCCCTGATGCGCCCAGACCTGGGCAGGTGCTTGGGGGTCTAGGTGCTCGGTGGCCGCCAGTAGGTAGTCAGTCAGCTTTTGCTTGCCGTAGCCCAGATCCAAGGGGGCGCTCTGGATGATAGCCCTGTGGATGAGGTTCTCTTCCGCCACCTCGGGGGTAGCTAGGAGGCGGGCAACTAGGTCTCCGCCAGCGGATTGTCCCCAGGCTGTGACACATTCCGGGTCACCGCCAAACCTCTCAATATTTCCTTTGACCCAGCGCAGGGCCGTCAGGGCATCCAGTAGCCCAAGGTTGGCGGGGCGGCCCGGGGTCCCTCCCAAAAACCCCAGCAGACCTAGCCGATAGGTGACCGTAACGACTACCAGGTTCTGCTCTGCAACCAGCTTGTGGGGGTCATAGGCGGGGGCGTCTCCCCCACCGGTCAGGTAGGAACCCCCGTGGAAGAAGACCAGCACAGGCAACTTTCCGCCGTGGGCCTCAGCCGGGGTCATGACGCTGAGTTTGAGGCAGTCTTCTGAGAAGCTGGTGGGCTGGCCGATGTCCGGCCCGGCAGGCCCTGTGGGTTGAGGGCAGCCGGGGGCGGGGGTCTTGGCCCTGAAGTTGGGAGTCAGGGTTTCTAAGGGGGTGAGTTGGGGGTAGCTAAATCTCTTTGCCTCGGCGTAGGGAATTCCCTGGTAGTGGGCGACTTCCTGCTGTTTTCTCAGGCTGAGGAGGAGGCCGGGCATGCACAGGTTTTTATTTTCATGTTCTAGATCTTGCGCCGGCCCTGGCTCCGCTTGCTTACTCATATTCATATTCTAGTGGTCGCCGGTCAGGGCCAGTGCTCCACCTTTACAGGATTCTCCCTAGCTTTTACCCAGTAATTATCTTCTGATGCCCAGGCCGGCACCTGTTGTGGGCAAGTATCTGCTCAGATTTTCTATTTAGTGTTAGGGGTGAACATAACTTTGGTTCTGGTTTCTATACCTAATTCATTGACAACTTATGGAGGAGATCTCATGCCCTGTTTCTCTAAATTCTGGTCGGTCCCTTTCCCTCCTGCACGTGAAGCAGATGATGTGGAATCTCATCAAAAGCTCACTTTTGAAGGTCGCCCTTTGGACCGGCCGGGAGAGGATATTGAAGACCAGGGCCTAGCCTTTGACCTTGGCACAATTCTTGACCGCCGTAAGGCGCTGGGCCTAGCTGGCTTGGGTGCCTCCGCTTTTGTGCTGGCTGCTTGTTCATCGGAGAACAGCACCGCTTCCTCGAGTGCTTCAACATCTGCAACTACTTCTAGCGCAAGCCCCAGTGCTTCGGCCACTGCGACTGCGACCTATGCCACCGAGATGCCTGACGAAACCGCTGGCCCTTACCCCGGTGACGGCTCCAACGGCCAGGACGTGCTGAAAGTAACCGGCGTTGAGCGTTCTAACATCACCACCAGCATTGGCTCAACCGAGAAGGTTGCCGGGGTTCCTTTGACCCTGAACCTACAGGTCATTGATATGGCCAACAGCAATAAGCCCATGGCTAATGCGGCTGTTTATGTGTGGCATTGTGATGCCCAGGGTAACTACTCCATGTACTCTGATGGCTACACTGACCAGACTTGGTTGCGCGGTGTGCAGGTGACCGATGCTGAGGGGAAAGTGACTTTTGAGAGTATTGTTCCCGGTTGCTACGCTGGCCGCTGGCCCCATATCCATTTTGAGGTCTTCACCTCCATTGACGATATTGTCGATTCCACCAAGGCTATTCTGACCTCTCAGATGGCTATGCCCCAGGAGATTTGCGATAAGGTCTACGCTCTGGAAGCCTACTCAGGTTCTGCCGCTAACCTGGCCCAGATTACTTTGGAAACCGACAACGTCTTCTCTGACGGCTGGGACATGCAGCTACTACCTTTGACCGGTTCAACCGATGCCGGTTACACCTCCGATGCCTTGCCTGTGCCGATTGATACCACGACCGCACCTGCGGCTGGTTCTATGCCCGGTGGCGCGGGTGCTCCCCCGGCTGGCAACCCGCCTGCTATGCCCGGCGCTAACGGCTAAGTGGGGGTATACGGGCTTGTAAGTAGCCTGTAGTAAGTTTTACAGCGCGGGGCCGCTCCCAGAAGAGGCGGCACCGCGCTTTGTTGTGCTGGCTGTTTTCTATTGCCCTGGGCAACCCCAGCTGCTAGGGTTAGTGGCGCAATCATCTGCAACGAGTCCAGCTTTCACCCGCCATACGCGAATGAGCTGGGGCTGGCTGGTTGCTTCACCTGTTCCGTCGATGACTTGCCAGGGGCCGCCGGCTACGCTGAATTCACCCCGGTAGTAGGTGGTGACGCTGTAGTTGAAGTCGCCCGGTTCTGCGTATTTGTGGCTGGTGGGGGTTTCTTGATCCCAGACGTCTTCGCCTAGCTGGTAGCCGGGGTTGGTGGTGTTCAGGGTTTGCCCGTCGCCGTAGGTGAAGGTGTAGGAGCTAGGGATGGCACGCACTTGGACGGGTACGCCGCCCATTTCGATGTCAAAGGTTTGTTCTTGGGGGCTGGCCCAGAAGTTGGTGTTGTAGTTTTTGAGGGTGTGCGGTGCGCGTTCTTGGTGGGCTTCTGAGGGCAGGATGCCGAGGTTTTGGAAGTCCTCAGTGGTGACGATGATTGGTTCTGGGGCGGTGACGGTCTGGCCGTCGGGTAGGGTGTATTCGATGGGGTCTGCGGCTTGTCCGTCTGGTGTTTTGGGTAGGCAGAGGTAGGTTTGGCCGAATTTGCCTTGCTGGACGCCAGGAGCGTCGGGTGGGGCCAGCACCAGATTGCGGGAAGCGTCAGGACTGCTACAGGGGACGTGTACGGGAGAAGACTTCGAGGCACCCAGTGAATTAGAGGAATAACGGTATACATCTTCATCCACTTGCCTAGGCACTGGTTGAATTGTATTTTTATTGTCAGCAAATCTATCGGGATAGCCTGGAGGTAAATCTTTAAATTTCTGATTACTCCATACTTTGATTGTCGAGTTATCAATGTTTCCTTCGACGGCAAAGCAAGAGTTATTCAATGTGACCAGGCTCAATAGCGGAATTGTTACTATAACCCGCAGGCTCTTAAAAGTTTTTGTCAATTTACTGCCCTTCTACTACTTCAACCCCTTTAAGAGTCCAGAACCCTTTTTCAAACTTCGCGATAAAATAAATTCCTTGGCCACGAGTGTGAGACCAGTCCACTAAATCGCCAGGGCCGTCCAGCTGGACTCTCATATCCTCGATATTTAGGTTCCCACCCCAGGTGTAAATTCCATCCCCTTGGGCAACTAGCAGGCCCTCTCCAACGATTGCTTCTCGTCGGCCACCTTCAATCCACCCCTTTCGGTTGTAGATTTCATTGGACCAAATATAAAACTCTCGTTCGCTGGTATATTCATCAGAGACAAGGGGCTCAGCATATGAAAAGTCACCGGTCTGAATCCCATAATTCACACAGTCGTTCCAGTAACCGACGAATTTAAAGAGTCCATCCTCTGACTCAACGTTCATGCCCTCCGGCTTAACCGGCTTGGGTACATTTTGTGCAGGCCCCTGCTTATCAGCTGGGCGATATTCACCTTCTGGCGCCTTAGACCCGCCTGAGTAATGCTCGGCTACGTCACCGGATTCTGCTGGGGTCCCCGTGACGCTGGTTGAAGATACGGCACTGCTGGAAGGTGTTGACGGCTCAGGAATAGATCCAGTTTTCTGCTCCCCACAGCCAGTAAAAGTTAGTGCTGCTAGAGCCACTAGGGTGATGGGTGTTGCGAGAGTTTTGCGGCTTACCATGCTGGTTCTCCTGGGTGACGTGGGGCAATGAACTGTTATTCAGTTTCTACCACTGCCGGTGTCCCCAGGCAAGCAGTGGGCCACGAGGCTGTGTAAAACTCTCTTTTGTGTCAGCTTGTTACTGTTTGAGAGCATACCCATGGAATTTTTTGGGCCTTTCGTTGCTCACGCAAGAGCTTGCACAAAAGCTACATTAGCTACGAATTCTTGGCCAAAAATAGCAAGGTGCCTCCACAGGGTATTCTGAAACCACCTCTCATGGAGGGTGGGCGTCGGGGTAGCGTGTGGCTAAACGAGCTAGATTATCAGCCCTCATTCCTTGCTATAGGTTTATGCTGGTTTCATGAGGCTTACCCAAAAGCAGAAGCGCAACCCACACCTACCAACCAGACAACGGCCGACTGGAAGACAAAATTGAGGACAAATCATCACAAACATACTTAAAACCACCGAAAGAAACCTTGCCCAAAAAACCACGCTCACCTACCACCTGCATAACCTCAACAAAGAACTCCTCGCAGAACCCTTCAGGGCCTCCCATCTCACCATCTAACCGGCCATCAACAGCATTGAGAAAACACTCCACAAGCTCTTCCCCCATCCGCTGAATCCACCCCTTAGATCCGCGCGCCAAACACCCAGGATCTTTGATACTCGACGGCACCCTGATACCCACCTGGAACTGGCGTTCATCAGGTACAACAAATTTCTCCAACAAACATATGAAAGCTGGTTTCAACCACCAGGTCATCTGCACCCTGGATAGAAAGCTACTGGCCGTCACAGACTCGCTACCTGGGGCTAGACCTGATGCTTACGCTTTGAAGCATCAGGAGCTGGATCAGTGGCTAGATTCATAGATCGTGGCTGATAAGGGGGCTATATCGGGCTGGGACTGGCCACCCCAGCAAGGCGCAACAAAGCCCTCGAGACACCTACGGATGTGAAGATGGTGAACAGATTCATTACTTCAGGCCAAGCGGTGGTGGAACGAATGATTGCCCAAGTTAGGACCTGGGGTATCTTGTATAAAGGTTTCCGCTGGCAACTGAGCCTGTATACGTGTGTGTTTGTGGTGGTGCGGAGTGTGGTGTTTTATGCTGCTGTGACTTTTGAATAAACCTCCACACCTATTAATGACACTTTCAGACATAGCTATCAATTTAAAGAATCACGGCATTGAGTAAGCACCTTTGAGAGAATCTACTAAATATATCATGGACACCGACTGATTAGGATGGGGCCGAAAATGAAAAGATTTTTCACACCTCCATTTGATATAAATATAACTTGACACATTTGATAAACAGTCAACAGAAGGATAAATGAATAATTAAAAAAATCTATCCTCGGCAAGCACAAGCATGCTAGGGTTTTCATCAGGTCAATCATAAGGAATAAGCTACTTCAAAAAAGACAATACAAAATTGACCCAAAACAATAAATAGCCAAAGGGTGACAAGATAAAATACAGTCTATAAATTTGAAAGGTTCACCACGTGAACATCATCCTCAAGCATCATTTCGTAGAATCTAGAAACTGAATCCTGCTTATCAAGATGAAATATATATTTATAATTTAACTCAGTCTTAAATCCTCCTTCTGAACAATTTACATAGCCTTTACTTCTTGAATATTTATTCAATTCCTTTTCGTCTATGTAACCAGATTTAATAAAAGTGTAGAAGAAATACCTTAGGAGCCAAAATTTTTCTCTCATACGCGAATATTTGGAAATCTTAGCATACTCTAAATGAGCACTAGACAGAAGCTCGTCTAAAACCTCGAAGAGGGGGAACCAGTCGCGACTGTCGTCCAGTCTTCTATAGTAGATAAGTATGGATAGGATCATCGAAAAGTCGTCAGACTCATTAGTAAATATTAGTTCTAAATGTTCATCTATATCTAGGTCAACATTAAACTCGTAACTGTACATCAGCAGCTGGTATAATTCCTGATGCAAATTATTACTGCAATATTTATTGATAAGCTTTTTATAATTTATATTATTTGTGAAATAATTTTGAACCAAGGAGTTAATCTCCAAATCGAATCCATCAGATATTTCTTTCAGGTCAGCCGAAAGCCGTAGAAAATTGTTGCTCAGGCTCGGCGTAGTTAATGAAACATCCAGGAGTCGTTCGAAAAGAGTTACGCCATACCGTGTACTAGAATTGAAAAAAACATCCCTCACTCTTGAAAATTGCTCTTTTTCATTCTTCAACTTATACCTCAGCGATGAAAAAAAGAATTTTAAAGATCCTTTATTGCCATTATTTTCCTCGACAATGCAGTGGTCAATTATATTATGGATAGATGACCTCAAAGTTGAATCCCACTTCTTTGAGGATAGTTCCAGATCCCAACTCTTGATAAAAGACTTATTCAAACCATTTGTATACGGATATTCTTCTATTTTGGTTTTAGATTCATTTAGGTGTAATCCTAGCTCCGAACATATTTTGATGAACTCTCTCATAAAGTCCTCTCGATCGCTCTCGCTGATATAGGAAAATTTAAAATCATCCACATATCTGGTAAACGAATCAAAACCTGCTGTTCTTAGCCTCGAATCAAAAAATGACATATAGTATTCTGCTACAATTCGAGCCATTAATGTCCCTGTGGGAAGACCATGTGTTTCACCAAATTGACAATTTTGGACAAGATTATCTAACTCAATTGCAATTTGTCCTGGATTATTATTTTTTCTAAATGCTTTCGCATGGTTTTTTCCTCTCTCTGCCCAATCAATGCTGTGTGTATATATAGTTGGGTAAAAATTAGCTAAATCAATTTCGATAACATTTTTCCCAAACTTTAATAGATCTTTCTCAATCTCCTTTGTTTTCTCAAATTCAAAGCCTTCGATGTTAAAAAATCTTGAAGTAGAGTTCTTGTCATTTTTGAATGCATTGATAAATACTGACCGATTATCTACGATAAATTTACAAATCATGGAATATGAGTATAGGTTAGGAAACTTATACACGCGTCGACTAAACCGTTTTTTGGGGACCGTGAATGTTATCGGTTCAGTATCCAGTTTTTCAGTCGGGAAAATACTAATTAACCTATCTATGGCTTCAGCAAATTCAGTAAGGCTAAAAACTCCTTCGTATATTGAATCAGGAAGCCCATAATGGATTGAGTTATTATAAATATTCTTTACCACTCTAATAGGTGCATCGTAGTACCCGTATTCAATGAGATTGCTGATACTAAAAAAGTTTTTGTATATTTCTTCCATCATGTTGCCTATATAGTTCTTCATAGAAGATTTTTGATAATCTTTATACCGAAAGGGGCAGAGTTATACTTCTATACTCTCATTTGTACAATAAGCGGTGGCCCACACCTAATGGTATGGGCCACGCTCCTATATTCAGTTATATTACGTATGGTGTGTTACGCCTCAGTTGTACCCTTGGGATCTTCATTCACCCGCTGCTCAATGTGCTCCACAATCCTGCGTACAGTCTCATCAACGGGCACGCCGTTTTCTTGGGAGCCGTCGCGGAAGCGGAAGGAGACCGCGCCGTTCTCGGCGTCCTCTCCCCCGGCAATCAGAATGAAGGGAGCCTTCTGCTTGGAAGCGGTGCGGATCTTCTTGGGGAACCGGTCAGTACCGTAATCCACCTCAACGCGCACACCGGCGGCCTGTAGTTTAGCGGCAACCTGGCCCATGTAATCGTTGAAAGCCTCAGCAACCGGCACACCAATGACCTGAACCGGGGCCAACCAGGCCGGGAAAGCACCGGCATACTGCTCAATGAGTACACCCAAGAAACGCTCAAAAGCACCAAACTTTGCACAGTGAATCATGACCGGCTCCTGGCGAGTACCGTCCGATGCCTGGTATTCCAGCCCAAAACGCTTGGGCTGGTTGAAGTCGTACTGTACGGTAGACATCTGCCAGGTACGGCCAATGGCGTCCTTAGCCTGAACAGAAATCTTGGGGCCGTAGAAGGCGGCACCACCGGGGTCAGCGACCAGTTCCAGGCCGGTCTCTGCTGCAACCTGTTCCAGCACAGCGGTGGCTTCTTCCCACTGCTCATCGGTACCAATGAACTTGTCCTTCTTATCGCCCTCAGTGTCGCGGGTGGACAATTCCAGGTAGAAGTCGGTCATACCGAAATCTTCCAGCAGGGACAGCATGAACTTGAGCAGGTGGCGGACCTCGTCCGGTGCCTGCTCCTTGGTCACATAGGAGTGGGAGTCGTCCTGGGTAATCATGCGCACGCGGGTCAGGCCCTGCAACACGCCGGACTTCTCATCGCGGTAGACGGTGCCAAATTCAAAGAGACGCAGGGGTAGCTCACGGTAGGAGCGGCCACGCGAACGGAAAATCTCGTTGTGCATGGGGCAGTTCATGGCCTTAAGGCGGTAGGCCTGGCCCTCGTCCTCCATTGCGGGGAACATGCCGTCTGCGTAGTAGGGTAGGTGGCCGGAGGTGTAGAAGAGGTCTTCCTTAGAGATGTGCGGGGTCTTGACGTACTGGAAGCCCTCCTCAATGTGGCGGGTGCGGACATAGTTTTCCATCTCGCGCAGGATGACGCCGCCCTTGGGGTGGAAGACGGGCAGGCCGGGGCCGATAGTCTTGGGGAAGGAGAAGAGGTCCAGTTCTTCGCCCAGGCGACGGTGGTCACGGCGCTCAGCCTCAGCAATGCGGTCCTTGTAGGCCACCAGTTCTTCCTTGGTGGGCCAGGCGGTGCCGTAGATACGCTGGAGCATGGGGTTCTTCTCGGAACCGCGCCAGTAGGCGCCACCGGCACGCATGAGCGCATAACCGTTAGCAATCAGCTTGGTGTTGGGCAGGTGGGGGCCGCGGCAGAGGTCCTTCCAGACCGTTTCACCCTTCTTGTTGACGTTGTCGTAGATGGTGATTTGACCAGCGCCTACCTCAACGGAGGCACCCTCGGCGGCGTCGGCGCCGGAGCCGGGGCCCTGGGAGAGGGTCAGCAGTTCCAGCTTGTAGGGCTCGTTTGCCATCTCCGCTTCGGCCTCAGCCTGGGTGACCACGCGGCGGCGGAAGGTCTGGCCGCTCTTAATAATCTTCACCATGTTCTTCTCGATCTTCTTCAGATCTTCGGGGGTGAAGGGTTCTTCAACGTCAAAGTCAAAGTAGAAGCCATCGGTGATGTAGGGGCCAATACCCAGCTTGGCGTCCTTGCGGTATTCCTGCACCGCCTGCGCCATGACGTGTGCGGCTGAGTGGCGGAGCACGTTCAGGCCGTCTTCCTCATGGATACTGACAGGTTCAAGGGTGCAACCGTCGGTCAGTTCAGTGGAGAGGTCTACCAGGGTGCCGTCGATACGGGCAACGACAATCTCGGGGTTCTCGGCGAACAGGTCGGCTGCGGTGGTGCCTGCTTCAACGGTGTGAGCGGCGCCGGCTAGGGTGATGGAAAGGGATGACAAGGAGTCTCCTAAAGGGTAGTGCCCACCCCTACAACGGGTGAGCTGAAGTGTACATCTGCACGGTACGAGGGTGCAGAACAGTATCAAGTCTACCCTGCCAGCAGGAAGGGCAGCAGAATACTGGAGACCACAATGACCAGAAAGATGATGCCAAAGACCCAGCTTGCCGGGTGCGCCCAGTTGGGTGAGTAGCCAACACCGATGTGTTTAGGCACCATGATGTTGGGGTTATCCCGGTTGTAGTAGAAAATCCCGTACTTGATGTGGTCGCTTTCATCGGGTAGTTCGAGTTCGGTGGGGTCCACTGCCCCGGCTTGGGCAAGCGCAAGGACGGCCCTATCGAGCGACCGGGTAGCTTTGACACCGGCCAAGCTGACCAGCAGAGCAGCGCCTAACACCAGCACTAAGAAGACCCAGAGCTTGGCTG
The DNA here is from genome assembly GCF_048513575.1 of Rothia sp. CCM 9417. Lineage (NCBI taxonomy): Bacteria > Bacillati > Actinomycetota > Actinomycetes > Micrococcales > Micrococcaceae > Rothia > Rothia sp. CCM 9417. Next base: position 179,820 of record NZ_JBLXXT010000002.1, on the reverse strand, counting down.
CCTGGAACCAACCGGGCAGAGTAATCAGTGCGGAGAGGTCCAGTAGTCCGATACCGAGCGTCAGCGTAAAAGCAAGTAGCCCCAGGGAATGCAGGGTTTTCTGAGCCGCAACCTTGGTGCGGAGTCCCTGGTAGTCTGCGGCACTCACGCCCAAAGCATCGCTCAACAGGTCAAGGTTTTGGGGCGGCTTGGCAGAAAGACCAGCCAGCTTGGCCTCACCCGGTTTGGTCTGACCGTTTATCTGGTGGGCCACAAACCAGCCGCACAGCCATACCGTGCCGAGGGTAAAGAGGGCGCTAGAAAGAGGCATAAAGACAGCCCACACCGTTTTAGCCGCCCAGCCGTCGGCTTCACCCACCGCATTGAAGTGAACGGGGTAAGGGTCGGGCAGCTGGGGGTAGCGCAGAGCAAGGGCGAGAGCCCACAGGGCTACCAGGAGCAGAGAGGCCACAAACCAGCCGGTTGGCATGCTCAGGGGTGAGCCTTGGCTGACCTTGATGTTAAAGGTCTTTCCGGTTTCTACCCCGGCGTACCACTTGCCCCGCTCCTTAAAGTCTGCAACCACCGTGCGTGCTTTGGCAATAGCGTAGGCCGTTCCGGCCAGCTGTAGAAAAGGGAGCAGGGTGAGAGCCACCAGCCCGTTCAGCTGGCTAAGAACCGCTAAAAGGCTTGCCCCCAGAATAAGTGGTAGAGATGTGGCTACCGTCCAGAGAGTAAAGACCCGGTTTGCCTGCTTGAGCTCCGGTGTGTGGACGTAGCTCAGGGGGATGTTCACCCCGTAGGGCTTGTTGACCGCTGCGAGATTCGGGGTTGTCAGCAGAACGGCTAGTAAAAAGAGCCCCGTGATGAAGGTAAGTATGGGCAATGCTAATGCGTTAGACATGGCTAGCCTCCTGCTGGGATTCGAGCCAGGTCAGTTGCTGGCGCGCGGTGAGAAGAATGGCTTCGGTGTCTCTGCCTTGGGCGCGCCCTAAGGCCAACAGGTGCAGGAGGGCTTCTTCCCAACTACTACTGTCCAGGTCTGTAGCCGTATGGTGCGGGTCGGCGGCGACGGTTGTTTTCCCTCGGTTGTGGCTAACAATCAGGCCTTCTGCCTTAAGCAGGTCGTAGGCTTTGAGCACCGTGGCGGGGTTAATGCTGAGTTCCTGGGCCACGGCTCGCACGGAAAGAAGCTGGTCGCCGTAGGCCAGCTGGCCGGTAGCAATTGCCTGGACCACCGCATCGTGTATCTGCTGGTAGACCGGTAGCGGCGAATTATCCCTAATGGTGATGTTCATGGTCTCCCCCCTATCTGTATTATTTTTAATAATACAGATGGGGGGGTGGGGCACAAGACCTCCGCGCAGAAATTGCGGGGCAAGCGAAACTTAGGAAAGTGCCTTGTACCCCAGTTCAAAGAAGTCATATTCAAGCTGAAGAGCCTTTCTCCACAGCGGCAGCAGGGCCTGAACCTGCTCACCATCAAGAAGTTGGCGCTCCAGCTCCCCTGCCAAGAAGTTCACCCACTCCTTGAAAGAATTGCCACGGTGCAGATCAATCCACCCCCGGTACAGGTCATTCTCTGGAAGCTCCCTCTGCAGAGAGCCCCAGTCCAGGTAGAGCCCTTCAGCGATAACCAACATGACCAGGAGCTCCGCGTAGCTACCCTCCCGGCTCACTGAGTACATCAGCTCTTGAAACTGCCTGGTTGTTGCATCCAGTTCAGGCTGCGAATAGTCCGCTTCGGGCACTCCGAACTGCCCGAAGGCCTTCAGGAAGTATGAGTCTTCATCGCTAGCCAGAAAGCCTAGCTGTTGTGAGAAGCGGATCTTTGCTTTCATGCTGTCAGCCCGGGCAACGCAAGAGCCCAACATGCAGATGAAAGCCTCGAAGAATTGGTAATCCTGAATCAGGTAGCGGCAAAAGACTTTTGGGTCCAAGGTGTCATTGAAGAGTTCATCAATGAACCTGTGCTGGATAGAGGCCTGCCACAGCTCCTGAGTCTCGGTGAGGAATTGTGAAAGGCGGGGGCCTACCCCAAAGGTGTGTTGGTTCTGAGCCATGAATCTGCACTTTCTCTGGGAGACATGGTTGCACCAACAATTATGCTGTTTTTAGACAGCCTTTGGGAGATTTTGTGAAGCTTTAGCTCGTGATTTCTTAAAGGTGACGTCCAGACCGTCCACAGCTCTCAGGCGCTTGCGCATGACCTTAATGGCCTCGGGGTTCTGGTCAATCATCAGGAATTTACGGCCCAGCTCCGCACAGGCGTGCCCGGTTGTACCGGAGCCACCAAAGAAGTCCAGCACCCAGTCGCCCTCGGCACTCGATGCCTGCACTATACGGCGCAGGATACCCAGGGGTTTTTGGGTGGCATAGCCAGTTTTTTCTCTACCGCTGGGTGAGACAATAGTGTGCCACCAAACGTCTGTGGGCAGTTTGCCAATCGCGGCTTTCTCTGCGGTAACCAGCCCGGGCGCCATGTAGGGCTCCCTATCAACAGCCAATGAATTGAAGTAGTAATTTTGGGGGTCTTTGACGTAGACCAGAATGTTGTCGTGCTTGGCGGGCCATTTTTTCTTTGACTTAGCACCGTAGTCATAAGCCCAGATAATCTCGTTCAAAAAGCATTCACGGCCAAAGAGCGCATCGAGTACCACCTTGGCGTAGTGCACCTCGCGGTAGTCCAGGTGCAGGTAGAGCGTGCCGCTGGGTTTGAGTAGTCGCCAGGCCTGCATGAGCCGGGGCTCTAGAAACTCCCAGTAGTTCTCAAATGAGTCTGAATAGCCGTAGATATCGCCCTTAATAGTCTCGTAAGTCTGGCCTTTATAGCCGACCCGGGTTCCGCTCTCAGCACGCACGGTTTTGATGCTCTGCCGCTTCTGGGTTTTACCCGTATTAAAGGGCGGGTCGATGTAGATAAGTTGGAAACTCTCTTCGGGCAGGTTTTTGAGCACGGCAAGATTATCGCCGTGAACCACCATGCTGGAACTATCTACTGACCACAAAGAACGTTTTGACACAAGCTATAGGATACCCCACGAGCTTCCCTACCCTTAGGGTATCCCCGCCACCGGGATCCAGCCAGTCTTCCTGATGAGCGATTTAAAGCCCTTGACTTATAAAAATTTCTTTATATAAAATATTTCTTATGGATACCGCTGAAGAATACCCACTAGAGACCTACGAGCCCTCAGTGGCGCTCTTCTCGGCTCTAGCTCACCCCTTGCGGCTAGCTATGTGCCACCACATTATGGACCAACCCCATACGGTCAGTGAGATTCATAACTGCCTAGGGGTTTCCCAGCCCCTGGCCAGCCACCACCTCAAGCTCCTCAAAGAGGCCCAGGTTATTACTAGCTGGCAAGAGGGCCGCAAAACCTTCTACCAGCTAGCTGATCAACATATCAAACACATCATTCAAGATGTCCAACAACATACAAAGGAACAAAGATGAGCACCCTTAGCCACCGCGAATCAGAAGCCCACGCCCACACCCACGGCCCAGACTGCGGCCACCAGGCTATCATCCACCTGGACCATGTAGATTACCTGCACGATGGTCACGCCCACCGTGAGCACGAGGGCCACTACGATGAATGCAGCACCTGCCAATGCCAGGACTGCTCAGACATCTGCGCCACCTGCGAATGCAGTAACTGCGACTGCCCCACCTGCAACCACCAGAGTTGCCAGTGCGCAGAGTGCAGTGACAGTTGCGCCAACTGCCTCTGCGATAACTGCAGCTGCTCCACCTGCCAGCACGCAGCCTAAAAAGCAAGCAGTCTACGGACCATAGAGCACCTACAGAGAACGCCACAGGCGGCCCCCCGGGAGCCGCAGGATAAAATTATCCTGCGGCTCCCGGTTTACTGAGGATAAGTAGGCAATACCCCCTCAAGACGGTATTCTATAAATCACAAGTACAAAACTTGACATCCCCTGAGGAGGAGAGAAGAAGATGAGCGGAACAATTACCCTGGTATCGCAGACCTCTAAGTCACATAAGCCTCTAACGGTAAACACTCGATGGGCGCAGCCACAGGATGCTCAGGATTTGGCTCGTTTGTACTTTGCCTCCTATGACGAGAACCGCTTTGGTTCCCAGTCAGAAGCTGAGCAAGAAATATCGAGCATCCTGCGCGGTGAGCACGGGGACTTCTATGCTGAAGCCTCCCCCGTCATCCTAGATGACCACGGCAGGATCATCGCCGCTGCGCTCTGCCTCAAAAACCGCATCGTGACCGAGCCCAAAAATATACCGACCATCTACGAGCTGTTCACTGCGGCCTCACGCCGCCGTGAGGGCCTGGCTGAGCAGCTGATTCGCCGGAGCCTGGATCAGATGTTTGCAGACGGCTACCAGCAGGTATCGGTATGTATTAGCGATAATAACGCTGCCGCGCTAGCTCTCTACCTGACCCTGGACTTTAACCGCTGGTTCCCTGAGCCCGAGGATATTATCTAGGCCTCCCGCAGCCTGCCTTTACAATCCGGTCAGTAGGTCCTCAACTGGCTCGATCAGGTAGCTGGCCTTATTGTGCACGTTACCCACGTCCTTACTGACCGGGTGCAGGGTCCAGGCAGAGAGCTGGGCGAAGGCTTCTTGGCGAATTGAGTCTAGCTCAGCTTCCGCGGCCTGTCGATACTGCGCTTTGAGGGCAGATGTTGAGGGTGCTTGCCCGCCAGCGGGCCGACCTGCCTGCAACCAGCGGGTGAGACTGTCACTGGGGCTGATAGCTTTATCATCGGCGACAGAGAGAGGCACCGGTAGCCGGCTGTGTAGCCTCCCCAGTTCCTCTTCCATGGGGCTGGCATAGGCGGGGCTCCCTCCCACATCAGCCACAATTCCGGTGTCAAACTCACCATTGCCTGGTGAATCCATGGTGATAATGGAGCAGGACAGCAACCAGCTCTTGGCTCGACCCTCAAATACTTGACCGGGACCGGCAAAGTCTTCAGGAATCCGCCACCAGGAATACAGCCCCGCACAATAAATGGGTCTGTGGTCAGAACGGTGCACAAAGTAGGGTGTCTTGGCCTGTTTACCACCGGCAGTGGTCTCGGTCTTCCATTCGTAGTAGCCGCTCATAGGGATTGCACAGTGCCCGGCTACAGCGGCATCACGGAAGGTGGGCTTAGTAAAAATAGTCTCGCTCCGGGCGTTAAAGGCACGGGAAGACTGCGCCGGGTCTTGAGCCCAGGCAGGTAGCAAACCCCAACGGGCACTGTGCAGTTCGCGCACAAAGCTACCGTTCTCAAGCCTATCGACCAGAATAGGCACGGAGGCTGTGGGTGCAACGTTGTAATTAAGGACTGGTTCAGCTAGCTCAACACCGGCCACATACTGGGGGTGTTCCATAGCAAGCTCTAGGGCGTAGCGGCCACACATGAGAAACCCCCCTTTTCGTAGGCCTCAAGGAGGGCATCTTCGACATCATCAACGGTCACTAAAGGCTCAATGTCCTGGACTGCACCGACTGTTGCAGGGTCTAACGGTAGCTCTAAAGCCTGATAAACATCGCGAGTGACCGCGCGCAGGGGTGCTGAATCTTGCACTACTATCCCCGCTGAAAACCACCAGGCACCAGCGACAACCCGCTGAGCTGTTCCAACCAGTTTAACCTTCTTACCGTTGGACAGCTGACCCCAGACCGAATACTCACCGGGGCAGTACTCCCCCGCTATCTCTCCCAGGCCAGCCTCTACCCCCAGTGTTTCGAGCGCCTGAGCGAGTAAGTCCCCAAACTGCCGGTAGCGCAGGTGGTTGCCACTGACAGCATCCGGGTCGTGCTGAAAATGGTCAATGACCAGGCACCCCCGGTGGTAAGCGGCAGCTCGTCCGCCCACCCGCCGAACAAGGGGTTCAAAACCGTGTGCTTGCGCTAGCTGCGTTGCCTCTTCAAAGCCAGGATTGAGCTGATCCCTACGTCCAAAGGCAAGAGCAGCCGCAGGGCGGTAAAGCCTGATATGTGATTCTTCCTCCCCCCTGCCCACAGCCCTGACGGTTTCTAAAGCACGCTCAATCCTGTTGGCCATCCTCGACACCTCTCGGCCAGGCCGCCGAATCTCTACCATTAGCTCACCGAAATTTCATTAAGACTGGTCGAGACAAACTCCCACCAGGCCGGGCGCAGACCGGCCTTCAGGGCTACCTGCTGGCTCAGGATATGTGAGGGGCTTGTACCGTAGAAAGGAACGAATCCTTCCAGCAGAATAGCAACTGCAAGTTCACGCACCAGATAAGAAGCCAGCCCCCTACCCCGGTACTCGGGGAGCACATCAATCCCAATTTGCCGGCACCAGTTGGAGTCTTCGCTAGCCCCTGAAAGAGCAACCACTTCGCCCCCGGCAAGGGCCCCCAATACCTGGACATCCGGGCGGAGCTCCTTGAAACCCAGGGCATTTTCGAAGCGGCTATCGCCCCGGAATTTCTCGAATTCTTCCGGCTCAAGCCACCGGTACTCAAAGCCTGCGGGGGCAGACCGTTGTAGGTTCCGTTCCTGCCAAAAATCTTTGCCGGGGGTATAGAAGAGCGAAGTACCGCTTAGCTGTAGCGCATAGGGGGTCAGGTAATCGTTGAGTTTGCGCAGTTCGGAGTAGTCCCCCACCCAGTTGCCGTTGTCCCCTGCTAGTAGGTTATCGGCGGCCTCGCGGACTCGCGGGTGCTGGGCGCAAATCACCGTCAGCCCTCGAAAGTTTATTAGCCTCAGCTCCCAGTGGTCACGGTAGCGGCGGCGGGCCGGGTGCATTTGGTCCAGCGGTAGTCGAGGCGCAGAAAGCTGGGTGGAACCGTGCTGACGAGCTATGGCAATGGCCTGTTCAGGTAGGCACAAATCTACCGACAGTTGGGCGGCCAAAATTTCTTCGACAGCTACATAGCTGGTGATGGCGGCAGGCATAGCTCTCTTTCTCTGGCTATCTGGCTCGTCTCCTGGGGCGCGGGCAGCTACTGGTGAACGCACCTGTCATGCCTCTCCCCCGCTTGTGTGCGGTGGAGAGGCAGCTTTCTTCAGGTTAAACGTTGGGGCTTAGCTTAGAAGTCCCAATCCTCGTCCTCTGTGTTAACGGCCTTGCCGATCACGTAGGATGAGCCGGAGCCAGAGAAGAAGTCGTGGTTCTCATCAGCGTTGGGTGACAGGGCTGCCAGGATTGCCGGTGACACGTTAGTGACGGTTGCCGGGAACATAGCCTCGTAGCCTAGGTTCATGAGTGCCTTGTTGGCATTGTAATGCAGAAACTTCTTAACGTCCTCGCTCAGGCCAACCCCGTCGTAGAGTGAGTGGGTGTAGGCCACTTCGTTCTCGTAGAGTTCGTAGAGCAGGTCGAAGGTGTATTCCTTAAGTTCTGCCTGGCGCTCGGGGGTTTCCTTTTCAAGAGCGCGCTGGAACTTGTAGCCAATGTAATAACCGTGCACGGCTTCGTCCCTGATAATCAGGCGGATCAGGTCTGCGGTGTTGGTGAGCTTGGCACGAGAGGACCAGTACATGGGCAGGTAGAAGCCGGAGTAGAAGAGGAAGGATTCCAGCAAGGTTGAAGCTACCTTCTTCTTAAGGGGATCGCTGCCCTGGTAGTAGTCCATGACGATGCGGGCCTTCTTCTGCAGGTGCTCGTTCTCGGTGGACCAGCGGAAGACCTCATCGATTTCCTTGGTGGAGCAGAGCGTAGAGAAGATGGATGAGTAGCTCTTGGCGTGTACGGACTCCATGAAAGCGATGTTGGTGTACACGGCTTCTTCGTGGGCAGTTACGGCATCTGGCAGCAAGGAGACAGCGCCAACGGTTCCCTGGATGGTGTCCAGCAGGGTCAGGCCGGTGAAGACGCGCATGGTGAGCTGCTTTTCTTCCTCGGTGAGGGTCTTCCAGGACTGGACGTCGTTGGAGAGCGGCACCTTTTCTGGTAGCCAGAAGTTGGCGGTCAGGCGGTCCCAGACCTCTAGGTCTTTTTCATCTTCGATACGGTTCCAGTTGATTGCTTCAACGTGATGGACCAGTTCGACCTTCTCACTCATGGTGATGGGTTCTCCTCGCATGGGGGTGGTATGTGTGCCGGTGAGGGCACTTTTGTTTCTATTCTGTCACCCTACCGGGTAAAAAGCATGGTGACCTTGAGGCGGGTTTAGGGGTGCTCCCCCGGCCGGGCTCGAAAAAGCTTGCTGGGCTTCATAGTCCAGCCCAGCAAGCTTCAAGCCTTTAGAGCATGCAGGACACGCAGCCTTCGACTTCGGTCCCTTCAAGAGCCATCTGGCGGATACGCGAGTAGTAGATGGTCTTAATGCCCTTTCGCCAGGCATAAATCTGGGCCTTGTTGACGTCGCGGGTAGTTGCGGTGTCCTTGAAGAAGAGGGTCAACGACAGGCCCTGATCCACGTGCTGGGTGGCAACAGCGTAGGTGTCGATGATCTTCTCGTACCCGATTTCGTAGGAGTCCTGGTAGTAGTCCAGGTTCTCGTTGTTCATGTAGGGCGCGGGGTAGTAGACACGGCCCAGTTTGCCTTCCTTGCGGATCTCAATCTTGGAGGCAATCGGGTGAATCGATGAGGTTGACCCGTTAATGTAGGAGATTGAGCCGGTGGGCGGAACGGCCTGCAGGTTCTGGTTGTACATACCGTACTCGGCGACGTTGGCAGCCAGCTGCTTCCAGTCATCAGCGGTGGGTACAGAGTGTCCTGTAAAGAGTTCACGGGCTCGTTCGGTCTCAAAGTCCCAGGTTCCGTTGATGTACTTCTCAAAGTACTCGCCGCTGGCGTACTTGGACTTGTCGAACCCCGCAAAGGTTTCCTTGCGTTCACGGGCGATTTCCATAGAGGCGCGGATTGCGTGGTAGGTGACGGTGTAGAAGTACATGTTGGTGAAATCAAGTGCTTCTTCGGAACCGTAGTAGATATGCTCGCGGGCCAAGTAGCCGTGCAGGTTCATCTGTCCCAGGCCAACGGCGTGGCTCATGGAGTTACCGCGTTCGATGGAAGGTACGGAGCGAATATCAGACTGGTCTGAGACTGCTGTTAGCGCGCGAATTGCGGTTCCCACGGTCTGACCCAGATCACCACCGTCCATTGCCAGGGCAATGTTGAGTGAACCCAGGTTGCAAGAGATGTCCTTGCCAACGGTTGCGTAACCCAGGTCGGGGTTGTAAACCGAGGGCTCAGAAACCTGCAGGATCTCGGAGCAGAGGTTGGACATAATGATTTTGCCGTCGATGGGGTTGGCCTTGTTGACGGTGTCCTCAAACATGACGTAGGGGTAGCCGGACTCGAACTGGATTTCTGCCAGGGTCTGGAAGAATTCGCGGGCCTTGATTTTAGTCTTCTTGATGCGAGCATCATCGACCATTTCGTAGTACTTCTCAGAGACGTTGATATCTGAGAAAGGTAGGCCGTAGATACGCTCAACATCGTAGGGCGAGAAGAGGTACATGTCCTCGTTCTTCTTAGCCAGTTCGAAGGTGATATCGGGGATGACTACGCCCAGGGACAGGGTCTTAATACGGATCTTTTCGTCAGCGTTTTCGCGTTTGGTGTCCAGGAAGGAGTAGATATCTGGGTGGTGGGCGTGCAGGTAGACTGCACCTGCACCCTGACGGGCACCTAGCTGGTTGGCGTAGGAGAAGGAGTCTTCCAGGAGCTTCATCACGGGGATAACACCCGAGGACTGGTTCTCAATCTTCTTGATGGGTGCGCCGGCTTCACGCAGGTTGGTGAGCGCAAAAGCCACACCGCCGCCACGCTTGGAGAGCTGCAGGGCCGAGTTGATGGAGCGTCCGATGGACTCCATGTTGTCTTCGATGCGCAGCAAGAAGCAAGAAACCAGTTCGCCACGCTGCTTCTTACCGGCGTTCAGGAAGGTGGGGGTCGCCGGCTGGAAACGACCTGCGATGACCTCTTCAACAATCTTGGTGGCAAGAGCCTGATCGCCCTCTGCTAGCAGCAGGGCTACCATGACCACGCGGTCTTCGAAGCGTTCCAGGTAGCGCTGACCGTCAAAAGTTTTGAGCGCGTAGGAGGTGTAGAACTTGAAGGCCCCCAGGAAGGTGGGGAAGCGGAACTTCTTGGAGTAGGCCAGTTTAGAAAGCTCTTTGACGAACTCGAAGGGGTACTTTTCGAAGATCTCTGGCTCGTAGTACTGGTGCTTGATGAGGTAGTCAATCTTTTCTTCTAGGTCGTGGAAGAAAACAGTGTTGTTGTTGACGTGCTGCAAGAAGTACTGGCGGGCTGCCTGCCGGTCAGCCTCGAACTGAATCTGGCCCTTCTCATCGTATAGATTTAGCAGGGCGTTGAGCTCGTGGTACCCCATGCCCTGGTATTTTTCGGGGGTGCTTGGGTCCTCGTGGCCTGGTTCTAGGCTGAGACCGGGTACAGGGAGTTTTGAGTCCAAAATTCTTCTAGTCCTTTTCGTACGGTGTCTACGTCTTCTTGGGTGCCCATCAATTCAAATTTGAAGAGCACCGGTACCTGACATTTAGCGGCGACTTTATCTGCTGCTACGCAGTAAAGGTCACCAAAGTTTGTGTTCCCGGCTCCAATGACTCCTTGTAGGAAACGGCGGTTTTCTGGGATGTTGAGGAACTTCAGCACCTGAGGTGGGATAGATCCGGCCCCTCCTGGACGCCCGTAGCTTGGTAGACAGAGGACGTAGGGGTGGTCTACTAGGGGTGGCTCGTCCTTGGTTTTCAGGGGGAGCCTGACACTGTTTATCCCGGTTTTCTGGATGAACTTGTGTGTGTTTTCAGAAACTGATGAGAAGTAAACGATAGTGGGTTGGCTCGTGATCTGTTCTGGTGTGTACTGGGGTTTTTCCATGAGCGCAGTCGCCTGGCCTGAGGTTGTAGTTACTGGGTTCCTGCCTGCTCTTATACGGCGGCAGTTCAAGGGGCCCTTGCTGGCTCTACAGTCCTCTAGAGCCCCAGAAGATTTTTAAGCGGCGAGTTCGGCTAGAGAGTTAATGCGGTCGGGCTGGAAACCTGACCAGTGGTTTTCGCCGGCGATCACAACGGGTGCCTGCAGGTAACCCATGCCCTTGATAAGTTCTAGCGCTGCGGGGTCCTCGGTGATATCAACGGTGTTGTATTCGACTCCGAGCTTATCGAGTGCGCGGTAGGTCATGTTGCACTGAACGCATGCTGGCTTGGTGTACACCGTTACGGTCATGGTGGGGTCTCTCCTTGGTATCCCGCTTGCGCAGGAAGTGACTGAAGCGAACAGCCCTTGCGAGCTGTGTGGGGGTGTTCTGGGGAGGAATCTCCCTTATCCCCCGAACCGGGATTTAATACTACATCTAGTGTTCAAAGCACGCACCTAGCCCAACATAGTGTGGTCTGTTACGAAAAAATTTTTGGTCGACGTCTATCCACAGGGCCTTCCGCGGGTTTCCGCGCTTTAAGGGGGTTATCCACATATTTATCGGTTACCGTAGCTCAGTTGCCCCATCATGTGAGTTACGATGCAGGCTCTGTTCCCGGGCTCGCACCGGGTGGCTAAAGCTACCGCGTATTTACAAGGGAATGGCGCTTAACCCTAAATTGAGCCTTGAGCCTTTAAGGCTTGTTGACCAAGATTTAAGAGATTTTTTTACCAAGGTGTGTCATCGAAAAAGCACCCTTGCCAGGCTTGACAAGGGTGCTTTTTAAGGTTTTGGGGGACAAGGGCTACACTAGGCCGCGTTCTTTCAACTGCTCGTAGAGGGCAGTACCGTCATTGCCTTCCAGCCAGAGGTCACCTTTGATGATATCGCGGGCTCGATTATCGCCCCAGACACGGCCTGAGGAAAGGACCGATTCGCCAAAGGTGAGGTTACGAATCAGGATTGCTTCTACGTTCTGGGGGTAGCGCACAGCAAACCCATTGTAGATTTCGGGGTCCCGCTGACCATCATCACCGATGAGAATCCACCGTATATTGGGGAACTCACCGGCAAGGCGTTTGAGGGCGTTTACTTTATGGAGCGATCCGGAGCGGAACCAGCGATCAGGGGTGGGTCCCCAGTCGGTGAGCAGGAAGGTGCCTTTGGGGTAGCCGTTACGGTGCAGAAAGCGGCGGAGGGTGGGGGTAACGTTCCAGGCACCGGTGGAAAGATACATGAAAGGTGCCTTGGGGTGAGCTCGGTGTAGGCGATCCATCATCACCGCCATGCCGGGGGTCGCACTCCTGGCGTGCTCGTTGAGCACAAAACTGTTCCAGGCTGCCACGAAAGGCCGGGGAAGGGCCGTGTTCATGACAGTATCGTCCACGTCGCAGATAATGCCCAGGGTTTGGTCTTCGGGTACGATGTAGACGCTGGTGGTTACCGGCTGGCTCCCCTCTGTGGACATCGTGACGTCGTGCAGACCGGGTGCAAGGTCCAGCTTGAGCTTCTCATCAATTACTCCCCCTCGGTCTGTATAAACTGTGTGGGTTAGACCGTCAATGGTGACGTTAATCGGGGCGTGAGAAATCGCTACCGAGGTAAAGGACCGCCAGCCCCGCACAGGGTCCACGGAGGGGTCGCCCTTTTCAACAGAGTCAAAGAACTCCTCAAACAGGTTTGTTTTGTAGAGTGCCCGTCCGAGTATCCGGACCCAACCTTGCCCACCGTACCCAACGCTGGGAACGAGGACGGGTTCAAGCCCGGTTTGGCGGGCACGTTTGGCTCGGAATGAGTGAATGTTATCGCCAACACGGTAAACGATGTTGGCGGCTTCGTCAGCTGCTTCTGCAACGATGGTTCTTAGTTCGTGCGCCCCGGGAGTGCTCATAGGGCTAGTTTTTCATATTCTTGCTCTCAACGCATATTTGGCTCGGCCTTAAAGCGTAAGGTGGGCACCGTCTGCGGCGCCCACCTGTGTGTGATGAGAGAGTGTTATTGGTTATGCAATATTGAGAACGCAGGTTGCGCTACCGGTGCCCTCAGCCGCGTTGTTGTGGTTAACATGCTCGCCTTCTTTAAGAGAGTAGCCGGTACCCTTAATAGCACAGGAGACCTCGGCCTCAGCATCCTGAGCTGAAACTGAAATACGGAGCTGGGAACCTGAGAGGTCTGCCAGGTCGTCGAAGGTCAGCTTGTAGAAGTTTTCGCCTTCAAATTCTGTGCTGTTGCCCTCAAAACTAATCTGGTCCTGGTAAACAGTGACGGTTGCGGGTACTTCGGCGCCGTTATGTTCGGCAGTTACCTCAAAGGTGATGTCGTCACGGCCACCCCAGCCGTCAGTTTTTTCGAAGCCCAGGCCGGGAACAGTGGTTTGCGCACAGCCAGCGAGCAGGGCGGTCGCCGCAAGCGCGGATACTACGGTAACTTTTTTCTTTGCCATACATAAAAATATAGCCGGTTGGCAGGCTCTTGAGGTAATGCTACGCGCCGGGAGCTGACAGTTTGTGCTCAAAACTGTCTCAAGCTCCCTAGAAAGCTAAGTAACAATAACCTCTGAGACCCGACCCTATTGGTGGTGATAGGGGCGCCCAGCCGCAATTTCACCGGCCCGGTAAATCTGCTCGGTAATAATCAGTCGGACCAGCTGATGGGGAAAGACCAGCTCCGAAAGGCTCCATACAGTATTGGCGCGGGAACGCACTGTCTCATCTACCCCGTAGGCCCCACCGATCACCAGGACGATCCGTTTAAAACCCAGCTGTGCCTGAAGAACCCGAGATAACCCCGGGGAGCTGAGCATCTTGCCCCGCTCATCGAGCAGAATCAGGTAATCATCACGGTCAATTTTTTCCAGGATGCGCCGGGATTCTTCGGCACGAGCGGCTTCTTCTGCCAAAGATGAGTGCGGTAAATACTGCCAGGTCAGGTCCCAGGGCTTGCGCAGGCGGGTTTCGTAGCGATCAATTCCCTCCGCAACCCATTTCTCGTGCTTCTTACCGATGGCAATAATTTTGATGGTCATAGTTTCTTTCTGCCTATTTCTTGCTGGCACTCAAGACGGTAAAGGTGGGTGTACGTTCCAGCTGGCGGGTATTGATGAAGAGTTCTTCTACCTGCTGGCGATAGCGAGCGTGCGAATTATGCACTAGATATAAGCGCCCACCGGGTGCCAGCACACGGTAAGCGGCTCTCAGGAGAGGACCAATCAAAGTAAGGTCCACCGCTGTTCCTAGATGGAAGGGCGGGTTGAGCAGGACAGCATCTACGCTGGCATCAGGTAACCTACTCGCAGCGTCATCCCAGCTCACCTGTACGGCAGGGTTCTTAGTGAGGTTAACTCTAGCCGAGCGAATAGCGTCAAGGTCCAAGTCAGTGGCATAGAGCGCTGATACCCGGCACCCCACAGGTAAGCTACCCAAGATGTCCAAACTCACAGAGCCATTACCGCACCCTAAATCGAGCAGAGTTAATGGTCGTTTGTTCACAAGCTCATTATCGGAGCTTGCAAGGTCGCTAAGGAAGGCACGGGCTAAGAGCTGACCACCAGCATCGGGCTTACCGCCGGAGAACACCCCACCAAAAGCGGCGAGCGCACCAGCCAGCTTAGGTGGACTCCCCTGGGGTTTTGGTTCGGTTGCTAAGAGGCACCGGTGTTTGCCTTTGCCGCGCAGTCCACGAACGCTGGCGAAGCTCTGCCCCAGTGTCTCGTTAAAGGTGTGAACCATGTGTTTAGTATTACCGCCTACTAGCAGAGTTGCCCCGGCTCCCTTGGCCTGTTGGTAGGTGGAAAAATCGTAGCTGGTGTCCGCTAGTGCAGAGTGGCTCTTAGGTAGGTGCCCCAAAGCTAAGTTGCCCTGAAAGCTGTGGGCTACCAAAAAGTTGGTGAGGCCAAAGGTGCCTGGGTCTATCTCTCCTTTGTTATCGAGGCCGGCTATGAGGAGGCGGGCGGACGCTTCCTCCCCTAGGGTGTGAGCCGTGTGGAAGAGCTCTAGCGCTAGGTCATAGGAGCGTTGACGGCTGAGCACCCGCCCTCCGCGTGCAAGCACTAGGGCTAGTGACTCCAAAGTTAAAGCACCGGTGGGGTCATCGAGAATCAAGATATCCTGCCCCGGCCCCTTAGTAATCTGGCGCATGTCTTTGGAGTCAGCAAGAATGAGTCGGTCAAGGGCAGTGCCACGGGAGTCAGCCAGGGCTAGTATTTGCTTGCTCAGGAGGGTATTCACCAACCTATTATCTCACGGAGTCAGCATGGGACTGCACGGAAAACTATCTAGACAATTGTCAACATATATTGACACTATCCACCATTAGCAACTAAGGTTGACATCATGGATCCAGAAGCAGCCACCCATCAGGCAGCCAACACCAGTGACCCTAGACGGGGTCTGCGTGCAGTAGCAACACTGAAAGCTCTTGCCGACTCTCTTGAACATCAGCAAGTCGAAGCCGCGCTCAAGAGCGGCATGAGCTGGCAGGCCATTGCAGATTGCCTAGGGGTTAGCCGGCAGGCTGTGCACAAAAAATACGCCAAACGGATAGACCCATCTATCCCTCTCCCACGGAGGAAATCATGACCGAACAGAACAAGCAGGCGCCTTCATTAACTGATTACATCGCAACCCTTACCCTAGCCCGGGATATTGCAACAGAGCGCGGCAAAAATATCATCGACCTGCCTGATCTGCTCATGGCTCTCGCACTCGATGCTGGCCAAGTAGGGGTCACCCTCCGCAGTCACAGAGCACACCCAAGAGTCCTAGCTAGCGCGACCAGAGCAGTTGATAACAAGCTACTCAAAGAACTCGGTATCAGCGCACCAGCCCCAGTGTCACTCCCGGAGCTTGCTGGCTACCAGCTGACTGACCGCGCAAGGAGAATTCTCAATCAGGTAAAGACATCCCGTGAGCTAGCCCTTGCTCTGGCCCAAGAGTCCAGTGGGTATATCCAAGAGATCCTGAGCGAAGCCAAGATAGAGCATTCAGCGCTTGTAACGGCCCTAGAACAGCTACCCTCCTCTACATCCAGGCAGGTTGTTGACACTTCACATCAGAACCGTATCGGTGCAAGTCACACGGTATTCCTTCCGACCAACCCGCAAAAGGCCTGGGAATTCGTCAGTAACCCCAGCAACCTCCCCAACTGGCTACCTGCTATCGAGTCTCTCGAGGTAAAGCCAGGATCCACCGGACCCTGGCTTGGTCGCTCAGCTGCTCCCACCGGAAAATTTTCTAAGGTTCCAGGCAAACCAAGCCGGCAGGTTCAAGAAGTCACTCTCATAGGAAAAGACGCAGAAAGTAAGCGCATTGAGTATGAGCTCAAGTTCCCCCATGAACCGCAGCTGAACACTCAACAGGTTTCAGTCCAGCTCACCGAGGACTCAAATGGGTGCATCTGCCGGCTATCTCTCGTATGGGTTCGGCCCAACAGCAAGAAGATAGGCACCCTCCAAGGCCTGGTGCGCAAGCCACTTGGCCTTATTGCTAAACCTGCCGTGAGGTACTTTGTGATGGGGCAGGCAACCGCTATCACGAGGAACCTACGTCAAGCATTAGATAAGGAACTTTAAGGTCAGCTAGGTAGACCGTCCCCAGGAATTAGCGTCTGCTAGCCCACAGCCCTATCGCCCCGGGGGCAAGGAGCAGACCAGCTAGCCCGGCAAGGACAGGGAAGGACGCAGCCGCCAGTACAAGGCCTGATGCCAGTGCTGCCATAGCTGCCCCCAGGTTCATGAGCGCATCTAGGCCGCCTGAGGCTTCAACTCTCTGTTTCTGCGGGAGCGAGGCCGCAAAGAGCGCCGATCCGGCGACAAACACCGCCGACCAGCCCAAGCCCAGCAGGGTCAGGGAAAGTACCATCACAGGCTGGTTCTCGGGTGCAACTATGGCTAGTGCGAGTGAAAGTACAAGTGTCATCAGCCCCGCCATAATAACCGGTCGTTGCCCAAACCTATCAGCGGCAATTCCCATGAGCGGGGACAGGCCGAACATGCCCAGAACGTGCAAGCTGATCGTCAGGCCAATGACTTCAATGCTGGCGCCCTGGTGGTTCATGTGAACCGGCGTCATGGTCATCACGCTCACCATCACAGTATGGGCACCCAGCAGAGCAAGAACAGCGCACCGTGCCTGAGCGTTACCAACAATATGCCGGTAAACCGCTGCACACCGGGCACCAAAAGAAGGCCGGTGGGGGCTGACTCCCGGCGGGTCAGTCACATTCGATGTAAGGGAGGGGGCAGGCAGGAACAGGTAGGCCATCGCTGTAGCTAAGCAGAGAGCAAGGGCAGCTAGCCCGAAGGCTGTGCCGTAGAGGTTGGTACCCCACCGCTCAGAGAGCAGGCGGGCTGGCGTACCGATGTTAGGCCCGAGCACAGAACCGATGGTTCCCACCCACACGATAAAGCTCAGGGCTGAGGTACGCTGAGACTCTGAGGCCTGGTCGGTCGCTGCAAACCGTGCCTGGTAGCTAGCTGCGCTCCCCGCACCAATCATGAGCATACCCAGGATAACCGGGGTAAGGTAGGCGCCCCCTGCAGAGAATGCCAGAAGAGCAGCCCCCAGACTTGCGACCAGCCAGCCCACCGAGAGAGCACACCGGCGTGATGTTCGTGCTGCCAGGTTGGCCAGCGGAATACCGAACAGGGCCGCACCAAAAGTGGAAGCCGTCCTCGCCACTCCTGCGAGCGCCTGGCTGTGGGTCATCTTGCTGGCAAGCAGAATACCGATGGTAGGGGCGACTCCTAGCCCGATGGTTCCAAAGACCTGAGTGAGGGCTAGGGCTAGGAGGGTGCGGCGTTGCGAAGCGGGGGCAGTCATAGCAACCATTGTATGAGGGGTTTACAGGGATGGGGGTGTCCATTTGTTGTTTGTTCTTTCGGCTTGGGTCTTGCCTCCGATTTAGGATAGTGCTATGACTTTCGCCCTCTGGCTTTGGTTGGTCGGGGCTTTTGGGTGAATATGTCTAACCCTAAGGCTATTGTTTTTATGCTTGCCTTTATGCCGCAGTTCATTAGACCCGATCAGCCGCAACTTCCCCAGTATCTGATTCTGGCCGTGACCATGGTGGCTATCGATTTTGCGGTGATGTGGGGCGGTTTTGCTGTGGTGGCTCAGCCGCTGACCCGGCTGAGCCATTCACCGCGCGGGCAGAAGATTCTTAACCTTATTTTTGGTTCCCTCTTCGTGCTGGTGTCCCTCCTGATGATTTTTGCTATCCACTAAGGACCAAGCTCTTCTTGCCCATTACCTGCTAGACGGTAGCGGGAGCATTCGAAACCATTGGCAGACCACCAGGGTATTTTCATCAAGCTCAATCTCCGGTTGCCCCAAGTGGGTGCGGTAGTCTTCTGATCCCCAGAAAGTACGGTGAGCCGCCCACCAATCGTCAACCGAGGTAAACCCTTCACCTTCTGCCAGAGCAAAGTCAAGTTTCATGTCGCTCACCGGCAGTACCTCCACGGCTACGGTTTCGGTTAGACAGACCGGATGCTGGTGTGAATCAAGAACAATTTCGCGCTGGCCCACCTGGGGCAGGTCTTCCCCAAAGCGCCGGTATTCCTCGTATAGGGATGAGGTCGCGGTCTTCTGCCCGCTAAGAATTGCGGCGACAAGCCGGTCCCGCAGCGGCCCGGGAGTTCCATATTCCCCGACAGGTAGTGCGCCCATATCAGCCCTTGCCCCATCTCAACTTTCTCTCCTGATAACCATATCTAGGTAACGCTAGCTTCGCGCCAGTTGTCAAGCGTCTTGTCTCGAGCCCAACTCGTCCAGGTAGCGACTTCTTCTGCACCAATGCGCTAAACTCTAGCCAGATAGCGGAGGGATAACAATGGACGCGGTAACTATAGACCAAGAACTAATCCACGAGGTCATCGGCGCAGTTGCCCCAGAGCAAACTCTGGATCAGGTCGTACATCTGGGGACAAGTTCGGTCGTGGCCTTGACTGAAGATCTGGCGATACGTATTGCCCGCAACACCGAAGTGGCAAAATCAATTCTGCGGACCCAGAAGCTAGTTGATGCCCTACCCGAGTATTCTTTCGGCCTCCCCCGCTCCGCCGGAGAGCCCTTACAAGAAGAGAGGGTTACAGCTGTACCAACCCTACGATTATGGGGAGAGCCTCACGCCGCCGGGAGAGGTAATACAGCAGTTTTATACGGGGTTCTTCAAGAAATTAGAGCTACCTCCACCAGCCATATCCGACCTTATCTTGCAGAGCCCCGAGCCTTCTGCGGCGGTAAAAGGTGGCGGAATGAGATGTTAGAGCAGGTGATACCGCTTCTGAGCTACGCAGCCCAAGAGCGAGCATTGGCTATTATTAACGACCTCAGTGCCCTCCAAGCAACTTTAGACACATCTCAACTCGTGTTTTCACATGTTGACCTAGCCGGAACCAATATGTTGTTTGAAGGTGGCAAGGTCAGCGGGATCTTAGACTGGGACCTCGCAACTGTGGATGACCCAGCAATAGATATCGCCTGCCTGGCTGCATGGCATGGGGACCAGTTCATCCGGTTGCTTGCGCGTACCCGTGAGGAGGCCGAGCGTGCCATGCTTTTTAGGCTCTCGCACCCTTTGCAGGTGATAGCCTTTTCTATTCTACATAAGCACCCCAAAGAGCAAGTTGATGCACTCATTGCCAGAGCTGAGGAGCGTCTACTTAAAAACTATTGAGCCGGTTAGTCCTGGCCCCACGGCACCGGAGTGCTTGTTCCGCTTTCCCAGTCACTGCGCAAGATAGCGTAGGCTACCGAATCGCGGGGCTCAGCGCCGGTGACCGGCCAACCCTGTCTGTAGTATGCTTCCTTAACCCAGCCGGCTTTGACAAAGGTACGGCGCATGGGCAGGTTATCGTCCCTAGTCTGCCCCTCGAAGCGGCGTGTAGCTGGCATGTGCTCAAATACCCAAGCCGTCGCTACCTTAAGAACTTGAACTCCCAGGCCCCTGCCGCGATACCGGCTAGCTAGACGTAGATCAAAGACCGGGGTGTCATCTTCCAAATCCTCAAAGCGAATAAGGCCAATTCGACCAAGGTCAGCATGATCAACCCAGTAAGAATCACGTTCATCACTCCGGTAGGCTCCGGATTCAATGGCTTTTTCAATCTGCTCACGCGACATCTGTGGAGTCACATGAAAAGGCCAGTGGTTACCCGTTATAAAGTCAATAAGGTCTTCTCTCTCAGCGATTGGATCAATGCGAGTTAACGTTATGTGGTCGAGGTTCATAAGATACTCCGAATAAAGAATTATTTGTAATCTGAAAGATAAGGAGCCTAAAAGTCAACCTAACAGATGAACCTGTAGATGACCAGATGCACCCAACGGGCTGGTAGATCTCACGCTGAGCAATAAGGTTCAAGTATGCGATAATAACCTGGTGCGAGATGAGAGGGGCCCCACCGTGGGAATTGAGAGTGAACGCTTTGCCCGGCTAAGACTGGTCCTTAGAGATGAGGGTCTACAAAAACTGCAGGATGCGACCGTCATGGTTCTTGGATTGGGTGGGGTAGGCTCTGCCTGCGCCGAAGCCCTAGCACGAGGCGGGGTAGGTAACCTGATTGTGCTCGATCGAGATGTGGTTGAAGAGAGCAACATCAACCGTCAAGCTCTGGCGTTTACCTCTACCCTGGGCAAGGTCAAAGCTCTGGTCATGGAGGGCATGATTAAGGAGATTCAACCCGACTGCAAAGTGATTGCCGAGCAGATTTTCCTGACACCGCAGAATATTGCTGAGACCCTTGGGCAGTTCCCGCGCCCTGATTACGTCATTGACTGCATCGACACTATCTCCCAGAAACTGGCCGTCTACCGCTGGGCGGCAGAGAACAACCTTAACCTGCTGGCCTCTATGGGTGCAGCCAACCGGCTTGACCCGACCATGCTGGAGTTCGCCAATATCCGTAAGACCTATAACTGCTCTATGTCCAGGGTCATTCGCTCGGAGTGCAAGAAACGTGGTATCTACGGTCTAGAGGTTCTTTTCTCCACAGAGCTACCCTTTGCCGTGGAAAAGACCGGTGGAAACACCAAGGGAGAGACCCTGGGGTCCATGAGCTATATGCCGCCTATTATGGGTCAGATGCTGGCAGGTAGGGTCATCCGCCAGCTAGCTGGCATGGAAGAGATTCAGGCACCGCCCTACCTTGCTCCTCAGCCCGGTGAGTAACTCTGTCGAAGAGGAGGGAACCAGCATGCCTAGTCTGCTTCTGGATTCTCATTTTCACCTTGATTTTCTGGCCCCTAAGCTGCGCGAACCTTTTGTGGATTCCCTGATCGCTCAGGGTGCACAGGTTGTTGCCCAAACCCTGCTACCGTCAGCCTATAAAGAGCTAGCAGCTTACTCCCCCAGTGTTGGGCAGGGAGGGCTGGCTCCCCTGCTTTCTTTGGGCTTTCACCCCTGGTGGATTACCTCACCGGAGCAGGCCGAACGGGAGCTCGCTATTTTTGAGGAAGAGGTCATGAGCACCAGGTTTATCGGTGAAATTGGCTTGGACTTCCTCCCCCGGCGCTTAGAAACAGCCAGTGCTGACCTCCAACTGCAGGTGTTGGGGCGTATCTTGCTCTCAGTCAAGCAAGCCGCTACAGGATGGCCGGCAGATCAAACCTATATGCTTTCTCTGCATGCCGTTCGGGCGGTCAGCCCGGTGCTTGACCTTCTTGATCAGTTAACCTCACCTGATTGCTCTGTCGTCCCGGTCATGCACCGTTTTGGGGGCAGCAGCGACGAGCTAACCCGGCTAATCAAGCTGGGCGGTTATATCTCGGTGCACCCGCAAATGTTAGAGACCAAGCGCGGGCGGGCCTATGTGCGCCAGGTGCCTGCTGAGCGGTTGCTACTGGAAACCGACCTGCCCAAAAGCCCGACAGCTGAACTGGATGCAGGTCTCTTCGCCCGCCAGGTTGCTGGGTATCTGCAGCAGATGGTGGATGACATATCAGCCCTGCGGGACGAGGACTTCCTGCTCACGCTACTGGCTACCCAGGCTCGGCTCTACCCCCTCTGAAACTAAAATCTGAACATAATCTGAAAGAACTGAACCAAGTCAGAACTTTCTGAGACTTTATACCAGTGAGCCTCTCCTACGCCGAATTCTGCGAAGCTGTCTCCTCTGATACCAAAGAACCTGTCCGCTCAACCGCTAAGCGGGCCGAGCTCACCAAATCTTCATCAGCTTTATAATCGAGACGAATCTGAAGAGCATGTTCAAACTGTTCTAATGCCGACTGGAAATTCCCCGCTACAAAGTAAACTTTTCCCAGGTGCTGTCGGTAAGTTGCTTCGGCCAGTTTAGAACTCGCCCCATATACAAGCTCCCAGTAAATCTTTTTTGCTTCCTCTATCTGCCCTAGATCTCGCAAACCATCAGCCAAAAGTGCCCTGGCTCTTCTATTCTCTGGGTCTTGAAGCACCTTAGAACGCAGGCATTCAACTGCTTGATTTGTATCTCCACTCCAGAGAAGAACCAATTCCTCTAGAAACGGGTCATGGGAAAACTCTGCGCGGAAGAGAGCAAGATCAGTGATTTCAGGTAGCAGAGTGTATCGATTGATTTGCCAAGACCTGCCCAGTACTTGTCCCCCCTGAATAGATATAATCTAGCTTATTGCACGAAAAAGCACTCAGCGGATTTTTATCTACTGAGTGCTTCTGGTGGAGGTAAGGGGATTCGAACCCCTGACCTTCTGCATGCCATGCAGACGCGCTACCAACTGCGCCATACCCCCGTGGAGCTAAGGGGATTCGAACCCCTGACCTTCTGCATGCCATGCAGACGCGCTACCAACTGCGCCATAGCCCCTTATAAAGTTGTGTGCCGCTCTTGGCGACCTCTCCATCTTATGGCACACCCAAGCGCTAAGGCAAATTCACCGACCGGCAACATTTATGAACTGTGCCACACCCTGCGTCTATTGGGAGTTACAGAAAAAGGTGCCCCGCCCACTCGGGGCAGGGCACCTCAAAAAGTAAGCTACGTTCCTGGCTAGCTAGAGCAAAAAAATTAGTCCTCGCGCTGGTTCATCAGATCAGCCTCAGGGGTGATGATATTGAAATCAGCTTCAGCCCCTTGGGTATCAACCCTACCAGCTTCACTTTCCAGGCCAAGGTCGATACGGGGCGCTTCGCCCCACAGGCGGTCCAAAGCATAGAAGGCGCGGTCTTCTTCATGCTGAACATGAACCACAATATCGCCAAAGTCCAGCAGGACCCAGCGGCCCTCGGCGCGGCCTTCCCGGCGCAAGGGCTTGAGGCCCAGTTCTTCGCGGAGCTTGTCCTCCACCTCATCAACAATCGCGTTGACCAGTCGTTCGTTGTGGGCCGAGACCACCAAGAAACCGTCAATCAAACCCATGATATCCGAAGCATCGACCGCCAGCAGGTTAGTACCCTGCATCTGATCAGCCGCGCGTGCGGCTACCTTCAATGCTTCAATAGACTCTGCAGCAGCAGTCATTTCGCCCTTTCCGAGCACTTCACTCCCCCAAACTTTTTGAGGGGTTTTATTCATCTAAAATCTAATTGTAAAAAACGACCCAGACAAGAACCAAGGCAACCAGAAACAGGAAGATGCCCCCCATAGCGACAAGGGTGCCGCCCTTGCCGGGCTTCTCCGAAGATGCCGATTCAACAGCATCAGTCGCCTCAGCATCTGCTGATAGGTCAAGAGCACCGGTACCACCCTGTTGCTGACCTGTGATGACAGAAGCATCAGGTCCGTCAACCAAATCTGCCTGGCACGGTTCATCTGAGGTATCGCTCTCCGATTCAGCAAGAAGCTTGCCCTCAGGAACCTGAGTGTTTTCTTCAGAACTATCAGATTCTACAGCACGAGCCGTCTCGCTGGCTAGGGCACGCTCACTCGGTGCAGGCTGGGCTGGTGTGTCGAGTTCAGTCAAGTCCAGGCCTTGGGCATCGATAGCACGAACGGGGCTAGGTAGCTCTAGAGCAGGAGTCGCAAGGGGAGCCGAGACCGCTTGGGCTACAGCATCATCGGCCTGGTCGGCAGTTTCATTCGTTTTAACTTCTGCTTCTTCAGGGCTGATGGCTTCTTCCTGGGCCTCTTCACCGGCAGCAGGCTCATCGTTAGCCTCAGAATTTTCATGGGCTGTTTCGTGGGCGTCGCCCCCTGATGCAAGATCTTCAATACTGATGAAATCGCTGTCGCTACCAATCTCAATCGGTGCTGCCGCAAAGTCAGTCTGGTCAGATCCTAGAGCTTGCCCATCATCGGGTTCGCCAAGAATCTGTTGGCCAATATGCCCCAGGGGGTCCTCAACAAGAGTGACCTGGTTATGGTCATAATCAATGTCAAGCTCTCCCTCATCAGTGCTAATACTCCCCATCTGCGAAAGCCCCACCAGGGTAGCACTCGGGTCAGCTTTGACGGTCAGCCCCTCAACCTTCCCCATGAACATAGGAGGAGGGGGTAGCTCATCATCCCCGCGCGCCACGGCCCGCAGGTAATTGGCAGCTTCATCATAGTAGCGAGAAAGACGACGAGGACCCATCGGCCGCGTAGGAGGTGGCACCTCAATACCATCATCTGTGATGAAAGTATCGGAGAGATAACTGGGCGCGACATTTTTACTGGTGCCCTCTGCCTTCTTGGGTGTGCTGCTCACAGTTTCATTCCTCACGAAAGTGCCTAAATCTTGACTCAATAGTACCAAGTCAGCCTTAAAGTCCCCATCAGCCAACCTGGGCCGTTACCTATTTGTGGGCCGGCAAACCATCGCTGTATCGCCCGCCCCCCTCTTCATCGGCGGTGTGCTGGTAGAGGTCATACTTGTTGATGTACTGGACCACCCCGTCGGGCACCAGGTACCACACCGGCAGACGGTACCGCACCCGATCCCGAATATCGGTTGACGAAATCGCCATAGCCGGAATCTCAATAACACGGACTCTACCCTCCGCTTGGGGCGGTACGGTGAGCTCATGACCGGGCCTGGTCACCGCAACGAAGGTAGCCAAATCCCACATTTTGTCTGCGTCTTTCCAGGTAGCGATCTGGCTCATAGCATCGGCCCCGGTGATGAAGAAAAGCTCAACATTCGGTCGATCTTTATGCAGGTCAGTCAAGGTATCGATAGTGTAGGTCGGTCCCCCACGGTCGATATCGACCCGGCTGACGCTAAAGCGCGGGTTAGAAGCTGTGGCAATCACCGTCATCAGGTAACGGTGCTCCGGGTCAGATACCCGTTTCTTAGCCTTCTGCCAGGGGTTGCCCGTAGGCACAAAAACAACTTCATCCAGGCCTAGCACGGCAGCTACCTCGCTGGCGGCCACCAAGTGCCCGTGGTGGATCGGGTCAAAAGTGCCGCCCATGACACCTAACCTCGTTGCTGAGGGGTCAGGCTCAGGGATACTCAAGGCTTTACGGATATCTTGGGCAGGGCGAATCACGGGACTCCTGGGAAGCGGGTTCGGGGTACAGATTCGGCGCGGGCCCCGCGCCCCGAAAGGTCACTGCAGGCAACCGCGCCGAATCTACTAAAGGCTAATTAGTGCTTGTGCTTGCTGGTGTAATCACGCAGAGCTTTGGCCTCATCCTCTGAGAGATGGTCAGCTGCATGATCGGGGCGAACGATGCCGCGGCCAGAGAAAGAAATAGTAATGAAAAAGAGCAGGCCGAAGAAGACAAAGCCAAAAATGGCAAACATGTAGGTAGGCATACCCAGAACATGGAGCTGGTGGCTACCTTCTTCGGAGGCAAGGACTGCGGTGCCTGCTGCAAGAGCAGATGAGATCATGTGTGTACCTTTCAAACCTTAGGGGCGTATGCTCCCCTCAGCGCGGGCATAGTATGGAGCTAACACCATGCTACCGGTTAGAGCCGGCTTCTGCTGGTCTTTCCCCGATAGCCGACAAGTTTTTTACTCACTTAGTCGCGGGCGTGCCAGTCACCTCGCACAATCCACTTGCTTGTGGTCAGTTGTTCAAGGCCCATGGGACCGCGAGCGTGCAGTTTCTGGGTGCTAATGCCGACTTCTGCGCCCAGACCGAACTGACCACCATCGGTAAAGCGGGTCGAAGCGTTCACATAAACCGCAGCCGAATCGATATCACGGATAAACTTTTCTGCGTTGCTCACGCTATTTGTCAGGATCGCCTCGGAGTGGCCCGTTGAGTATTTGCGGATGTGTTCAATAGCGGCTGGCAGGTCCGGGACGGTCTTAACCGCTAGGTCGAGAGAACCGTACTCGGTAGCCCAGTCCTCTTCTCTTGCATCAAGTGCCTGAGCACCGGCAGGCAGGTGAGCTCGTGACGCTTCATCAAGGTGCAGGGTTACCCCTGCCTTGACCAGTGCGGCCAGGACAGCAGAGGATGCTTCGGAGCCCTCAGCCAGCAGAAGGGTCTCGACCGTGTTGCAGGTACCGGGGCGCTGGGTCTTAGCGTTCACCAAAATCTCAGCTGACTGAGCAGGGTCGGCTGAAACATCGACAAAGATATGGCAGTTGCCTTCACCGGTCTCAATGACGGGAACACGGGCCTTGTTTACCACCGACTGAATTAGCTGGTGGCCGCCGCGCGGAATCAGGACGTCAATCAGGCCACGTGCCTGCATGAGCGCATTGGCGCCGTCGCGACCAAACTCATCAACAGACTGCACTGAGTCAATCGGTAGCCCGGTAGCGTGCACAGCATCACGGATAATTCGAACAATGACCTGATTGGTTTTGGCAGCAGCTGAGCCGCCACGAAGCATGACCGCATTACCGGATTTAATAGCCAGGCCAGCAATATCAACCGTGACATTCGGCCTTGCCTCATAAATGGCACCGATAACGCCCAGGGGCACCCGAACCTGCTGCATACGCAGACCGTTGGGTAAGGTTGAACCCCGCACCAGCTCGCCCACGGGATCTGGAAGGGCAACCAGCTCACGCAGAGCAGCTGACAGCTCACTCACACGCTTGGGGTTCAGGGCAAGCCTATCCAGCATGGCCTCGCTCATGCCCTTATCCCGTTCCCGGGCAAGGTCCAGAGCGTTCTGCTCCGTAATAATCTCGGCGTGAAGTTCCAAAGAATCCGCTACCGCAAGCAGGGCTTTATTCTTCCACCGGGTATCAGCCTTCGCCAGCCTACGCGAGGCAATGCGTGCATCCTCAGCCATATCGGCTACCTGACACATCACGTCTTCTGGAACAAGCAGTTGCTCTGCCATCACCCTAACTCCTTCACTCGTTCAAAACCTACACCCCATGCTAGCGACAGATCAGGGCATCAGCCAGGAAAACTTTATCTAACGCACGGCACTAGCAACCAGGGCAATATTATCGGCGTGGGCGACTGTACCGTCGTATGTTTCACCCATAGCCTGCTGAATCTGCCCGGTATGTAGCCCCACCATCTGCGCTGTCTGATCAGAAGAGTAGGAGCTCAAAGCGTGGGCAAGAACCGTGCCTGACTCATCGGCAATCGCTACGGGGCTACCGCCCTCAAAGTTCCCGGAAACACGCACCAGCCCAGCAGCCAGAAGCGAGCGTCGGCGGAGCAGAGCTGCGGCGGCTCCCTTGTCCACGACCAGGGTTCCCTCAATGTCGGCCAGATGTTCCAACCACAGGGTCTGGACGGGCCGGCGCTCGCCGGTAGCGTAGAACCAGGTGCCCACGTCCTCACCAGCAAAGGCTTGGCGGGCCAGAGCCGCGCTGGTGACCAGGGCAGGAATGCCTGAGGCGGCGGCCACCTGGGCGGCCTTGACCTTAGTAACCATACCGCCTGAGCCAACACCGGCAGAACCCACCGAGCCAATACTCAGCCCAGCCAAATCCTGCTCATTTTTTACGTGGCTGACACGTTCACCGCCCTGGTCAGGGTGACGTGTGTAGAGCGCATCAACATCGGATAGCAAGAGTAGAGCATCAGCTTTGACCGTATGGGCAACCAGCGCCGCAATCCGGTCATTGTCGCCAAACTTAATCTCAGTGGTCGCCACCGCATCGTTCTCGTTAATAATGGGCATGACTCCCAAATCCAAAAGGCGCTCCAACTGGCGGTGGGCATTCTGGTAGCGGTCACGGGCCATGAGGTCCTCAGCGGTCAAGAGCACCTGTGAAACAGTCACGCCGTAGCGAGAGAAAATATCGGTATAGCGGCTCATCAACAGCGACTGCCCCACCGATGCCGCAGCCTGCTGGGTCGCCAAATCCTTAGGACGGCGTGACAGCCCCAGCGGTGCCAACCCGGCGGCAATAGCACCTGAAGACACAAAAACCAGCTCAATATTGGGGTGCTGCCGCTTTTTCTTGGCGAGGACATCGGAGATGGTAGCAATAGCCAACTCGTCCAGCGAATTCTCAATAGAGGTAAGGGATGAGGAACCAACTTTCACCACAATGCGCTGAGCCAGCGGCATATCCGAGCGATGGAGAATCGGGCTACGCCGGTGTTTGCCCCGAGACTCAGCACTCGCTTGAAAGGCGTCCTTCAAATCCATTGCTTAGCTCCCTTAAAGAATCGTCTTTAGCTCTTTGAATATACAGCAGAGTCGCCCACCAACTCACGCTGGCAGGCGACTCATTGCACATTATGAAACCCTAATCGCAGCTTTATACCCGGCGCCCTACTGGTCCGAGGAATCCTGAGAGCGCTTTGAATTCTTCTGGGCAACAGATTCGGTCCAAATACCGGCTTTACGCTCAGCTTCAAGCTCTGCTCGAGCCTCAGCCTTGGCATCCATACGCTCGTGGAACTCAGCCTTACGCTGGGCACGAGTCGGGCGAATCAGCTCTTCAAGGCGGGCATCGGTACCGCGCGGTGAGGAGAGTAGCTCTGCGCCACCAACCATAGTGGGTTCCCAGTCAAAGACCACTGCATCGGCTTCTTCACCGATGACCACGGCATCACCCGCAACGGCACCGGCCTTGAAAAGTTCGTCCTCCACGCCCAGACGGTTCAGACGGTCGGCCAGATAGCCCACGGCCTCATCGTTGTTAAAGTCAGTCTGTTTGATCCAGCGTTCAGGCTTTTCGCCCATCACGCGGAACAGGGGCTCCAGGTTACGTTCTTCCTTGCGGATAATGAACTCCTGGCGCTTACGCGAGCGGAAGCCCTTGGGCTTGACGATGGTGACATCTTCAGCAGGTGTCTCTTTGCTCTTCTTGCGCGCCTCGCGGTCTTCCTCCACCAGCTTGGCCATGGCAAAAGTGAGCTGGCGCAGGCCCTCATGAGAGGCGGTAGAAATCTCAAAGACTTTGTAGCCGCGCTCTTCAAACATGGGGCGCACGAACTCGGCAAGCTCACGCGCTTCGGGGACATCGACCTTGTTCAGAGCGATAATCTGGGGGCGATCGTTGAGGGGGACGGTCACACCGGCGGTGGGGTCAACCTCGTAGTTTTCCAGCTCAGCACGAATCACATCGAAGTCAGAGATGGGGTCGCGGTTGGGTTCCAAGGTGGCGCAGTCAATGACATGTACCAGTGCGCTTGAGCGCTCTACGTGACGCAGGAACCTATGGCCCAGGCCCTTTCCTTCTGAGGCTCCCTCGATGAGGCCGGGTACATCGGCTACGGTGTAACGGGTATCGCCTGCCTGCACAACACCCAGGTTAGGAATCAGGGTGGTGAATGGGTAGTCGGCAATCTTGGGGCGGGCAGCAGAAATAGCGGCAATCAGCGAAGACTTACCGGCTGAGGGGTAGCCCACCAGAGCGATATCGGCAATTGACTTGAGTTCAAGGACGATATCTCGCTGTGAACCGGGAATGCCCAGCAGAGCGAAGCCAGGTGCCTTACGCTTGGTCGAGGCTAGAGCCGCGTTACCCAACCCCCCCATGCCACCTTCAGCCGCAACGAACTCATCGCCCATGCGAATCAGGTCTGCAAGCACGTTACCGTCTTTATCTTTAACCACGGTGCCCTGGGGAACAGGCAGAATAAGGTCTTGCCCATTGAAGCCGTGCGACATGTCGCCACGGCCAATATCGCCGTTAGGGGCGTGCTGGTGAGGGCTGTGGTGATACTCCAGGAGGGTGGTTGTTTGACCGTCCACACGCAGGATAACGTCACCGCCTTTGCCCCCGTTACCGCCGTTAGGACCGCCCAAAGGCTTAAACTTTTCACGGCGAACCGAGACACAGCCGTGCCCACCGTGCCCGCCTGTTGCGTGCAGGACCACGCGATCTACAAATTCTGCCACGAAATAAAGCTCCTTAAAGCTAAAAATAAAAAATAGTGTGGGTATAAGTCTACAGGCTCAAAAAAGAGCAGGTCTGGTCATTGCGAACCTTACCCAAAAACATGAGAAAGGGCGACCACGTCTAGCGTGATCGCCCTCTACACTGAAAAAGCTATAAAACCTTACTCAGCGGCTGCAAGGATGTTGACTACCTTGCGGCCCTTGCGGGTACCGAACTCGACCTTGCCTGCTGCCAGAGCGAACAGGGTGTCATCGCCACCGCGGCCAACATTGTTGCCGGGGTGGAAGTGTGTGCCACGCTGACGAACGAGAATCTCGCCGGCATTGACGGTCTCGCCGCCGTAGCGCTTAACACCGAGGTACTGGGGGTTTGAGTCACGGCCGTTGCGGGTGGAGCTTGCGCCCTTCTTATGTGCCATTGATGCCTACCTTAGGTAAAAAGAATGGGTTGTTTTAAAACCAGTCTAGTGCGAACTTACGCCTTGATCGCAGTGATCTTAACGGTGGTCAGTTCGGCGCGGAAGCCCTGACGCTTCTTGTAACCGGTCTTGTTCTTGTACTTCTGAATAACGATCTTGGGACCGCGGAGGTCTTCGATCTTTTCAGCAGTTACCTTGGCAGAAGCCAGGGTCTTTGCATCAGCGGTGACCTTGTCCCCATCAACTAGCAGCAGTACAGGAAGCTCAATAGTGCTTCCAGGCTCACCAGCGACGCGGTCAAGGGTAACGAGATCTCCTACTGAGACCTTTTCCTGGCGGCCGCCAGCGCGAACAATTGCGTATGCCACTTGGGAACTCACTTCTCTTGACGTCATTTTAATAATTGCAAGATAACCATCTCTGAAAGCTTCACCGGCTCAACAGCAAGGTGCCTTACCCGGTTACCACAGTTTGCACCGGGTATTTTCAGTGATGAATTATCCTCTGTTGGCTTGGCCTTGAAATACCCTAGAGGATGTTCATGCCCTAGCTGAACTCACGCTAACGCTTGCTTGTGAGAACAGCACCAGCTCACAAGTTTACGCCTTAACCTTGCGTTGGGCAAGCAGAGAGCAGGGGTGTGGGCAAGCACTCACCCTCAATCTCGCGGTAGCTCAAAACGCAAACAGGCCCCCGTCCCGGCGAAGGGGCGGGGGGCCAACCGGCTAGGGCTTAGCGGCCCTGACGCTTGATGTCAGCGGCAGAGACACCAACACCCAACATAACGGGGCCGTTCTCAGCCGCGGTTACCGGCTTCTGAACCTGCTCAAGGCTGGCAACAACCGAAGTACCCTGGGCAGCTGCAACTTGCTCAGTCTTGACAGCCGAAGATCCGGCACCTGAGCTGACAGCACGGCGGGGGCGGCGCTTCTTACGCGGAGACTCAGCTACCGGCTCAGCGATAGCTTCGACCTGCGCTACCTCAGCAACAGGCTCAGCAGCTTTCTTACCTGGGGTTGCCACACCGGTGACACCGGGTTCAGCAGGAACCTCAAGGGGAGCGACATACTTGACGTCCGAGCTGGTAGCCCTGCGTGGACGCCGGCCACGGCCCCGACCACCTTCAGGTGAGCTATCCCGCTCATTCCAGTTACGGCGGTTGGAGCTACGCCCCGTACGGTCGCCACCGCGCTGGGGAGAGTCCTTAGACTCTTCGCCGTCGCGAGGTTGGTACTCACGGCCAGCACGCTGGGAGGCGCGGGCCCTAGCCTCAGCGGCACGGATAGCATCGAGCCTGGTTGAGCTCTGCGTAAAGCGAGAGTCAGCCTCGGGGTCAACTTCCAAACTGGCATCAGAGTTCGCAGACAGAGCATCGGCAGAAATCTCCTGACGCTGTTTACTGCCACGGCGCTTACCCTGGTTGCGGGCACGGCCTACGGGGCGGTTGTCCTCTTGATCCGGGGCCTCAGAGTCGAACACAGCGGCCAGAGTTTCAAGCGTGAAGGAGCCCTGCTCCCCCATGCCCTCTTCAAGAGACTCAAGCTCACCACCGGTGGGAAGCTCAATGACATCATCACCGATAGTAAGGACCTGCTCTGCACCCTGCTGGCTAGCATCAAATTCTGCACCAGCTTCGGCACGGCGGTTACGCTTGCGGCGCTTACGCTTACGAGCTGACTTAGATTCGGCTTCTCCCTCTTCATCCTCGTGCTGGCCGCTGGTAGCGGCTACCAGATTGGCAAGAGCCGCCTTACGGGCCTCAGCCTTCTGCTCATCGCTCTCATCAATTTCGGCGATGTCAGCACGGCGAACCTGATTCTTCTGGTTGCGGTAACGCTTGCGGTCATCGCGCTCAGAACGGTGAATGAAGTCCGACGCGCCGCCGCTACGGCCCTTCAGCGGCTGGTCATGCACCAGCAGACCACGGCCTGCACAGGCCTCGCAGGGCTCCGAAAAAACCTCAAGCAGGCCGGTTCCCATACGCTTACGAGTCATCTGAACCAGACCCAGGGAAGTCACTTCAGCGACCTGGTGCTTGGTGCGGTCACGGCCCAGGCACTCCACCAGACGGCGCAGTACCAGCTCGCGGTTAGACTCAAGGACCATATCAATGAAGTCAACCACGATGATGCCACCAATATCGCGCAGACGGAGCTGACGGACGATTTCTTCGGCCGCTTCCAGGTTGTTCTTAGTAACGGTTTCTTCCAGGTTGCCACCGCTACCGGTGAACTTGCCCGTGTTCACATCGACTACGGTCATAGCTTCGGTGCGGTCAATCACCAGCGAACCACCGGAGGGCAGGTAGACCTTACGGTCAAGTGCTTTCTGGAGCTGTTCCTCAATACGGTAGTGGTCAAAGAGGTCATCGTCCTCTTCCCACTGCTTGAGGCGATCGAGCAGGTCGGGGGCAACATAGGTAACATAGGCCTCAATCGAGTCCCAGGCTTCCTGCCCCTGGACCATCATGGACGTAAAGTCCTCATTGAAGACATCGCGGACCGTCTTGATAGTCAGATCGGGTTCCTGGTAGAGAAGCTCAGGGGCAAGTACCTTGCGGGACTCGCTCTTTCCCTTGATTTCCTCCCACTGAACACGCAGACGGTTGATATCGTTGCTCAGCTCTTCTTCGCTAGCGCCCTCAGCGGCAGTACGCACAATAACGCCCGCATCTTCGGGGAGCTTGTCCTTAAGAATCCTCTTCAGGCGCTGACGTTCAACATCGGGTAGCTTACGAGAAATACCGGTCATAGAGCCACCGGGTACATACACCAGGTAGCGACCAGGTAGCGAAACCTGGCTGGTCAAACGGGCACCCTTATGCCCCACGGGGTCCTTGGTTACCTGCACCAGCACCGAATCCCCAGCTTTGAGAGCGTTCTCAATTTTGCGGGGGGCACCATCCAGGCCACTGACATCCCAGTTGACCTCCCCCGCGTACAGCACAGCGTTACGGCCACGGCCAATGTCAACGAAAGCAGCTTCCATAGAGGGCAGAACGTTCTGGACCTTGCCCAGATAGACGTTGCCAATCAGGGAATCCTGCTGGGTCTTAGAGACAAAATGCTCGGCCAGAATACCGTCTTCAAGAACACCGATCTGGATACGATCGTCCTTCTGACGCACCAGCATCTGGCGGTCCACCGACTCGCGGCGGGCCAGGAACTCAGCCTCGGTGATGATCTGGCGACGACGGCCGGTTGCGCGGGTTTCGCGGCGGCGCTGGCGCTTAGCCTCAAGGCGGGTAGAACCGCGAACACCGGTGACCCGGTTGCTACTGTGAGAATCAGGCAGGCGGGGTGCGCGCACCTTAACAACGGTGTCCTCGGGATCACCCTCAGTGCCACCCTCAAACTCAAGGTCAGCGTCGCCGCGGCGGCGACGACGACGACGGCGGGAAGTAACCTCAGGGTCAAGATCAGCCAGACGGCGCTCGCGTCGCTCAGCCTCTTCTGCCGCACGGCGGGCCTCTTCCTCAGCGCGGAGCTGTTCCTTGATGGAATCAAGGTCGGGTGAGTAGAAGAGCAGGCTATTAGCGCTGGCAGCAGCTGCAATACGGGCCAGTTCTTCTTCTTTCTGTTCACGCAGGGTCTTCTGGCGGGCAGTTTCTGCGGCCTGTTCCTCGGCGGTCATGGTCGGGTCTAGCCCGCCAGCTTGGTCCTCTTCCTCGAAGACAACAGCTTCTTCTACCTCTTCCTCCGTCTGCCCTGAGGGTCCTTCGGTGGCTTCCGAGCCACTGTCGGTAGATGACTGCTCAGCGGGTTCGGCAGACTCGTCGACTTCGCTGGTTACTGTAAGACTTTCGGGCTCCGAATCGGATTCACCCTGCGGCGCGACTTCTTGGGGTTGAGCCTTCGTGACAGGGCGACGGGTGCGAGTCCGCTTTTTGACGGGCTTATTCTCAGCGGCCGGAGCCTCCTGAGTCTCAGGCTGATCTTTAACCGCAGTCTGAGGTTCCTCCACAGACTGGGGTTCGAGGTTTTCTGGGGCCTCGTTCTGTTCGCTGCTCATCAGCGTCCACTCTCCTTTAAGTACATGTGCCGCCACCGCATGAGCGGACTTATAGTTCGTCGATGATCCCACCGCTTACTAACGCGGTGTCCACCGAAATCCTGTCTACCCGGTTCGCTAGAGCACCTAGGCTTATCCTCGGTCGGTCAAGGCTTCTATGCTCCGTACCGAGTGAAAACCGGGCCAGCGGCGACCTCCGAGGCGGCCCATCCGGGGCCACTCTTTGCAGGGAATAACCGCTCCGACAGCGCAAAGCTAGCGGCGTAGCGGTCTCCTATCAGGGTGCCTACTGGGTAGTGAGACCGTATGCGGACGGCACACTACCACACTCATTCTCTCACAGACAGGGACATTTAGCCCCATTAAAGTAGGTGAGCCTTTCACGGCAGACCGAGCACAAAACCAGCCCGCTCCAAGGACCATCAAGGCCACAGCCATACAGCAGCTGTGAACTTTCGTAAAGAAACCCCGACGGTGGCACTTACCCCCTTGCTCCGGGAAACCTGCGCGTACTATGGAGAGGTAAGCGCTAGATAAAACCTAAGGATTCGCTGTGTCTACACCCGTTAGCAGGCTTGATACCCTACCGGAAGAAGAACATGCCAGAGCAGACCGCCGTCTGGGCTGGTTCACTCTACTCCCTGGCCTCATCGCTTTAGCTTCTTCCTCGATGCTAGTTTATGAGCGCCTGCAAATTTATATGGACGGGGCCCACAAATCTGTCTGCGACCTGAACGCCCTCCTCAACTGCGGAACGGTTATGCGTACCTGGCAGGCTGAAGTATTCGGCTTCCCCAACCCCTTCATCGGTCTGGTGGGTTACGGAATTGTTCTCGCTATCTCCACCGCTCTCATAGCTGGAGCCCGCTTCAAGCGCTGGTACTGGATCGGTATGCAGGTAGGGCACACGCTCGCTATGGCTTTCGTTCTTTGGCTCTGGTACAACACTACTTTTGACATCAATGCCCTGTGCCTGTTCTGCATGATTGTGTGGGTTATGCAGACCATGATTTTTGTTAGGGTGACAGCCCGTAACCTCCAGGCCGGTCTCATCCCGGCTCCCGAATCAATCCGTCTGGCCGCCCCCACCTGGACCTGGTTCTCCATCACACTGATTCTAATTCTAGTGTTCGGTATCGTCTTTATCCGCTTCTTTGACGTGATCGTGGGAATGTTCTAAACCCAGCCTCACCATCAGAAAAGCTGTGGCCTCCACTCAACCGGTGGAGGCCACAGCTTTTTGGCACCTGCCTCAAACCCTTAGGAGGCGAACCAGAGGGCGATTTCTCGGGCTGCCGATTCAGCTGAATCGGACCCGTGAACCAGGTTCTTCTGGACGCTCTGACCCCAGTCACGGGCGAAGTCACCGCGGATAGTGCCGGGAGCCGCAGTGGTGGGGTTAGAGGAACCCATCAGGCTGCGGGCACCCTCAATAACGCCCTCGCCCTCAAGTACCAGAGCAACAACAGACCCGGAACCCATGTAAGAAACCAGCGGATCGTAGAAGGGTTTGCCCTCGTGCTCTGCATAGTGCTGGGCCAAAAGCTCCTGGGAGGGGACCAGCATCTTTAGCTCAGCCAGGCGGTAGCCCTTACGCTCAAAACGGGCCAAAATTTCACCGGTCAGGTTGCGTTCTACGCCATCGGGCTTAACCAAAATTAGGGTGCGCTCAGACATGAAGATCTCCTTTAGTAGTCAGGGAAAAGTTTATTCTCACCCTACCAGAGTAGGAGGATCAATCTTAGAGTTACCAGACATAAGCGCAGTGCCCCCGAACCGCACAGGGCGGGCGAGGGCACCGGGCCGCTTGAAAAGGTTGTAGCTAGAAGAGGTTTCAGTCTTTATCTATTTCGCTGAGCCTTCTCCCATTCTTCCTGTTCGCGGGCACGAATCTCGTTTTCCGCGTCAAGGCGGCTACCGCGAGTCACTCCAAACCAATAGGCCACCGCAAAAGCGGCACCCACCAAGAACATGGAAGGCAGAGCAAAGCCAACCGCAATCAGCAGGACCTGTAGCAGGTACCCCAGATGGTAGCCCCAGGGTTTTCGGAGCAGAGCCGGAGTAAGTACCAGGGCACCTGCCAGGAAAAGACCCAGCACCCAGATCAGGACTTTGATCCAGGTAGGGTCATTGAAATGGTGGCCAAAAATAGCCAGGGTCGCAAAGAAAGCAACCAGAGCTTCCAAAGAAAGCACCATGGAGGTAAACAAAACCTTGATAGACCGCCGTTTGGGGGCTTGCCCGGGCTTCCACTCCCGCTGAGCGCGTGTCATACGAGCCATCGGTATTCCTTTCCTTACAGACCTAGCAGGGTGCTGGCTTGGCCCACTACGGTGATAGAACCGGTGACCAGCACAGCAGAGTTCAGGTTGGGAACATCAGCCGCAACAGTGACAGCAGCAGCAAGAGCATCGGCCACATTTTCGTGGGTCTCGACCTTATCCTCATCAAAGCCTGCTTCAAGGGCCAGCTCCACAAGAGCCTCCGGGGCAATTGCACGCGGCGAATCAGAGGCAGTCAGGTGCAGAACAGTGCGGAAGTCCTGACGATCGACGTACTCGCTGAGCAAGATCTCGAACATACCAGCAGCATCCTTCTCACCCAGAATACCTACCACCAGATGCAGTTCCTGGAAGCTGAAGGACTCCTTAAAAGCGGTAGCCGATGCAAGCAAACCGTGAGGATTATGGGCCGCATCAAGCACCACGGGCGGCTCAGTACGGGCAAGTTCCAGGCGACCGGGTGAACGAACCTCACCAAAAGCCAGTTTAACCAGCTCAAGGTTCAGTTCTTTCTGCCCACCACCTAAGAATGCTTCCACCGCTGCCAGGGCCACCGAGGCGTTCTGAGCCTGATGGGCACCAAAGAGTGGCAGGGCAATGTCATCGTAACGGGTAGCTAGGCCCTCAATAGTGATGAGCTGGCCCCCCACACCTGCGGTTCGTTGGGTCGTCCCAAATTCAACACCCTCGAAACGGTAGTCGGCGTTCTGGGCCTGGGCTGCTTCAAGTAAGACCTGTGCCGCCTGCGGGTCCTGAACGGCAGAAACCAGGAAACCATCAGGTTTGATGATGCCGGCCTTTTCAGCGGCAATTTCGGCCAGGGTCTCCCCCAGTATGTCGGTGTGGTCAAGGCCGATGGGGGTCACCACTGAAACCGTAGCATCGGCGACATTGGTGGCATCCCAGGTGCCCCCGATACCCACTTCAAGAACCATGACGTCAACCGGCTCATCGGCAAAGATAGCGAAAGCCAGAATGGTCAAGGCCTCAAAGTAGGTGATACGGGGCTGACCTGCGGCTTCAAGCTCAGCATCCACAATATCCAGGTAGGGCTTGATTTCTCCCCAGATACGCACAAAAGTGCTATCTGCCACCGGCGCACCGTCAATACTGATGCGCTCGGTGACCCGTGCCAGGTGAGGGCTGGTATACCGGCCGGTACGGATATCGTGGGCCATGAGCAGACGCTCAATCATACGGGCGGTAGAGGTCTTCCCGTTCGTTCCGGTCACATGAATCACCGGGGCAGAGCGATGAGGCTCCCCCAGGATATCCACAGCCCGACGCACTGCATCAAGACGGGGTTCCATCTTGTTCTCGGGCGCACGGCCAAGAAGCTCCGCGTAGACCGTTGCCAGGCCGGGGGCGTCATCCGCAAGGACGCCCTGAGCCTGGACCTCGGTGAAGACAGGATCTATATTCAGGGACTGGTCCGTCATTTAGGCCTTCTCTACGGTGGCTGAGAACTCAGTTCCCTCAGCGTAGGAGATGCTCACTGCCAGAGTCTCACCTGCAACCAGCTGCTCGTGGGCGCGAATCGCTTCAAGGTCAGCAGCAGGTGCCAAGACGGTGAGCTTGATACGGTCAGCGACGTTCAGGCCGGCTTCTTTACGCTCGGACTGGATTGCGCGGATTGCATCGCGGGCAGTGCCCTCTGCAAGGAGCTCATCTGTCAGGGCGGTATCAAGAACTAGGAATCCTCCACCGGGCAGAACAGAAACCGCGCCTTCGGCGGCCCCATCGGCCTCAGCGACCACGGTTTCAAGCTCATATTCACCGGCCTCAAGAGCCATACCACCCTCAACAGCCTGGAAGCCAACGACCACAGTACCGTCCTCGGCGACCTTCCAGTCACCGCTCTTGGAAGCCTTGATAGCGACCTGAACCTGCTTGCCCAGGCGGGGCCCAGCGGCACGCGCATTGACCTTAAGTTGCTGAGAGATACCGAAGTCAGCAGGGGCCACCTCTGCGGCATCCAGCAGTTCAACGGTTTTGATATTTAGCTCATCAGCGATGATGCTCTCGAAGGTTCCGGCGAGTTCCTTACCGCCAGCAACAGCAACAGTCAGGTGAGCCAGGGGCTGGCGTACGCGCAACTTCTTAGCCTTACGCAAAGCCGAACCGGCAGAAGCAACTGCCCGGGTAGTCTCCATGAGAGCAAGCAGGTCCTCTTCGTTCTTGAAGTCCCCAGGGGTGGGCAAATCGGTCAGGTGAACCGAGCGCTCGCCGGTCAGGCCACGGTAGATTTCCTCGCTGGTCAGCGGAAGCAAGGGGGCGGCAACCTTGACCATAGTGACCAGGGCGGTGTAAAGCACATCAAAGGCTGCGGTATCTTCGTTGAAGAAACGCTCGCGGGAACGGCGCACATACCAGTTAGTCAGAGCATCGGTGTAGGAACGCAGAGCATCGCAGGCGGCAGACACATCGTAGGCGTCCATTGCCTCGGTGACCTGGGCGACCAGCTGGCGGGTCTTGCCCAGGATAAAGCGGTCCATGACGTGCTCGGCCTCGGAGACCAGTTTTGCCTCGTAGCCAGTGCCCTGGTGAGCTGCGTTGGTGTAGAGAGCAAAGAAGTGGTAGACGTTCCACAGGGGTAGCATGACCTGGCGGACCCCCTCACGGATACCCTGTTCGGTCACAATCAGGTTGCCACCGCGCAGAATGGGGGAAGACATCAAGAACCAGCGCATAGCGTCAGAGCCGTCGCGGTCCAGCACCTCGGACACATCGGGGTAGTTGCGCAGGGACTTAGACATCTTCTGCCCATCTGAGCCCAGCACGATACCGTGAGCAATGACGTTCTCGAAGGCAGTACGATCAAAGAGCGCGGTTGCCAGAATGTGCATGGTGTAGAACCAGCCGCGGGTCTGGCCGATATACTCCACAATGAAGTCAGCCGGGTAGTGAGCCTCGAACCACTCCTTGTTTTCAAAGGGGTAGTGGAACTGGGCGAAAGGCATGGAGCCGGAGTCGAACCAAACATCCAGTACGTCCTCTACACGGCGCATGGTGGACTTACCGGTGGGATCATCGGGGTTTGGGCGGGTCAGCTCGTCAATGTAGGGGCGATGCAGGTCAACCTGGCCGTCCTTGTTCAGGGGCAGGCGACCGAAGTCTGCCTCTAGCTCTGCCAGTGAACCGTAAACGTCGGTTCGGGGGTAGTTGGGGTCATCGGAAACCCACACAGGGATTGGTGAGCCCCAGAAGCGGTTACGTGAAATTGACCAGTCGCGGGCGTTCTCTACCCACTTACCGAACTGACCGTGCTTGACGTTCTCGGGGATCCAGTTGATATTCTCATTCAGTTGGCTCATGCGGTCTTTGAAGTCGGTGACGCGCACATACCAGGAGGTGATGGCGCGGTAGACCAGCGGGGTGCGGCAGCGCCAGCAGTGCGGGTAGGAGTGCACGTAGGACTTCTCACGAATCAGGGTGCCGTCGGCCTTGAGTACGTTGATGATGGTGCGGTTGGCATCAAAAATCTGCACACCAGCAATATCTGCCAGGGGCGCACCCTCAGCCAGGCTGGGGTCGGCGAACAGGTCAAGGAACTTAGCGCCCTCGTCCATAGAGAGGATCACGGGAATACCGTAAGCCTCGCAGACCTTCTGGTCCTCTTCACCGTAGGCAGGTGCCTGGTGTACCAGACCGGTACCATCGGTGGTGGTCACGTAATCAGCCAGCAGAATCTGCCAGGAGGTCGCGGTGCCAAACTTCTCGGCATCGGTGAAATAGTCCCACAGGGGTGCGTAGCGCAGGCCTTCAAGCTGGCTACCGGTGTAGGTTGCCAGGACAGCGGCACGGGCTGCCTCCACCGGGTTTTCTTCAGCGGCGTAGCCCAGATCCTTGGCGTACTCCCCTAGTAGGTCCTCAGCCAGCAGGAAGCGGCGGCCAGCCAGCTCACCGGCACCGGCTACAAGGACGTAGCGCACCTGGGGGCCAACGGCAAGCGCCTGGTTGGTGGGCAGGGTCCAGGGGGTGGTGGTCCAGGCAAGAGCCTCAACCCCCACCAGTTCAGCGGCAACAGCCTGATCGGCGGCTAGGGAGGTGTCGCTGGTAATGCGGAAAGCAACGGTGACCGAGGGGTCCTGGCGGTCCTTGTAGACGTCATCGTCCATGCGCAGCTCGTGGTTTGAAAGCGGGGTTTCGTCTTTCCAGCAGTAGGGCAGAACGCGGAAACCCTCGTAGGTTAGTCCCTTGTCGTGCAACTGTTTGAAGGCCCAGATGACCGACTCCATGTACTCAACGTTCAGGGTCTTGTAGTCGTTCTCAAAGTCGACCCAGCGGGCCTGACGGGTGACGTATTCTTCCCACTCTGTGGTGTACTTGAGCACTGAGGCGCGGGCGGCATCGTTGAAGTTATCAATGCCCATCTCGATAATCTGTTGCTTATCGGTCATACCCAGCTGCTTCATGGCTTCAAGCTCAGCGGGCAGGCCGTGAGTGTCCCAGCCAAAGCGGCGTTCGACTTTGTGTCCGCGCTGGGTCTGGTAGCGGGCTACCAGGTCTTTAACGTAGCCGGTGAGCAGGTGGCCGTAGTGGGGCAGGCCGTTAGCGAAGGGAGGACCATCATTGAATACAAACTCGTTGGCCCCGTTAGCGCCTGCCTCCCTGTTGTCAATGGAGGCTTGGAAAGTACCGTCCTGCTTCCAGTAGCTCAGCACGGCTTCTTCGAGTGCTGGGAAGGAGGGGGAAGCGGCTACGAAGCTGGCACCGCTTGCGCTTGCCTTAGGGTAGACAGGCTTTTGAGTCATGGTTGCGACCTTTAGTTCTCGACATGGGTTGAGTTTGGGTTCTGCAAGGACGCTAGGCCCGAACTAGGTGCCGGGTTTGGCGCGGTACCACCTTGCTTACTGAAAGAACCGGCCCGACTCCCAGCCATTGCCTTACGGGGCTTGCATGGGCCTGCGCCAGCGGCTAGCTCGTCGTGAGATGAGCCAGCCGCTGGCGCAGGTGCCGAACCGGTTATCAGTCGCTTCATGACAGCTGTTTCGGGCTTACCCGTCCGGGTCTACTGGGGTTATATCTATTCCGCGCACTCCCCTCGTCGCAACGAATTTACGGGGGTGTGCAGGTATAACCTGTTCTTCCGGATTGCTCGCCGGTGATGGCCGGGTCTTTGCAACTGATACTTAGTTTATGCGCTGATTCTGCCTCTGTCTAACCTGTTTTTGACCCATTTTTTACCTGTTTATTCATTGAGGCCTCAAATTACAGAGATGTGAGTACAAGATATAGGGGTAGCGCCCCACGGTGCCCCCAAGATAGCGGCCAGTGCAGGTAAAACAAGGTGAGCAGACCAACCTAAATTACAATTTTGGGTTTTGGGAATTCTGCTCTTCGAAGCACTCTCCCAACTAGAATGACCACCATGACAAACGATAAATCTACAGCTACTGTTCCCCCTTGGCCGTTCTTTGTTCGTCCAGCCTTGGAGGTACTTGAAGAGCACGATGTGGTCAGCACGAAAGAGATCGTAAGACTTATCGAAGACCGATACCTAGCCTCCCCTGATGCACGCTCAGCAAAGTTGCCCAGCGGTATGAAAGTTTCTGCTCACCGTATTGGCTGGACGCTCAGCCACATCACTAAAGCAGGATGGGCAGTCCGCCCCTCGAAAGGCTTCTATACCATCACTGAAGCCGGTAAAAATTGGCTGGAAGGTAATAGAAACACCAACCTTACCTATGCAGAAGCGAACAAAATATTTAGGCAATTCTGGCCTCAGAGAAAAACGAGTGGGGAAATAAGCTCTGTTGATTCTCATAATCTAGAAATTGATTTGGAGCCCCCGGCTGAATCAATCGAAAAGGGTATCGCTCTTCTCACTTCACAAGCGAAAGACGAGTTACTGGTGCGCCTTCGCGCCTCAGACCCGTCTTTTTTCGAGAAAGCTGTTATCAAGCTATTATTTGCTATGGGCTACGGAGGTGCGGAGAAGCGAGGCCAGCAGATCGGAGGTAGCGGAGACGGTGGTGTAGATGGAGTAATCGACCAAGATGCGCTGGGACTCGAAAAGATTTATGTGCAGGCCAAAAGATATGCAGAAAACAACAGTATCGGTAGCGCAACCATACGTGAGTTTATCGGCGCCTTAGCTATCAAAGGGGTAAGTTCTGGAGTTTTTATCACAACCAGTAATTTCACCGAGTCCGCCCGGCGAACTGCTGATTCGCCTTCTCATAGTATTGCCCTGATCGATGGTGAACGTCTTACGTCCCTCATGGTCAAGTACAAAGTAGGTATCCAAATAAAGCAGATGTACGAAGTTGTTGAGCTGGACGAAGAGTTCTTCGATGATGCCGATATGTAGTGATCCAACCGATTCTGCGCCCCCCATTGCGCCCTTTGAGAGCTTCCACCGATTAGTTCCTGAGATATTTGGTGCATGGGATATCAGGGTAAGTAGCGTCAACGCCTGCCATAATAGTATTTGCACATTTTGTTTACTCTATCTATCTTGAGGTCTTACAGAGACTCAGTCAGCTACCCCCACGCACCCGGCACCCCGCCCACACGTCAGCTTTGGACAGGCCCTTAAAAATTGGCGCAAGTACATATTCCGCTTTAGCGGACGCGCTTCACGCTCAGAATTCAGGTGGGTCATGCTCGTATGGTTTATTATCAGCTTGGTGCTTTCCATAATAGCTATATTGGCAATTGTTCCTACTATCAACCATCTTCAGCAGCTACAAGAAGCGGCGTCCACAAGCCTGGATGCATACAATGAATACAGGCAGGCGTCTAATGAGCTCGGCCCGGCGTTGGCTGGTAGGACGTTGATTTTCGCACTTATTATCGGTGCATTTGGAATTGTACAGTTTGTCACCATGCTGGGCCTCTGGTGGCGCCGCCTGCAAGACGCCAATTTTCACGGTGCTTTTTACTTACTAAGCTTCGCAGGCCCCGGTGTACTTGTTCCCCTAATTATGGCTATTCTGCCCTCTAACCCTGAAGGTGTCCGCTTCGACAAACCAGAAGATGCAACCCGCCCGTAGAACTTACATGGTTTAGCAATCATGCCGCTGGCTCCTTACCCGGGTCAGCGGCATTTTTGTTGATCAAGCAGTCTACTGGAGCAATCCTTGCTCAGTCTGGGACGCCCAGCTTGCGAAGCTCTGGTCGCGGTACTGGAGGTGGACCAGGTAGTTCCGAACCTGCGGGTCCACCTTACATATACGGTAGCTGGTGGCCGGGACTCATGCTCCTTGTTGCCCCTCCCGCCTAGGTT
This sequence comes from Rothia sp. CCM 9417, assembly GCF_048513575.1. Lineage (NCBI taxonomy): Bacteria > Bacillati > Actinomycetota > Actinomycetes > Micrococcales > Micrococcaceae > Rothia > Rothia sp. CCM 9417. The sequence goes on along the minus strand of NZ_JBLXXT010000002.1, from coordinate 135,916 downwards.
AGCTACCGCTGGCAAGCCCATTCACGCCAGCCCGACCATCCACTTCTCTGGACCCAGCCCTACCTACCCTTGATGTAGATCAGTCCTTTTAAGATTTGGTCACAAGCATGTACCGCCCCCTTTTTTTTCTATTGCCGCGTGGTGTAGTGAAAGGTCATAGGGTCACAGGGAATCATGGGTCTGTGACACAATACCTTTATGCGTATTTTGTCTATTCAGTCAGCCGTAGCCTACGGGCATGTCGGCAATTCAGCAGCAGTTTTCCCCCTCCAGCGCCTAGGCCACGAGGTTATGCCAGTCAACACCGTCCTCTTCTCTAATCACACCGGCTACGGTGAGTGGCGCGGCCCCTTGATGTCCGGCGACGATGTGCGTGAGGTTGTTACCGGTATTGAAGAACGCGGCGGCCTCGATGACACCGCTCTGGTTATTTCTGGTTACCAGGGTGGCTCATCCATTGGCGATGCCATCTTGGACGCAGTGGCTAAAGCCCGCGCTAAGAACCCCAAGGTACTCTACTCCTGCGACCCTGTTCTGGGTAACGCCACCAGCGGTTGCTTTGTTTCACCTGAGGTGCAGGAGCTGATCCGTGACCGGGTCATCCAGCACGCCGATATTATTACCCCCAACCAGTTTGAGCTGGGCTTTGTCACCCGCACCAACCCGCAGACCCTCGATGAGGTGCTCGAGTCGGTCAAGAAGGCCCAGAAAATTGGCCCGAAGACGGTGCTGGTCACGAGCGTTTCGACCCCTGAAACTCCCGGCAACAGCATTCAGATGCTAGCTGTATCCGGCGATGAGGCCTGGCTAATTACCACGGACCGGCTACCGCTGAAGGCTAACGGTTCAGGAGACGTGACCCAAGCACTTTTTGCTTCTCACTTTACATCGGGTAAGTCTTTGAAGGAGGCCCTGGAACTGACAACAGCCAGCGTCTATGAGCTTCTGAAGAACACCCTAGAATCTGGCCAGCGCGAGCTACAGCTCATTGAATCGCAGCAGTCCTATGTGGCTCCCCAGGTTTCCTTTGAGGCCGTGCGGATCCGCTAATTTCTACTTGCGTCAAGGCCCCGCTCCCCCGGTGGTCGCGGGGCTTTAGCGTACTTCAGGGGCAGACTTGATGTGGGGTTCTCAAGGCTTTGGTAGTTGGCTCTTCAGGGTTGAGGGAGTTGAGGGGCTTGGGTTGGCTAGGCAGTTCGTGTTTCTACGGACATCAAAAGCGGCCGGGTTCACCAGAACCGCTCATCCTAAGCACCACAACGCTCCCGAAAAGCCACCACAAAATCAACAAAATCAGGATCCTGATACTTCAACTTCTTAGCAGCATGCCGCACCTCAAACTCACCCAACCACCCCAAAGCATCCTCCCTCAAACCAACCACCTCAAGAGCCAACACATAACTAGCCCACCACAAAGCACCCCCAATATTAGGATTAAACCCCCGCCACCTCAAAACATCCAAGGCGTACTCCACCGAACACATCTTCCGCGATTTAGGCACACCCTGCTCCACCAAACACGTCACAGGAGCCGACAAATCAATCGGCCCATAAGGACCCTCCTGAATCTTCCACTCAGGCCCCAAACGCTCACTCCGCAAAGGATCAATCTCAAACAAAGCCTCACCAAAAACCGGCTCCCCCTTATGCTCCACCAAAAAGGGCGCCACTTCACGAGCCAACTCCGTAAAAGGATGCCACACAACACCAATAGTCACATCAACAGAGGAACCAGTCCCATAATTAGAACTCGTAGTCAACCCAACAAAACCTGACCATTCCTCATCAAAAAAGTACTGGGCATCCCTGCCCACCTTCTTAAAACCCAACTGGGCTAGCTCAGCATGCCACAGCTTTTGCACATCACGATCTCTTGCCATACAAACCACCCTACCTAAACACCACAACGCTCCCGAAACCCCACCACAAAATCAACAAAATCAGAATCCTGGTACTTCAACTCCTTAGCAGCATGACGCACCTCAAACTCACCCAACCACCCCAAAGCATCCTCCCTCAAACCAACCACCTCAAGAGCCCACACATAACTAGCCCACCCCAAAACACCGCCCATATTAGGATTATTCAAAACCGCTGGTTTCTTACTAAGGCACCTCAACGAAAACTTTTATCATTCTCTCGCGGGGAATACCTGAGATATTATCGACAGGACTAAAAAGATACCGATGCGAATTCTCTAGCAGTTTAATAAAATCATCAGGACCTACAATAGTAGATTGGGATAATAAGTCAGAAAAATTCTTGATAATGATGACCCCGCCTTTGATTTCCCCCAGAGTCCATTCAGGTGAATCATCCCAATCCATATCAGCCAAACACTCCCCCATCGCTGACCAATTCTCACCATAGTACGCGGGAAAATGCATCTGGGAACCGATTTCTTGACATAAATCTTGCTCTGTTTTTACCCTTTTCCCATCTATTACTGCAGTGAGGTAACCTTCTTGCAAAGAATATTCAAGTATTTCTTTTGCCTGCAAATTATTTACATTGCAGACCTGGAATTTTGGTGTCTGTCGGAAGTATCCCTGAATATTATCCACCATTGCTTGTTCCTTGTCGCATCATAATAAATGATTTGTAATGATTTGTTGTGTAGTATGCAGAACCGTCTGAGCCAGTGACTAAGCGATCAGCTGTTCTGGGGATGCCCTTAACCTTGGGGTCAACGTCCCATTCACGATAGCTAATTGGTTCGTTTTTTCCGGATGGTAACACAGCGCCCTTCCCATTATTTTCCCATATTTTTCCGCCCTTGAAACCACTTGGTGCCACGCCTTTTTGGTCTATAGTATCTAGCACCTGGTGGGCTTTCGCTTCCACAGGGCCGATAGGCTGAACAAACTGCGGCTCAGGAACAGGAGATAATTCGCCTATCCTAGGATTCGCACTAGAAGCACCACCTCCCGCTATTCCACTCGCATCCTTAGAAGCACTCTTAACAGCGCCCCTCTCAAGCGTCTCAATGCCTCCACCCACGAGTTTCTTGCCCGCAGACGAAGGCCCCGGCAAAACAGCCGCCACAGCAGCAACAGTCACATCACCCAACAAACCAGACACATTATGAGGTCCCGGCTGCTTCATATACGAATAAGCCGCAGAACCAGCCCCACATACAGCCTGAATCACAGGGCCCCCCGGCACCATATCCATAGCAAGTTGCACAGGATCAACCGAACCGGTAATAGCCTTCTGCACCCCCACAGAAATACCGCCCTGAACCAGCATCAAACCAACAGGGCCACCAACACCGGTAGCCATCAAAACACCACCGGCAATCACCATACCGGCAGCCGCTAAATACTCCCAGTTATCCGCAAAAAAATCACCAGCATCAGCCAAGTAACCCTGATGAGCCTTCTGGTAGTCCGCTAGTTCAGCGTCAGTAATAGGCCGCAAACCCCACGGGTCCACCTGATTCACCGGATTATTACCCGCAAAGGAATACGGGTTAGAACCCCAGGCGGCACCAGCCACAGGAGCCAAAGGATCAACGCTCAAGAATGAAGCCGTACCCGGGTCGTAGCCACGGGCACCCATCAACTCCACACCGGCGACAAGAGGCACACCATCAGAGGTATCGGGTCCAGCCCCAGCCACCCCAAAAAAAATCCTGGGAACCAGCCCCGCCTGCTAAACACCAAAAAGTAGCAGAAACTACACACTCCTACTCTGTTCTTCTACATACTCCACACAAAGATCATATAAACGCGTTCTCAGACGGTCTAACATCACATTTTCTTGTGGATAGAAGTTGCCCGCGGTAGACAAAACAAGATCTGAGAAACTACCAGCCCCTCGGTACATTTTGAGGATATTTCTGATTACGATTTCTTCGTTTGGGACTGAATGAAGGGAATGCACTATGCCTTCAAAAGAAGAACTATAAGGTTCGCACTGCATAGAATTAAGCAGGGCATGTATTTTTTCGACACATTCTGTGATGTGTTTTTTTAGTTGAGTTCCCAATGTCCTACCGCTTTCGCCCCTTCAATAGTCCAGGTTTTCGATGAGAGTTTGTTGAGTTCATCCCATGTAAAGCCCTCCGGAGCAGTCCGATAAGCATGGGCTTCCCTCAGCGCACTTGGGGGTTTACTTGACGGGATTCAACGAAGTCACACCAGTGGACCCAAACACATCCTTTTGCAACTACAGGAAAACACCAACAAACAACGTGGCATCATCGCAAGCAGGAAATACATGCCGCTCAGTTTGTGCTGCCTAAACATCACGCGCTCTAGTGCTCAGCCCGTTTCCGAAGGCAACTCGATACGTTGAGCATCAAGCACAGCACCAGTCCAACGAGGCAGCTGATATGGGTGTAGCCAAAATATCACGGTTTCCCCCTGATGCAGGTCTAAAAGATCCACAGCCCCTTCAGTAGAGCCTGTTCCTAAATCACCTTTGAACCCAATAACCCCACACTCTTCAGTACGAATCATAATCGTCGATGACGTCGAGGCGCTTCTCAGTCCCCCACCTGAACCATCAATATAAGCATCTTCAATAGTACAGCGCTTCTCTTCTTGCATGGATTCAATATTGCCCGCGATAAAATACCAAGGAATACCAACCATTAGAGTTAAACAAACACTAAAAAATACCAATAACCCTAGACATCCTAAATAGTTTTTAAATCCAACTTTTCCCTCAAGGTTACTTCCAGGATGATTAGACTGAGATATTTTAGTTGAATATTTTTTCATAGTAACTTTCTGATAATTAGTGTGAGCCTTCGCCACCACTCCCTATAGAAGTGTTGGCTCCAACTTGCCCCGCGTGGGTAGATGCACCCCCAGCCATATTCTCTAAACCTTTAATAACCATATCCTTACCTGAGAATTCACCTCCATATCCGATAAGATAGTTTCCTGCACCTGTCGAGAAATCAATGATTCTGTCTGAAGTATACCCTGCAACCTTGTGCACACTTGAATTATTTATAGCTAGAGAAGGTAATGGATTTAAAGCAAAAAGTTTATCTACGATCGGATTAGCAGCTTTCAGGCTGTTTTCTCCAAGTTTTCTAGCAGAATTGCCCAAGGAGGGAGTAACGCCACCAAAGATGGTGCCAGAAGCCCAAGTCCTCAGTGCTCCATCCACAACTTAGGTCGTACTTTTCGCCCCCCTTAGAATCGATAAAGTAACCACCTAAGCTATTGAAGCCACCGGTTGTAGCGCCTTCCACGACTTACCCTGGAAGCATCTGACGGAATGTACTCAACCTTGCACAATTATTAGCCTGAGAAATGGCTGCCTGTTCAGAGCGTCTTACACTTTCACGTTGCAACACCAAACTCTTAAAGTCGCTTCGAGGTCGTCCTGTCTTATAAAAATTAGTAGCCTTCTGGAATAACATAGCTGATTCATCACTTAGACTAGCTGCCGTACTTGCAGCACGTCCTGCAAGTATTTTGCCAACACCCAATGCAGCACCTCCACCCAAAAGAGCTGAAGCTCCGCCTACTAGAGCGTTCAATCCACTCCTATAAAAGTAAGAGCCGCCCCTACAACCCCCGCTGCAACAACAGCTTCACACCCCCACCAACAGGCACACCAATAGCCGGTAGGTCAAAAAGCCAATAAAACCATCCAAACCACTTCAGGCTCCACCTGATTCACCGGGTTAGTGCCCGCAAAGGAATAAAGGCTTGATCCTCTGTGGCCCCATTCCAGTTATTCAGGCGAGATCAGGTTAATCCGTGGTAGCCCAAAATATTTTATGGAGATTTAGATTATACAAGTCTATTAATCGATTTTCCGATACCTTTTACAATTTATTACTCGACCACTGTTGCAATTATTATATATTACTTACTGCTCAACAGAAATCTGCTTCAAAAAGCTATCAAAATCTTCCGGAGAAAAAGCTGCCTGAACAGGCTCAACACTAAGATTCATAAAACAAACTACCCACCAGCGCTTAGGAACACCCATTACTTGTTTTTCAAACAAAGAAGACTCGGGAGCCCAATCTACATTCGCAATAAAAACTGGCCCATTTGATGAATCAAAGGACTCAGCAATCGCTTGCCCTTCAAAAAAATTCTTGGTTAATTCGGAAGTTTCAAATTCAGCCCATTCTTTGCCAACCGTCAACCGGACACGATGAAAAGTCTTATTCCTTTTCCACAGGACTTTCTTCTCATACACTTTTCGCTCTACAGAAATCATCCGACCCGAGGAATCTTCAAAAACCATCGTCACACACTTTATCTCTCAATAATTTTAATTTTTTCTCGTTGATTAGCACCAATGTGAACACCTGGAAAAAAACCTGGGATAATCATAACCATAGATTTATGCCATATTTCATCTCCCGCTACACCATAGGCAAACACGAATATCCACAAAGCAAAAGATAGCCAGTAAGCAATACTTCTTGGCAAAAAGCGAAATATCAAATAACCTAATACACCGAATGCTATAGTCGCAATAAACAATATAAAAAAATGTTGTAAACCAATAAAAAATAAATACAGCACAAACAGTGAAACAGGTGCCGCAAACAGCGAATATAAATTTTTAGATTTCTTACTCACCTTTTAATATGTCTCCAAACAATATATCATTATCTCCAGAAATTGAATCTCCCAGTAAAGCGCCTCTCCACATCCTAGAAGACTGGGTACCTTTAAACATGCCACGAAGTGTACTTGGAGACGTCCAGCTTGCCTGATTCAGTGTATTTGCTCTCGTTGCTTTCGCAACAGGTACTTGTGAGAAACCTGCAGAAGTACCTCCAGCAACCAATAGTTTTCTTATATTAGTTTCTTCGCCTGAAATTCCGGCGGTAAGACCTTAGGCTCCAACACCACCCGCAAAAGTTCATTCCAAGTTCAGTAATTTTTTGCCTGAGGTAAGGAGATGCTTTAGCTAGCGTTCCTGAGCCTGGGCCAAAGAACCCGCCCACAGCTGCACCGAAGCCTCCGCCTACGCTGTTGCCAATAAACTCCCTCAACTTCCATTTCTCACCTTTCACCGCTGAATTAACGGAGTAAATAAGACCACCACCAACTGAGCCACTCGTAAAGTGAATACCAGCGTTCACGGCCACTGAGCCCTTGAAACGGGTAGCGGATTTTGTAACTGCCATCGTTAACTTTGTGGCAGCGGTACCAGCTCCGCCTATAGCTCCAGTGGCTCCACCTACCAGGGTGTCTATTCCTACTTTTTTCCAGTCAACTGTGCCATCTGGGTTTTTATTGTTGAGGATAGAAATACCACCGCTCAGTGCAGCGCCGCCAGCAACACCAAGTGCTATGAGACCTATAGGCCCGCTGGCGACAAGGGCGGCGAGGCTTAAAACAGCGCCTGCAGCAATAGCATCAGCATGTTCGTTGGCCCAATCTTTAACGGCCCCCAACAGGCCACGGGATTGTGCTTGCGCATAGGCCTGAAAATCAGCGTCAGTAACAGGCCGCAAACCCCACGGGTCCACCTGATTCACCGGGTTATTACCCGCTAAAGAATACGGATTAAAACCCCACGCAGCACCAGCCACAGGAGCCAAAGGGTCAACGCTCAAGAATGAAGCGGTCAGCAGATCATAACCACGAGCCCCCCCCCATCAACCCCACACCGGCAACAACAGGCACACCATCAGCGCTGAGACCAAAACCAGCAAGCAACCCACCCTCACCAGAGGCATCGGGGCCAGCACCGGGAACAGCGAAAGGATCCACCTCATCCGTCGAACGGGTCAAACGCCAACCGGTCGCAGGTGCAAGCCCCTAAGACTCACCAGCAACACTGACCAGCGTGGGAACCGAGGCGGTAGAATCCCAGAACAAATTAATACCGTCAATCTGAGCAATCTCACCCAGAGCATCGACCTCTATCGAATGTGCTATCGACTCCCCAGCGCCGGTACCAACCCGGATGCCTTCCAGATAGCCAGCAGGCCCATAGGCAAACTCACGCACCGAACCGTCGGGGTCAGTCTCCCGAACACGCCGTCCCAAACCGTCATACACAAACTCACGAACCAGACCATCAGAGCCAGTCACGCTCACAAGTTGAGAAGCCGCATCGTAGGCTAAAACCTGCTCAGTACCATCAGCACCCACAGTTCCAACCAGACGCCCACACTCGTCATACTGTAACTCCTGCACAGTTTCGGGTTGTCGCCCTAATACTCATGAACGCACAGCTTAGGTTGAGTAAAGTCACGCTCAACCGAAGAAACCAAACGCCCATTGACATTCATGGAGGTTTCACGCCCCAGTCCGAATGACCTTATACTGGGCGGCCTGGGCGACCGGGCGCAGAGTGATATGGTCCAGGTTGATGTGGTGGGGAATGTTCACCGCAAAGGTGACGGTCTGGGCTACGTCTTCGGCTAGGAGCGGTTTCTCTACTCCGGCGTAGACCTTGGCGGCAGCTTCGCCCGAGCCCAGGCGGTTGAGGGAGAATTCTTCGGTGCGAACCATTCCTGGGCGGATCTCAATCACGCGCACGTTGTTCTCTGCTTCTTCAAGACGCAGGGTTTCGGTCAGCGCGCGTTCCCCGAACTTGGCGGCGTTGTAGCCTGCTCCACCTTCGTAACCAGCTTCAGCCGCTGTGGAGGTCAGATTGAGTACGGTGCCCTGTCCGTTAGCGCGCAAGGCGGGTAGGAAGGCCTTGACCATGTTCAGTGTTCCCACAACATTGAGGTTGAACATGGATAACCAGCCGTCGGGGTCAGCATCAGCTACGGCATCCACACCCAGAGCGCCACCGGAGATATTAACCAGCGCATCGAGCTGTCCCCCGGTTTCTTCCAGAATCCGTGCGGCTTGCTCAACCACCGCGTCACGGTCAGTAATATCTAGGACCACCGGGCGCACACCGCACTGCCGGGCAAGTTCTTGGAGCCGTTCAGCGCGGCGGGCTACGGCGTAGACAGTCCAGCCGGTAGCGGCCATGATCTGGGCTGTTGCCCGCCCAATCCCCGAGGAGGCACCGGTCACCACCGCCACTTTTCCTGCTTGAGCATCGGGGCTAAAAGGATTTCGTGAAGTCATCATGTCACATTATCTTGGTAGGATTTTATATAAATAATTTTAATGAAATTCACACTTATAGGAAATCTTCCTATTAATGGATAGATATATCATCAACTCACAAACGCTCTCGCATCCACGAATAACCTCTGAAGGTTTGACCCTGGGGGCACCTCAAGAGAAACCCCTTCAGTAGGACATGGAAAGAACTTATTTTTTTCACCAATAATAAAGGTATCACAATCTTCAATATAATCCACATTTTCATTATTGGCATATGGATATCCGTCATTGTTTTGAAGAATAATTCCATATTTAATCATTTGTTCTTTTACACCCTCAATACTTACCCCCTCAAGCAAGCTGAAACGAGGAAGGTGTACAGCCTGAGGAAACCCCACTCCGCCACACTGTTCAAACTTATCCAGAAAATCTCTTAGGTTCACCAAAGAACTAGGCGGTTGAAAAGTTGGACGATTTCTGGGCCCCCTAGAGGGCAACCACTGCAAATCATACTTATTTTTAGTTGAGTTCCAGGTCCCCTTAACTAATGTTTTCTCATCATCTTTCTGCGAAATCAGCGATTGGTTCTTTTGTAAATAATTATATAAAGATCTCGAGTGAATTACCCAAGCCCAATTGGGATACCACATAGAACCACTTCGTGAATATGAAAATTCAGATTTATTTTTCAAATTCACCCTTGCATAATCTTCAATTCTTCCCGGCCAGATCGGGAGAGGAAAAACATAGTACGGTTCAAAACTTGGACTATTCCACGAAATATAACTAATGAGTTGAGAGTAGCGAATTTTTATTTTAAAAAATCTAGAATCCATATACGAAGTTTTAATCTCTAGATTTAGAGATTTTCCTGGTAGATTCCGGGGGCTTGCAAGCTCAATATCTTGACCAAAGCTAGGCCACCACAAAGATACCTTTGATTTATATCTATATCGCAAATAAGAGCTCGTCCAGTGCTCGAGCGTCTTCTCAGGGGGCGTAGCAACTAAGCTCATATCTTAAACACCTGCTAAAATTTTTTAATTTTCAAATAAAATAAACTATGAGTTATCAGCATGAATACTATCACTACAGCAGATCAAGGAGCTATTGGCATCTCAACACATAAGCTGAGAGAATGAAAAGCATGGCTGACATCAACCAGGGCACAGACACGCCCGCAGAACCCACAGTAGACATTACCGTTCCCGCAAAGCCCGGCCTCGAAGGCCTCGAAAAGAAGTTCACACAGAACTGGGCCGAGCGCAAGACCTACGCTTTTAACCGGGACACCACCCGCGAGCAGGTCTATTCCATTGACACCCCGCCTCCCACAGCCTCTGGCTCCCTGCATGTGGGGCACATGTTCTCCTACACCCAGACCGACGTCATCGCCCGCTACCAGCGCATGAAGGGCAAGAACGTCTTTTACCCCCTGGGCTGGGACGATAACGGCCTGCCCACTGAGCGCCGTGTTCAGAACTACTACGGGGTTCTGTGCGACCCCGCTATCCCCTACGACCCCAACTTCACCGCGCCCGAGAAGCCTGCCAAGAACCAGCGTGACTGGCCGCGTATCTCACGCCAGAACTTCATTGAACTCTGCGAGATTCTTGCTGTTGAAGACGAAAAGGTCTTTGAAGAACTCTTCACCACTCTGGGTCTTTCGGTGGACTGGTCACACACCTACCGCACCATCGATGCCCACTCCCGCAAGGTCTCCCAGCTTGCCTTCCTGAACGATCTAGCCAGCGGCGATGCCTACATGGCAGAGGCCCCCACCATGTGGGATGTCACCTTCCGCACCGCGGTTGCCCAGGCCGAGCTGGAAGATAAGGAACGCCCCGGTGCCTACCACCGCATCTCCTTCCACCGCGAAAACGGCGAGAAGGTATGGATTGAGACCACCCGCCCCGAGCTGCTGCCTTCCTGTGTAGCTCTGGTTGCCCATCCCGATGACCAGCGCTACCAGCCTCTCTTTGGGACCAAGGTCACCTCCCCGCTCTTCGGCGTTGAGGTCGAGATTAAGGCGCACCCTCTGGCTCAGCCCGACAAGGGGGCCGGTATCGCCATGATTTGTACCTTTGGCGACACCACCGACGTCACCTGGTGGCGTGAGCTCCAGCTTGATACCCGCGCACTCATTGGCCGCGACGGCCGCTTCGCTTCAGAAACCCCCGACTGGATTACCAGCCCCGAGGGCCGTGAACGCTACGCCCGTATGGCCGGTGCAACCGTCTTTACCGCGCAAAAGACCGTGGTCGAGATGCTGATTGAAGCCGGCGAAATGGACGGCGACCCCAAGCCCATTACCCACCCGGTCAAGTTCTACGAAAAGGGCGACAAGCCCCTTGAAATCGTGGCCTCACGCCAGTGGTATATCCGCAACGGTGGCCGCGATGCCGAGCGCCGCGAAGCTCTTATTGAGCGTGGCCGCCAGATTACCTGGCACCCCACCTTTATGCGCTCCCGCTACGAGAACTGGGTAGAGGGCCTCAACGGTGACTGGCTCATTTCACGCCAGCGCTTCTTCGGTGTGCCCTTCCCCATCTGGTACGCCCTGGACGCCGATGGTGAGCCCAACTACGATGAGCCGATTGTTCCTAGCGCTGAGATGCTGCCGGTAGACCCCGCCTCAGAGCCTGCACCCGGTTACACCGAGGATCAGCGTGGCCTACCCGGTGGCTTTATCGCTGACCCCGATGTTCTAGATACCTGGGCTACCTCGTCACTGACCCCGCAGATTGCCACCGGCTGGGCAGTGGATCGGGAGCTGCACGAGGTCACCTTCCCTATGGATTTGCGCCCCCAAGGCCACGACATTATCCGTACCTGGCTCTTCTCCACCGTGGTTCGCTCAAACTCACTAGAGAACTCTGTTCCCTGGACCGATACCGCACTGTCAGGCTGGATTCTGGACCCGGACCGCAAGAAGATGTCCAAGTCCAAGGGCAACGTGGTTGTTCCCCATGAGGTGCTGGAAAAGTACGGTTCGGATGCGGTCCGTTACTGGGCGGCCAGCGCCAAGCTGGGTGCCGACACCGCCTACGATGAAGCCCAGATGAAGATTGGTCGCCGCCTGGCTATCAAACTCCTGAACGCTTCAAAGTTCGTGCTGGGTCTGGGGGCAACTGCTCAGTCAGTTATCACCACCCAAGCACAAGCTAACCTGCTCACCAACGACCTGGATCGCTCCCTGCTGGCTCGTCTAGCTAGCCTGGTTGAGGAATCTACTGCGGCCTTTGAGAATTACGAGTACGCTCGTGCCCTCCAGATTTCCGAGACTTTCTTCTGGCACTTCACCGATGACTTCGTTGAGCTCATTAAGGACCGCGCTTACGGCAAGGCAGGAGACGCTGAACAGGCATCAGTTCTGTCGGCTCTTGCCACCACCTTGGACGCTCTGCTCCGTATGTTTGCGCCCTTCCTACCCTTCGTGACCGATGAGATTTGGTCCTGGTGGAGGGCAGGCTCGGTGCACCGTGCACCCTGGCCTACCACTGCCGGTTACGCGAAACTTGCCAAAACCGCTGACGCAGAGATTCTGCCCACCGTGGCGGCCGCTCTGGGAGGGATACGCAAGGCTAAGAGCCAGGCCCAGGTCAAACAGCGTACTGAAGTTGAGTCAGCAGTAATTACCGGTTCTCAGCAGTCTATCCAGCGCCTCAAGGCTGGCCTAGCAGACCTGAAGGCAGCCGGAAATGCTCACCAGCTCACTCTGCAGGTTCAAGACGCTCAAGCCGAACTAGAGATCAGCCAGGTCAAGCTCAGGGCAGAAGAAGAGAGGGCTTCCTAGCCTTCCTTACCTGCCCTAAACGGCTTACCCCCTGAGAGAGGCCTAGCTCATTCACCCGGGCTAGGCCTCTCCTTTACTACCCTGACACTAGACTGGACTGATAGACTTATGAACTCTGATCCCAATTACCCGCGATACCGGGGCAATACCTCGCCCGAAAAGATCAAAAGCTACCTGCAATTTCAAGCAGATAGGCGGGTTTTCTCGGGTGCCCTGGACAAGCTCTATTTCATTGGAGCTGGTCTGGCCTCAATTTGGCTGGCCATTGTAGCCCTCATAGAAGCCAGCACCCATTCCTGGTGGGCTATCCCCCTGATCATTGTCTTCTGGGGTATCTGTGCTTATTTCACCTTGCCGCGTTTTCACCGAATCATGACCGATATTTATGTGCCCAGCTACTTTATCGGTCGTGCTCGGACCGGTGACGGCCTTTTGGGAGACCCTATTAACATAGGTATCAGAGGGGAAGAAGCAGATATCCACCGCGCCATGACCCAGGCAGGCTGGCATCAGGCAGAGCCTGTCACGTTAGCATCCTCCTGGCGTATTATTCGCAATACTCTCACGAGAACTCCCTACCCCACTGCACCGGTTTCCCCTCTCTATCTCTTTAACCGCAAAGAGGATTTCGCCTACCAGCAAGAGGTTGATGGGTCGCCCCAAAAACGACACCATGTACGTTTCTGGAAGGCCCCTCAGGGGTGGAAGCTGCCCGGCGGTGCCTCAGTTGATTGGCTAGCTGGCGCAACCTTCGACAGGGCCGTCGGACTTTCCCTTTTCACACTCCAAGTCACCCATAAGATTGATGCAGACACTGATAAGGAACGAGATTATGTAGTAGAAACTGTCGCCTACTGCAACCCCCAGACTCAGGTTGAGGTCATCAAGGATTTCTCTACCGGCTACCACTCCCGTAACGGTGGTGGGGATGATATCCTCACCGACGGTAACCTCCCCATCTTGGAACTTGCTCAGCTTCAGCCCTCACCAGCAGAAAACTCAGACCTTAGCCCAGAAAAGCTCAGAGGCCACCGGCCCGCCTGGGAACTGGTCCAAGAAGCACCGCCCAGTGTCTGGGTAGCTGCACTCTTTGTGGGCATTCTGGCGATGTTCCAGTTAGGTATTAACCTCTGGCAAATCTCTCGGGGCGATTTTTTGAGTTTGGAGAATAGCCTAACTGGGGATGAACTAGCCCATATCTCTAATGCTATGACTATAACCCAGTGGACTCTTAGCGGGTTGCTGATCCTCATTACTGTGACTCAGGTCTTCCTCTGTATCCAAGTAATTCGTGGCAGCCAGCGATCACGAAAAATAATCCTGGCACTTCTGAGTCTCTCATTCGTAGGTACAGCGCTCTCGGTCTCGGCTGGATCAGCCGAAGGCGGAAACCTCTATGCCGTCTTTATTATTATGGCAAGCCATGTTTTTGCCATGCTGGAGTTTACTTCTGATGGAGCGGTTAACTACACCTACAATGCCACCGCCAAAAACCAGGCTCGCGCACAAAAGTAGCTAGCAGGCATAAGCAAAGCCCCCGGAGCAGGTTCCCTTCAAGGGACCCTCCGGGGGCTTCACTCTAGTTCTCTGCTCTAGCTGCGAAGATGGGACCCACTGTTCTGGGTCGCTTAATTTCAAAGAAACCGGGGTAAGAGGCTAGTGCTACAGCCCCATCAAAGACCTTAGCGGCTTCTTCACCGGTGGGGGCAGGGCTCATGACCGGACCAAAGAAGGTCACGCCGTTAATGCTGATCAGCGGCACACCGATGTCATCGCCACCGGCGGCTTCGAGGCCCGCACGGGTTGAGTCGCGCATAAACTCATCGTATTCTTCAGTGAAAGCAGCCTGCGCAAGTTCAGAGGGCAGGCCAACAGTTTCCAGAGCCTTAGTAATGGCGTCAGCGTAGAGTTCACCGCCCTTGTTCTGCTGGTGGTGGATCTCCTCCCCCAGGGCCGTGTAGAGCGCATCAACCTCGGCCTGCGAGTACTTCTGAGCGACGGCAGTAACCACACGGGCCGGGCCCCAGGCCGTTTCCATGTGTGCCTGGTAGTCAGCAGGCAGGTCACGCCCCTCATTGAGAACAGACAGAGAGAAGGGATGCCAGGTGACCTCAACATCGCGCAGGCCCTGGACCTCTTTAATCCAACGGGAGGTCATCCAGCACCAGGGGCAGGTGGGGTCAAACCAAAAATCAACTTTGTTCTCAGCCACAGGGGCTCCTTTCAGAGAAAGCTGTGCTTTTGCACCGAAATACTGTCACCAGCAAAACACCCCGTTCCGGGATACTATTCCCGGAGCGGGGCTTTTCTTAAGCGCTCTTCTTTTCCACCGAATTATCAATGACGAGAATCGGGTCTTTATCGCCGGTGACAACATCGGCATCGATAATGACCGCCGATACGTCACTACGGCTGGGTACATCGAACATGACCGGTTGCAGAATAGACTCCATGATGGAACGTAAACCGCGAGCACCGGTGTCGCGTTCAACAGCCTGGCGGGCAATGGCGGCAATGGCGCCGTCCTCAAAAATCAGTTCAACACCGTCAAGGGCGAACATACGTTTGTACTGCTTGACCAGAGCGTTCTTGGGTTCGGTCAGAATCCGTTTGAGGTCGCTCTCGGTCAGCTTACCCAACGTAGCAAGCACTGGCAGGCGGCCAATGAACTCAGGGATCAGACCAAATTTCAGTAGGTCTTCGGGCATGAGCTTAGTGAGGATATCGCTCTCCTTGGCGGCCTGCTCAATCGAGGCACCAAAGCCAATACCCTTGCGGCCTACCCGCCCACCTACTATCTCTTCGATACCGGCAAAAGCACCGGCCACGATAAAGAGGATATTGGAAGTGTTAATCTTGAGGAATTCCTGCTGAGGGTGCTTACGACCGCCCTGTGGAGGCACCGATGCATCCGTACCCTCAAGGATTTTAAGGAGTGCCTGTTGCACCCCCTCACCCGAAACGTCTCGAGTGATGGAAGGGTTATCTGCCTTACGGGAAATTTTATCGATTTCATCAATGTAAATGATGCCGCGCTGGGCTTTTTGAATGTCCCCATCGGCGGCCTGAATTAGCTTGAGCAGAATGTTCTCAACGTCTTCGCCCACATAACCAGCCTCGGTGAGTGAGGTCGCATCGGCAACCGCAAAAGGCACATTGAGTTTTTTGGCCAGGGTCTGGGCCAGGTAAGTCTTGCCGGAACCTGTCGGGCCAACCAGCAGAATATTGGACTTAGCAATCTCAACGTCTTCACCGTCAGTAGCCAAAAGCTCCTTAGCCTCAAAAGCTGAGCTTTCTTGCGCCCGAATACGCTTGTAGTGGTTGTAGACCGCTACAGACAGGGCACGCTTAGCGGCCTCCTGCCCAATGACGTACTCCTGGAGGTGGTCAAAGATCTCACGGGGGTTGGGGAGTTCTTCAGCAGACCCTAGACCCTTGACCTCGGTCAGTTCCTCTTCAAGAATCTCGTTGCACAGCTCAATACATTCATCGCAGATGTAGATATTGGGGCCAGCAATCAGCTTACGAACCTGCCGCTGATTCTTGCCACAAAATGAACATTTGGGAAGAGTGGTGCTATCGCCTAGACGAGCCATACCCCTACCTTTCTTTGGGTTCCACTACATAATCTACCCTGAAAAATTAGCCAGCCCAATTGTGTGACGTTTAAGGAAAGATGACGAAAAAATGACATCTGTGTTCTCACAGATATCACCCCGACTCGATAATCCATATAAAACGCCGCCATCGGCTCTCTACTCTCGTGGAGCAGAACCAAAGGCGGCGCCAATACCCAACGGTTTGGGGTATCTATCTAGTCGTGCTTCTCAGCAGTGTTGAATGCCGGCTTATTGGCCTTGCGTGACTCAAGCACCTGGTCGACGATGCCGTACTCCAGTGCCGCTTTAGCGGTCAGAATGTTGTCACGTTCAATCGACTTATCGACCTCTTCAAAGGTCTTACCGGCGTGCAGAGCAAGAGTCTGGGCAGTCCACTCACGCATGCGCATTACTTCGTTGGCGTGAATCTCAATGTCTGATGCCTGGCCGCCCTGCTGACCCGACAGCGCAGGCTGGTGAATCAGTACGCGGGCGTTGGGCAGGGCAAGACGCTTACCGGGGGTACCGGCTGCCAGCAAGACAGCGGCGGCTGATGCGGCCTGACCCAGGCAGACAGTCTGAATCTCGGGGCGGATGTACTGCATGGTGTCGTAGATTGCAGTCATCGCGGTGAAGGAGCCACCGGGTGAGTTGATGTAAAGAGTGATGTCACGGTCAGGATCCTGGGACTCAAGAACCAGGAGCTGGGCCATGATGTCATCGGCTGAGGCATCATCGACCTGAACGCCCAAGAAAATGATGCGGTCTTCAAAGAGCTTGGCGTAGGGGTCCTGGCGCTTGTAGCCGTAGGGGGTACGCTCTTCAAAGTTGGGGAGCACGTAGCGGTCGGTGGGCATACCGGCCGGGGCGGTAGATGAGGGGAGGTGAATCATTCGGTTTCTCCTAGAAAGTCTTGCGTGGCCGGTTTACTTGTCGGTGGCGCTGGTGGCCGGGCCAATTTTGTCCAGAATCTTGTCGAAGAAGCCGTAAGCCAGGCCTTCTTCTGCGGTGAACCAGTTATCACGGTCGTTATCGCGCAGGATGGTTTCTACGGTCTGGCCGGTGCGCTCTGCGGTGATTTCGCTCAGTCGCCTCTTCATATCCAAAATGAGCTGGGCCTGGGTGCGAATATCTGATGCGGTACCACCGATACCGCCGGAGGGCTGGTGCATAAGGATACGGGCATTAGGGGTGGCGTAGCGCTTGCCGGGTGCACCTGCTGTGAGCAGGAACTGCCCCATTGAGGCGGCCATGCCGGTCACAACGGTGACAACGTCGTTGGGTATAAGCTGCATGGTGTCGTAGATAGCCATACCTGCGGTTACAGAACCACCCGGTGAGTTGATGTAGAGGTAGATATCGGCCTCGGGGTCCTCAGCCGAGAGCAAAAGGAGCTGGGAGCAGATACGGTTGGCGTTGGAATCGCGTACTTCTGACCCCAGCCAGATAATGCGCTCTTTGAGTAGACGGTTATAGATATAGTCGTCCTGGCTCCCCATGGGTGTTTCCATGGCGGGGGCCTGGTGTGCTTCAGGAAGGGTGAAGGACATTGATTCCGCTCCTTGTGTCGGTGGCGGCGGCCGCAGACTGCGGGCACCAAAGAATTGCTTGACATTCAGGTTATCGCTTTTGGGCACTGGCGTGAGCACAAAAGAGCCTCAGTTCGCTGATGGCATGTTAGGGCAAACGGTCTCTTAGACTGCCCAGCCCAGGGAAGGAGACAGAAAAAAGGCCCCACCTAGCCTTAGCTGGGCGGGGCCTTGTACTAAAGCACCAAGGTCGGTGCAGGCTAGTACTTACTGCTGGCCATCATTGTCGTTAAGGAATGATGAGAGGTCAACAGCCTTACCGTCTGCGTCAACAACCTCAGCCTTAGCCAGAACAGCGGCCAGAGCCTTGGAGCGGCGAACTTCGCCAACGATCATGCCGGACTGGCCTGAGCCGTCAAGCATCTGAGCGAACTGGTTGGGGTCCATACCGTACTGCTGGCTCATGGTGATGATGTAGTCGATCAGCTCGGACTGCTCAACAGAAACTTCTTCCTTCTCGGCGATTGCGTCGAGAATGATTTCGTTCTTGAAGGCACGTTCGGTGTTCTCACGAACCTCAGCGCGGTGCTCTTCGGTGTCGTGGTCAGCTTCCTGGCTGGGGGTCTTGAAATGCTGCTCCAGCTGGTCTTCAATAACCTTCTCGGGAACGGGAACTTCTACCAGTTCAACCAGCGAGTCAAGAACCTTATCACGCGCTTCTGCGCCCTGCTCGGCAACCTTGGAGTCAGCGGCCTGCTTCTTCAGGTCTTCCTTGAGCTCTGCAATGGTATCGAATTCGGAGGCCAGCTGAGCGAAGTCGTCGTCTGCCTCGGGCAGTTCGCGTTCCTTAACAGCGGTGACAGAAACCTTGACGGTTGCCTCTTCACCAGCGTGCTCGCCACCGGCAAGCTTGGTCACGAAGGTTGCATCTTCACCAGCAGACAGGCCAAGAACAGCTTCGTCCAAGCCCTCCAGCATGGTGCCGGAGCCTACCTGGTAGGACAGGTCGTTGGCAGCGTCAACTTCTTGGCCATCGATTTCAGCGGCGATGTTAATGGTCAGGAAGTCCTGGTCAGCGGCGGGGCGCTCAACAGCCTTGAGGGTACCGAAACGGCCACGCAGGGCATCGAGTGCCTTCTGCTCGTCTTCTTCAGTAACTTCTACGCTTGCAACCTCAACCTTGATGCCTGAGTAGTCAGGCAGTTCAATTTCGGGGCGAACGGTAACCTCTATAAGGAGCTTGAGGTCCGCTTCACGGTTGCCCTCTTCGGGCTTTGCAATGATGTCCAGTTCGGGCTGAGCCAGGGGTGTGAGCTCGTTCTCAGCCAGAGCCTGGGAGTAGTAGCTGTTCAGCGCTTCATTCAGAGCGTTCTCAACAACAAAGTCGAAGCCAGCACGCTGATCAATCAGAGCCTTAGGGGTCTTGCCCTTGCGGAAACCAGGAACTGAAATCTGGTTAGCCAGTGACTTGTAGGTGCGGTCAAGGTAGGTCTTGAACTCAGCGAAGGGAACCTCGACCTCGATTTTTGCGAGGGTCGGGTTGATCTTCTCGACGGCAGTCTTCACGTCCGTTGATCTCCTGATATCTTGAGGGAACCGCAACCCGGAACTAAATATGAGTGCGGCAAACTAATCGTTCTATAGAAAAACCCGCCGTTTCCGGCGGGCCGATCTATTTCACGTCGGGGTGACAGGATTCGAACCTGCGATCTCCTGCTCCCAAAGCAGGCGCGCTAGCCAAGCTACGCCACACCCCGTATTGCACGGAAGGCAACACCTAGTCTAGCGGGAACCCATCGTAAAATCTAACTGGCGACCGCATTACGCCTAGGGCGTGTTGCCGACTTTTCTAGCCTAGCCGATTTGACAAGCCCACCACAAACCGGGTTTACTAGAAATCGTCCACGAGGACGCCACCCCACACGGGGATGTAGCTTAATGGTAAAGCCTCAGTCTTCCAAACTGATTACGCGGGTTCGATTCCCGTCATCCCCTCTCCTGCGGCTGTAGCTCAATGGTAGAGCGCACGCTTCCCAAGCCTGATACGCGGGTTCGATTCCCGTCAGCCGCTCCAAAGAAAAGCGACCACCGGCAGGTGGTCGCTTTTTTGTGCCGTCCATTTGCAGAGGGTGTTCTACGGTCTCAAGTTTCTAGTAGTGATCGATAAGTTCAGTCAGCGCCCTAACCCGCTCAATACCGGGCGGAATCTGCTGGTGACGCCTGCTCCTGTTAACCCAAACCGCTCCAAGGCCGGCTCCTACCGGGGCTTGCACATCTGCCAAAAAATTATTGCCCACATGCACAGCAAAAGCCGGGTCGGTTTCAAGAGCGGCGCAGATGAGACGGAAAAAATCTTCTTTTGGCTTGCTGGTACCCAGGAGTTGTGATGTTAGCAGCGGCAGATCTGAAAGGCCTAAAGTATCCAGCTTGGCCTGTTCAACCGCCTGCGACCCGTTAGTTACGGCAACTACTTGAAGATGAGAACTATAAAGGTCGAGGCCACGCATGAAGCCCTCAACATCGTCAAAAGCAACCCAGGCCTGCCGACGGTGGGCCTCAAAACAGCCCAAGAAGCCCTCTGCCCGTTCTTGGGAATGGGCAGTGCCCGTCATGAGGTTAAGCATGCTGGCTATCCGCTGGTAGTAGTGCTGATCAAAGGCCTGCTCCCCTGCCAAATACAGCTGAAAATCTTCCCGCTGAATATCTGACCAGACGCGGTACAAAGCTTGCGACTCAGCAAAATCACCCCGAAAACCATACCTCTGAAGGGCCCGGTAAAACCCTAGAGATGTAGCGGTTTCACTATCAAGCAGGGTGCCCTCAATATCAACCAGCAGTAGTCGAGCTCGCCTCAACAAAGAACTCTTAAGGCTCACGCTACCCTCCCCAGCCTCTACTGCACTTTCCTACAGCATAAGCCTATCCCTGCTTGAGCGCCCTCTAAAAGAGCTCTTTTAGCCAGCTCAAAAGAACCGCGAAGCAACCCTACGCGTTCAACAGCCCACATGCCGACTTTAGGATTCTTCAACCTAATCGATAAATCCAGGGACATTAGGGTCGCCTATCGAGATTATGAGCTGACAGAGCCTACAGAGCACAAAACCCTGTAACTCAAAGAGTTTAGAGGATCTTCTCAACGCTGACAGCCGGGGCACCAATACAGTTTTCGCCCAGCAACTTCTTGCAATGCAATCGTGCTCCCGCACCGTAAACAGGCCTGCCCCTGGTGGTGATAGACGTAATTTGCGTGCTCAGGCCAGGCCTCATATTCAGAAACACCAGGGCGGTCAGCCGGCTCAGTTGTAATAATCCGGCCCACCCTGACACCAATTTCAAGCAGGTGCTTGTTATCGCCCCAGAGAGCCTCAAGTTCAGAGCTACTACATTCTTTTGCGGGGCGGAAAGGATCGATACCGCACCTGAACAGAGATTCAGCCCTAAAAATGTTGCCGATACCAGAGATAACTTTCTGGTCCATCAGGGCAACCCCGATAGGTCGGGAGGTCTTCCTCGCTCGAGCATAAAAGGCCTGCGGGTCAGCATCCGGGTTCAGAGGGTCCGGCCCCAGCTGAGAACGCACGCGGGCCACTTCGTCAGCCGTTAAAACCCGGCAAATGGTGGGTCCGACCAGGTCGGCCCACCCATGCTCAGAGACCAGGCGAGCGCGAGTGGTTGGCCGCGGTGCCGGCGGCTTGGCGCTGAGCTCTTGGGAGTGATCCTCCTGCTCACCAATCTTGCGCGGTGCCCCAATCGACGAGGCACCCGTGAACCGCTCGTCACCGCCAAAGGTAAATGCACCGTAGATACCCAGGTGTACGTTCAGGTAAAGGTCGTTGGAGAACTCTGCAAAGAGGTGTTTACCGTGGGCAAACGACCGGATCAGCCGGTGCCCATGCAGAAGCGCCGCTCCATCGGTGAAACGTCCCTGGGGGCTACTGACGGCAAGTTGCTGGTTGGCAAAAACGTCGGTGAGCTGGCGTGCAAGCCGGTGGATGGAGTGGCCTTCTGGCATGGGTTCCTTCTGGGGTTTTGGTCGCGGGGGTGGGTGATCCTAGTAAGTATCGATGTGTTTGCCGCTGATTGCCCCGGTGGTTTCGTATTCTGCCATTTGACCGATGCGGCGGGCGTGACGTTCTTCCTTGGTCCATTCGGTGCTCAGGAAAACCTTGATGATGTCCAGGGCCTCTTCCTTGCTGTGCTGACGGCCACCTACAGCTACAACCTGGGCATTATTGTGTTCACGCGCAAGGGCGGCGGTTTCGTGGTTCCAGGCGAGCGCTGCCCTGATGCCCGCTACCTTATTGGCTGCCATCTGCTCGCCGTTACCGGAGCCGCCCAGAACAATCCCCAGGGAATCTAGCCCTGCCTCACGGTCAGCACGAACGGCAAGCGCAGCATTGATGCAGAAGCTGGGGTAGTCATCGAGGGCGTCGTACTCTGCTGGGCCGTGGTCGACCATCTCGTAGCCAGCTGCGGTGAGTTCCTGGATGAGGTAGTGGCTCAGGTCAAGGCCTGCATGGTCAGTAGCAATGTGGACGCGCACGGTGTCTCCTTAGGTCGTTGGCGGCAGGGGGAAGCTGTAAACCACACTATATAGTTAGGTGAATCACGGGCTACCACATAGAATTATAGGCGTATGTGCTGCGTGACGACCAACCTGCAGCAGCAGGTTACCCGTGGCTGTTGGCAGGGCAAAGACCGCCCTTCTAGTACTGGAGCTATCCGGCTCTTCCCTTTCCACCACGATAAGGAACCCCATGCCTGGAATGAATTTGACCCGCGCCGAAGCTGAGCAGAGAGCATCTCTTATTCAGCGTGTAGATTCCTACACCATTGATCTTGACCTCACCCGGGGCGAGCGAGTGTTTGGTTCACGCACTGTTGTCCGTTTTGACGCTGTACCCGGGCAAGAGACCTTTATTGACGCGATTACCGATACTGTCCACAGTATTGTTCTCAACGGGGAAAACCTGCCGGTAGATTGCGCTGATGGCCTTCGGATTACTTTGCCCTCACTAGCCCAGAAGAACGAACTGGTGATTGAGGCCGATATGCTCTACACCAACACTGGTGAAGGCCTGCACCGCTTTGTTGACCCGGTAGATGGTGAGGTCTACCTCTACTCGCAGTTTGAGGTTCCGGATTCTCGCAGGGTTTACCCCGTTTTTGAACAGCCCGACCTCAAAGCTGAGTTCGAGTTCAGGGTCAAGGCGCCCGCCCACTGGGTTGTTGTCTCTAACCAGCCCGAGACATCTGTTGACGAGCAGGCAGACATTAAGGTGTGGAACTTCAAGCCCACTCCCCGCATTTCCTCCTACATCACCGCCATTATTGCTGGTCCCTACGCGGGTGTTTCCTCATCACTGACCAACAGCCAAGGCCGAGAGATTAAGCTGGGTTGCTACGCCCGTAAATCACTCATGGAATACCTGGACGCTGACGAGATCTTCCACATCACCCGCCAGGGCTTTGAGTTTTTTGAAGAACAGTTCAAGACTCCCTACCCCTTTGAAAAATATGACCAGCTCTTTGTGCCCGAGTTCAACGCCGGTGCCATGGAGAATGCCGGGGCGGTGACCTTCCTTGAAAGCTACATCTTCCGTTCCAAGGTCACCGAGGCAATTATTGAGCGCCGGGCCATTACCGTCCTGCACGAACTGGCCCACATGTGGTTTGGTGACCTGGTTACCATGAAGTGGTGGAACGACCTGTGGCTCAATGAGTCCTTCGCTGAGTTCATGTCTACCTTGGCTTTGGCCGAAAACACCAGTTTCGCCCCCGAAGCCTGGGCAACTTTCTCCGCGTCGGAAAAGACCTGGGCTTACAACCAGGACCAGCTCTCCTCGACCCACCCCATTGTGGCACCTATCCGCGACCTGCAAGATGTTCAGGTGAACTTTGACGGTATCACCTACGCTAAGGGCGCCTCTGTGCTCCGCCAGCTTGTTGCCTGGGTGGGCCAGGAGAACTTTATGGCCGCCCTCAAGGTCTACTTTGAGAAGCACGCCTACGGCAACACTGTGCTCGATGACCTACTTACCGAGCTTGAAGCAATCTCCGGGCGCGACCTGCGGGCCTGGAGCAAGCTCTGGTTAGAAACTGCCGGGGTCAATACTCTCAGCACCGAAGTTGAAGAAGCAGAGGACGGAACTCTGGCCCGCCTGGCTCTGCGCCAGACTTTTGCAGAGGGCTACGAAACCCTGCGCCCCCACCGCCTCATCCTTGGCTTCTACAGCATGAAAGATGGTGCGCTCACCCGCACCCACCGCCTAGAAATTGACGTTGACGGCGAGCTGACCGAGGTACCCGAGGCCGTCGGGCTGGCCCGCCCCGATCTCATTCTGGTCAATGATGAAGACCTGGCCTACGCCAAGATCCGCCTGGATGAGCGTTCCCGCGCCACCGCCGTAACCCACCTGGGCGCTATTGATTCTTCAGTTGCTCGCGGGGTTGTCTGGGGCTCCCTCTGGGACACCGCCCGCGACGGCCAAATGCCTGCCCGTCAGTTCGTCGAATTGGTACTCAACAACATCGGGGCAGAAACTAACTCCACCGCTGTCCGTACCCAGCTCACCAACCTGGAAACTACCCTGCGGGCTTACCTCAACCCCGCTCACGCGGAGTCTGTACGCCAGCAGGCTGCAGACCGGCTGTGGGAACTTGCTCAGCAGGCTGAGGCCGGTTCAGATAAGCAGTTCCAGCTGGTCGGGGCCTTTGCACGTCTTGCCCACACCGACAGCCAGCTTGACACTCTCGAAGCCCTGATGAGTGGGAACACCCAGCTTGAGGGTCTTGAGATTGATACTGACCTACGGTGGGCCCTGCTCATTTCACTGTCAGCCGGTGGCCGCAGACGCAAGACAGATATCGATGCTGCTCTGGCAGACGACAACACCGCTACCGGCCAGCAATCAGCGGCCACAGCACGAGCCGCTATCCCCACCGCAGAAGCAAAAGCAGAAACCTGGCGAGCAGTCGTTGAAACCGGTGAACTTTCCAACAACGTCCAGCGCGCGGCTATTCTTGGCTTCTACCGCGGTAACCCGCAGGTCACGGCCCAGTACACCGAACGCTACTTTGAGTCTGTGGAGAAGGTCTGGCGTGAACGCTCCCACGAGGTTTCCACCCAGATTATTACCGGGCTCTTCCCCCGTGTCTACACCCAGCAGGTGCTTGACCGTGCCGAAGACTACCTGGAAACACTGCCTGAGGACGCCGCAGCCCTCAAACGCCAGGTTGCCGAAGGCCGCGACGCTCTAGCACGCGCGCTCAAGGTTCAGGCCGCCGATATGGCCTAAAGCTACAGCGCCAAGAAAGGCGGGGTTTTCGCTCAGTGAGAGTGAAGGCCCCGCCTCTTCTATACCTCCCGTCCCTGCCGGTGGTCAGACCGTAGCCAGTGCACGGGAGTAAACTAGAGGGCATGAATCAGTTACCCAACCCCGCTTTCAAACCCATCTCTCTAGCCGACGGCGCAGGTCAAAATCCCCAACCAGAAGGTGACGATATTGACCCCCGCTCTTTCTATTCCCAGGTTGGTGGGCACCCAGTTTTTGAAAAACTCTGCCGGGAGTTCTATGAGCGGGTTGCAGCTGATGAGGAATTTAAAGCCATGTACCCCGAGGCTGATTTAGGCCCCGCCGAAAGACGGCTCAGAATGTTCCTGGAACAGTACTGGGGAGGGCCCAAAACCTACCAGGAAGAACGCGGCCACCCCCGTCTGCGTATGCGACACAACCCCTTCTATATTGGCCCTAATGAACGGGACACCTGGTTGCGGTATATGCGGGAGGCCATGGACACTCTGGAGCTTGCCCCGCTCTATGATGCCGAGATGTGGGGCTACTTTGAGCGTGCCGCTCACGCTATGCAGAACAGGGCTCAGTAGCGCCTGGAAGCATTCTCTCGCCCCCTTTACGGCTTGCTTGACCGCACCAAAACATGCCCTGCACGAGCAGAAATACGGACCCAATCCCCATTCACCCACACCGGCATTGGCTCGGTAGCTCGCGGATGCAAAAAGCCCAGCACCTCAAGGGCGAAAGCAGCACCTGCTGGCAGAGGCACCTGAGTATTTGGTGTTTGGACGGGTGAGGACCAGATGCGTGAACGCACTGTTGAAACCACCGCATGGCCGGGGTGAGCTGGCAAGGCTCCGTCCACTGTCTCAATACCGGCCTTAGCGGTCTGACGTGCATCATCGGATAGGTAGAAGCCAGATTTTTCCCACCCGGTGATTGGTGGTGTCCGGCCAGCCCAGCCCGCAGTCACGGCAACCGGTGGAAGCGCCAGTTGCAAGCCCTCCTGCTCAATACGAGCCAGGCGGTCTAGCAGGGCAGCAGCCTCAACCGTTATATCCAGATCAGCCGGTTCAGCCAGTTTGATAGCGCGCAGGCCAAGAACCGTAGGGGTCGTATCTAAAAGATGCTCAGGTTCCAGGGCGCACACAGTTACCCCCAGAATATCCCCGCGAGCCTGCAACCGTACGGCCGCCTTCGGGTCCAGAGACTTAGCCCGCACCAGATAGGTTGTGAGGTCGCGGGCTGTGGATTCATCGGGCAGGTGCACATACGGTCTTGTATGCGCAGATTCTTGGCTAGACATGGGGTGCCTCTTTCAATACAGAATTAATCACTTCATCTTATCCCTCATAACATTAGCCCACTTATGAGAAGGTAGAACCATGAGTCTAGATACACACCAAGAGACGCTCACCCCCACAGGCAAGCTACTTGCTATGCTTGACCTACCTGTAGCTAGTGCCTCTGCACATGAGCAGGTCTTTCAGGCAAGGACCCTGACTAAAGAGTCACCCCGCATCTTCGGCGGGCAGGTTCTCGCCCAAGCCCTGGTTGCTGCGGCACGGACCGTAGAGGGTAAACAGGTACACTCACTCCACGGCTATTTTCTGCGCCCTGGTGATGTCAACGCCAGCCTCGCCTACGGGGTAGAAAACCTTAACGACACACGCTCTTTCGCCAGCAGGCGTGTTCAGGCCTACCAAGGCGGCGCACCTATCTTCTCCTGTATTGCCTCTTTCCAGACAGTAGCCAAGGGGCCGGAGCACTCATCGGAGATACCCACCGACCTGCCAGATCCCGAGTCGCTCCCCACAGCAGCCGACCTATTGGGGCATATCAACCTACCCATCGCCCACAAGGTGGCGCACGGCAGACCCTTCGATATCCGCCATATCAGCCCAGCGCTCTACCTTGACCCGGACACGAGCGGATCGGCTCAGAACATGGTCTGGTTCAAGACTAAGGAGAGGCTACCGGATGACCCGCTCATTCATCAGGCGGCTATGGCTTATGCCTCTGACTACACACAGATTGAGCCGGTTCTGCGCCGCCACCAGAAATCATGGCTAGAACCGGGCATGAAAGTAGCTTCCTTAGATCACACCATCTGGTTCCATCGGCAGGCTCCTGCGGATGAGTGGCTTCTACTGGTTCAGGACTGCCCCAGCTCTCAGGGCGCACGTGGATTATCGCTGGGTAAAATTTTTACCCGTGATGGCAAGCACATTGCAACGGTAGCCCAAGAAGCGCTCATTCGGCTACCCGAATACCGCACGACCTAAGAGCCCTCTAAACGCAAGAATCCCCCGCACCCCATGGGGTGCGGGGGATTCTTTACAGCCATGACCGGAGCTACCTGCGCCAAACTACCGTCAGGGATAAGAACTTACAGGTTGAGCCGGTCATTGTAAGCCTTAGCGGGTCAGCTTACGGTGGACAAGGCGGTGAGGCTTAGCGGCATCGGGGCCCAGGCGCTCCACCTTGTTCTTCTCGTAGGACTCGAAGTTGCCTTCAAACCAGTACCAGTTATCGGGCTGCTCATCGGTGCCTTCCCAGGCCAAAATATGGGTAGCAACCCTATCTAGGAACCAACGGTCGTGGGAGACCACAACGGCGCAGCCGGGAAACTCTAGCAGAGCGTTTTCCAGCGAGGTCAGGGTCTCAACGTCCAGGTCGTTGGTAGGCTCATCGAGCAGTAAGAGGTTGCCCCCCTGCTTGAGGGTCAGAGCCAGGTTCAGACGGTTGCGCTCACCACCGGAAAGCACACCGGCCTTCTTCTGCTGGTCAGGGCCCTTGAAGCCGAAGGCTGAAACGTAGGCGCGCGAAGGCATTTCAACCTGGCCAACCTGAATGTAATCCAAGCCGTCAGAGACAACCTCCCACAGCGACTTTTCGGGGTCAATGTTTGAACGGTTCTGGTCAACGTAGGAAATCTTGACGGTCTCGCCCACCTTGAGGGTGCCACCGTCCAGGGCTTCGAGACCGACAATAGTCTTGAACAGGGTTGACTTACCCACACCGTTAGGGCCGATAACGCCAACGATACCGTTGCGGGGTAGCGAGAAGGAGAGGCCCTTGATCAGTGAACGGCCGTCAAAACCCTTTTGCAGGTTCTCGGCCTCAATAACCACGTTGCCCAGGCGCGGTCCCGGGGGAATCTGAATTTCCTCAAAGTCAAGCTTACGGGTCTTCTCCGCCTCAGCTGCCATCTCCTCGTAGCGAGCCAGACGGGCCTTTGACTTAGCCTGGCGGCCCTTAGCGTTGGATCGAACCCAATCCAGCTCATCTTCAAGGCGCTTAGCAAGCTTGGCGTCCTTCTTACCCTGAACTTCAAGGCGAGCACGCTTCTTGTCCAGGTAGGTGGAGTAGTTACCCTCGTAGGGGTAGAGGTTGCCGCGGTCTACTTCGGCAATCCATTCAGCCACATGATCGAGGAAGTATCGGTCGTGGGTAATGGCAATAACAGCGCCCTCGTAGGACTGCAGGTGCTGTTCGAGCCAGAGCACCGATTCGGCATCTAGGTGGTTGGTGGGCTCATCGAGCAGGAGCAGGTCGGGCTTCTGAAGCAGGAGCTTACAGAGAGCTACACGGCGGCGTTCACCACCGGAGAGGTGGGTTACGGGCGAATCTCCGGGAGGGCAACGTAGAGCGTCCATTGCCTGCTCAAGCTGGGAGTCAATGTCCCAGGCGTTGGCGGCGTCAATGGCTTCCTGGAGTTTGCCCATTTCTTCCATGAGGGAGTCGAAATCGGCATCGGGGTTAGCCATTTCTTCTGAGATTTCGTTGTAACGAACAATCTTCTCGTAGATTTCGCCCACGCCTTCCTGGACGTTACCCAGGACGGTTTTTTCTTCATTGAGCGGGGGCTCCTGCATAAGGATACCCACGGTGTAGCCATCGGAGAGTCGTGCTTCACCGTTGGAGGGGGTGTCAAGACCCGCCATAATTTTCAGGATGGTTGACTTACCGGCACCGTTGGGGCCGACCATACCGATTTTTGCACCGGGGAAGAACGACATTGAAACGTCGTTGAGGATGACTTTATCGCCCACAGTTTTGCGGGCTTTGGTCATGGTGTAGATAAATTCTGCCATGCCTTTAAGCCTACCGGTTTATGTCAAGTTGGTTGGCCCCAAGCGGGCGACCGCCTGAGAAACTTGGTGAGAGTCTTGTACCTCCCCTCTTGTTCAGAGCATGACCGAGAGGGCTACCGCTCTCGAGCCCTCAGTGCCGGCGTGTTCTAGCTGGTGAGGCTGACACTGGCCTCGTCGTTTGCTCTAGCCTCAGTGAGGCCCGTCTGGTCGTCGGCCTGCACCTGCTCATTGAACTTACGGTCGGTATCGTCTATCTCTGGCTTGCGGTCGGTTACCCGGGTAAAGTTTGCCAGCCCAAAGTTGAGGTCATGCCCTATAGAGCTAGCATCAATCTCAATGCTGGTACCTGCCGAGCCATCTGCCCTTTCGAACTGTTTGACCTGCAGGCGGCCGGTGACCAGGACGGGCTGGCCCACATGAAGGCTGCGGGCAGAGTTATGGGCGAGCGCCCTAAAGGCATTGACTGTGTACCAGTTGGTATTGCCTTCTTTCCAGCTCCCCGATGTGGTATCGAACCAGCGGGGTGTGGAAGCGATGCGGAAGTTGGTGACGGGTATCTGCCCACCTGGCAGGAATTTCTGGGTTGGTGCTGTGGCAATAAAGCCTCGAACGGTGACGGTATCGCTCATGATTCCTCCTTGAGTCGGCTCTGTTCTGGTAGCCCCAACCTGCCAGGTAGGGCCTGCTGGAGGCAATAGTGCATAAAGCCTGTGGATACGAAAATTCAGGCTATGAGAGGTAAGTAAAGCTGCACTCGATGAAGATAAGACAGTTTAGGAATATGAGATGTTCACACCTCTACCTCTTGGGTTGCTCTCTCTTTAGGCTGGTGGCAAGCTCAGCAGGAGCTGGGCAGGGTAAGGCATAGAGTGAGTCAGCAGACCTGGAAGGAAGAATACCTGTGAAGCCTGAGGTTTGGTGTGGAGCAGAATAGTTATGGGTAACTATCCCTCATGGGCGCCAGAAGAGATTGCCAGCTATCTCAGCTCCCTAGGGTTTAAAGGCCTTGGGTCGGTAATTACTTGCTCCCTAGCAGAGGTAGCTGGGTACATCAGACGTGCTGATGAACCGCATCAAAGTGACTTTTTCTGGCCCAGGAGCTAATATTGAGTGCGCTAGCCTCAGTAGCTCAGTGGATAGAGCAGGAGCCTTCTAATCTCTTGGTCGGGGGTTCGACTCCCTCCTGGGGCGCTATGCACAATAGCCCCTCACCTCTTGGTGAGGGGCTATTTCTTTGGGCGGACTCTCCGGTTCGAGTTTTTGGGCCTCTCCCCTATTCCTTAGATACTGACCTCGTAGAGGGAAGAGCGCTGGGCTCTTCGCAGGACTCGACGGGTGGCTGGGTCAAAGAAGACCAGCCAGAAAGCGTAAGCCAAACTCAAGACCACGGCAATAAGACGGCCCATGTTTTGGTCGAAATTATCCAGATAGGGCGAGACAGCCAACTGGTCTGAAACCGCATAGATAACGAAGAACATGGTGGTCAAGAAGTAGAAGTCAAGTTGCCAGTCAGTTCGTACACCAGAGACAACAAAGAGTGGGATAAACCACAGCAGGTACCAGGATTGCAGCATCGGTGAGAAAGCCACAACTAGGCCCAGGGCTAAGCCTGCCCTGCGAATCAGGTTCTCGTCTTTACCGCACACCATAGTCAGGACTGCCAGTAACACGCCAGTGAGCTTGCCCAGGTTGAAGAATGTGTCCCGAATACCGTTTGCCAGGGCATTATCACCTGTAATCGACACAATAATCTGGTTAATTTGTAGTCCCAGGAACCCGATGGGAGTGAACCAGATGTACTGCCCACCGGTAGTGGAAAGGGCTGAAACCCAGCCAAAGTTAAGGCCTGTTACCCAGCCCATGAGACCGAGTTGGGCCATTGAAATTGCCAGGGTGAGTGCCCAGAAAACGATGCGGCGTGGCCAGCTTGCCCCACGCCCTGCCCAGAAAAGCCCGATAAAGGGTAGGGCTACCAGGGCAATCGGTTTGACGGCAACGGCAGCAGTCACCAGGGTCACGCCAAGAAGGCAACCCAAGGTATCGCGTCTAGAAGCAGCGTAGTAAACGCCGGCCAGGATCAGTCCGGTCATCAGCGCATCATTATGTGACGAGGTAATAAAAGCTGCGATGAAGAGCGGGTTTGCTACCACCAGCCAGTTGGCGCGAATACCGTTGATACCGTGGAGTTGAGCGAGCTTGGGAACGTAGTAGGCAATCATGGCTACGCCGATGAGTGCAAGGAGCCTAAAGAGATAAAGGGCGGTATCGACTGAATTACCCGACCATTGGGCTACCCATTTCTCAATCACCAGGAATATGGGTCCGTAGGGCGGTGCTGATTCAGACCACATCTGGTCGGCCCCGTATTGGAAGAAGTTGTTAACCGAGGAGACTCCATACTCATAGGGGTTGAGGCCTGACGCCATCACCCGCCCCTGGGCAAAGTAAGAAAAAACGTCCCGGCTATAGAGCGGGAAAGCAAAAAGTTGAGGAATGATCCAGCATACCGCTGCACCCGTAGCCCATTTTTTTGCCCTCGAATCCCAGACCATGAGCTTCTGAACCATGCGGAGCCATTCTCGACACAGCATCATGGAACCTACCACCAGCATGGCGATGCAGGTTACCAGACCGGGAGCGGTGTAACGCAGGGGAATAATCCAGTCGACGCGTCGGAAAAGTGAAGCATCGGCAAGCCAGCCCACACCAAAGGAGGCGAACATGACCAGGAGCGAACCAATGGTTCCAACGATTAGGGTACGTAGTGGGCTACCTGACACATAGTTAGCTGTCTTGGGGTTATAGCGGTGCACAGGGCGGTTACCGGGGTCGATTTGCGCTGTTCTGGGGCTCATGGTCATCCTAGGCGGGCTGAAGATTACACCTGATTTTACCCGGCTCACGCCTTGAGCGAGTACAGCTTCTGCTGGTGGGCCATATTTCCCGAGTTCGGGCCAGCCTGCACACGGTTTGGGGTAGATTGGAGGTGTGTCTATTTCAAATGAACGAATCGTATGGATTGATTGTGAGATGACGGGCCTTTCCTTAGAGAATGATGCCCTGATTGAGGTTGCAGCCTTGGTGACTGACGGGGACCTGAATATTTTGGGCGACGGTGTTGATGTTGTCATTAAGCCTGAGCCCCGGGCCCTTGAGCAGATGGACGATTTTGTGCGGAATATGCACACCGTGTCGGGTCTGCTCGATGAGCTTGATGGAGGTATGACCATGGCGGAGGCCGAACAGCTGGTTCTGGACTACGTCAAGGCCTGGGTGCCCGAACCGGGTAAGGCTGTTTTAGGCGGTAATTCGGTGGGTACCGATAAGACCTTCCTGGTACGCGATATGCCGGCCCTGGTGGACTACCTGCACTACCGTGTGATTGATGTATCTACCATCAAGGAACTTTCTCGCCGCTGGTTTGAGAAGGCAACCTATAACGCTCCTGCTAAAACAGGGAATCATCGTGCTTTGGGCGATATTCAGGACTCTATCGATGAGCTCCGTTACTACCGCGGTACGGTTTTTGTAACCGCTCCCGGACCGGATAGTACGACCTGCCAGCGGGTAGCTGAGTCTGTGGCTGAAAGCCGCCAGGAGATCAACCCGGCCTAGCTCTTGTACGGTGGGCTGAGCTTTCTTGGCTGAGACAGTCATTTTACAACCCTACAGTGAGAACCATCACCTCAATTTGGGGTAGGAAAATTTGCAGGTTCCCCTGGACGCATGTAAGCTAGTATCCGTTGCCAAGACAAGCTGTTGAATCGGTTTGGCTTGAACACATGGTGGTCGTAGCTCAGTTGGCAGAGCGCCTGGTTGTGGTCCAGGAGGTCGCGGGTTCAACCCCCGTCGATCACCCCGAGTGAGAGGGTCGCTACGGTTTGTCCGTAGTGGCCCTTTTCCTTTACCCAGTTTTCCGAGAGGTTGTTCCGATGGCTGTTTTACCTATTGTTGTTCACGGTAACCCTGTTCTGCACCGCCCGGCAGCTCCGGTGACCGTGTTTGATGATGACTTGCGTCAGCTCATTGATGATATGTATGAGACTCAGGAATTATCGAACGGTGTGGGCCTTGCTGCCCCGCAGGTGGGTGTGGGTCTGCGGCTTTTTACCTATAAGTTTGAGAATGAGGATGGTGTGCCTCCCCTTGGTGTGGTGGTGAACCCGGTTCTAACTCTGGGCAAGATTGCTACCACTGACCCTGACCCCGATGAAGAGGTTGAGGGTTGCCTATCTTTCCCCGGTTATTCTTTCCCATTGAAGCGTGCTGAGTGGGTAACTGTTTCTGGTTTTGATGGCCACGGTAATCCCCTAAAGTTTGAGGCGACCGGATGGTTTGCTCGCGTGATGCAGCATGAGACGGATCATTTGGATGGCAAACTGTATGTAAATCGTTTGAACGCTAAGTACAGCAAGAAGTACAAGAAGGTTGTTAAGGCTGAGGGCTGGACCGTTGAGGGTAACTCGTGGGTTCCCGGTGTGGACCCTGACCCTTTCGGCCACTAATTTGGCAGTTTGAGTGTAGGACGCTGGTGCTGGGCACCGGCGTCCTTATGCCTTAAGGGGTCGTGTGGTCTGTAGCGACGGGCCTAGCACCCCGGGTTCTGCCCGGCAAACGGAGCTGTGCCCTGAGCACCAACTGGCTCGGGGCTGACCTTCAAGGGTGTTGGGTCTAGCTACACCGCCCAGTAGGTAGATAGGTAAGTAAGAGAGAACGGGACGCCCGATAAGCCGGGTTCTGTCCCCCATTTCTGGGGTGGCAATCATCCATCTAGGCCCGTCGTTGCCGGCGGGCTCAAGCAGCCTACCCGAGCGCTTCACCGCACTAGTTACTGGCGCGCTCTGTTTGACCTTGCTCCGGGTGGGGTTTACCTAGCTACCGTAGTCACCTGCGGTACTGGTGAGCTTTTACCTCGCCTTTTCACCCTTACCCCGTGGGGGCGGTTTGTTTTCTGTGGCACTGTCCTGCAAGTTGCCTTGAGTCGATGTTATCGACCACCCTGTGCTGTGGAGCCCGGACTTTCCTCGAGGTGTTGCCTCGCGATTGCCTGGGCGTCCCGTTCCGGGTTCCTACTTTACTACAATGGTGGGTATGTTGATTTTGTTTCCATCGTCTGAGGGTAAGTCTGCAGCTGCTGTGGGTGAGCCGGTGTGCCTGGGTGATTTATCGTTTCCGTGTTTGACGGGTGCTCGTGAGGCTGTTGTTGATGAGCTGGTTCGTGTCAGTGCCTTGGAGGAGGCGCCGGAGATATTGAAGGTTGGGGCTTCCCTAGGAGGTGAAGTGGAGCGCAATACCCGTTTGTGGTCTGAGCCTGCGATGGCTGCCGCTCAGGTCTATAGCGGGGTCCTGTTTGAGGCTTTTGGGTACGGTTCGCTATCTGCTGCGGGGCGGGCTCGGGCTGATGAATCGGTGCTAGTGATTTCAGCGGCGTGGGGTGCGGTGCGCCTGGTTGATGCTATTCCTGCTTACCGGCTGTCGATGGGGACCAAGTTGGGTGAGATGGGTGATACCGCTAAGTTCTGGAAGGGTGAGCTGGCTGATGCTCTTGATGAATTTGCGGGCGATCAGCTTATTCTTGATGGGCGATCAGCGGCCTACGCTAAGGTATGGTCGCCGCATCCGTCGCGCCACCTGCTGGTGCGGGTGGAGCGGGTGCAGGCTGATGGGGCCCGTAAGGTGGTTTCGCACATGGCCAAGCATTACCGGGGGTTACTGGGCCGCTATGTGGTGGAACAGGGGCTTACCGGTCTTGAGCAAGCTGAAGAACTTGTTCAAGCTCTCAGCGGCGCCTTTGAGGTGGAGCTTGTTGCTCCTACCTCAAAGAAGGCGGGGACGCTCACCTTGCTGGTCAGGGACTAGCCTTTCTACCCCTAGGGTAAGGCAGGCTCACAGCCCCTCTTGGGTGGGGCTGTGAGCAGGTTGTAGTTGGGGGCCTTGGATGTTTTCTAGCTGCTGGGCGTTCTAGCCGGCGGTGGAGGCAGAACCCGGTGTGTGCCCGGTGCTGACGGTGAAGTCCCAGGGGTCGGTGTTCAGGGTTGAGACGTAGGTGCTGATAGCGAAGCCGCGCTGGGCTAGGGCATCACTCAGAAGCCGAGCGGTTTCTTCCATCCAGAGCCATTCACTGGCGTAATGGGAGCAGTCAATGAGTGCGGGTTTACCGCCGTTCAGTAGTGCCTGTTCGCGGGCTTCTGAAGCGGGATGGTGGCGCAGGTCAGCGGTGATGTAGACATCGGCCCCGCTGTCACGGGCCTGGGCAAAGAGCGAATCACCGGCCCCGGTGCACAGAGCTACCTTCTGCACGCTGGTTTCGGGGTGCCCTGCGATACGGAGTCCACCTGCTGTGGCAGGGAGGAATACTGCAATTTTTTCTGCCAGTTGGGCCAGGGTCAGGGGCTCGGGTAGGTTACCGACTCGACCGATACCTACCCTTCTTTCGGTTCCCGAGATCAATGCGTTTTTTTCATCGGCTAGTATCTGCCGGTCAGTAATCCCCAGGCAGTCCATAAATGCTTCGTTGGTGCCGTGAGGGGCTGAATCGACGTTGGTATGAGCGCCCAAGAGACCGCAGCCAGCTTCGATGAGAGTATGAACGATTTCGCCCTTGTAGTCTGTAGCGGGGAGGAAAGAGGCTCCTTTCAGCAAGAGTGGGTGGTGGGTGATGAGCAGGCCTGCCTGTTCCCGCGCGGCTTCCTGTGCCGTGGCTACGGTTGCATCAACAGCAAAACCTATACGGTCGACGGGGCGATCAGCTCTGCCTAAGACCAGTCCTGCAGCGTCCCAGCCCTCGGCAAGCTGAGGGGGGAACATCTGGTGAAAGGCTTCGACAATATGAGCTAAGGTCGGGGTTAATAGTTCAGTCATAGCCCTTATTCTTCCACGGTGCTCAGCTCACGGGAATAAAGGGGCATTGTGAGCAGTTGAGGAGAGTATGAAAAGTTTTGTTGTAGGCGGCGGGTGCTTCTGGTGCATTGACGCCGTTTTTCGCCAGTTTAAGGGAATTACCGCCAGTATCTGCGGGTACACCGGGGGCACATCCCCTGATCCCACCTACCGGGAGGTCTGCTCAGGGCTAACCGGACATGTGGAGGTGGTCAAGGTAGAGTTTGATGAGACGGTAATCCCGGAGGAAACCGTTCTCGATATTTTCTTTGCCTCGCACGATCCCACCAGTTGGGACCGTCAGGGGGCCGATGCAGGCAGCCAGTACCGTTCCGCTCTCTTCTATGCCTCTGAAGAGGAGAAGAACCTTTTTCAAGATGCTGTTCGTCGAGCCCAGAACCTGTGGGACTCCCCCATCGTGACCCTTGTCCAGCCGCTAGAAACTTTCTACGAGGCTGAGGACTACCACCAGAATTACTATGCGCTCAACCCTTACCAGGGCTACTGCATGGCAGTGATTAACCCAAAACTTGCTGCGGCAAGGAAAAGTTACGCTAGGTTTCTTAAAGGGTAAAGCTCTTGCCTGTGCTCTCGTAGACTAGGGAGCGAATTCATTGACTTATTTGAAAGGCTTGCCTCATGACTCAGCTTTACAAGAACATCACCGAGGTCGTAGGCCGCACCCCGATTGTGCGTCTGAACCGTCTCGATGCTGACCTGCCTGGGAATGTGGCCGTCAAGCTGGAATTCTATAACCCCGCTAACTCGGTCAAGGATCGTATCGGCGTAGCTATTATTGATGCCGCCGAAAAGGCGGGTGTACTCAAGCCCGGTGGCACCATTGTCGAAGGTACATCGGGTAACACCGGTATCGCTCTGGCTATGGTCGGTGCCGCACGCGGTTACAAGGTGATTCTGACCATGCCCGAGACCATGAGCAACGAGCGTCGTGTCATGTTGCGTGCCTACGGTGCCAAAATTGTCCTGACCCCCGGCTCAGAGGGTATGCGCGGTGCGGTGGAGAAGGCAAAGGAGATTGTGGCTTCCACAGAGAATGCTATTCTTGCCTCGCAGTTCTCCAACGAGGCTAACCCGGAGATTCACTATAAGACCACCGGCCCCGAGATCTGGGAAGCTACCGAGGGTAAGGTTGATATCTTTGTTGCCGGTGTGGGTACCGGCGGCACCGTCTCAGGTGCTGGCAAGTTCCTCAAGGAGCAGAACCCTAAGGTCAAGGTTGTTGCTGTTGAGCCTAAGGATTCTCCGCTACTGACTGGGGGTAAGGCTGGCCCCCATAAGATTCAGGGCTTGGGCGCTAACTTTGTTCCCGATACCCTCGACCGTGAGATCTACGATGCAGTTGCTGATGCGACTATCGAAGATGCTGTCAGCACTGCACGGGAGCTGGGCACCAAGGAAGGTATCCTAGGTGGTATCTCCTCCGGTGCGGCTGTTTGGGCTGCTCTTGAAGAGGCGAAGAAGAGCGAAAATTCTGGCAAGCTGATTGTAGCTGTTGTTCCTGACTTTGGTGAAC
This sequence comes from Rothia sp. CCM 9417, assembly GCF_048513575.1. Taxonomy (NCBI): domain Bacteria; kingdom Bacillati; phylum Actinomycetota; class Actinomycetes; order Micrococcales; family Micrococcaceae; genus Rothia; species Rothia sp. CCM 9417. The sequence continues at coordinate 98,179 of NZ_JBLXXT010000002.1, read as the reverse complement.
GCTACATTTCAACTCTGCTCTACGAGGATATTCGCGGCTAAGACGAGACTTTTTGCACGGCTACCAGGTGCCCCTTTGCTACGGTTAGGGGGCACCTCTTTTTTGTGCATTACGCCGGGCCCTCCAGGTAGCAGAGAGTCGATCCCAGTTATTTTTTGGGGCCTACCGGAATATGCTGGGCTACCTGAGCGTTAAAGAGTTCAACATGAAAGTGGCATGCGAGTCACAGGAAGGGAAGGCCTATGAGTTTCTGGTCAAGACTGAGAGAAGATCTTGAGACAGTGCGTACCCATGACCCCGCAGCCCGCGGCCACCTGGAAATCCTCATTAACTATTCGGGGATGCACGCTATTTGGGCTCACCGACTTGCCCATAAGCTATGGCAAGGTGAATCGACCAAGAGTTTGGCGCGTACGCTTAGCCAGTTGGCACGGTTTTTGACCGGGGTTGAGATTCACCCGGGCGCAACTATTGGCCGTAGGTTCTTTATAGATCACGGTATGGGCGTGGTGATTGGTGAGACTACGGAAATCGGTGACGATGTCATGCTATACCACGGTGTGACCCTGGGCGGCCGTTCCTTGGAGAAGGGTAAACGCCACCCCACCATTGGTGACCGAGTGACGGTGGGCGCCGGTGCTAAGGTTCTAGGGCCGGTACTGATTGGCCCTGACTCAGCAATCGGCGGTAACTCGGTGGTTGTGCATGACCACCCGGCTGATTCGATTATTACCGGCATTCCGGCGCGCTCACGACCCCGAACCCCCGACGCTAAGAAGCCCCTGGTTGATGCGGTGGAGTATGTAGACCCCACCATGTGGATCTAAATACTAAGAAAGAAGCCCTACCCCGGTAAAGGAGTAGGGCTTCTTGATATTTAGTACCGGTCAAGCTCACCCACTGACCTGCCTGGCCAGCTGATGCGTGGCTGGCCTTTTGGGATCTTGGCCGGCACAGAAGCGCATGAAACCTGCCAAGCGCAAACCCTAGTGGGTGTGGGAGTCCTCGGCGTTAATCTCGCTACGGTCACCACTCCACTCGGTGTGCCACATGCCCTCAGCATCAACGCGACCGTAGGTGTGGGCCCCGAAGAAGTCACGCTGACCCTGAATCAGGGCAGCGGGCAGGCGCTTGCGGCGTAGGCCGTCGTAGTAGCTCAATGAGGATGCAAACACGGGGACGGGAACTCCCTCTGCAGTAGCCTTGGCCACAACGCGGCGCCATGAGGGAACCAGGTCTTCCAGCAGCTTCTTGAAGCCGGGAGCCAGCAGCATGTTGGCAGGGGTTTGGTCCTTATAGGCGTCCATAATGACACCGAGCAGTTCAGCGCGGATGATGCAGCCTGCGCGCCAGAGACCGGCGATAACATCGAGCTTGAGATCCCAGCCGTATTCCTTACTTGCCTTGGTCAGCATGTCGAGGCCCTGGGCGTAGGAGACGAGCTTGGAGGCGAAGAGTGCCTTACGGACGTCCTCGATAAATTCCTCATCGCCAGCGGCTACCGCGGTGGCCGCAATCAGGCCTGCGGGCAATTCTGCCTGTGCCTGGGTGCGAGCGGCGGGATTTGATGAAGACAGCGCACGGGCGAAGACTGACTCAGCGATGCCTGAGACGGGTGAGCCGAGGTCGAGTGCGGCCTGAACAGTCCAAAGACCGGTACCTTTCTGGCCTGCTTGGTCTGTGATGACATCAACGAGAGGCTTGCCGGTCTTGGCGTCGACCTGGGCCAGAACCTCAGCGGTGATTTCGATGAGGTAGGAGTTCAGGTCCGTGGTGTTCCAACGCTTAAAGATTTCGGCCTGCTCGGCGGGCTCTACTCCGGCAACGGTGCGGAGCAGGTCGTAGGCTTCGCCGATAACCTGCATGTCTGCGTATTCGATGCCGTTGTGAACCATTTTGACGAAGTGACCGGCGCCGTCGGTGGAAATCCATGCGCAACAGGGGTCGCCGTTGGGTGCCTTGGCGGAAATCTTTTCGAGCAGGGGGCCGAGGGATTCGTAGGCCTTGGCGGAGCCGCCGGGCATGATGGAGGGACCCTTCAGGGCGCCCTCTTCGCCACCTGAGACGCCGATACCGACAAAGTGCAGTCCCTTTTCAGCCAGTGCGCGTTCGCGGCGGATGGTGTCGGGGAAGTGGGAGTTACCGCCGTCGATAATGACGTCGCCTTCATCGAGAAGGGGTACCAGCTGGTCAATGACGGAATCAACGGGACCGCCGGCCTTGACCATGATCAGAATCTGGCGGGGCGACTCCAGGGAGTCAACCAGTTCCTGGAGCGTCTCGGTGCGGATAAAGTCACCTTCTGAACCGTGGGCTTCAAGGAGGGCATCGGTTTTTTCAACAGAGCGGTTGTGGAGGGCAACGGTGTAGCCGTTGCGGGCTAGGTTTCGGGCCAGGTTAGCGCCCATAACAGCCAGGCCGGTTACGCCAATCTGCGCCTTCTGTGCAGTCTTATTTTTAGTCATGTCTTAAAGACTACGCCGGTTACTGTCTTTTGTATTTACAGGCCGACTGAGACAAATAAAACTTTCACATATTGGGAGGGAACGGGCGCACTCCCCCAGCCTCTAATCAGCTAGCTGTTATAGGTGTCCTTAAAGAGGACCCAGACGGCAGCAGCGCCAATTACTAGGGCAACTACAGCGAAGATTGACCAGAGGGTTACGAGAGTGCCTTGCCCTATGAAGAAGAGGGAAATTGCCAACCAGGTGGCTGACAGAAAGACTGCTGTAAAGTTTCTGGGTTTAAAGTTACGATTCATGGCTTTCTTCCGTCACCTAGGGACACGAGGTGTCAGGGCGGCTCATCAGGTTAGTGAGCTTTTAGCCCCTGATAAATCTTAATAAAAGAAAAACCCCGCACAGGGTGCGGGGCTTCTTGGTGGGTCCTACCGGGATCGAACCGATGACATCCACGGTGTAAACGTGGCGCTCTACCAGCTGAGCTAAAGACCCATATGTCTTCCGCCTTATCTCTCGCGGCGACAGGTAATACTCTACGCAGTCCTAAAGGGCTGTGCAAATCGAAAAGGGGTTCACCCGACCATTTTTAGGTCATTTTTACCCAAAAACCCCGCATTATATTGCCCTGACATGGGGATATATTCAGGGTAAAAAAATTTCAAAAAATTTTCCAAGCGCTCCCAAAAAAGCCGAAGGGCCCCTTACTAGAGGCCCTTCGATACTCACACTTTACTTGCCCTGGTGGGAAATCAGACGGGTAGCAGTCCATTCCTGAGCCAAGGACTCAGTGGTGGTCACTTTAAGCCCTGCCAAGGGAGCCGCATGCAACACATCTGCCGGAGAAACATAACCTTGACGACCGGATTTAGGTGTCAGCAACCAAATCACACCCCCATCATCAATAGAGGCAAGCACATCCATCAGCCCGTCAACCAGGTCGCCATCATCAGAGCGCCACCACAGAAGAACACCGTCGACAATTTCCTGGTCGTCCTCATCCAGCAACTCAGAACCCAACAAATCTTCAAGAGAGTCTCGAAGATCAAAGTCAACGTCGTCGTCATAACCGAACTCTTGAACCAAGCCGTCTTCGGGCAGGCCCAACATTTCTAGTGTCAGTTTTTGTGCAGCACCAGTGGCACTCACGTGCGTCCTCCAAAATCAAACCGTTAGGGTCCTTAGCTCCCAGGCCCGCATCGTGGAACGGCCCTCAAAGCTATACAACCCTGCTATCAGTACCTACTGAACACTTTTCAGCCCATCAAATCAACAGAACACGACCAAAAACTGCCGGTAAATTTTGCGCTGAACCCAAGCCACCTTAAGTGACGGCTATTTCACACCGGTAAACCAACGTCACCGTGACCTAAAAGGGGATAATTTGTGACAACATAGAAGAGAAGTTGTCTCTGCGACTAAAACTCTTGGCACATGAGACAAGACAAAAGGTTCACCATCGGCAGCACAGTTGCCCCGCGGTGACACAGACCCCTACAACAAAGAGAGGTTGGCTAGTGGGACCCTCAGATACGAACGATCACGTTCTCAGTGCACTGACCAATAGCTTCACTGACATCGACCCCGAAGAGACCAGCGAATGGCTCGAATCGTTTGATGACCTTGTAGAAGCGCACGGCACCGAGCGTGCGCAGTTCATTGTTCGCTCACTCATGCAGCGGGCAGGCCAGAAGTCAATCACCGTCCCCATGGTGACCACCACTGACTACGTCAACACCATTCCTGTAGACCAGGAGCCTGAATACCCCGGTGACGAGCAGATCGAACGTCGCTACCGCGCATTCCTCCGCTGGAACGCAGCCGTCATGGTTCAGCGTGCCCAGAAAGCTACCATCGGCGTGGGCGGGCATATCTCCTCGTATGCCGGTGTTGCAACCCTCTACGAGGTAGGCTTCAACCACTTCTTCCGCGGACGTAACCACCCCGGTGGCGGCGACCAGATCTTCTTCCAGGGCCACTCCTCACCCGGTAACTACGCTCGTGCCTTCCTCGAAGGCCGTATCACCGAAGAGCAACTCGATGGTTTCCGCCAGGAAAAGACCAAGCAGGGCACCCACCTACCCTCCTACCCGCACCCCCGGAACCTGCCCGACTTCTGGCAGTTCCCCACCGTATCCATGGGTCTTGGCCCCCTCAATGCAATCCACCAGGCACAGTTCAATAAGTACCTGAATAACCGCGGTATCAAGGACACCTCCCAGCAGCATGTCTGGGCTTTCTTGGGTGATGGCGAAATGGATGAGCCCGAGTCGCGTGGCGCTCTCCAGCTTGCCGCTAATGACAAGCTGGACAATCTGACTTTCGTCGTTAACTGCAACCTGCAGCGACTGGACGGCCCCGTTCGCGGTAACGGCAAGATCGTTCAGGAACTCGAAGCTTTCTTCCGCGGTGCCGGCTGGAACGTCATCAAGGTTCTCTGGGGCCGTGAGTGGGATGCCCTCCTCGAAAAGGACAAGTCCGGTGAGCTTGTTCGCATCATGAACGAAACCCTGGACGGTGACTACCAGACCTACAAGGCAGAGTCCGGTGGCTTCATTCGTGAGCACTTCTTCGGCCAGACTCCCGAGACCAAGGAACTGGTTGCGGATATGACCGACGACGAGATCTGGGCCATGAAGCGCGGAGCCCACGACTACCAGAAGGTCTACGCCGCCTTCAAGGCCGCCATGGAACACAAGGGCCAGCCAACTGTCATTCTGGCGCAGTCCGTTAAGGGCTACGGTCTGGGTGCTAGCTTCGAAGCTCGCAATGCTACCCACCAGATGAAGAAGCTATCCATGGAGGACCTCAAGCAGTTCCGTGATCATCTGCGTATCCCCATCTCTGACGAAGAGCTGGAGAAGGACCTCTACAACCCGCCTTACTACCACCCCGGTAAGGACTCCGAAGAGTACAAGTACCTCATGGCCCGCCGTGAGGAACTAGGTGGCTTCATCCCCGCTCGTAAGAATGTCCAGCCCGAGATTACCCTGCCCTCCGAGAAGGCCTACAAGGGTGCTTTCAAGGGCACCGGTAAGCAGATGGCCGCTACCACCATGACCTTTGTGCGCCTGCTCAAGGACCTCATGCGTGAGAAGGACTTCGGCCACCGCATCGTCCCCATCATCCCCGATGAGGCACGAACCTTCGGCATGGACTCCTACTTCCCCACCGCTAAGATTTACAACCCCAACGGCCAAAACTACCTGGCTGTTGACCGTGAACTGATGCTGGCCTACAAGGAATCACCCGAGGGTAAGATCATTCACGTAGGTATCAACGAAGCAGGTGGCACCGCCGCTTTCACCGCTGTCGGCACCTCCTACGACACCCACGGCGAACCCATGATTCCCGTCTACATCTTCTACTCGATGTTCGGCTTCCAGCGCACCGGCGATGCCTTCTGGGCAGCCGGTGACCAGCTCAGCCGCGGTTTCATTATGGGTGCAACCGCAGGCCGCACCACCCTGACCGGTGAAGGTCTGCAGCACGCTGACGGCCACTCGCCGATTCTGGCCGGTACCAACCCCGCCGTCATCCACTACGATCCCGCCTTCGGCTACGAAATTGGCCACATCGTCAAGCGCGGTATCGAGCACATGTACGGCACTGGGGACGAAGACCACAACGTCATGTACTACATCACCGTCTACAACGAGCCCATTCAGCACCCCGCTGAACCTGAGAACCTCGATGTTGACGGCCTGCTTGGCGGTATCTACCGTCTACATGAGGCAAAGAACGACGGGCCCCGTGCCCAGATTCTCGCTTCGGGTGTAGCCGTTCCCTGGGCAGAGAAGGCACAGCAGATTCTGGCCGATGACTGGGGCGTTTCCGCCGATGTCTGGTCAGTTACCTCCTGGACCAACCTGCGCCGCGACGGCCTGGAAGCTGAGCGTGAAATCCTTCAGGATCCCACCGCCAGCCCACGCACTCCCTTTGTTGCCAAGCAGCTTGAGGGTGCAACCGGCCCCATCGTGGCCGTGTCTGACTACCAGACCGACCTCATGGACGGTATCCGCCAGTTCGTTCCCAACGAATTCGCAACCCTGGGTACTGACGGCTTCGGCTTCTCCGACACCCGCGCAGGCGCACGTCGCTTCTTCAAGATTGACGCCGAGTCCATTGTCGTCCGTACCCTGCAGATGCTGGCAAAGCGAGGCGAAGTACCCGCCGATGCGCCCGCCAAGGCATTCGCCCAGTACGATCTGAACAACATCAACGCCGGTACCTCAGGTACCGCAGGTGGTGATGCCTAAGCAGTAGGGCAATAGCTCTGACTGCCTAGGCCCAGGCAAGCCCCCGAGGGAACTCGGGGGCTTGCCTTTTATCTGCATAGGGTGTAAGTGGCTGTGTGAACTTTATTGGCTTTTGAGAAGATGCAGGTCGAGATGGGGCCTGACCAAGCTTTGGGGAGTAGGATAGTTATTTGAAATTATGTACCGGTAATCTTCAAAGATCCGGTCTCCTTCAAGAACTGAGGCGGTAAATCGCGTGATTGCACTGGTGTGCCCCGGTCAGGGCTCTCAAAAACCCGGCTTCCTATCCCAGTGGCTAGAGCTGGAGGGAGTTCGCGACCACTTAGAGCAGCTCTCAGCGGCAGCAGACCTAGATCTGGTGCACTACGGCACCGAAGCTGACGAAGAAACTATCAAAGACACCGCCATTGCCCAGCCCCTTATCGTTGCCGCTGGCCTTGTGACCGGTAGGCTGGCTCTCACAGCGCTGAAGGGTCAGGACCTCATTCTGGCCGGGCACTCCGTGGGTGAGATTTCGGCCTGTACCCTAGCCGGTGTACTCACCGACGAAGAAGCCATGCGCTTTATCAAGGTTCGAGCTACCGGTATGGCCGCCGCGTCAGCTGCTACTCCCACCGGCATGGCCGCTGTTCTAGGCGGCGCCGAAGCGGACGTCCGGGCAGCTATTGAAGCAGCTGGGCTGACAGCAGCAAACTCTAACGGCGGCGGCCAGATTGTTGCCGCTGGCTCCCTTGATAACATTGCGACCTTTGCTCAGAACCCCCCGGCCAAGGCCCGGGTGATTCCCCTCAGGGTGGCCGGCGCTTTCCATACTTCTTACATGGCATCTGCCCAGGAACCCCTGGCTGATTTTGCCGCGACTCTCAGCCCCGCCCAGCCCCAGTTTGAGCTTCTTTCTAACTATGACGGTCAGGCTCTTGCAGGTGGCCAGGAGACCCTGGACTCTTTGGTCGCCCAGGTCACCCGACCCGTCCGCTGGGACCTCTGCATGCAGACTCTCGGTAACCACCAGGTAAGCCGCATCGTTGAAGTCTCTCCCGCTGGTACCTTGATAGGCCTGGCTAAACGAGCCATGCGCGGAACCCCCAGCACTGCGGTAAACACCCCCGCCGACCTTGAAGAACTTACAGAAGCGCTCAGCGCATAGCCCACCCGAAAGGATCTCCCATGCCTACTCTCCAGCAGGTTGAGACCAACCGATACTCCCGTATTCTGGGGTACGGTGCCGCCCGCCCCGACCTCCTGGTCACCAACGACGATATAGCCGGGCCGATCAACTCATCCGATGAATGGATTGTTCAGCGCACCGGCATCAAGACCCGCCACCGTGCCTCAGAAAAGATTTCGGTTGCCGACCTAGCTATTGGTGCCGCTCAGGACGCGCTAGAAACCTCAGGCCTTGCCGGGGAAGAGCTGGATGCTGTCATCATCTCCACCATCTCCCACCCCTACGCCACTCCTTCCTTGGCTACTATCGTGGCCGATGCTGTTGGGTCAAAAGCGCCGGCCTACGACATCTCAGCCGCCTGCGCAGGCTTCTGCTACGGTATTGCCCAGGCTGATGCGCTAGTACGCTCTGGCCTAGCGAATAAAGTACTGGTCATCGGTGTTGAGAAGCTCTCAGACTTCATCGATAACACCGAACGATCCATCTCCTTCCTGCTCGGTGATGGTGCTGGTGCCGCAGTGGTAGGAGCATCGGATACTCCCGGTATCGGCCCCACTATCTGGGGTAGCGACGGTGAGCGTTGGGGTGCAGTGGGTATGACCCACTCCATGCTCGATATCCGCAACCGCGATTTTATAGCCAACCCCGTGCAGGAGGGCGAAAAGATTTGGCCCACCCTGCGTCAGGACGGCCAGGCTGTCTTCCGCTGGGCCGTCTGGGAAATGGCCAAGGTTGCTCAAAAGGCACTGGAGGCCGCAGGTATTACCGCAGGTGATTTGGGTGCGCTCATCACCCACCAAGCCAACATGCGCATCATCGATCAGATGGTCAAGACCCTCAAACTACCTGAGACTGTTGAGGTTGCCCGCGATATTGAATGCGCCGGGAACACTTCCGCCGCGTCGGTTCCCCTTGCCGCCCACCAGCTTCTGCAAGAGAACCCCCAACTGTCCGGCACCTTTGCCCTACAAATCGGTTTCGGCGCGGGCCTAGCCTTCGCAGCCCAGGTCGTCGTCCTTCCCTAGCTCCTATCGGCAGGGTACCGCCAAAAACGGCGCTCAGGCTGCCGCAATATTTTGAAAAATGTTAGATTTATTTCAAAATTTTAGTGGCGTCACACCGTCTCTTTGCGCGGGCTAGAAGCTACACTCATTGTTGAGGCTTAAGCGGGACTCCCGTGGCCAGCCACCACCCTTGCCCTAAGGCTTGGTGCGTAAAGTCAAAAGCGGCCTATAGGGCCGTCATCTCTCAAAAGGAGCCATCATGGCAGATCAGAACGAAATCCTTGCAGGTCTTGCAGAGATCGTCAACGAAGAAACCGGCGTTGAGGTAGAGGACGTCCAGATGGATAAGTCCTTCACCGATGACCTGGATATCGACTCCATCTCAATGATGACCATCGTTGTCAACGCTGAAGAGAAGTTCAGCGTCACCATCCCCGACGAAGAGGTTAAGAACCTCAAGACCGTAGGCGATGCCGTCAACTTCATTGCCAACGCCTAAAAAGCGTCGTTAGGTTGGGCCCGGTTTTATGCCGCGCCCAACCTCCTTTTTATTATTTTCACCCTTAGTTCGTCTTCAAAGGATTCAAACATGACTCGTAAAGTTGTGGTGACCGGTCTCGGTGCTACTACCCCCATTGGTGGGGACGTCCCAACGACCTGGGAGAAGGCCCTTGCCGGTGTTTCTGGTATCAGCACCATTGAAGAAGACTGGGTTGAAAAGTACGAGCTCCCCGTTTCTATTGCTGGTCGAGTCGCAGTTTCCGCTGTTGATTCGGGCCGTCTGACCAAGGTCGAAGCCAAGCGCCTTGACCCCTCAGGCCAGCTCGCTCTGGTCGCGGCCCGTGAAGCCTGGCAGGATGCAGGCTTCAGTGGCCCCGACGCTGAAGCAGCTGAGGAGTGCGACCCGCTGCGGACCGCGGTTGCCTTCGGCACCGGTATCGGCGGCGTATGGACCCTCCTTGATGCCTGGGACACCCTGCGCGAAAAGGGGCCCCGCCGTATGCTCCCCATGACCGTGCCCATGCTGATGCCCAACTCTAACGCCGCCGCAGTTTCTATGAACCTCAAGGCTCGCGGCTCAGCACAGACCGTGGTATCTGCTTGTGCCTCATCGACCGAAGCACTTGAAATCGGCCTCATGCTGATTCGTTCGGGTAAGGCTGATGTTGTGATCGCTGGTGGTTCAGAAGCCGCTATCCACCCCATGACCATTGGCGCCTTTGCCAAGATGCAGGCCCTGTCTACTCGCAACGACGACCCCCAGGGCGCTTCACGCCCCTACGATACCGACCGTGACGGCTTTGTCATGGGTGAAGGCGGCGCCGCCCTGATCCTGGAATCTGAAGAGCACGCGCTGGCTCGCGGTGCCCGTATCTACGCTGAACTTGCCGGTACCGGTGTGTCAGCCGATGCCTACCACATCACCGCGCCCGACCCCGCAGCTCTCGGTGCTAGCCGTGCTCTCCAGGAAGCGCTAACCGACGGCGGCATCAGCCCCGAACAGGTTGTTCACGTCAACGCACACGCGACCTCCACCCCCGTGGGCGATATTCCCGAGTCCCTGGCTCTACGCGAAGTCCTTGGCGATCACACCGATCAGGTCGCTGTTTCTGCCACCAAATCCATGACCGGGCACCTGCTCGGTGGTGCTGGCGCCCTTGAGGCAGTGCTGACCGTCCTTGCTCTTCATCACCGCAAAGCCCCCTGCACCATCAATCTGCAGAACAAGGATCCCCAGGTTGAGCTCGATATCGTTACCGAAGCACGTAACCTACCTGCAGGCGAGATCGTTGCTCTTTCCAACTCCTTCGGCTTTGGCGGCCACAACGCCGTAGCCGCTTTCCGCAGCGTTGAAAACTAACTAAACCCTAGGGTTCAATAACCAGGGGCGGTCTTCTCAACTAGGGGAAGACCGCCCCTGTGCATCTTCAAAACGCTCTTACCTGCATACTGACATCTGTGTGTGAGAAAAGTCAGATGGTTTTTAGCCTTCGCTCCTAATATGAGCGATATTGATGGTCTTCTTGCTATAACGAAGTGGCTCAAGCTCGTCGTCCCAGGCTTGGCCCAGTGCGAGCGCAAACTGGTCGTAGAGGGCCTTATAGTCACCGGCGGCTTGCTCAAAGGCGTAGCGGATTCTGTCTTCAGTCACGGTAAAGTTGCCCTGCGCGTCAACGGGCTGTGTACAGAGGCCCAGTGAGGGCGTATGCATGATGCGTAAGGCGCTACTGGTGGCGGTGGGCCGTTCGGTGATCTCAAAGTGGGTATCTGAAAGTTGGCGGAGGGCTGAAGCCAGCTGGGCGGCTGTGCCTGCTGGGCCGGTCCAGGTAAGTTCGGTGCGCTGGTAACCGGGGCGGGCAGGTTGGGCTTCCCAGCTCAGCTTGAGGGAGGCTTTGAGGGTGTTTTCGATGCTCCACCGGATATGGCTGGTCAGGGCGGCGGGGACGGCATGTAACAGCACGAACCCGCCGGTGAGGGCGGGGCGTTCAAAAAATCCTTGAGTCTCTGTTGCTGAAAACATGCTTTTTCTATCCTATATCGTGGCTGATGGCTATCAGAAAGCGAGGGTGCAAAAGGTGCAGGCAAGAATGGTGGGGTTCTCTTATTAGGCTCTGGGGTGGGCACGCGAATAGACCTGCGCTAACCGGTCTACGGACACGTGGGTATAGACCTGGGTGGTTGCCAGGGAGCTGTGTCCAAGGAACTCTTGGACTGCTCTGATGTCTGCGCCCCCGTCGACCATGTGGGTAGCGGCGGTATGGCGGAAGATGTGGGCACCACTGGCATCAGTATTATCGAGGGTTTCTAGCAAGCGGGTTAGGTCGGCTCTGATTTGCCGGGCATTTGCTCGTTTGCCCTTGGGGCCTATGAAGAGCGCGTACTGAGGCTCTGGTTGAGTGTGGGGGTACTCCGTGCTAGCTTGCGGTAGCCACTGGGGCCTACCCTGGGCAACCCAGAGGGAGAGAGCTTTCATAGCCTGAGGACCGAACGGCACTACCCGTTCTTTGTTGCCTTTGCCGATGACCCTCAGGGTTCTGCCCTGCCGGTCGATGCTGGTTAGATCGAGCCCGGTGAGCTCTGAGATGCGGATACCTGTTGCGTAGAGGACTTCCACGGCCGCGTTCAGGCGCAGGAGCCGGGGGTTGAGCGGGTCTAGCCCCAGCGCACGGTGCAGGGTCTGGGTCAGGCTTTCCATATGGTGAGCTGAGAGCACCGTGGGAAGGTAGCTGGTTTTCTTGGGGGTGGAGAGCTTAAGCGCCGGGTTGGTTGCTATCAGTTCTTCCTCTTCTGCCCAGAGAAAGAAACTGCGAATACTTGAGGTTCTGCGTGCCATCGACGATCTGGCCGCCTGCTTCTGGTGGTGGGTTGCCAGCCAGCCACGGAGCAATTCCAGGGTGATATGTGAGAGGTGGGTTGTTCCGTGCCTCCTGGCATAATCAAAAAAATCCCGGAGATCTGCCAGGTAGGCCCTCATGGTTTCGGGTGACCGGTGCAATTCATAGGTCAGGTAGCGCTCATAGGCTTCAAGGGCCCTGACGTATTCTCGATCTTCGTCGATAGCGGCTGCACCGATTTTGAGGGTGGTGGGCAGCTGATGGCTCTCGTAACTTGGGCCCATCTACTCCCCCTCTTTTCTTACCTGGATATGACGACCATAGGTTCACCCCATTTTAGCCCCTAAGTGCTTGTGCCCTTGCTCAAACTTTTTGCGCCAGCCATTTCCCTGACTCTGAGCTAGCCCTAACCGTTCCATCTGGGTCAGCGCTAGCATGACAGACCGGGCTGGGATTCCGCTTTCAGCACCGATAGCGTCCACAGGGCGGTAGCTACTGACCGGGAGCACGTCCCAGACCCTGCCTTGGATCTCCGTTAGGCTGTCTATTAGCGCCTTCCGGGCATCGACAGATTCGCTCAACAGACTTGCCTGTTCAGGGGCTTCTAAATTCAACCTACCTCTTTCGAGGTGTGTGGCATCGGTGATGAGCTGGGCTAGCCCATCGCGGATCAGCCGGTGGCAGCCCTCAGAGCTCGGGGAAAAGATAGGCCCGGGTACCGCGTATACCGGCCTGCCCAGCTCTAGAGCGTGGTGGGCGGTGTTGAGGGCTCCGCTGCGCCAGCGGGCTTCTACGACCACGGTGCAGTAGGCAAGGGCCGCAATGAGCCGGTTCCTTTGCAAAAAACGGTAACGCGTGGGGTTCTGGCCCAGAGGGACTTCCCCCAGAATCAGTCCACGGTCGATGATGTTTTCGAGCAGACTGGCGTTTTGACGCGGGTAGAGCCGGTCCAGCCCACCTGCCATGAGGGCAACCGTAGGAAGTTCCGACGCGCCGGTGCTCAAGGCGACCCGGTGAGCTAGAGCGTCAACCCCAAATGCGCCCCCGGATACGATGGTCTTACCCGCTGCGGCTGAGTCACCGGTTAGGTGTGAGGTTGCAGAGTTACCGTAGGAGCTGACATCCCTGGAGCCTACGATGGCCTGGCTGGTAGCAAGGTTGAGATGCTTGAGCAAGGCTCTATCGCCTCTGCCCCACAGCCCAAAGGGCATACGTTCGGCAAGGTCATTGAGGGCCACCGGCCAGTCAGGGTCTTCGGGCACACAGAGCCAGGCCCCGCAGGCCTTTGCCCAGGTCATATCCTGCTCTACCCTAATCCCACCCCGTCGGCCCTGCCAGCGTTCCATACGGGCTTGCACAAGACCACGGAGCGAGGAAAAGAGCTGGGGGTCCTCCCGGCCAGCTTGCGCCAGCTCTTCCTGCAGGTAGCTGGCCGTCAGCTCCCTGCGCCCGGTCAAGAAATCGGCTGTCAGGAGCGGCCCGCAGAGGGCGATCAGGGCGGCAGTTGCTGTATCTTCGGGGTCGCTGATCCGCATGATTTCCGCTCTTGCGCGGCGGATATTTTCGAGGTCCTGGTGCTCAGTCATGATGCGCCGCCTTCCATACCAAGATTGCGAAAATACAGGGCCAGGTCCAGATGGTCCTGGGTGGGGCTAGTGCTCCCGTCAAGATCGGCCAGGGTCCAGGCGGTTCGGAGTACCCGATCATAACCGCGAGCGGTGAGCGTCCCCCGGTCAATGGACCGGGATAGCTCCGCGGTGAGAGCCGCAGAGAGCTTAAGCGGCCCGCGCAGAATCTTTCCGTTCGTCTCAGCATTGGTGCTCAACCCGTAGGGAGCAAGCCGCTCAGCCTGAGCCGCCCGTGCCTGTGTCACTCTGTCCCGAACCCTTGCAGAACTCTCATAAGTGCCGCTGGCCGCCAGTTCAGCGGCCGTCACCTTAGGGACGGTAATACGCACGTCAAGACGATCGAGTAAGGGGCCAGAGAGCCTACCGAAGTATGCCCTCCGTTCCCTGCTGGTACAGGTGCAGTCCAGCCCCCGCCCCACGTTGTTACCGCAGGGGCAGGGGTTAGCCGCCATTACCAGCTGAAAACGTGCCGGGTAGCGAGCAGAAGCTGCAGCGCGGTCGATGACAATCTCCCCGCTCTCCAGCGGCTGGCGGAGCGAGTCAAGAACTGTCCGCTTGAACTCAGGTGCCTCGTCCAGGAAGAGGACCCCGCGGTGGGCCTTAGAGACACAGCCGGGGCGGGGAATGCCAGCACCACCACCCAGAATTGCGGGAGCGCTGGCGCTGTGGTGGGGCGCTTCGAAGGGAGGAAGGGTCATCAACGAACTCCGAGCCGCCCCACCCGAGCACAGCGAATGAATTGCCGTTACCTCCATAGCATCTTGGGGACCCAGCGGCGGCAGAATACCGGTCAGCCGCTCAGCAAGCATGGTTTTACCTGAGCCAGGAGGCCCATTCAGGAGCAGATGGTGCCCACCCGCCGCAGCAATTTCTAGTGCCAGCCGGCCTTCGGCTTGACCAGCAACATCTGCCAGGTCAGGAGGTAAAGCCTTGGTTTCTTGTTCATTCTCTCGCACGGGTCTGGTCAGCTGAGGCCGTTTGAGACTTTCAGGCTTCTTAGCACCCAGCTCCACAAAGATATCGGCCAGGCAGCTGTAGCCGTAAACCTCAGCCCCCGCAACCAGCGCCGCCTCCTGCTGGTTACCGGCAGGAACCACAACCTTGGGATACCCCGCATCGACAGCGGCCTTAACCGCAGGCAAAATACCGGGTATCTCCCGCAGGCTCCCGTCCAGACCTACCTCCCCCAGGTAGACAGTCTGCCCAGACGGCTTCAGCTCCCCTACAGCTTGCAGGGCAGCTACCAGCATGGCAACGTCAAAGGCAGATCCCCGCTTAGGCAGGGTCGCCGGAGTGAGATTGACGGTGAGCTTCTGCGGCGGCAGGGCAAGCCCGGAATTCTTAGCCGCAGAACGTACCCTGTCCTTAGCCTCATTCAAAGAATTATCGGGGAGACCCAGCAGTACAAAGCCAGGAAGCGCAGCGGACACATCAGCCTCTACCTCAACCAGGTGGCCTGTTACCCCGACCAGTGCTATTGAGAACGTCCGAGCAAAAGCCACAGCTACAGCACCGCCTTAACATGCTCAAAAGTGAAGTCCTCGGCTGTGCCGCACACCGCAACAGCATCAATACGCAGGGAACGGTAATCACCGGTATGCTCCGAACACCAGGCATAAGCAAGCTGACGGAGCCGGTTCCCTTTCTCACGGGTAATGGCTTCTAGCGGGTGGCCGTATCCGCTCCCTGACCGCGTTTTAACCTCAATAAAAACCAGATCCATGTCGGGATCAACCATGACCAAATCGATCTCCCCCACCGGTGAGCTCCCTAGGTTGCCAGACGGTGGCCGCCAATTCCGTTCCACCAGGCTATAGCCATTAAGTTCCAATACAAGCAGCGCAAGGTCTTCACCCCAGCGCCCTACCCTAGTGTGGTTGGCGATACTGGACTGGGTTCTCAAGCTCATAGCCAGGCCTTTCTCATGTGAGGGTCAGGTACCCTCAGCATGGACTAGCAGACCCCAACTACCTCGCCCCAAGTAGCGCTGTGTATGACTCAAACCGCCCTAGATGCACAAATACAGAGGTAAGCCAGCTACCAAAAGGTGAAAGAATGACGGCCTATTTCCTCGCAGACCTCTCGGGTGCTCACACCCGAGAGTCAATCACCCCACCAGCAGTAGGTAGCGCGGGTAGGGCAAAGCCCCGGTGGGAACTCACTCACCGGGGCCATGAGAACAAGACAGGCACTACCCTAAATCGGGGTCCAAATCAGTCAAATGAGGTACAACCAGTTCCTCCGCAGCCGCCCGCTCCTCAACGTTGATATCACGCACAGAGTAGACCCTCACATTCTTCACAAACCGGGAAGAACGGAAGACATCCCAGACCCACACGTCCTGAAGCTCAACCTCAAAATAGATAGCTCCGTCTGCGGTTCGCGGTCTTACCTGTACCTGGTTAGCCAGGTAAAAACGACGGTCGGTTTCCACTATGTAGGTAAAGAGCTCAGCGACATTCTTGTACTCTTCGTAGAGGGCAAGCTGGGCACCTGATTCGTAGCTCTCTAAATCTTCGTTACTGCTCATCGATCCTCCTTCTCTCGTTCAAGCAATGCGGCTTTCACCTGATCTGCTGTTGCTGGGAGCGACCAGCTCAGGCGGTGGACCGGTGTAGGGCCGGCCTCCTTAATCCTGGCCCGGTGAGTGGTAGAACCATAGCCCTTATTCTTGGCCCATCCAAAGCCCGGATAAGTACGGTCAAGCTCTACCATGAGCCCGTCGCGTTGGACCTTGGCTACCACTGAGGCGGCAGCAATGGAGGCACACAGGAGGTCTCCCTTAACTTCCATCTGGACCGGCCCGAACCAACCGTTCTGGGTACCCGGAACAGCTTTCCAAGCTTCTGCAACAAGGTCAGTGTAGAGTGCCTGGACTGGGTCAAGCTCAGCAAAAAGGTCATTCTGCGGGTCTGCCAGCCAGTTATGTTTGCCATCCAACAAGATAGCATCGGGGTAAGCCCCAGCGGCAGCTACCTGGGCAAGCGCTCGCTGACCTGCTAAGCGCAAGGCTGTGGTAATGCCCAGGGCGTCAATCTCCGCCGGTGATGCATGACCGACAGCGGTTACAGCCCACTGCTGAATCTCGGGGAGCATAGCCAAGCGTTTTTTCTCGCTCAGCGCCTTGGAATCAACCAGTCCCTCAACCTTCAGCTGGGCACCGGCCTTAATGACAGCTACCCCCACCGTCACCGGCCCAGCCAGCGGTCCACGGCCTACCTCATCCATACCGGCTAGCAGGGTAAGGCCCCGCGCAAACAGCGAGGACTCTACCGAAAGGTCAGCAACTGGCCTTGTTGTACCTACCAACTGGCTACTCGCTATCGGGGACCTGCGAAAAGACGTCATCTGCACCATTGATGAAAGTAAAGTTGGACAGCGGCCAAGCTACCACGAATACCTCACCAACCACCTCAGCATCGTTGATGAACTCTGTACCGGTCTCAATGTGGTAGCGGGAATCAGCCGAATTGGAACGGTTATCGCCCATGACGAAGTAGGAGCGTTCGGGGACAATGACGTCAAAGGCGACCTCGGTCGGTTTGACACCGGGCTTGAGGTAGGTTTCGTCAATCTTGACACCGTTGACAAAAATACGCCCGTCTGGGGTACCCACAACGTGATCCCCACCGACACCGATAACGCGTTTCACAAGGTAGTTGGATGAGCTGTCTGGCATCACGCCCACAAAGGCTAGGGCATCGCGCACAGGGTTTGAGTTAGAAGAGGCAGGCATCCACCCCTGGGCGTCTTTGAAGACCACGATATCGCCGCGCTCAGCCTCACCGAACAGTTCACCGGCCACATTCACAAAGACTCGGTCGTTGATCTGGAGAGTGTCCTCCATAGAGCTGGAGGGGATGAAGAACCCTCGTACCACAAAGGTTTTGAGCAAGAAAGCGATGAGGACCGCGTACAGAATAATCAGGGCGTACTCTTTGAGAGCGCTGTTTTCGCGGCGGCGTTTACCGCCTTTAGGTTTCTTCACCTTTGCGGTCTCGCTGTCGCTAGTCTCATCAATGTTTGCTGAGTTCTGCTGCTCCATGAGCATGCACCCTTCTGCTGAAAACGTCTTTACTGGTTTAGTTTAGTTGCTGATTCTGCAAGGACGGTGGAGGCCTTGGCCCAGCCCGGTTTGGGTAGGGGCCCTTGGTCACCTTAGTCAGGTGTGGTGCTACTTGGCCCTATTTTGTTCAAAGGCCAGACGGTATAGACGGGGGACCCAATCACCTTGTCCACCCTAACCATGCCACCTCCAGGTGCCCCCAAAAGCGCCCGTGAGTCAGCTGAGTTAGATCTGTTATCTCCCATAAGCCAGATTCTGCCCTCTGGAACCTGCACGCTAAAGGACACATCACTAGCACTCTCCCCCTGGGGTAGGTAGGGTTCCTCAAGCCGCTGGCCGTTCACCAAAAGGTAGCCCTCTGAATCACAACATTCAACGATGTCACCGCCCACCCCAATCACCCGCTTGATGTAAACCGTATCTGAACCCACCAATCCTAGCCACTGCCCAGCCGTTCCCAGCGGATCCCGAACCCAGGGACTACCGGATTGGTAGGGGGAAAAAGAACCGGTGCCCTCAAAAACGACTACGCTACCGCGCTCGATATGGCCGGACTGCTTGGAAACAATCAGCCGGTCCCCGGGCTCATAGGTCGGTTCCATGGAGGCAGAAGGAATGTAGTACACGTCATAAAAGAAAGACCGAATAACCAGGAGCACCGCCAAGGCAAGGAGCGAGGCAGTAGCAACAAGGCGCCAGCCCCGTAAAAAGGGTTGGCGCCTTGCCTCACTGGATTCGGCGGTGAGGCCGCTATCCATTGATAAAGGTGAAACCTAGTCGGTTTAGGCTTCGCGCTTCTCGCGGATACGAGCAGCCTTACCGTGGCGGTCACGCATGTAGTAGAGCTTGGCGCGACGGACGTCACCGCGGCTAACAACCTCAATCTTTTCGATGACGGGAGAGTGTACGGGGAAGGTACGCTCTACGCCAACACCGAAGGAAACCTTACGAACGGTGAAGGTTTCGCGGATGCCGCCACCCTGGCGACCAACAACGAAGCCCTTGAAGACCTGGACACGGCTGCGGTTACCTTCAACGATGTTGACGTGTACGTTGAGGGTGTCGCCGGGGCCGAACTCGGGGATGTCGGTGCGAAGTGACTTGTTGTCAATGAAGTCAAGAGTCTGCATTGAATTTCTCCGTGAATATCTCTGCCGCAGGTCAAACATATTCCTGATAAATCGTAGGCAGTGTCTGAGGACGCCGGGGCGCCAGACCGATGCTGTCTACGAGTAGATTGTTTCACCCTCACCCACTCTGGGGGCTTGGGTGGCTCATACTGTTAGCGGTCGCTCTTCCCCCTGCGGCAGGGGCGTGCCCAGTATGAACACAAAAAATAATTATCTCACAGGAAATTAGCTCTGGCCAAGTATGCTGGCGGGAAAGATTGCTGACCTTGTGTGAGTTTAATTGCTTGGCTCTGGGGCTCCTTATGCAAGGGCCGCTTGCTCGGCGGCTTTCTTAGCGGCATGCAGTTCTTGCAGGAGCTTACGGTCCTTCTTGTCCCAGCCCTCTTGGGGGTAGGCCTTTATCATGTCGTAGCGTCGCTCAAAGGTGCGGATAATCTGCTCATCGCGCCGCCAGCGGGCGATGGCCCCGTGGTTGCCAGATAGCAGAATAGAGGGAACCTGCTGGTCCCGCCAGGTAGCCGGTTTGGTGTAGACCGGGTATTCAAGCAAGCCGCCTGTGTGGGATTCTTCGTCCAGGGACTCGGGGTTGCCCATAGCACCGGGTATCAGGCGGGTAATAGCCTCAATCATGACCATGACCGCGACCTCTCCCCCATAGAGAACATAGTCACCAATGGATACCGGCATGACTCTAAAGCTTTGCTGGGCCCAGTTGAGTACCCGCTCGTCGATGCCCTCGTAGCGGGCGGGCGCAAAGACAATGTGTTGCTCTTCTTCGGCCAGCTGGTAGGCCAGTTGCTGGGTGAGGACCTGCCCGGCCGGGGAAGGAACGATCAGTAGCGGCTGGGAGTCGCCAGCAAGCGGGGAGTTAGCTAGGGCTTGGTCCAGGGCCAGGCCCCAGGGTTCGGGTTTCATGACCATGCCTGCTCCCCCGCCGTAGGGGGTGTCGTCCACGGTCTTGTGCCGGTCGGTGGCGTAGTCGCGCAGGTTGGTGAGGTTTAGCTCAACTTTGCCGGTCTCTTGGGCTTTGCCCAGCAGGGAAAGTTCCAGGGGCGCAAGGTACTCGGGGAAGATAGTAATGACATCAAAGCGCATGGGTTATGCGTCCTGCTCGTTTTCGCTCTCTTCGGTCTTGCTGTTGAGTTCCAGTAAGCCGGCGGGCGGGTCGATTATGACGTACCCCTCTTCAATATCAATAGCTGGAATAAGCTCCTCGACGAAGGGAATCATGACCTCAGAGCCGTCCGCGGTGTTTTTAAGGAGCATGATGTCCTGGGTGGGCATGGTCTGCAGGCCCACGACTAGGGCGATGGGTTCTTGGGGTAGGTAGCCGTCCTCGCTGATGTCAGAGGCCAGGTAGACCGGCAGATCCAGGAGTTGGTGCTCGTAGTAGCCTTCGCTGTCGTCTTCTGCCGCTTCGGTGGTGGAGTCGAAGCTGAGGCGGGTGTCGCGTAGGAGTTCGGCCTGGTTGCGGTTTGTGATTTCTTGGAAGGCTACGACCAGGATTTTTTTGTTCCAGCGGGAGTTTTTGACAGTCAGGCTACCTGCCGGTGCCAGGGCACCGGCAGGAGTTGCAGGGTTATGGTTTTCGATCTCGAGGACGGAGCCGGGGGCGAAGCGTTCTTGGGGGGAATCGGTGAAAAGCTGGACGGTGACTTCGCCGCGAATGCCGTGGGGTTTGCCGATTCGGGCTACCTGGACCTGCATGGGTGGCTCCTTGAGGGGTTGGGGATGAGGGGTGTTCTTGTTCTTACACTCTACCGGTAGCGCAATGGTGCGGGCACAAAACGCACCGGGGCAGGCAAAAGCCCCGCGCCGGTTTCCCGGAGCGGGAAGTAATTATGCGACACGCTGAACTAGGCAGATGAATTTTTAGCTAGCTGCCGTACTAGCTGAGGATTCAGGGAACCAGCTTTAAGAACAAAGTTCCTCTGTTGCGCGTCTTCTTGGGAGGGAAAAGGAAGATAGAACTGACCAACTTGAACGAAGTGCTCAGTACTAGGCTGTTCTTGCCCATCGGTAAAGCTGTCTGCATACGGGATGTACTGGTACTTCGGTTCAGGATTTATCAACCCAGTATCACAGGTAGGATAGGCCAAGTACACATTCCGCTTAGTACGGAGCGCATAGGCCGCCATTTGGTATTGGTCCCCCATGCTGGCCTTTGTGATGCCCAAGGCGTTATTTTTGTACTTGGCATCCACATAAAAAGTAGAGACTTCGCCGCCAGATTCGTAGTCAACCACCGCATCGGGGCGTTTACCGCCATCAAGTGCCTTGCTCCAGGTATTGCTTTCACGGCCATAGAATATATGTACTGGATCGGTCTCTTTCTGACTTTTTGCCTTTGTGTTGTCCACGTTGTTAAACTGCTCTAGAACAAGCTGTTCCCAGAGACCGTTCATAGAGTATTTGAGATTTGCAACGACTCCAGGAGCAATTTGGCTATTAACGGTTGCGTTGAACTTTTCTTTCAGTATCGCACGGGCAAGCTCATAGCTTTTTCGTACTGCGAAAGATTCCTGACGGGAAACCTTGTAATGGGTAGCTTGGGATAGCAAGGCATGTCTTGAAGCAACGGTAACGTCCCTGAGCTGGGCAGCAATGAGCAGAGCCTTGGCATAACTGGTCTTTTTACCCGCAACATGGTGAGTTTTTAAGTCAGGAACGCAAAGCTCTGTGGCGGTCCTAATAACCTGCCAGATATGGTTATCTGTGGTTAGTTCATCAAATTCACACTCAATTTTTGGAGATCCCGTTATCTGGCGTCTGATAAGCCCCTCTGGGATCATTCTCCCTTTGACGGTTGTAATCTCATCTGTGTGCAGCACGTACTGGGGTCGGCGGTCGCGCAAGGCTAACATAGCTTCTTCGACGAACCGCATGTAAACAAACCGCTTCATAAACTTGCTTGAAGCAAACATAGCTGTGCCAGCAGATCCGAAATCCTTTGAGGTGGGAATCGGCTCGATTTTGACTTGGTAGGCATCAAGCATGGCCCAGAGAGCTTCTGGCGCGCTTATGTCTTGCTTGCTTCCAGGTTTGAGTGGTCCGTCTGTACCACGTTTTGGTGCTGAGGTTATGTACCAGAGAGGTGAAAGCCTTGACTCATCGTCATCAGCTAGGGCAGAGCGCTCAGACTCACTCGATTCCGCAAGCTCCGTAGGAGATTCTTCGACCAGGGTGGTCAATAGGGTCACAAGGCAGGGGGCTTGCACATGGATGATATCTTGCTCATACAATACGAAGTGAGAGTCTTCGTTGACCTCAATATCTTGGAGGTTCAGGGTATAGGTCTTCGTCTCGTTGGGACGCCAGAGCTTAGGCAAAATATGGAAGACTATAGTTCTGTATTCTTCAGCTCTTTGTGGAATAGGAACTCGCAAGACGGTGAGTCCCACGCCGTTGCCTCTGCTACTAACCTGAAACCACCGTGCAGTTTCAGGCTGAGGTAGCTCCTCAGTCTGGGGATTCATCAGACTAGCTTTCTGCCGAGTTTTTAGGAGATTCTTCGGGGGCAGTTAGCTCTATTTTAGACTCACCGCTTGTTTCCTCCCGGCTATTCGCAGAAATCTGCTCCACAATTACCTTTTGGCCTAGCCCTTCTCCCACATTCTTAAGATGCAACCCCAAAATGGGTTGATTGAAAGGCTCCTCCGCCATTAGATCTTCGAGGTGGAAAATATACGCGATTTCAGCCAGTTGTTTGAGAAGGTCATGGGCGATTTGCTGAGCTGATTTATTTTGCTGGAAGAAGTAGGAGTGACCCAGCCGAGCATCTGGGCCGACTTTAGTCATCAGCTCATCGTTAGCTGAGTCAAACCATGTGAGAACTTCTTCCAGTTCTTCTAGGTCGCTTCGGTTTTCGATCTTAGATTCCTTCCTAAGCTCTTCGGCTGTGAGAGGCTCCATAGTCTGCCAGGTAAAACGTCGGCGTAGGGCTAGGTCAATGGTTCCAACAGACCGGTCAGTAGAGTTCATGGTTCCCACTATGTAAAGGTTGTCAGGTACCGCTAGATATTCTAGGGGCTCTGCGGGCATTTCAGTGATACCGTGGATATCATCGACTGCAGTCTGTATGCGAACAGTAGTATGTTCTATTTCCTTGCCCTCATGATGAGTGCCTTCCAGTTCCTTTGCTTCCTGACGAGTAAGCACAGCTCGACCGTATTTACTTAGTAGTTCTTTAGGTGTTCGCTTAGATTCTTCAATAACCATAAGTAAGTCGCCAAAAACTTTGGCAGTGTTAGCGCGGTTAATTTCATCAATAAACAGCAGATAGTTGTTTTTTTGGTCAGCCGCAGCTCGGTTGCAGAGTTCAATAAAGACACCGGATTTCCCAATAAAGCTACCGTTTTTCTGGGGGCGTAAACCAGACACAAAATCTTCATAAGAAGTAGACGGATGAAATACGACAGTTTCGCTACAATTAAAATTGAACCCAAGTCTATAGTTGACGCCTTTAGGGGCAAAAAGTGAATTCTGATAGAATGTCTTTCCGCAACCCGCAACGCCCTCAAGGATTGTATTTAGAGACGATATTTTTATTTCCACCGCATTAGAATCCTTTTTTTCTGAGTTGCCAAAAGCACCCCCCACCTCCCGGCTTAACTCTCTATTTAGGGCATCTTGGCGGAAAACTTTGGAAGTTGAAGTAACTCCTTCATCGTATCTACTCCTGCCTACCATTTGTATCTCGCCAAACTCTGAATTATTTACAAATTTTATGAAATTTTCAATATAATCATGATAATCTCTAGGATCATTTACTTTAAGATTTCCCGCTATAGGTAAATCGCCAGCTTGGGTCTTAAGAAAGTCTTTATATCCACCATAATATGCCAGGGCAACTAAAGATTGACCAATAGTTGATTTTTTGCCAGATTTATAATTCTTTTTGTATTCATCTATAGTTTTACGAACTTGCTCATCATTACCTGAATACTCAAAATCTATGACTGTGCTTGAGAGCAGGTGAAGGTTCCCCCCAACTTTTAATTTAAGTGAAAGAAACTGATTGAAGGTCAATGACTGTTTTTCAGCCCGGTTAGGGTCTGAGTAGTACGTCTGGATAGACCTATCGGATGAAATCCAATCGACTGGCGAATTCACGAAAAAATCTCCTCAAATAAAAATGATCCTGGGCATATTATATACCCAGGATCACACTTATTTGTATTCAGTTAGCGTCGTCGATCGGTCTCGATGACATCTACCCTAAGACGGTCACCATCATTAATGGCGTTGACCACGGTGCGGATGCTCCTGGCGGTTCGGCCAGAACGGCCAATCACGCGACCCAGATCATCGGGGTGGACGCTGACTTCCAGAGTTTCACCGCGCCGACCGGTCTTAGCCCGAACCTTCACGTCCTCTGGGTTATCGACGATACCCCGAACCAGGTGTTCGAGAGCGTCAGCCAACATGATTACTCTGCTACTTCCTCAGAAGCAGCTTCTTCAGTAGCCTCTTCAGCGGGAGCTTCCTCAGCCTTGTCCTCACCCTTGGGGGTGATAGCCTCGGGCAGGATGACCGAGCCCTTCTCGGGAACAACGAACTCAGGCTTAGCGTCAACAGGCTTGACCTGGTTTTCAGCCTTTTCGCCCTTGGCAGCAGCCAGGTCGCCGGTTAGCTTCAGCAGAGCAGCTACCTGCTCGGTGGGCTGGGCGCCAACTGACAGCCAGTACTGGGCACGCTCTGAGTTGATTTCGATGCGTGAGGGGTTCTCGGTCGGGTGGTAAATACCGATTTCCTCGATAGCCTTACCGTCACGCTTGGTGCGTGAGTCAGCTACTACAACACGGTAGCGGGGATCGCGGATTTTACCGAAACGCTTGAGACGAATTTTAACAGCCACTGTAGTGGTTTCTCCTGTTTTCTATCAGTGTTCGAAGAACTGGTCCTGGCTCGTGGGGCGGGCCTGACCAAGCTCCTCTGCGGACACAACCTCCCCCGGATGAGAGGGGCCGGGGAAAATCGAGTACCCGTCAAGTATGCCAGCTTGTTCCCACTTAAGCTAGGCTTTAGCCACCTAAAAGCGGTGTGTTGTGCGCAATGAACGCGCCAAGGGGTAGAGCAAGGCCAGACGGAAGGCTCCAGGTAAAGAAATAGCCCCCGGCGGACCGGGGGGCTATAGCGTGAATGTGGTGCGGTGACTATCTATTACTGGGTCAGCGAAGCACTACACCTGCCAGTACCGCAAACCCGTTTGAGGCTGTGCTTGGAGCAGGTTTACTTTTTGAGTGCCTGCTTCCAGCTGACCGATGTACCACCGCGCATGATGTTGGAGCGGTAGATGCGGCCCCCCAGGCGGGTCAGCAACGCTGCGGCCAGGAGGGTCAGGCCGAGTGAAACCAGCGGTTCCCACAGGGCCACGTCTTCGGTGAGCAGGCGGCGAGGCATGGCGATGGAGGATAGAACGGGTACGAAGGATACCGCTTTCAGTACGGTACCCGATGCGTAGATACCGGAGAAAAGGGCAGCGATCAGAACCATGTTGACGGGGTTTGAGAGGTTAGCTACGTCTTCGGTGCGGGCTGCCATAGCCCCTACAGCAGCCCAGATGGTGGCGATAGCGGTAAAGCCTGCGATGTAGAAGACGGCGAACCAGCCGGCGGAGGGCAGGATCCAGCCAAATTCTGCGGCGGTACCGGTGACTTGGAGGCCAATGAGAGCGACTACCGCGTATATCGCAATCTGGAGGATAGCAAGGATGAGGTTGCCGACGACCTTGCCCGCAAGTACCTGGCTAAGGGGGACGGCGGTGGCAATGATTTCAACGATGCGGTTTTGTTTTTCTTCCACAACGCTGTTGGCGATAGCGATGCCGAAGAAGACTGTACTCATATAGAAGAGCATGGCGAAGGCGAAAGCAACCATGAATGCGAGCATGACGTTTTCACTGCCAGAGAGGGCGCTGGTGGTGACCTGGGTTCCGGCGCTGAGGGTGGCAAGGTCTACGCCCTGGGCGGCGGCGTTTTCGGCGGTGACGGTTGAGGTGATAGCCGTTGTCATGGCGTTTATCAGCGTGTTATCGGGTTCAGCGTTGAACACGATTTCCCAGCCGTTGTCGGTTGCTGCGAGGTAGGCGTCAGCGTCGCCGTCTTTGACCAGGGCGCGGGCGGCGTCGGAGTCGGCTACTTCGGTTGCGGTGAAGCTGGTGTCTTCGTCACTGGCGGCATCGGCTACGGTGACGAAGGAGCTGGCTCGACTGTCGGTGGTGGCTAGGGTGTATTCTTTGCCACCGGAGTTGAGGAAGTAGGGAATGAGGATAGCGCCAAGAACGACCATTACAGAAATCAGGGTGCTAGCGACAAAGCTCTTGTCCTTGAGCTTGACCATGACCTCCCGTGTGGCCACAATCTGCCAGGCGTTTTTGGGCTGATTAGTTGTGGTGCTCATTGCTGGGTGACCTTCCGGTAGATGTCGCCAAGGGTGGGTAGCTGGCGGGAGAATTCGTGCATGTCGTGTTCGATGCCCTGGCGGAGCAGAGCAGTACGGGTAGCCTGCAGATCGGTGCCGGGTTGGATTTCGAGGATGGCTTGGGTTCCAGCGACGTCAAGGACGTTGATACCGGGGAATTCACGCAACCAGGCGGCGTCTTGACCGCTCCTGTAGATGAAGCGGGGCGCGCCTGCTTCGCGCAGGTCTTGGGCTTTGCCTGCGGCGCGGATACTGCCCTGGTGCAGGATAACGACGGAGTCGCAGAGCCTATCAACCAGGTCGAGCTGGTGGGAGGAGAAGAGGACGGGAACGCCCTGCCTCATGAGTGAGCGGAGCATGGCGACCATGGTATCGACGGCTTTGGGGTCTAGCCCGGAGAAGGGTTCGTCCAGGATCAGGGCGCTGGGGTTGTGCAGGATTGAGGCCACAATCTGAACGCGCTGCTGGTTGCCCAGGGAGAGGGCTTCGAGTTTGTCGTTGAGTCGCTCCCCTAGCCCCAGTTCGGTCAGGTGCTCGGTGGCAACGCTTTTGGCGGCGCTTGCGCTCATGCCGCGGAGCTGGCCCAGGTAGATAAGCTGAGCCAGGATTGGTTGCTTGGGGTAGAGGCCGCGTTCTTCGGGCATGTAGCCAAAGCTGGCACGGTCGGCGGAGGTAATCTCTCGACCCCGGTAGCGGATTGAACCTGCGGTGGGTTCGAGCAGGCCCATGATCATACGCATAGTGGTGGTTTTACCTGCACCGTTAGCGCCAAGGAATCCAGTCATGCTCCCGGGTTCTACGGTAAAGCTCACCTGATCAACAACGGTCTTGGTGCCGTAGGTCTTGGTCAGACCTTGCACCTCAATTCTGTTAGCTTGCATCACGGTCTTTCTCCTGGGGAGGTAGGGCTAGCTGCTGTGCTTGCCCCAGTATGTGGTTTTGTTTCTATCTATCACACTAGGTTTGGGCCAGCATAAAGAACTCCCCCGGGAGGGGGAACCTCTCGGGGGAGTTGTGTGGGGTGGATCAGCTGACCAGCCCTACGCGGTGGGCAAAGATAACCGCCCCGACTCTGTCCCTGCTGTGGGTCTTAGCCAAGATGTTAGAGACATAGGTTTTGACGGTGGCGGCACCCAGGAAGAGGGTTGAGGCTATCTCGGCGTTGGTCATGCCCCCTGCCAGCAGTTCGAGGGTCTCTTTCTCGCGCGGGGTCAGAGAGCTCAGAGCAAAAGCGTCCTCAGGGCTCAGCTCAGGCCCGCTCCCCTGCTTGTTTTCCTTCCCCCGGGAGGTGAATTGCACGAACCGGGCGATGAGTGGCAGGGTCATCTCGGGTGAGAGCAGGGCCAGGCCGCTGGCTACCTTACGGATAGCATCGACCAGATCATCGGCATCGGATGTTTTGAGCAGGAAACCGCTTGCACCAGCTTCGAGAGCCGCAAAGAGGTAGTCTTCCCGGTCGAAAGTGGTCAAAATTAGGACGGAGGTTTCGGGGTATTCTTGGCGGATACGCGCTGTGGCTTCAATACCGTCCATGACCGGCATCTGCACGTCCATCAGAATGACATCAGGCCGAGTCTGCCCGGTCAGGGCTATCGCCTCCTGCCCGTTACCGGCTTGGCCAACGACCTCCATATCGTCTTCCATGGAGAGAATCAGGGAGAAGCCGCTCCGGACCAGTTCCTGGTCATCGGCGAGAAGGACTCGAATAGTCATGGTTACTTTTCTTCCTGGTAATCTTCAAAACGGACGGGGAACCGAACGAGCACCCTCCAGCCCTCGGCTCCTGTGCGAGGGCCAATCTGGGCGCTACCGCCGAGAGCGGCAGCTCGTTCCCTAATTCCTTGGAGGCCGTAGCCGGGCGCTGCACCGACCTGGCCGCTTTCAGCGCACGTACCGTCGTCGGTGACTTCAAGCTCTACCCAGGTATTCTCCCCTATGCCGCCGGTGCGGAGGGCCAGAATCACCGACCGAGCCGAGGAATGTTTACGAACATTGGTCAGGGCCTCCTGAGCCATGCGGTAAATGGAGAGCTGGGTACCCTGGTGCAGGCCCTCTAATTTCTTCTCGCTACCGGCATTAATCTGAATCTGGGTTTCTATGCCGCTCTCCCGCATGGTCTGGGCCAAGGTATGGATATCAGCAATCTGAGGTTCCTTAGCCGTGGTACCGGGCTCAGCATCTGACTCCCGCAAAACCCGAATCAGGTTCTTCATCTCAGCCACCGATGACCGGGCCAGCTTTTCGATGTTCTGGAGGGGTTGAGCCGCCAGCTCAGGTTTTTTCTCCAGGGCACGACGGGCGGCTGCCGCCTGAATACCCATGGACGAAACGTGGTGGCCCACTGAGTCGTGAAGCTCCCGGGCGATACGCAAGCGGTCTTTATGAACGGCGTCCTGGGCTATCTGGACGGCCTGAGCCTCAAGCTGGGCAGCCTGCTGGGCCAGAATATGACGCTGATAGGCCTCCCGCCAGGCGGTACGGCCCAGGGCACCGGCCAGACCGAAGAAACAGGTATTGCTCAGAGCTGTCACAATATAGGCGGCAGTGGGCAGGCTAAAGAGCCCTCCTCGATAGTCCTCGACCCCAAAGAGATTGAAGGTGGAGCCCATCGTTACCCAAATCATGACAATCCAGAGAAAGACAGATACACAAACTAAGGTATAGACAATCCAAAGCATAGCCCGATTTTTGGCCCAGGCTACCGCACTATAAAGCGCGGTAAAGTAGCAAAGCTGAGAACTCAGCGTAGAAACCGCAATCTGAGAAAGACTGCCGATACCAAAGAAAATAGCGGTTGCTACTATCAGGGTGGCTATAGGGTAGCGCCGCCGTGTCATTAGGGGCAGGGTCATGGCAGAAACCACCAGGTAGCTGGCGCGGATGTCATCCGGGTCGCTCCCGTAGAGGCCACTACTGTGGAAGCTGGCGTTATAGAGCAGGCTGATACCTAAGATAAGGACCCAGGCCCAGATATCGCGCCGCAGGCTAGCCCTTGGCGGGGTGGGCCGCTCCCAGTCAGGATCGATACGGTTCCAGGTGCTCATGGTAGGCAGGAAAAGTCTTTTCACCCGCCCACCCTATCAAGCCTGCTAGCCCTTCAAACTCCCCCATCCGGGGGATATATGACCCAGTTCTAGGTGCCCTTAGAAGAAGTGAACTAGACACCAGGCCACAAACCCCGGTCTGGTTTTATTCGGACCTAGGCCCAAGATACTTCTGGCCAGCCCTCCTAGCTTTTGCCCCCAGGCCTGTAAAGGCTCTGCGGCTCAAAGTTTTCAGACTCTTGAGGTCAAGCGGATGAGGATTCTTCTGCTCAGCTTCTTCTTTCTGAGCTTGTAGCTCATCAAGAATTGAGGTAGGCGGCGCATGCCCCTGCTCCGCAGCAGGGGGGTGGACCTGGTGAAGCCAGCTATAAGCACGAGCAATGACCAGCTCAGCGGCACCGCTTGCTCCCAGCGCCGCTGCAGCGACAGCGGCACCGCGGGCAGGCTGGCCCTTGAGAAGACGGCGGGTAGCCCACACGGCAAGAGCGCCAGAGGCACCCAATTGAGCAAAGCCATCTGCTGCCGCTAGCCAGGGCCTCTGAATCAGCTCACGGGACACAGCGCTGAGCCTATCAGTACCGTTGGGGTAGGCAGTGACGCTCTCCTTGAGCCGGTCCAGGCCGCTCATCTGCGGGCTAAACTCCCGATAGCCTACAAAGTCGGCAAGGAGCACGGAGCCATCGATAACTTTAAGGAGTTCATCAGGCAGTTCCAGCGCGTGCAGGGCAGATTCTAAACCTTCGGCGCTGGCACCATCCATGACATAGTTGGTCAGCCGTCTGCTCGCCTGCTCATCCAGGCCGTAGAGCCAGATGAGCTGGTCCAGGTTATCGCCGGTCACGATGTCCTGGTGCGGGTTGGGTAGGCGCCCCGGCAGGGACCAGAGCATGTCTCCAAGGGGGCTTTCAAAGGGCAAGCTCACGGCACCGCGTTTGGCTATGCCCGACCAGCTAAAGGTCAGAGCTGCCCCCAGGCGGGCATTATCAGGTGCCCCCAGGGCGCGGTTGACCCAGTCGGTCACGGACCCTTCAGCAGGCCCCTGGGCACTCTGAGAGGGTAAAACAAAGCTGAGGTTATGGGCAAAGAATGTTTTTTCGGCAACGATAGTCGGTACGTTCATGGTCTGTATCAGACGGCTTAGGGTCAGGCTGTCTGCCTGGAGCAGCGACCAGCCCTTATCAGCAGGGGCCGCTTGAACCTCACCGGCTATAATCTCGGGGCGCATATAGCCGGGCAGGCCACTCATGGGCAGCTCTACCAAAGCGGCACACCGGCTAGCAGGGTCAAGGTCGAGCCGATCAAGCCCCTCAGAAAAATTGGCGGTGTGTAGGAAATCGCTACCATCGAGCACCCACTGAACACGCCCAGCGGGGAAGCTGGCGGTTAGTTGATCCACAAAGGTCTTCAGGGCAACCCCCGCGAACAGTTCACCCTCTTCGTTGGTCTGTACAGTGCCCAGCGCTCCCCCAGCTTGGCTCTGCTCGCACAGAATGTAGAGCTGAGCGCGGCCACCCTGCATCTCATAGACGGTGGCTTCGGAGCGTGCGGCTAGGAAAGCTGGAAGGTCAAGGGCAAAGTCCCAGTGGGAGTCAGTCTCAAAAGGGGCAGATTCACTCTCTGTGAGAACAACCCGGCCCTCTTGGGCTGAATCCGTTTCGGGAGCTTGGCTAGTCTCTTCGGTTTCTGCCTCAGCCTGCACCTGCGAGGAGCTATTGCTCTGAGTGCCCTCGTCCACAATGCGCTGAATCAGCTCATCAAATTTCTGGGGGTCTGCCACCAGCTCGTCCACCATCCGCAGGTCTTCAACGCTCATAGGCTCAGTATGCCCCCCTGCGGCCTGCACGTTCACAGTGGCCTGATACTGGATCAAGTCGATGATATTCGCTAGCTGTTCACGCACCTGGCGCTTGATTTCTTCTTCCGAAACAGCCCGACTCTCCTTGCTACCCCGTTCGGTGCTATCGGCCTGGTCCGGGGTAAGGGCAAGGGCTGCCGGCCAGTTCTTGGGATCATCAACAACCGATAATCTCATACGAACCCACACGGTGCCAGCTTCCACCTGTTCGCCATTAGCAGGGGGCAAGGGATTGTGCTCGGGTTCGTCCAGGGGGAATGTCATAAAGCCTTTTCCTTGAAAGATGAGCGCCCCTTATCAGAGGGGTCAGGGCGGTAGGTGGTTCTAGCGGGCGGTGCTTGAAAACTCGTAGACAGCACCGGTGTCTAAAGCCCGGTAGGCTTGGCGAAGGCGGTGGGCGTGGCGGGCACCAAAATAGCGGTCCAGGTCCTCCGGCGCAACCCACTCATAGCCCACCAGTTCTTCTTCTTGCAGGGTGATTTCGGCCCCCTCGGGCACTACCCCTGCATCGTAAATGTAGTAGGTTGAGTCGCCCCAGATACCCATCGCTAAGCCGTGAAAGATCACCAGAAGGCGGCCAGGTTCTAAGTCCAAGCCCACTTCTTCAGCGACCTCGCGGAAGCAGCCCTCCTGAGGTGCTTCACCAGCTTCAACCGTTCCACCGGGCACAGTCCAGCCGTCCTTGTAGTTGGGCTTAACTGCCAGCATGCGTCCCTGAGTATCACGAATCAGAGCACCGGCGGCCAGACGTCGGGTAGGCAATGTAGCAATAAAGGCTTTGAGCTCATCTTCAGGCAGGTAAGAATCAAGCATGTCAGTCTTCCCTCGGTTCATAAATACAGTGCTGTGCCCAGCGTGCAGGCCTACACCCAAATAGGTGTCACTACCCAATGTACATCTGTCACAGGGCACTCAACAGCAGGGTGTCCCCTTGCACTCTCTCAGCAGAATAGGAGCACTAGAAGATAAGAAGCGGGCGGGCCAGTCGCTAGGACCGCCCCGCCCGCTCACCAATCCCGGGCTGTTACCTAATCACGCCCTACTTAAGGAACTTCTCGAAGCCCTTAGGCAGGTTCATCTCGGACATATCAAAGTCCTGCTTCTGCTGGCCAAAGGCTGAGCCTGCCGCGCTCTGCTTCTGAGCGGCGGCCTGTTCCTGGGCGGCGCGCTTGGCGGGATTACCGGAACGAGCCTTAGACTTCTTGCCCTTACCCTTACCCTTGCGGGCAGCGCCACCAGCGGCAGCCATACCCGGCATCTGCATGCCACCGGGCATACCGGCCATATTGCCACTGGCCAGCTTCTTCATCATCTTCTGAGCCTGGGCGAAACGCTCCATGAGCAGGTTCACCTCGGTCACGCTCACACCGGCACCCTTCGCGATACGGGCACGGCGCGAACCGTTAATAATCTTGGGAGCGACACGCTCGTGCGGGGTCATTGACCTGACGATTGCCTCAACCCGGTCAATTTCCTTCTCGTCAAAGTTCTCCAGCTGCTGGCGAATCTGAGCCGCACCGGGCATCATCATCAGCAGTTTCTTCATGGAGCCCATCTTGCGAATCTGCTGCATCTGAGCGAGGAAGTCCTCAAAGGTGAAGTCTTCCTGGTCCACGAACTTCTTGGCCATGCGGTCAGCTTCGGCCTTGTCCCAGGTCTGCTCAGCCTGCTCAATCAGAGTGAGCA
The DNA here is from genome assembly GCF_048513575.1 of Rothia sp. CCM 9417. NCBI lineage: Bacteria > Bacillati > Actinomycetota > Actinomycetes > Micrococcales > Micrococcaceae > Rothia > Rothia sp. CCM 9417. The sequence continues at coordinate 65,123 of NZ_JBLXXT010000002.1, read as the reverse complement.
CATCGCCCATGTCCAAGATACGGCTGGCCATACGGTCGGGGTGGAACTGCTCAAAGTCGCTGACGTTCTCACCGGTTGAAGCGAACATAATCGGCTTGCCGGTCACCGAAGCAACGGAGAGGGCAGCACCACCGCGGGCATCGCCATCGAGCTTGGAGAGGACAACGCCGGTAAAGTCCACGCCCTCGTTGAAGGCGTTGGCGGTGTTCACGGCATCCTGACCAATCATGGCGTCAATGACGAAGAGAACTTCGTGGGGCTCGATGGCATCGCGGATATTGCGGGCCTGTGCCATCAGCTCGGCATCAAGGCCCAAACGACCTGCGGTATCGACAATGACAACGTCGTGGAGCTTGGCGCGGGCCTCAGCCACACCGTCACGGGCCACCTGAACGGGGTCGCCGGTGGGAGCGTCAAATTCACTGGTGACACCGGGGTGCGGTGCGTAGACGGGAACGCCAGCGCGTTCACCAACTACCTTGAGCTGGTTGACGGCGTTGGGGCGCTGAAGGTCAGAAGCAACCAGCATGGGGGTGTGCCCCTGCTTCTTGAGCCAGTGCGAGAGCTTACCGGCCAGGGTGGTCTTGCCGGCACCCTGCAAACCAGCCAGCATGATGATAGTCGGGCCGGTCTTGGCCATGTTAATGCGGCGGGTCTGACCGCCCAGGATATTGACCAGCTCTTCGTTAACGATCTTGACGATCTGCTGGCTGGGGTTGAGAGCTTCAGAGACCTCCGCGCCCAGAGCACGTTCTTTGACGTGGGCGGTAAACTCGCGTACCACGGGCACGGCGACGTCGGCATCCAACAGGGCGCGGCGGATTTCGCGTACTGTGGCGTCGATGTCCGCTTCGGTGAGCTTGCCTTTACCGCGTAGGTTTTTGAAGGTTGCTGTCAGACGATCTGAGAGTGAATTGAACACGAGCCTTAGAACCGCTTTCGTATGCCGGTAGAAATCTTCTGGGATTCGCTACCCTACCCCTTGGTGTGGGCGCGGGTGTGCGCGAACGTATCAACTATCTAGGATAACGCATATTGTGTAGCTGTGCCGGGCAGGAGTCTGGGTATCGCGCGTGGTGAATGCTGATCGACATATTTATCCCAGTCCAACAGGGCAATGGTGTAACCGGTAGATTAGTGCTGGGGCGCACAGCCTCACCCTGTTTTCATTTGAGTAAGGACCGCCATGAGCTACGACGTTATGGTTATTGACCCCGCAACCGTTCCCACCACACCGTACGCTGTCTTTCATCAGTGGTACGACAAGGCCACAGAGTGGGCAGAACCGCGCAGCTACAGCTCAACCGCTGGTTCCAGCGAACCCATCACCGCCTTCTACAACACCATCATTGAGAAATTCCCCGACATGAACGGTGAATGGGACGACAGCCTTGAAGATGAAACCTACATGACCGACTACGGCATCGGCTCGGACCACATCTATATGGGCTTCGCCTGGTCGAAGGTAGAAGAAGCTGAGCCGCTCTGTATCAGCCTTGCCCATCAACTGGGCTTAGCTTTTGTGGATGTCAGCGGGACGGGCGATATCCTCATGCCTGATGGCACTAGGATTCAGCGCCCCAAGAACCTTTAGCCAGAACTCACCCGGTGCCCGGGCATCACCGCCGATACCCGGGCACCTTTCTAGAGTTAGGGTTTTGCCCCAAGCGGAGCCTAAAGATCAATCTCCAACAGAATCGGAGTGTGATCCTGGCGGGGTCCTGAATCGACCGTCTCCGATGTGGTGACCTTATCGGCCACGCGGTCACTGACCAGCCAGTAGTCAATACGCCAACCGGTGTTGTTAATCTTGGATGTTTTAGAGCGCTGGGCCCACCAGGTGTAGGCACCGGTCACGTCGCCGTGCAGGTGGCGGAAGGTATCGGTAAACCCACGTGAAAGTAGGTGGGTGAAGCCCTCGCGTTCCTCATCGGTAAAGCCGGGTGAGCGGCGGTTGGACTTAGGGTTAGCCAGGTCAATTTCGGTGTGGGCAACATTGAAGTCACCTGTCGCTAGGACCGGCTTGCTGGCGTCCAGGGTTGCCAGGTAGTCAGCATAAAGACGATCCCAGACCTGACGGTCCTCCAGGCGACGCAACCCCTCGGAGGCGTTGGGGGTGTAGACCTGGGTGATGTAGCAGTTTTCGAATTCGAGGGTAATCATACGCCCCTCGGAGTCCATGGTGGTCGGCGCGTCAAGGCGGGGGTAGGTGACAACCGGTTCCAGTTCGGGGCGGTAGAGGAACATGGTCCCGGCGTAGCCCTTGCGGGCAGGCTCATCGGAGGACACCCAGGCCACCTTGTAGCCCGGGAAGTAGCCATCAAGCACCTCCAAATGTTTTTTGGTGGGGCCCTTGACCGGGAGCTTGGTTTCTTGAATAGCCAGCACGTCCGGAGCCAGCTCTGAAAGAGTGGCAAAAACATGGCGGGACAGCTGGGCACGGGGTGATGCGCTGGTAAGAGCCGCATTAAGGGAATCAACATTCCAGGAAACTAGTTTCATATCTACCAGTCTAACGGCCACCCTGCTAGGGTCCCCACCAGCCACCATAGGCTATCGGCTCACTGTGTTGCTTTTCCGTCAGCTAAATGACTCTGCCCAGAAGTTTCCCTTTGAGGCCGGTGTAGGGCGGGTAAATCAAGCGCAGGGTATCCGGGGTGAGAGGCTTTATGAACACAGTTTTTTCGTGGCTAAAAATTTCCACGCTTTTTTCGCCATGATAGGCCCCCATGCCGGACTCACCTACCCCGCCGAACTGCCAGTTGTGCGGTGAGAGGTGAACCAGACCCGCGCCAAAGACCAGGCCACCGCTGGAGGTCTCTGCTACCAGCCGCTGTTGGTTCTGGGGCTGAACAAAGCCGTAGAGGGCCAGGGGTTTGTCGCGTTCATTGATAAAGTCGATGGCTTCGTCCAGGCTAGCCACGGTCACAATAGGCAGCAGCGGCCCAAAGATTTCCTGGGTCATCACCGGGGCTTTGAGCGAGGCTGGTTTGAGCAAGGTCGGTTCAATGTATTTCTCTGCGGCATCGATGCGACCGCCCTGCAGAATCTCACCGTCATCCAGGTATCCACTGACCCGCTGAAAATGGCGGTCGTTGACCATGCGGCCGTAGTCCGGTGACTGCTGGGGGTTTTGGCCGAACATTTCGGTAATAGCTGCCTGCAGCTCCGGGACTAGGTCTTTCTCAACCCCGTCGATAGCCAGCAGGTAGTCAGGAGCTACACAGGTTTGACCGGCGTTGATGAACTTGGCCCAGACGATACGCCGGGCGGCAGTTGCCAGGTCGATACCTGGCTCTACAAGGGTTGGGGATTTACCACCCAGTTCCAAGGTGATGGGGGTCAGATGCTCGGCTGCGGCTCGTGCCACCACACGCCCCACCTGACCGTTGCCGGTATAAAAAATGTGATCATAGCGCTGGGCCAGAACTTGGGTGGTTTCTTCTACCCCACCCTCAATGACCCTTACCGCCTGAGAGTCCAGGTAGTTAGGAACCAACCGCGCAATCAGAGAAGAAACGGTTGGCGTGACTTCACTGGGTTTGAGCACCACGGTATTCCCCGCGGCCAAGGCACCCACCAGGGGCACTAGCAGGAGCTGAACCGGGTAGTTCCAGGGAGCAATAATCAGTACCGTACCAAGAGGTTCACGCACGGTAGCTGCCTTGCCGGGGGCCAAGGTCAGGGGCAGCGGCAGGCGGCCGGGCGCTGTCCATCGCGCCAGGTTCTTGAGGCTGTGATCAATAGCATCCAGCGTGATACCAATTTCGGTCATCTGAGCCTCAGTAGCCGACTTGTGCAGGTCAGCGTATAGAGCATCTAGAAGCTCCCGGGTGTTCTCTGCTACCAGAGCGCGGAGGGCCTCAAGCTGTTCCTGCCGCCAAATGCGCGGCTTGGTGGCTCCGCTTGCAAAGTACTCGCGCAAGCTCCTTACTGTCGGTTCAATCATGCTGATATCTGCTGCCATGTTTCTCTCTTTCATCGGGCCGGCTATTGTCGGTTATCTCTGCTATCTCGCCTTGGCGCTCCACACTCTAGCAGGTAGGCGGGTAGTCCTCTCGCAGCTGGCTTTGGTGTTGTCTCGCCCCCTGCCACACACAAGACATAAACGGGCAGAGAAAACCCGCGTACCCTCCCCCACAGCTGCTTGTAAGGAAAATACGCGGGTTCAAAGCTCATACTGCTTAGTCGAGCAGGGCGTCCACGAAAGCACCGGGCTCAAAAGGAGCCAGGTCATCCGGGCCTTCGCCCAGGCCAATCAGCTTGACCGGCACGCCCAGTTCTTCCTGGATAGCCACCACAATGCCGCCCTTAGCGGAACCGTCCAGCTTGGTCAGCACGATACCGGTAATCTGCACAACCTCGGAGAAGACTTTGGCCTGAATCATGCCGTTCTGGCCGGTTGTAGCATCAATAACCAGGAGCACCTCGGTCACGGGAGCTTCTTTCTGGACCACACGCTTAATCTTGCCCAGCTGATCCATCAGGCCGGCCTTATTCTGCAGGCGGCCAGCCGTGTCAATCATGACCGTATCTACACCACGAGCTTTGCCCTGACGGATAGCCTCAAAAGCAACGGAGGCAGGGTCAGCACCGTCTTTTTCTGAGCGCACGGTATCAACACCTACCCTGTCGCCCCAGGTTTGAAGCTGGTCAGCAGCGGCGGCGCGGAAGGTATCGGCAGCGCCCAGAAGCAGGTTCTTGTCCTCAGCAACCATCACACGAGCCAGCTTGCCAACGGTCGTAGTCTTACCCACACCGTTGACACCCACCACAAGCACCAGGCCGGGGTTACCGTCAACACCCTCAAGGTTGAGGGAACGGTCGGTGTCCTCCCCCACGATTTTCAGGAGCTCTTCACGGAGCATCTGCTTAACATGGGCGGGGTTCTCGGTACCCTCAACACGCACACGCTCTTGGAGGGCCTCCACCAGGCGGGTAGAAGGCTCAGAACCCAGATCAGCCAAGAGAAGGGTTTCTTCAACTTCGTCCCAGACCTCCTGGTCAATCTTGTCGCGGGACAGCAGAGCCAGCAGACCCTTACCCAGTAGGTTATTGGACTTGGACAGGCGGGCGCGCAAACGCACCAGACGGCCCTGAGCAGAAGCAGGCTTCTCAATCGAGGTGACCGGTTCACCGGAGTCGGTGACCGGGATATCGTCGGCGTCGCGGGTCGTCCCATAGCCACCTTTAGGTGCCTTTGGACCGCGCAGGAGGACGGCTAGAACACCGCCCAGGATGAGAAGACCCAGCAGAATATAGACAATCAGAGTTAAAGAATCATTCACACCTCTAGCTTGCCACATTCTGCACCGCTATACAGCCCCCGCACCCACCGGTAGAATGCAGTTCTGCATATTATAGCGCTCAGAGGTGTGAGCTATAATACTTTGAGAAAATCTAAGACTGGCGAAAGCAAGATGAGCAAACATATCCCCACCCCCTCCATGGACACCGGAGCCATCCCGGTCATTCCAGAATCAATCCGTCGAAGTGTTCACATCCAAGGCTCCCCTCACCCAGCACAAGAAAACACCAAAGTACCCACCCAAATCAAAGTACTCATCGCTGCCTCCTTTCTCATCGCGCTAGGATACGGACTTGTAGCACCCGTCCTCCCCGGCTTCGCACGCTCCTTCGATGTGGGAGCTATGGCAGCAACCTTCGTAGTCTCAGCTTTCGCCCTCTCCCGCCTTCTCTTCGCCCCGGTCTCCGGCAAACTCATCACAGCATTCGGGGAACGACGCATCTACTCCACCGGCCTGATCATTGTAGGGCTAGGATCCATCGGTGCAGGGCTATCTATCAACTACCCCATGCTCATCGCTTCTCGTATCATCGGGGGCACAGGCTCGGTCATGTTCACCGTAGCCGCCATGGGAATCCTGGTGCGCAACTCACCACCCTCCATCCGGGGTAAAGTCTCCGGCTACTACGCCACATCCTTCCTGCTGGGCAACATCCTAGGCCCAGTCCTAGGAGCTGCAGCCTCCGCCCTGGGCATGCGAGTCCCTTTCTTCGTCTACGCCGGCATGCTCCTGTGCGCCTCACTCATCGTCATGACCCAGCTTAAAGACCAAGCACCACAAACCCACCTCAACACCCAGGGCATACCCGTAGCAAAGCCCGAACTCACCCTCAAAGAAGCCCTCAAGTTCAGCAACTACCGCTCAGCCCTGTTCACCAACCTCACCGTAGGCTGGAGCATCTTTGGACTCCAATCAACAGTTGTACCGCTGGCGGCAGTAGCCCTACTGGCCAGCCTCCACGGCTCAGAGGCAGGCTATGACCCTGCCGCCGCAGGTGCCCGCCTGGCCGGTTTCACCCTGGCCACCTACGCAACCGGCAACGCGCTCATGCAAATCTACTCAGGCAAGCTCGGTGATAGAATCGGTCGCCGCCCCATGATCTTCTCAGGCCTCCTCTTGGCCGGCATCGTCACAATCCTCTTTGGAACCATTACCGCACCGTCGGCCTTCGTTGCCTCCGCAATCCTGCTCGGTATCGCTGCAGCCCTTCTGAGTCCCTCCCTCCAAGCGGCAATCTCCGATATCGTAGGCAACAAACGCTCAGGTGGCCAACCCCTGGCCTACTTCCAGATGGTCTCTGACATCGGCCTGATTGTAGGTCCGCTCTTCGCTGGCTTCATCATCGATGCCTGGGGCTTCTTCCCCGCCTTTGCTGTTGCCGGCGCACTCCTGCTGATCGCCGCCATTGGCTGGATACCGGGAATCAAACCCAAGTTCCCCGCAGATCTTGCCGACAAAGGCTACACAGGCCGCTAAGACTGCAGACACGAGCGCCGGGCTGAGATTTTCAGCCCGGCGCTCGCCCCCTTTAACCTGCTCTGCCTACACCTCAGATGATTGGCTGTAATCTGCAAGCCTCTGCGAAATAACAGCCGAAACGCCATTGCGCATCGATACCCCGTAGAGTGTATCGGCCTGCGCCATAGTGCGCTGGTGGTGGGTAATCATCAGTAGCTGCGACCGTTCCCGCAGCTGCCCCAGCACCTCAAGAAGACGGCCCAGGTTTCGATCATCGAGAGCCGCTTCTACCTCATCAAGCACATAGAAGGGAGCCGGGCGGGCCATGAAAACCGCTAGCAACAAGGCCAGTGAGGCCAAGGTCCGCTCGCCACCAGAGAGAAGCGATAGCCTGGTTACTTTTTTACCAGCTGGCTTGAGCTGAATCTCCAGGCCGCTGTTCTGACGGTCAGCGGGGTCACTGAGCACCAGCTCCCCCTGACCACCGGGAAAGAGCGTGGCAAAGATAGGCCCAAATTGTTCTTGGACATCTGCCAAAGCTGAGTCAAAAGAGGTCACAATGTAGTCGTTGACCTCCTTCATGACCGCACGCACATCGGTGCGACTAGCTTTAATGTCAGATATTTGCTGGCGCAGATAGCCAAACCGTTGTTCCAGAGCCTGATATTCCTCCAGCGCTAGCGGGTTGGTAACACCCAGGCGGGCTAGCTCAGCTTCTGCCTGGGCCAGAGCTTTCTCAGTCTCAGCACGATCAGCGGCCACCCCGCTACGGCTTGCAATCAGCTCATCCAGGCTCAGCCCTAACTCATCACGGACACGGTTCTCCAACCCCTCCCAGCGCGTCTCACAGCGAGCCCGCTGGGCGGCGGCCTCTGCCTGGAGCGTCAGCGCAGCAGCCAGTGATTTCTGCCCGCTGGCTAGTTTCTCCCGGGTATCGCTGAGACCTTCTGCCAGGGTAAGGGCCTGGGACCGTGTGCTTTCGTGGCCTTTCCCTGCCTCTTTCAGTAGCCCGGCTAGCTGACAAGCAAGAGCCCGAGCCGCCAGGTTTAGGCGGGTAGCTTGGTGACGAGCAGCTTGTTCCTGGGCATGGCGGCCTTGCCGATTCAGTTCGGCCGTTTCAAGGGCGTTCAGAGCTTCTTGGGCTTGGAGTGAGCGAGCATGGGCGGCCTGTGCATTCTCCCGATCGCGCTCCAGACCGGTACGGGCCTGAGCAAGTCGTTCAGTAGCTTGCTGAACGGTGCTAGCGGCTTCTTGCGCCCTCTCCAGCAGATCAGCAAGGTTGGGGTGAGGTGGGTTCTTCCGGGCACGCTCAAGCTCATCTGTTGCCGTAGCCAGTTGTGCTGCAGCCTCTTTAAGCGCTTCATCTGCTCGGTGTGCCGCATCGGTGAGCCTGCGCTTTTCAGCCTGGGCACTGGTACAGGCCCCGGTCAGACCAGCCAGGTCAGTTCGAGCTGTGGTGACCCGCGCAGACAGGGCTCCAACCTTTCGGGCCGCCTGCTTCTCCTGCTCCTGGGCAAGAGTCAGCCCCCGCTGATTTTGGGCAAGGGCGAGGCGAGCTTCTTCGCATTCCTTTTCGATATCTTTCATATGCGACTGAGCCGCAATCAGCTGGGCGTGAGCGTCAAAGCTCGTCTCGACCTCTTGGGGGTAAAGGACAGAGACAGATGTGACCAATAGGCCGTCTGCTGTCGCCACGGTGATGTCCGGGAAGTCTTTGACTGCTTCCTGCGCCTGGACAAGGTTCTCACAGAGATAAACCCGGCCCAGGAGAATGTTGAGGGCATCTGTTAGCGCGGCGGGGGCAGATAGGGCCTGCCGCAAAGCCATAAAACCCTTATCTTCAAGTTCAGGTATAGATAGTTCCTTCTGGCCAGAAGGGTTCTGCATGCCTTCGGGGCGGAATACCTGCGACACCAGGTGGGGCTGATTCCTCCCTTTCTCATCAGCAAGAACACGGGCATAGGGACCAATGACAGCTGCTACAGCCTTCTGCCACTGAGGCTTAACCTCAAGTAAAGATACAAGCTCCTGCGCACCTGCGCTCAGGGCTTTTTCACGCTCCCCAGCTGGCTCGGTGGATGACTCGTGATCCTGTGACCAGGCCGCTTCGAGTGCCTGGTAGCGAGCCTGAGCATACCGCAGAGCCAGCTCGGTCTCTTGCAGCTTGACCCGGCTCTTCTCCTGGGCATCCGCCGCGGCTTGACGTCCGCAACGGGATTGTTTCTCGTAGAGGAGAGCCTGCTCGTACTCTGCTACAAGCGCTTGGACCGTGGCACGGGCGGCTTCAACAGAGGCGCTCACCTGCGCCTGGATGCTCTCAAATTCTTGGTATTCATCCTTGCGGCGAGCTGCTTCAGCCTGAGCTTTTTCAAAGGAGGTCCGCGCCGCTGCAAGTGCGGTGGTCAGCTGCGAAAGCAGTTCCCGGTGTTCAGCAACCTCACTCCTAGCCTGCTCTAGCTCTTGATTGAGCTGACGGTGATCCTTTTCAGCAAGCCGCGAGATGTCTTCCAAGCCTTTAAGCTCTTTTTCCGCCTGAAGCACCCGTTCCTTAGCCAGGCGGGCGGCTTCTTCCTCCTGGCCTGCACCCAGCCGGGCAGTTTCAAGGTGCGCCAGGGCATCAGCATAATCGTCCTGCTGATTCGCCTGTTTTATACGCTCTGAGGCAACCCGCTCAATCGTCTGGACCCGGGCAGCAAGAGCCTTAAGGGTAGCGACTTCCTGCATGCTTTCTTCCAGGCTGGCTTTGAGGGCGGCTTCATGTGCCGTAAGGTCAGCCAGGCCTTGGGTGAAAACCAAGTTCTTTTCTTCGGAGCGAGCGCGGGCTACAGCCGCCTGTTCGGCTGCTTCAGTGTGTTCCGCTATCTCCGTTTTCAGATGGGCACCATCCAGCGCCAACAGATCACCCTTCAGTGCCCGCACACGAGCGGCAACGTCAGAGGCAATACGAGCCGCTTCAGCCTGCTCGCGCCTTCCTTCGAGCTGGTCAGAAAGTTCAGCAGCCAAATCTTCCAGCCGCTCAAGATTACCCTTAAGGTCGTCGAGTTTAGCTGCGGTCTTTGCCTGGCGACGGCGGTGCTTAACCAGGCCAGCAGCCTGCTCAATCAGCTCCCGTCGGTCCTGGGCGGTGCCGTGCAGGATTTTATCGACCTGCCCCTGCCCCACCAGGGTGTAGGGGTCTTTGCCCACGCCGGTATCGGCAAGAAGCTCCTGAACATCGGTCAGACGAGCGGGCTGGCCGTTGATTTCGTACTCTGACCCGCCAGCGGAAAACATGGTGCGAGTGATGCGAATCTCTGAGTGAGGGAGCGGTAAGGAACCATCAGAATTATCAATAACCAGCTCAACCTTGGCCCGACCCAGCGCCCCGCGTTCGCCGCCACCGGCAAAGATGACGTCCTTCATGGCAGCTCCGCGCAACTGCTTAGCGCCTTGAGCACCCATGACCCAGGCCAGGGCGTCCGCCACGTTTGACTTGCCCGACCCGTTGGGCCCAACAATCACGTTCAGGCCCGGTTCAAACTCAAAAACGGTGGCCGAAGCGAAGGATTTGAAGCCGCGGACGGTCAAAGATTTCAGGTACATTCGAGGCCATTCGGTTGTTCTCTTGGGACAAATTCTCAGGTTTCAACTCTACAACAGCAGCTCCTGGCTACTGTTCGGTGTGAGAGGAACCAGCCCCGCCAATGGGACGCATGCAAGCGAGCGGGGCATAATATGGTAACGGTGCGCTTTGCAATGAATATTAGCGCCCGCCCCTGTCCCCACTCCGAGGCTAGAAGAGTAGATTGACCGCTAATTCAGATATACGCCACCAGAACGCTTCGATTCTGTCTGTCACCCGTGTACTGCCTCCCGAGGTAGTCACCAGTTCCTACTTCGATGAGCAGCTTGCCGCCACCTATAAGCGGCTCAAGATGCCCAAGGGCCTGCTTGAACGCCTGGCCGGCATTAGTGAACGTCGTTCGTGGGGTAAGGGCATGACCTTTGAGGACGGCGCTGTTGCCGCCGCCGAGCAGGCTATGGCCCAGGCTGGTATCGCCAAGGAACAGATTGGTCTTATCATCAATACCTCGGTAACCCGTGATAACTTTGAGCCTGCCGTTGCCGTGGGCATCCATGACCGTCTGGGTTTGCCCCGCCAGGCCCTTAATTTTGATATCACCAATGCCTGCCTAGGCTTTGTCAATGGCATCACCGTTGCCGCAACCATGATTGATGCCGGGGCTATTGATTATGCTCTTATTGTGGACGGTGAGGATCCTTCACCCTGGCATGCTACTGCACTTCGTCAGCTCAACCGCCCTGATTCCACACGCGACGATGTTCTTGCCCAGTTCGCTACGCTCACCCTAGGGTCGGGTGCGGCCGCAGCAGTCATCGGTCGTTCCGGCTTACACCCCAAGGGGCACAAGATTGTTGGCTCTGTCTCCCGCTCCGGAACCGAACACCGCAACCTCTGCATCGGCGGCGAGGCTGACCAGGGTATGAGCACCGATGCCGCCGGTCTGCTCAAGCACGGCCTACAGCTGGTCGCTGAGGCCTGGGAAGAAGCCCACCAGAACGGCTGGGACTGGACCGATATGCACTCCTATGTAACGCATCAGATTTCTAACGCTCATACCAACGCAATTATTGAGGCGGTGGGCATTGACCGCAAGCGGATTCCGCTAACCTTCCCCGTCTGGGGCAATGTTGCGGCGGCGGCTCTACCTATGACCCTGGCCGAGGACAGCACCAACTACTCCCCCGGCGACCGTATTCTGTGCATGGGCGTTGGCTCCGGCCTGAATACTGCCCTCATGGAAATTATCTGGTAATAAACCTTTGGGCCCCGGCTCTTTCTGCCAGCAGAAAGAGCCGGGGCACTGCCTTCTAAAGGGTGCATTGCACCGTCCCGCGTTTTAGCCTGACGAGAGAAATACATGAAGAATCTACAGCTCACCCCGACTCCCGCCCAGTGGCCAGGTGTTGACAGCGACTGGTCCCAGACCATCACGGTAGCCTCCACAGCGCCGGTTGAGAGCACCGGGTCTAGCCGCACCTGGCATTATCTGGATAACAGCCCCCAGCTGGCTGCCGCGGGGCGGGAACCTGTCGGTACGGTATTGGCTGTCCATGGTAACCCCACCTGGTCCTACCTGTGGCGTTCGGTCTTAGCGGCAGCTAACCAGGCTGAACGCCCTTGGCGGGTGGTGGCTGTTGATCAGCTCGATATGGGCTACTCGGAACGTACCGGTCTCAAACGCGCCCTCATCGATAGGGTAGCTGACCTGGGAGACTTCACAGCAGCACTGGGTCTCGATAGCACCGACCGCCCTCTTCTTACCCTGGCCCATGACTGGGGTGGCCTGGTATCACTCGGCTGGGCACTGCGGCACCGCGATATTCTCTCGGGCATTATGCTCACCAACACCGCTGTCTTCCACGACTCGGCAGAAAAGATCCCGCTTGCTCTGCAAGCCGCTCTGAACCCCGCTCTTCATTCCTGGGCTACGGCAAAATCTTCCGCCTTTATTGATGTCACTCTGGGTCTTGCGCAAAAGCCGCTGGGCGAGGCTGTCAAACAGGCCTACAAACTCCCTTATACCACCAGTGAGCTTAGGGCAGGTGTCAGTAATTTTGTAGCTGATATTCCCGCTACCCCGGCAGCAAGCAGCTACCGGCAGATGATTGAAATCGCAGAAGGTATAAGGGAACTGGACCTTCCAGCTCTCATGCTTTGGGGTACTAAGGACCCGGTCTTCCAGCGCCGCTACATGGCCGATCTTGCCACCCGGCTACCTCATGCTGATATCCACCGTTTTGAACAGGCCAGCCACCTGGTCGCAGAAGACGAAGACATTGCCAGCCCTATTCTTAACTGGCTGACTGAGCACTTTGTCACCGGCATCACCCAGCGTGAGCGCCACCTTGCAGCCCGCCAGGAGCAAGCCCCCGCTTTGGGCGAATACCGCCCGATGATTGCGGAGTTGACCGCCCGGGCCAAGGATCATTCACTGGCCGTTGTCGATATGAACCCCAAGGGTGACGGCACCCAGGTTGCGGCTCAACTGACCTGGGCGGAGCTGGCAGCTGAGGTTGATCGGGTCGCTGATGGCCTGTACCAGTTGGGTGTACGCCGGGGGCATCGAGTCAATCTGCTGGTTCCTCCGGGTATTAGACTCACTACGCTCATCTATGCCTGCCTCAAGCTGGGAGCGGTCATTGTGGTGGCCGATACCGGGTTAGGCGCAAAGGGGCTTACCCGCGCTCTGAAGGGTGCCCGCCCCGACTGGCTGGTGGGTGTTCCCGCTGCCCTCACCGCCGCCCGTTCTCTGGGCTGGCCCGGCCAGCGTATTGCTGCCATGGCTTTGCCCAAGGCGGCCACTAAGGCTCTGGGCCTTGTGGGTTCCGTTGAGGATTTCACAAAATCTGGAACCGCTGACGTTGAGCTCCCCGACCCCGATAGCGACGCGGCAGTTCTTTACACCTCCGGCTCCACCGGCCCCGCTAAGGGTGTGGTTTATACCCACCGTCAGCTGGCCGGTATGCGCGATACCATTTCATCGACCTATGGTTTGAAGGCTGGTAGCGGCCTGGTTGCCGGCTTTGCCCCCTTCGCCTTGCTTGGCCCCGCTCTGGGCGCAACCAGCGTGACTCCCGCTATGGACGTCACCAGGCCCAAGACCTTGACAGCGCGGGCGCTGGCTTCGGCAACAGCCGCTATCGACGCCACCACCATTTTTGCCTCCCCTGCGGCTCTGATGAACATCATTGATACCTTTGATGCCCTTGATGAGAACCAGCGGGCCGCTCTGGCTAAGGTCACTACCCTGCTTTCAGCAGGGGCACCAGTAACGACTCCCCTCTTGACCAAGCTTCAGACCATTTTGCCTGTGGCTTCTTTGCACACTCCTTACGGTATGACTGAAGCCCTACCCGCCACCGATGTTTCATTCGATGAGATTAAAGAGGCTGAGCAGGACGCCCGTGACGGCATGCACGGCGCAGGCGGCGGCGTTTGCGTGGGCAAGGCTGTTGATGGCGCTTTCGTTCAGATCGCCCCCTTACTGGCCGATGGTACTGCCGGTGCAGAGACAAGGCAGGAGCCCGGTATTACCGGCGAGATTCTGTTGGCGGCCCCTCACGTTAAAGACCGTTATGACACCCTCTGGGTGACCGAGCAGGTTTCAACTTCGACCCCTGGCTGGCACCGTACCGGCGATGTGGGGCACTTCGATGCGGCTGGCCGCCTCTGGGTGGAGGGCCGCCTAGCCCACGTGTTGGTGACCTCCCAGGGTGTACTGACCCCTGTTGCTCTGGAACAGGCTGCTGAGGGTGATGCCGAGGTGCGCCGCGTTGCCGCTGTAGCCATTGGTCCCGCTGGTACTGGCACGGTTGTGCTGGTTGCTGAGGTCGGTCCCAGGTTCCGGGGTAAGAGGACCGTTCAGGGCCCTGCCCCAGTTGATTTGGCTGCTCGGGTACGGGAGCGTGTCCTGGCTGAAACAGGCGTGGAGGTATCGGCTGTCCTCATTGTGGATGAGCACCCCACCGATGTTCGCCACAACTCAAAGATTGACCGCCCTGTGGTTGCTCAGTGGGCTGAGAAGGTCCTCACTGGTAAGCGGGCTCGCCTAGGAAAGGGTGTTATCGCATGGTAGTCTCCCTGCGTTCTTTAGATCCCAAGGTCTGTCTGCCGGAGCTCGGTGAGACCGTTCTGGTTACCGGTGCCTCTGGGTTGCTGGGCCGCGAGGTGGTCTTTGCCCTCCTGCGAGCTGGCTACTCAGTCCGGGCCTTTCAGCGCGGGGACGCCCAGCTTGAAGAGGTTTTACCCCAACACCTGCGGGGCCGTTTTTGGCAGGTGCGGGGTTCGCTCACTGACCCCGGCGCTGTTGAGCAGGCCTTGACCGGCGTGGATGGGGTGGTCCATCTGGCCGCCAAGGTTTCTGTGGTGGGCCAATGGGAGGACTACCGCCTGGTCAATGTGGAGGGTAGCCGCACACTCCTTGAAACTGCTCAGACTCTGGGGGTCAGTAAGTTCCTGCATACCTCATCGCCTTCTGCAGCTCATACGGGTTCGTCGATTGTAGGTGAGGGCAACCCTCCTGCCTCTCCCAACCATGCCCGGGGTAACTATGCCCGCTCTAAGGCTGAGTCTGAGCTACTGGCCCTTTCCTATAACTCGGACCGTTTCTGGGTGGGTGTGCTGCGCCCGCACCTGGTCTGGGGTCCGGGTGATACCCAGCTGGTTGAGCGTGTTTTGGAGCGTGCCGCCGCTGGCCGTCTCCCCCTGCTCAATCGTGGCTCGGCGATGATTGACACGCTCTATATCGACAACGCCGCTGACGCTTTTGTGCGCGGCTATCAGCGTCTTGAGGCTATCCGGGGTATTCCTCTGGTGGTTACGAACGGCCAGCCCCGCCCGGTGGCGGAGGTTATTGCAGGCATGTGTGCCGCGTGCGGGGTAAAACCGCCTGCTTATTCGGTGCCTGCCCCGGTGGCTTACGGGGCGGGTTTGGTCATGGAGAAGCTCTGGAAGGTTTTTGCTCCCGGTGAGATTCCGCCGCTGACTTCTTTCTTGGCTGAACAGCTTTCTACTGCCCACTGGTTTGATCAGGGAACTACTCGTAGCTTGTTGGGCTGGGAGCCCGAGGTGAGCCTGGAGCAGGGTTACCAGGCTTTGGGCCGTTTTTATGGGGACCGGTTTAGTAGCTAAACCGGGTCTTTATCCCTCAACCCCGCGGGGCCTCCGTTGACAGTGCGGATGGAGTGCCCGGGTGCGAGCGCGCGAGCACACCAGAGGGCAGGTAATCGGTGCCCGCCACCTTCAGGCACTTATCGCTGAACCCCGCGGGGCTTCCGTTGACAATACAGGCGCCGGTAGGAGCTCCTACCCCCAAAAGGTTCACGTACCATCAGCGAGGTGCGACCCGCTTCCAGGCAACGGCAGCAGGGGTGCCCTGCCTGACCGTAGGCCTTGAGGGAACGGTCAAAGTAGCCTGATTCGCCGTTGACGTTCACATAGAGAGCGTCGAAGCTGGTGCCTCCTTGGGTGAGGGCATCGTTCATGACCTCTTGGCAGGCTTTGACGAGTTCCCGGGTGGCTTGCGGTGTGATTGTCCGCGCTGGCTTGGCGTAGTGGAGTTTTGCCCGCCAGAGGGCTTCGTCGGCGTAGATGTTTCCCACCCCGGAGATGGCTGACTGGTCAAGGAGTAGTTTCTTAATGCCGGTTGATGTGGCCAGCATACGGCGGCGAAAGTCTGCGCTATCAAAGTGGGGGTCGAGCGGGTCACGGGCGATGTGGGCTACAGCCTCAGGAATGAGAGGCAGGCCCAGGACGCTCATGGAGGCTCCTGGGAGTGGTTGCCCCTGTGTGCCTGTGACCGCTTGTAGGGGGCTGAGGAACATGCCACCGAAGATTCTCTGGTCCACGAAGCGCATATCGAGAGGGCTGGTTTGCCCGCTTTCATCTGTGGCATCTTCGAGTTTCAGCACGATTTTCTGGTGTTTTTCGGCGGGCATGGGCCCCTCTTTGAGCAGGACTTGGCCGCTCATACCCAGGTGAATGACTAGGGCGAAGTCTTCAAGGAGCCTGGTATCTGCGGGATCTGCCACGGAGTTCAGGCTGGCAGCTTGCTGGGCATGGATGTGGGGCTGGGCGTGGAAGAGGACCCACAGGTATTTGCCACGCCGGGCGATATCGGCTATTCGCAGGCCGGTGATCCGGGCGCAAAAATCTGGAGTGCCTTCGGTGTGTCGACGGAGGGACCGGCTATCGGCTACGGTGACAGCGCCCACTCTTGCGCCTACACAGTGGGCAGCAAGCCCCCGTCGAACAACCTCAACTTCGGGTAACTCAGGCATACTACTTGACCTCTCTTTAGTGTCGTCCCCTAAAATTATGCCCTCTTTACCTCGCTCTTTAGACAGGAGCCTTGCAGAATAGAGTCTAGGCTATTGCGCAGAGAGCAGCCGAGTCTGAGCACTACCCTGCCTTGTACCTTGGGTGTGGGTATACCAGCCAGCACAAACTGCTAACCTCAAGGATTATTATGTCTCATCAACCACTGCCCTCCGCTAGGGGCGCGACACAGTCTTATGCCCATGAGCAAGAGGGTCTTAAACAGGGGCTCAAACCCCGCCAAATCCAGATGATAGCAATGGGCGGCTGGCTCCATTGGTACCGGCCTCTTTCTGGGCGCCGGTGGTCGGTTGCCAGGCTGTGAGTGGCCAGCCTGCTTAGCTCAGGGTTGGGTAAGGCTCCGCTTAAAGTCAGAGGGCGGGGGAAGCAGAGGTAATCTCTGCTTCCCCCGCCCTCTGGCATAGGGGACTTTACTTACTGTCGCCGTAGACCCTGTAGTAGGCTTCTTCGGCGGCCATTCGTTCAGCTTCTTTCTTGCTGGTCCCTCGCCCAGTACCCATGAGGTTATCTGCCAGCAGTAGCTGGGCTGTGTAACGGCGGGCATGGTCAGGGCCAGTACCCTCCACGCGGTAGACCGGCTCCCCCAGCGAGTTCGCCGCGGCGTACTCCTGGATTTCGGTCTTCCAGTCACGACCAATGTTGAGGGTTTTACGATCATCCAGCAGGTGCGCTGTATGAGCTAAGACCAGCTCGTGAGCTTTTGCGGGGCCGTAGGCCATGTAGACGGCACCGAAAACAGCTTCCATGGTGTCTGCAAGGATTGAGTCCTTATCCGCTCCACCGGTCTTTTTCTCACCCTTGCCTAGTAGGATGCAGGGGCCCAGTTTGAGGTTGCGCGCCAGCATCGCCAGAGTCCGGGTTGAAACGACCACATGGTGGCGTTTAACGAGTTCACCCTCGGCCAGGTCCGGGAACCTCTTGTAGAGTTCAGAGGCAACGGCCAGTGAAAGAACCGAGTCGCCCAAAAATTCTAGGCGCTCGTTATGGGGCACGTTACCGTTCTCAAAAGAATAAGAACGGTGCGTCATAGCAAGCTGAAACGTCTCGGTATCGAGTGTGATACCGAGACGTTTCATAAACTCTTGTGATGCAGAGTTAGTCATACAAACGCTAACTTACGCGTCAGCTACCTTGCGGCCCTTGTACTCGTAGAAGAGTTCGTTGCCGGCTGAGTCAGTTACAAGCTTTGCCTGGTGGGGCAGGGAGTAGGTAACGCGACCGTTTTCAACGGTCTTGACCAGCTGAGGTACGGACGCCTTCCACTGGGAACGGCGTGCGCGGGTGTTAGCACGGGACATTTTCCGCTTGGGAACAGCCACAGCTATCTCTTTTCTCTTGTCGCTTTATAAGTTTATTTTTCGTCTGCATTGAGCAACGCAGAAAGCGCGTTCCACCGGGGGTCGATGACCTCGTGGTGGTGCTCAGGGTCGTCCTCAAGGCGTGTGCCACATTCGGAACACAGGCCCTGGCAGGAGTCACTGCAAACAGGCTGGAACGGCAGTTGAAGAATCACTGCGTCCCGCAGTGCCGGTTCGAGATCAATTTCATCGTTCTCTACGGCATACTGCTCATCTACTTCATCTTCGGGGCCACCTTCTGGTGCCTTCTCGAAAACAAAAAGCTCTTGAACATCGGCTGTAACTTCAAAGTCAACCGGGTCTAGGCAGAGACTGCACTCACCGCTAACGGTAACGCATGCAGTTCCAGTAACCAAGATACCATCTGAAACGGATTCCAGGCGAACATTGAGGTCAATGTCGCTTCCTTCTTCCGCTTCAATGAGAGCGTTGCCAAAGTCGCTTGGCGCTGGCAGAACTTCTTCAAGGGTCTCCATGGCACCCGGGCGATGAGCTAGATCCCTTACAGAGATCATCAGGGGCGATGAATCTTTTCGTGAAATGACGAACTCCCTATCAAATGTTTTAAACCAAGTACCCAGTTTAGAGCTAGCTCAGCCTTGAAGCAAGTAGGGCTAGCTCACTCTTCTGCCTGGTTGCCCCCAAGCGGGCTTCTGCATGAGCCTAGCCTGGCAACTCTTGCAGGGCTCGCTGGGTGGCACGCGGTACGAAGGATGAAACATCACCACCTAGCCCGGAAACCTCTTTAATCATGGTCGAAGAGAGGTGGTTGTATTTGGGGTCACCCGCTATAAAGGCTGTTTCGACACCAGCAATATGCCGATTCATAGAGGCCATAGGAGCCTCATATTCAAAGTCCGCGGTATTGCGTAACCCCTTGACAATCAGTGAAGAGCCCTGCTCTCGCACAAACTCAGCAAGGAGCTTACCCTCGGGCAAGATAACCGCAGACACACCGGCGAAGAGCCCAAAGGTTTCCTCCACCATCGCCACCCGCTCTTCAAGGCTGAAGCGGTATTGTTTGGAGGAGTTGTGGGAAACAGCCACCAACACGTTGCCATAGATTTTGGCGGCTCGGGTAATAATTTCGACGTGACCATTATGGATAGGGTCAAAAGACCCCGGGCAGACAACAGTTTGCATATGTCAAGGCTACAGTACGGCATGGTCTATGACATACAATGTCACAGTACCCCGGGTATCCTGGCTTAGCTTGTATTCTGTTGAGGACACAATCCACTGGGAACCGTCGGGCTTTTAGCTAGGCTTTCCCGACTCTTTCAAGCGGGAGGCCAGCATGAGCAAGCCCTACGAGCGTGTAGGAGCGGCAACCGGGCTGCTAGGAGCTGACGGCAGCCAGCGCTCCACTATCTTTGAGGAAATGTCGGCCCTAGCCCAAGCCCACGGCGCTATTAATCTAGGGCAGGGTTTCCCCGATACTGACGGCCCTCAAGCCATGTTAGAAGCCGCTGCTGAGGCAATAGCGCGCGGTGCCAACCAGTACGCCACCATTGCAGGTAACCCTGCTCTTCGGGGAGCCATCGCAGAACACCAGCATCGTTTTTACGGCCTTGAGCTGGACCCCGATACTCAGGTGACGGTCTGTGCGGGAGCATCCGAAGGTCTATCTGCAACCCTAGCAGCTCTGGTGCAGCCAGGTGATGAAGTCATCCTCTTTGAGCCCTACTATGACCTTTACCCTGCGGCGGCAGCGCTGGCTGGAGCCACCATCCGTACCGTACCCCTGCTGCCACCCACTTTTGAACCCGATCTTGAAGCACTCCAGGCGGCTTTCTCTGCCCGCACTGCGCTCATTGTGGTCAACGATCCTCACAACCCCACAGGCATGGTCTTCTCTCAGGAAGCCAAAGAAAAAATTGTCGAGCTAGCCCAGCGATTCAATGCGGTGATTCTAGCTGATGAGGTCTACGAGCATCTGACCTACGGAGCACCCTACTCCCCCATCCAGGCCCTGCCCGGTGCCGCCGAACGGACTATCGCTGTCTCGGCCATTTCTAAAACGCATTCGGCCACGGGCTGGCGTATTGGCTGGATGACCGGCCCTGCCCATCTGATGTCCGCTCTACGAATGGTCAAAGGCTATTTCACGCACAGTGCTGCCGCTCCCCTACAGGAAGCGGCAGCCGTAGGCCTTGCCTCAGGTGATGACTTCTACCTGGGCCTTAAAGAACGCTACGCCCACCAGCTCAGGGTGCTAGTTGAAGGTCTAGCTGATAGCCCCTGGCAGATTATCGAGCCTGCGGGTACTTTCTTCGCTGTGGCTGATGTTGCTCAGGTACTGGCCCAAAAGGGCTTTACAACCGCTCAAGAGCTTTGCCAGGAACTACCCCAAGCCTCAGGAGTCACCCTTATTCCGCTCACTGCCTTTACCACCGAGGGCTACCGATCCCAGGTTGAAGGTTACGTTCGTTTTGCTTTCTGCAAGAAACCTGAAGTACTGGCAGCAGCGACCAGCCGTATCCTGGCATACAGTGCGGGCTAACTACTTACTATCCTTGGCACGAATCAGGTCAAGAGCCACCAGAGCACCAATAATGGCAAGCCTGACCTCAGCGGGAGCAACCGGGTCAAGATGCACTCCGTAGCGGCTCTTACCTCGAATGGCTGAGGTCAGACCGCCCCACTGCCTGCTAACCTGAGCCGCAACGGTGCTACCGGCCATAATATTGAAGCTGTATTCAAGCAGGTTGCCTTCAAGGTTAAGGGTGAGCTGGGGCAGTTCAATGCTCAACCGTTTGGTCAAGAACGAAAAGTGCTTCTGTATGTGAGCGAAGAAGCTACCGTCGGGCTTATACAACTCGTAGCGATCCAGACCCAGGTCAAAGGGGTCACGGATGGTCAGAAGAGGCTGACCACGGTCATCGACCAGGTCGAAGGAGCGATTACCTTTCAAAAAATTGACAGCTAGCGAGCCGGTGGTGTGCACTCGACCCAAAACCATCCCACGCTCGTCTTCAAGAGCAAAATCGTTGCTGAGGAAACTTCGGGTCTGCTGAATCACCAAAGAGTTTTCAGTCAGAAGCCGGGGCACTCCTGTTGACGGCGGCGGCTCATAGGGTGGGGGTTGCTGGGGTTGTTTGTGCTCTTGGGTCATACCTTTACCCTATCAAGGCCACCCCGTAGCAGGTTATGAAGAGAGGTTTTATGCGGAAGTGCTAAGCACAGGTTCAGCATAGAAGAGTTGAGTCTCCCCGTATTTCTTCTCAGCGAACCGTTCCAGGCCGGTCCCCCAGGAAGGTTCACCAGTGCGGGTAGTACGCTCGACCACTACAACAGCGCCCTGCGCCAGGTAGTCTGACAATAGTTCTAGCAGCTCTTCCAGCTCGGCGTTCGTGACAGAGTATGGAGGGTCAATGAAGACCAGGTCCCAGGGCGCACCGCTATAGCTGGATAAGTAGGTTTTGGCCTGCATACGGTGGATTCTGCTGGTGCTTGCTCTTAAGCCGGTGCTGGTCGCACTCTGAGCAAGAGCCCGGGCGTTCTTCTCGATAACGGCTATTGCCTTGGGGTAGTGATCCACAAAATCTACATGGGCCGCACCGCGCGAAAGCGCCTCGCACCCCAGCGCGCCGGAGCCAGCGAAAAGGTCGAGTACACGAACGTCGGCCAGCATGTTGTAGCTCTCCAGGCGGGAGAACAGCGCTTCTTTGACCCGGTCTGTTGTGGGGCGGGTCTTATCGCCGGGCACGTTTGCCAGGCGCAGGCCTCCGGCCAAACCAGAAATGATGCGGCTCACTGCTGTCCTCTCTTGATAATTATTCTGCTTCGACTTACCAACCTACCAAGGCTAGACAAAAACCATGGCACCACCGACTTCAACGGGGGCACCATGGTTTACTTGCTAGTAGTCTAGTTCTTTATCTGATTGACAAATTCTGCCGCAAAATCGTGAATACGTTGTGTATCCACCTCAATGCCATCGGTGCGGGTCTTATCGACCGTACCAGCTAACATGAGTACGCCGCCATCTGCCACAGGGAAGTAGCATTTCTCAGAGCGCATGCTGTCTGATTCATGTTCCATGCCACACATACCGTTACCCATTTCGTGTTTCTCATCCAGACCAGATGTGCGGGTCTGGTAGTCAGACCCGGGAAGGTAGGACACGAGAACGTTGGTGTAGTTCCTGGGATTATCGCCGTGATACATGTACTTCTGGCTACCCTTCGATGAGCCGCTATCTTCAAGCTGTGCACCGTCTTTTTCAAACTGAGCGATTCCATCAGGGCGGGCACCTCCTGCTTTCTCGGCAGAAATAGTCATATCTGCTGGAAGCGGCGCTGAACTAGACGTTACGTCATGAGAAGCTGAAGCGCTTGCCGAGCTGCTGGAAACAGACTCGGTCGGTGAGGCTGAAGCCTGCTCAGACTCACGTGCAGAGGCCGAGCTTGAAGAAACAGCAAAGCTATTGCTCGTAGAGGTCTCAGTAGCCGAAGCGCCCGATTCTTCTGTTTTGGCAGCTTCGGTTGATGAGCCACAGGCTGATAAAGCCAGGGCCAGGGTAGCACAGGCGGTAACGATTTTAAGTGTTTTCATACAACCATCATAGGCATATCTCGGGAAGTCCTCCAGCACAAACAGCACAGTGAAGTGAGTGTCTACAGTGACCCCAAAATATGAACAAGTTCTGCTCTGCCCAAATTTTCATGGCCCAAGAACTCCGCTTCCCAAAGTCTAGCCACGCCCCAGGAAGGCTTCACGGTCAGCATCCAAGGCTCGGTCAATGGTACGAGCCAAGTCGGGATGCAAGGCAAGAGTCGGATCCCTCTCAATCACGGCAAAGGCATCTTGCCTAGCCCGCTCAATCAGCTTGGCATCGGTGAGAGCACGCAAGAGTTTTAGGGTGGATTTCTTACCCGACTGAGCAGCCCCCAAAATATCGCCCTCTCGGCGCTGCTCAAGGTCCACCCGTGAGAGCTCGAACCCGTCGGTAGTGGAGGCAACCGCATCCAGGCGCTCCCGGGAGACACCGTCCGCAGGTTGTTTTGTCACCAGCAGGCAGGTTCCGGGGAGCTGGCCTCGGCCAATGCGACCGCGCAGCTGATGCAGACCCGAAATGCCAAAACGGTCAGCGTCCATAATGACCATGAGGGTCGCGTTAGGCACGTTCACGCCCACCTCGATAACGGTGGTGGAAACGAGCAAGTCTAGCTGGCCATCAGAAAACTCGGTCATGACCCGGTTTTTCTCGGCGGTATCCATACGCCCGTGCAGGCCGGCGATACGAACACCGGCAAGTGCGGGTTCCCCCTCAAGGTCTTCCAAGACCGACTCGACCGATGCTAGCGCTCCACCGCGAGCGCTCTCGGTGCTGGCAGTAGCAGAGCCAAAGAGGGTTTCACCGGTTTCAGTTTCTGCTGAGCTGTCGCCCCCGCCAATTTTGGGCACCACTACATAGACTTGGTGGCCGGCATCAATTTCTTCACGGGCGCGAGACCAGATTCTTTGGGCCCAGGTAGGGTGCTCGGCCAGGGGCACGACGTGTGTACTTATTTTTTGGCGACCCGCGGGGAGCTGGTCAAGTACCGAGGTATCGAGGTCGCCAAAGACGGTCATAGCCACGGTTCGAGGTATGGGGGTTGCGGTCATGACCAGGCGGTGAGGTAGCGCCCCGCCGGGGCCGCGCAGGGCATCACGCTGTTCGACACCGAAGCGGTGCTGTTCGTCTACCACGACCAGGCCCAGATCAGCGAACTGCACGGCATCGGCCAGCAGAGCATGGGTGCCAATCACGATGTCGGCAGAACCTGATGTTATGGCTAGCAGGGCCTCTTTTTTGGCTTTTGTTTTGAGTGAGGCGGTCAGCAGAACCACCCGGACGGTGCCTTTATCTGCCGGGGGTTCATGCGCGGATTTAGCGGCGGCTGGATCGAATGGGCGGGTATCGAGAAGATCACCCAGAATCTGGCAAACCGACCGGTAGTGCTGTTCGGCCAGCACTTCTGTAGGCGCTAACATAGCGGCCTGGGCGCCATTGTCAGCAACCTGCAGCATAGCCCGCAAGGCTACCACTGTCTTGCCTGAGCCCACATCCCCCTGAAGCAGGCGGTTCATGGGGCTGGAACTAGCCAGGTCGTCCCTGATTTCAGCGCCTACCGCTTCTTGCCCCTCGGTGAGCTTGTAAGGCAGTAGGCCCGTCAGCGCATCGGCTAGACCACCGGGAACAAAGGGGCGGGCAAGGGTGTGGTGGGCAGCACGAGCCGCACGGATACGTGCCAAGGCCGCTTGTAGCACAAAGGCTTCGCGGTAGCGCAGGGAGTGGTGGGCCGCCCGCCAGGTTTGCTCGGTATCGGGTGTGTGCACGGCCCGGTAGGTCCAGGCCAGAGAGGGAATTTTACGGCTTTTGCGCACGGTGAAAGGGACCGGGTCTTCCAGCTCTTTGAGAGATAGGCGCTCCAAGAGGGCTTCCAGCGCAGCGGCTACCCTATCGGTAGGGTATTTGGGGGTTGCCTTATAGACCGGAATGGGGGCATTAGCCCGTGCTTTGGCACGCTCGATAGCTTCGGCGCTGGCCCCCGGAGCCATGCCCGAAGCACGGTCGGCTATCACGGCGTAGTGGGGGTTGGTAAGCGTCAGCTCACCACGGTAGGTACCCACCTTGCCCGAGAACATGACCTGGTCTCCCTGGTGAATTTCCCGGGCCGCCGTCCAGGCATTGAAGAAACTAAGGGTCATGGTGTCGCTGTTACCCACCATGGCGTAGGAGCCAGCAGCATAGCTGTTGAAGACAGCACCGAGCTTAAAACCATGACCGGCCCCATAGTCGCTTCTTGGGCTACCGGCCATAGCACCGGCTGATCCTTGAAGCCGAGGGTTACTGTAGCCGGGCTGATAGGCAGCCGGGGCACCAGCCCCCCGGTAGGCATTGGGGTTGGGTCGCAAGGATTCTATGGCGGGACTTGGAGGCTGATCGGTTAGTTGATCGGTGATAGTAATTTCGGTAATGGAACCGCGGCGGGAGGCCATCTGCCGGGTGGTTACTTTCAGTACCCGGGCAACAATCGTGGCTTCGCTCCCCTCAACCAGCGATGAGAATGGGGTGAGTTCCCCGCGCGGCAGGTATTTGCGCGGGTAGTATTCGAGCGCCTGGCCCACCGTTTCAAGACCCAGGTGCCTCGCAAGTGCCTTAGCGGTGCTCGCACCCAGATAGTTTTTGAGGGGGGCGTTCTCTAACCGGTCTTCACTGGCGTAGGTTTCGATAACCTCCCCTACTTTGGGGTCTAGCTCTTTAACTGTGCGGCGGCGGGTAGAGACGCTGTTCTTAGTCTTCCGAGCGGTTTTTTGTGTGCCTGCTGATCCGGTGCCAGTTTTCTGAGCGCCATTTTTGCGGCTTGCGTTTTTTGTGGAAGTCCGGCGAGGTGCTGGGACTTTTTCGGGCAGGTCAAAGAGCCCCTGTCCGGGTTCAGTCATGCGAACACCCCGCTAATGCAGGTTCGCTGTCACCAGGAGCCAGGTTACTGATGCGCACGTTGAGTGGTTCACCAGCGGCTTCAAGCACTGTGAGGGCATCCGCTGCGGTGGGTGTATGCACATGAATAGCCCAAAGAGCTTCATTACCGGCCTCTACCTGGGCTATCGACACAGAATCACCCACAGCGTCAAGGGCACTACGAAGCTGACTGGCTTCGAGTACAGGCAAATAGATATCGCACATGACCTCTACGGTTGAGTCAGATTTCTTGGAGCGCTGTGAGAAGGGAGGGAGGGCATTAGGCCAAGAAGGTGCTGGGCTCTCTTCCAAAAGATCTGCGTAGGTCTTAGTAGGTGCAGAGCCGTTCAGCTCAGTAGCCAGCGCTACCAGAACTAGCAAAAAACCAAGGGCACCGGAATCTACCCAACCGTTGCGGGCGTGAGAGGCCTGAGCAGTTTCCCGCACAGCAGTCTCAGCGCCCTGCAAGAGCTGTGAGGTGTAGCCGAGCCAGTCATCAGCGGGGGGAACCTGCCCAATGGCCTGCATAACCGTCAGCATGGTTCCCTCAGCGGGCTGGCTCAGGGCCGAGCGAGCGTCACGAGCGGCACGCTTAAAAGCACTGGCTAGAAGCGCGGGGGTTAGAGCTGAATTTTCCTCAGGTATACCGGTGGTAACAGCTTCAAGTTCGCCCACCGGCCCCAGCTCCCTCGCCAGACCTAAGAGCCACACCGCAAGCAGGGTACCCGAATTCCCGCGAGCACCCCGCAAGGCCGCACGAGCCGCCAGGGCGAGAGTCGGATCATCGGCCATACCAGCGCTATCAGCAGCCCGCCCCAGGGTGGCGCTCAAGTTAGAACCCGTATCGGCATCAGCTACAGGAAAGACATTGATGCGGTTCAAAAGTGCACGGTGTTCGACTAGCTGGGTACGTCCGCCTAGCAACCAGCTCAGCCACCAGTTAGCGGGAACCTGCCTCAAAATGATCCCATCCTTTCGCTGTATAGGGGTGCCCATCAACTGTTACACCGGTACCTGGGCGCACCGTCCCAATTCTAGTAAACCCGGCTGGTATCTGCTCAGGTGGGCTGGTACCCAGCAGGGCATGGTTTTCGCCGCCTGTCAGAACCCAGCC
The DNA here is from genome assembly GCF_048513575.1 of Rothia sp. CCM 9417. NCBI lineage: Bacteria > Bacillati > Actinomycetota > Actinomycetes > Micrococcales > Micrococcaceae > Rothia > Rothia sp. CCM 9417. The sequence continues at coordinate 38,533 of NZ_JBLXXT010000002.1, read as the reverse complement.
TAAAGCCAGGTCAGAAGCTTTCTGGCCCTCAGCCCCCGCGAGGAGAAGAGCAGGTTCCCTCAGCTCAAGTAGCCAGGGAGCCAAAGAAGCTGTGTCGATGTCAAAGGCGCAAGCCGATGCCTGAGCCAGTCGCCCGCCATCACGCACAAGACCATCCGATACATCCATAAGAGACGTAAGATTTTCGGCGCCTTGGATACCAGCGGCCAGCGGGCTGACCGGGCGTTGCTGGGCTTCGATACAGGCCTCGATTTGGGGGGAAAGGGTTTCGGGCAACTCCGAGTTTTCAAGTAAGGCCAGCCCCGCCGCGGCGGTACCCAGCGCTCCGGCCAGAACAATAGCGTCCCCAGCTTGAGCACCGCTGCGGGTGACAGGCTTTTGAACCAGGCCAAGGGCTGTAACCGTGACTGAGATCTCGGTACCGGAGCCCACATCTCCCCCTGAAATGGAGCAGGTCTCTGCACCCTGTGCGGTGCAAGAGTCCACCAGGCCTCGGGCGAAATCTTTGACCCAGGCGAGAGGGGTAGAGGGCGGAAGGGTTAGCGAAACAAGCAGGGTAACCGGACGCGCTCCCATAGCCGCAATATCTGCAAGGTTCTGCGTTGCGGCCTTCCAGCCAACCTCATAGCCCCCGCTGGTTCTACCGCTAGGCCAGGAGAGACGAAAATCCTGGTTCTGCGTCTGAGTATCGGTACTCATGACGGTCAGTCCACCGCTCAGGTCAAGTACAGCGGAGTCATCGCCCGGCCCCAGAACCAGGCTTCTTGCACCCGGGGTCAGCCTCTGGGCCTTGGCGTTATGTTCCTGGATGGTAGGGAGGAATGTAGCCAAGAGCTGTCCCTCACTCACAGAAGAAACAAGAGTCATGGTAAAAGTTATGCCTTTGGGCTTCGGTTGCGCCACACAAAGTTGAAGACAACCAGCGCAAGACCGGCCACCGCCACACCGCTGAAGATAAGAAGCGGGCGCGCACCGGTCACAATCGATATACCGCGCTGGAATACGTTCGACCCGCCGGTTGGTTCAAACTGGTATCCCTGAGCTTCAGCCCCAATCACACCTGCGGCCTGGTTAGAGTTGTTGGCGGTATCACCGAAATCGTTCTGGTCGCTCGCGTTGAGGAAGCCTTCAACCCAGTCAGGTGTACCGCTGTAGTTCTGCTGCGGGGCGCTCGTCAACCCGAGTACCGAACTGCCAACCGGCGACCGGTTCACTTTGCTGGTATCAGCATCCATTGTGGCGGGAGGCTCAGCCCCGAGCACTTGCAGGCTCGGTGCTGGTGCTAGCCTGTCGGTGCTGTCTTGAACGGGCATCGGGGCCTGCTGAGTAGTAGCCAGCCGGTTGGAGGGGGTCATAGGTTCCTGGCTTTGTACGGGCGCAGGGTTGACCGGCTCAGCCGGAACAGGAACCGGTTGCGGTTGCACAGGCTCTGAGCTTGGAAGGGGTGCAGGCTCAACCGGTGGTAAGGGAGTAACCGGGGTTGGTTCAGGATCCGTAGGGGGCACCGGGTTCTCTGTTGGAGTAGGCACCGGCTGCACAGAAGGAGCAGGTTCCGTGGGGGTGGGTACAGGTTCTGTGGGTGAAACGGGGTCTTCTGTTGGAGTGGGAGCCGGCTCTTCCGGAGGCACCGGTTCCTCTGTTGGAGTAGGCACCGGCTGCACAGAAGGAGCAGGTTCCGTGGGGGTGGGTACAGGTTCCGTGGGTGAAACGGGGTCTTCTGTCGGAGTGGGAACCGGATCTTCCCGCGGGACCGGGGCATCGGACGGAAGGGGTTCAAGGGGCGGTTCAACCGCTGCACTAGGGGTGGGCTCCGGGTTGGTGGGAAGTACTTCTTGGACTTGCGCAGAAGTCGCTAGCATTGGCAGCATCTCTGCTGGAAGTGCCATTGCCTGGCTACCCTCATCGTGTAGCTGTACCGGCAACAGAGCAAGCGAAGCCACCGAACATGCAACAAGCACTGTCTTTTTGCTGGTGTTCATTCTTTGGCTCCTTGGGGGTTCCGCCCCCGGTGATCACGGGCTCTACTGGTCCGATAGTGTTCAATTCATCAACCACCACACTACCCAATCACTGGCAAATCAGCCACCGTTTCAAGCCGTCAGGTGGGGCTCAAGTAGCGAAAGTTATACAATGGGCAGGTGAGCATAGACCATCAAAAGATTCTTCCTCTCCTTGTCCTAACTGCCAGCATCACCGCCTGCGGACCGAACGCGGTTAATCTTCAGCCCGCGCCCGATGCCACCAATCCTGCCTGCGCCAAAGCTATGGTTGCCATGCCCAAAACCCTAAGCGGTTTAGACCAACGGGAAACGACAGCGCAGGCGACAACAGCCTGGGGTGAACCCACGGCAATTGTTCTTAAATGCGGTGTAGAGCTCCCCACCGACCCGGTCTCAGACCCCTGCCAGTCGGTCAATGGTGTTGATTGGATTGTGAAACCCACCGATAAGGAACAGGCCCAATCATCAGAGCAAACCGCAACGGGAACATGGTATGCAGAAACCTTTGGCCGAGAACCTGCAATCCAGGTAACTTTTGAAGCCGACCGGGTTTCCTCATCAACCGTATTGGCAGAGCTGGCCTCTGCGGTGGAGCAACTCCCCCAGAAGAAGCAGTGCACCAATGTGGAGGATACGCTCACCGATGTTCAGGGTGGGGTCGGCTAAATATCCCTTCCAGCCCGAATATTAGAATGTCCCCGGTGTCTCTGCCATGAGAGACCGGGAACATTGATAATTAGCCGATAAGGGTCCAGCTCGCCTAGCTCTAACGCAGGCCCAGCGGGCGTTCCATGGCCAAGGAAATCAGTTGATCAATCAGGTCGCTATAGGCAATTCCGGTATTTTCCCACATGGTTTTATACATGGAAATGGGGGTAAAGCCGGGCATAGTGTTGACCTCGTTGATCACCAGGCGGCCGTCCTCAGTGTAGAAGAAATCAGCGCGGCACAGGCCCTCACCGTCAACAGCTAGGAAAGCCTCAACAGCTAGCTTGCGCATACGCTCCGAAACTTCAGCGGGTAAGTCCGCCGGGCATCGAGTCTCGGCAGAGGTCTTCGAAACGTACTTAGCCTCAAAGTCATAGAAATCGTGTTCACGGTCAACCACCACGATCTCACCGGGGTAGGAAGCGCGGGGTAGCTCAGAGTGGTGACCATCGAGCACCGCGCACTCAATCTCGCGGCCCACAATCCCGGCCTCAATCACAAGCTTTGGGTCGTGCTTCTGCGCCTCGGCAATTGCGGCATCAAGCTGGTCAGCAGAATCAACCTTAGTGATGCCAAAGGATGACCCGGCACGGGCAGGCTTAACAAAGACAGGATAACCCAGCTGGCTAATTCGCTCACGAGCACCCGCCTGGTCAAGGACCCACTGGCGGTGGGTGACAACTTCGTAGGGGCCAACTTCAAGACCTGCTGCCTCAAAGGCAACCTTCATGAGATGCTTATCCATGCCTACCGCTGATGACGCGACACCACAGCCAACATATCGCAAGTCCGCCATTTCGAGCAGACCCTGAACTGTGCCATCTTCGCCAAAGGGGCCGTGCAAGAGAGGAAAGACAACATCAATCGCGGGGCCAAGCTCCACCCGGGTTTCATCGATGGAATCAATCAGACGCAGGCGGTTATCGCCACCACCCAGAGGCAGGAAGACCTGTTTGCCCTCGGCGGGAAAATCAGCCAGCGCGCTCGCTTCGGTTAAACGGGTCAGGGTTTCTTCATCGGTCAGGTACCAGCGGCCGTCACGGGTGATACCGATAGTCACCACGGTGTATTTATCATGGTCGATAGCCCCCAGTACGCCGCGTGCGGTAATCAAAGAAATTGAGTGCTCGGAGGAACGCCCACCGCAAAGTAGAGCAACGGTGGGTTTAATGCTGGTTGTGGTCATAGCGTCCTTTGATGGGGCGGGGAGATTCTGTTCTCAACCCACTTACTTGGTAGGTTCGATGTCTTCTGATTTAAGAGAGCGCCCTAGAAGCGCGGGGGCAAGTTCTTCAACTGATATTGTACGGTTGAGGACCGCTACTACAGCTTCTGTAATGGGCATTTCTACCCCTACTTTTCGCGCGAGTTCTGCCACAACGGGGGCAGATTTGATGGACTCTGCGGTCTGGGTCATTACGGTGTGAAGCTCATCGGGAGCGATTCCTTCAGCTAGCAGACGACCGGCAGTGTGATTTCGGGAAAGCGGGGACGAGCAGGTAGCAATCAGATCGCCCATGCCAGCAAGCCCGCTCATGGTTTCCAGTTTGCCTCCCAGAGCCAGGGCAAGACGGGTGGTTTCGGCCAGCCCACGGGTCATCACTGAGGCCTTGGAATTATCGCCGTACTGTTTGCCTTCGCACATACCAACGCAGAGGGCAATCACGTTCTTGACCAGCCCACCAATCTCAACCCCCACAATGTCGGTGTTGGTGTAGGGCCTAAAGTAGCCTGCCGCACAAACTGAAGCGACGGTGCGTGCGCTTGCCTCGGTTGTTGCGGCAACAACGCTGGTGGTAGGTTGCTCCACAATAATTTCTTTGGCTAGGTTAGGGCCTGAGAGCACAGTAACGCGGTGGGGTACGCTTTCGATTTCTTGGGGAGAAGCGCCGGTTGCAACCAGGTGCCCTTGGAGAGAATCGACAATGACCTCGCTCATGCGTAGGCCGGTGCCCATTTCAAGGCCCTTAGCTAGTGAGACGAGCAGGGCATCGGGTGCCAGTAGCGGAGCTACAGTTTCAAGCTGAGACCGCAGGACCTGAGCAGGGATAGCTAACACCACGATCTGGGCACCGGTAAGAGCCTGAGCAAGGTCCGAGGTCATCGTGAGATTTTCCGGCAGAAGGGTACCGGGGAAGTAAGCCTCGTTAATTCGGGTCTTAGACATCTTGTCCATGGTTTGCGGGTTACGCCCCCACAGACTTATTTTCCGGTTGCTACCGGTTGCCCGCGCGGCATCGGCAAGGACCTTGGCAAAGGCTGTGCCCCAGCTTCCCGCGCCTAAAACAGCGACTTGGTGGATATCGGAGGTGCTCATTGTGGGGTCCCTTTCCGGTCGGGTGTCTGGGCCTACTGCTCCGGTGATTGACGGACGTTCAAAACTGAATTCCAGCGCCCTTCGGGGGCCTTTTCTCCTCTAATATCCTCAAGCAGGTCAGTAATCCGGTCAAGCATGCGGTTAGTGACAGCGGTCAGTTGGCTGTGACTATAGTGGGTACCTGGTTCACGGCCTTCAAGCAGATCGCTCAAGTCGATGGGGTCCCCCACAACAATACTGACTTTTTTACGGGGGAAGCCAAAGCGGGGCTTACCGTACTGCGGCAAGAAGTCCTGGTCACCCCAATGGGCAATCGGGTAGACGGGTGCACCTGCGGCTAAAGCCAGACGGGCAGCACCGGATTTACCGGTCATGGGCCAGAGTTCAGGGTCCTTGGTCAAGGTGCCTTCGGGGAAAATCAGCACCGCTCCCCCGGAGCTCAGCACAGCTTGAGCCACCTCCAGTGACTTAGCTGCTTGTGCTGAGCCTCGGGTAACGGGGATGTGAGCGCACTGACGCATGAGCCAGCCAAGGAGCGGCACGCGGAAGAGAGAGTCTTTTGCCAAGAAGCGCGGCAGGACCCCCCGCATGAAGAGCGGGTAGGCAACGGTGATGGGGTCAATCTCGGTGACATGGTTTGCCACCACAATAAACCCGCCGTCGGCAGGAAGCTTTTCCATGCCAATCATCTCGGGCCGCATCGGCAGATTGTAGAGAGGCCTGAGCAGGTGCCCTGCGGCTCGGTAGACCGCATCCCCCCGCTTGCTTGGCTTAATCTCTTTCGGCCATGCGCTGTGCTTACTCATGACTAGGCAGTAACCTCGAAGTCAGCTCCCAGGGCGGTGAGCTTATCTACAAAGTGCTCATAGCCACGGGAAATAACCGTAACACCGGTGACGTTAGATGTACCCTCAGCAGTCAGCGCCGCGATCACGTGGGAGAAACCACCGCGTAGGTCGGGCACGTTAATATCTGTACCACGCAGGGGTGTCTTGCCGGTAATGACAGCTGAGTGCTGGAAGTTCTGGTGGCCAAAACGGCAGGGGGTGGGGCCTAAACAGTCCTTGTGGAGCTGGATAGTAGCGCCCATGCGGACCAGGGCATCGGTGAAACCGAAGCGGTTCTCGTAGACAGTCTCGTGGACCAGGCTCACGCCTTTAGCCTGGGTCATGGCAACAACAAGTGGCTGCTGCCAGTCGGTCATAAAGCCGGGGTGTACGTTGGTTTCAACGAATAAGGGGTTCAGATCCTCGCCCTGGTGGAAGAAGCGGATGCCTTCGTCACTAATGTCCAGGCCACCACCAAGCTTGCGGTAGACGTTGATGAACGTTGACAGGTCCTTCTGGTTAGCGTTGCGCACGAATATATCGCCGCCTGTTGCCAGTGCTGCAGAGGCCCAGGAAGCTGATTCGTTGCGGTCAGGCATAGCTACGTGGTTAAAGCCGGTGAGCTCATCTACACCTTCGATGATGATCTGGCGGTCGGTCTCAACAGTGATGATTGCGCCCATCTTCTGAAGGATTGCAATCAGATCCATGATTTCTGGCTCAATAGCCGCGCCGGTTAGTTCGGTCTTGCCCTTGGCGCGGGTTGCTGCCAGAAGAACCTGCTCGGTAGCACCCACAGAGGGGTATTCCAGGGGAATCTGAGCGCCCTGTAGACCGCCAGCGGGAGCCTTCATGGAGATACCGGTGGGCAGTTTCTCAATCTTGGCGCCGAACTTTTCAAGCACACGCAGGTGGTAGTTGATGGGGCGGTCGCCAATCTTACAGCCACCCAGGTCAGGAATGAAAGCCTCACCGATGGTGTGCAGCAGAGGTCCGCAGAGCAGGATTGGAATACGGGAGTCACCGGCGTGAACTTCGATGTCGGTATGGTTGGCGACAGAGACCTTGGTGGGGTCCATGCGGAGCTCGCCTGCCTCCACATCGTAGTCCACAGAAACGCCGTGGAGTTCTACTAGGTCGGTGACGACCTTGACATCCTTGATTTCGGGGACGTTGCGCAACACCGAAGGGGTTGAACCCAAGAGAGCGGCAACCATAGCCTTGGGGACCAGGTTCTTGGCACCACGGACGTTAACCTCGCCCTTGAGAGGGGTGCCACCTTCAATACGCAGTGCGCTGACCATGTATATCCAATCGTAAATTTTCTGTCTTCCGAGTAGTCTACTCGGCTCGCCCCTTTTAACCTGAAGCGTTGCATGGATAAATCTGTGGTGCCCGCCTAGGCGACCGACACCTTCACAGCATTATTTCACGCATCAAGCAAAAATTGGTGAATAAAACCTTGCCTAACAACTTTACCTCAGAGTTCAGAGTAGGGCCTACTGGGGGCAGTGTTCTCCACCATAATGGTGTACCAGCGCCCCCCTTTAAAGGGCCCAGGGCACCTACCTATTTTCTGCCGGCTCCCTGGTCTGATGTGGCCTTATACTGATTCCTTGCTTTACTGAGTGCGCGGTAACCAGGCGGGGCGGTTAGCCTCGTAGGCTGTAATAGCTTCTTCATGTTGCAGGGTTAGCCCGATGTCATCGAGGCCTTCCATGAGGCGCCAGCGGACGTAGTCGTCAATCTGGAAAGGAACGGTCAAGGCACCGACGGTGACGGTTTTCTCTTCCAGGTCCACCGTCACTTCAGTACCGGGCTCGGTCTCAAGCTGCTTCCAGATCAGCTCAATGTTGTCCTGATCAACCTGAGCAGCCACCAAACCCTGCTTGCCCGAGTTACCCCGGAAGATGTCAGCAAAACGAGCCGAGATAACAACGCGAAAGCCGTAATCCTTCAAAGCCCAGACGGCGTGCTCTCGTGATGATCCGGTACCGAAGTCGGGGCCGGCAACCAGCACGGAACCCTGCTTGTAGGGTTGCCGGTTGAGGACAAAGTTCTCATCCTTGCGCCAGCCCGCAAAGAGGGCATCGTCAAAGCCGGTCTTGGTGACGCGCTTGAGGTAGACGGCGGGGATAATTTGGTCGGTATCGACGTTGGAGGCCCTCAGGGGCACGCCAATTCCGGTGTGCTTTTTAATCGGTTCCATGAAAAATCCGTTTCTACCCGGCTATCCGGGTACTCAAATTCGATGACTTATTCCGCTCTAGAGGTCAGCGGGAGCTGAGAGAGTACCGCGGATAGCGGTAGCGGCAGCAACCAGGGGTGAGACCAGGTGGGTGCGCCCACCCTTGCCCTGGCGGCCTTCAAAGTTACGGTTAGAGGTTGAGGCGCAACGCTCCCCCGATGCCAGCTGGTCCGGGTTCATGCCCAGGCACATAGAACAACCGGCAAAGCGCCAGTCTGCGCCAAAATCCTTGAAAATCTGGTCCAGGCCCTCAGCTTCTGCCTGGGTGCGAACCCTGTGGGAGCCGGGGACAACCATCATGCGAACACCCTCTGCCATGGTCTTGCCCTTAAGGATTTCGGCGGCGGCACGCAGGTCCTCGATGCGGGAGTTGGTGCAGGAACCCAGGAAGACGACATCAACGGGGATCTCTTTCATGGGGGTACCAGCGGTCAGGCCCATATATTCCAGGGCGCGAGCGGCGGCCTTCTGCTCGTTCTCATCGGCAAAGTCCTCGGGGAAGGGAACAGCCTGGGACAAGGGGACACCCTGGCCGGGGTTGGTGCCCCAGGTGACAAAAGGCTCTAGCTCATCTGCGTTGATGAAAACCTCATGATCAAAGGTTGCACCCTCGTCGGTGGGCAGGGTCTTCCAGTATTCAAGGGCGGCATCCCAGTCGGCACCGGTAGGTGCGTGGGGGCGGCCTTTAACGTATTCAAAGGTCGTCTCATCGGGTGCAACCATACCGGCGCGGGCACCTGCCTCGATGGACATGTTGCAGATGGTCATGCGCCCCTCCATAGAGAGGGAGCGGATGGCGGAGCCCCGGTATTCCAGCACGTAGCCCTGGCCACCACCGGTACCGATTTCGGCAATAACAGCCAGGATAATGTCCTTAGCGGTCACACCGGGCTTGAGGGTACCCTCTACGTTAATAGCCATGGTCTTGAAAGGAGCCAGGGGCAGGGTCTGGGTTGCCATGACGTGCTCAACCTCGGAGGTACCGATACCAAACGCCAAGGCACCGAAAGCACCGTGGGTTGAGGTGTGTGAGTCACCGCAGACAACGGTCATACCGGGCATGGTCAGGCCCAGCTGGGGGCCAACCACGTGAACGATACCCTGTTCTTGATCACCGAGTGAATGGATACGTACACCGAATTCTTTAGCGTTCTTACGCAGTGTCTCAATCTGGGTGCGTGAGGTGAGATCTGCAATCGTCGAGAAAATATTCTCAGTGGGGGTGTTGTGGTCCTCGGTTGCAATGGTCAGGTCCAGGCGACGCAGTGGACGCCCCTCAAGACGCAACCCCTCGAAAGCCTGAGGTGAGGTTACTTCGTGAACCAGGTGCAGATCGATGTAGAGCAAGTCGGGCTTACCGTCTGTACCGGGCACTACGGTGTGCGCCTCCCAGACTTTTTCAGCCAATGTACGCGGGGTATGGTCGGTGCTACCAGCCATCAAGTCCTCCAAAAATTATTGTGATGCGTTAATAAGTGTGACGGCACCGCACTCATCTTTCCAATAAACGAACTTGCATATCAGAATATGAGAAGTCAAAATTAAAGTACTCAGACACAATCCATTTACCCATTATCTTTCACCCCCGAAAGATCGCATCACACACAATCACTGGGCCAACGCACCGGCCCATCTGCGAAAGTTGCCCACTATGCAAGAGAAGCCTAGCTCCGGCGTCGGCGTACTTGATAAAGCCGCGCACATTCTTGACTGCCTTGAAGCTGGCCCCGCCACCCTTTCCCAGCTTGTTGAAGCTACCGGTCTGGCTCGCCCCACCGCCCACCGTCTAGCTGTTGCCCTCACACACCACAGGCTGGTAGCCCGCGATGTTCAGGGCCGGTTTATGTTAGGGCCCCGTCTCAGTGAACTCTCAAGTGCCGCTGGCGAAGATCGTTTGATTGCCGCCGCTGGCCCCGTCCTCAACAACCTGCGTAATGCTACGGGTGAATCTTCACAAATTTTCCGTCGGCAGGGTGATTGGCGGGTCTGCGTAGCCTCCGCTGAACGGCCCATCGGCCTGCGCGACACCATTCCGGTGGGCACCCAGCTCTCTATGAAGGCAGGTTCAGCCGCCCAGGTACTCACTGCCTGGGAGGATCACGCCCGCCTGGTCGAGGGCCTGCACAGTGCTCGTTTTTCTGCCACCATGCTGGCAACTGTCCGCCGCAGGGGCTGGGCGCAGTCCGTGGGTGAGCGCGAGCGCGGTACCGCCTCAGTCTCCGCACCGGTTCGCTCCCCCTCCGGCAAGGTGATTGCCGCCGTCTCTATCTCCGGCCCGATTGAGCGCCTGAGCCGCCAACCCGGCCGCCTGCACGCTGAGGTGGTATGTGAAGCGGCTGCTGCACTATCAGAAGCCTTACGGAGCTAGCCTTCTGCTCTCAGACCAAGAAAGAGCCCCGGTACCCTTGTGGGTACCGGGGCTTCTTCTGTGAGACCGTAAAGTTACTTGCCGGCCTGGGCCAGTGCCTTGCGGTAGTTGGCAAGTCGATCCAGTTCCTCTTGAACGGGTTCAAGGACACAGCGTGAGGCTACGTCACTCATATTTTCTTCAAGCTGACGGCGAATACCCTTGGCGTACATACGATAGCCGACAGTAGCTATGGCTCGACCCAGCGCAGCCACCAGAATACCGGCCAAGAGGCCCGTAACCACCAGGAGGGTGGGCACAGGTAGCGGGAAGCCCTCAACCGTGGGCGGGTCTGGTAGCACAAGCTGGAAGTAGCTTGCGGCGGCGAGCGCGGTCAACCAGAGCAGGCCAAGCAGAGCTGCTGCTAACCCTACCCACTGCAAGATGTTGAGCAGGTGCCACCACCAGCGTTTTTTGGTTGCCTCGTAGTGGACGCTGGCGGCCGCCCGTTCAATTTCGCGGGGTAGGTGTTCTTCGTAAGTTCGGGCGGCTGACCGGATGGAGTGGCTCCAGGGTTCTGCCAGGCCCTCGGATGCCTGACCCGCAAAGGTGCGCAGGCTGGTGCTCAGCGCCGCCTTCTGGGGCGCACCGAGCGGAGGCAGTGAGGACTTGCTGATGGGTGCCCCATCGTGTTCTTTGTGCAGGCCCAGGCGTTTGAGGGGGTCCCGTTTAATCTTGAGGACCCACCGGGTGGCGATCCAGCCGGTTTTCTCGGCGGCGTGGAGCTTATATGAATCGGAGGCCGCTTTGACCAAGCCTTCAGCGCCGGAGGCCCAGTAGAAGCCCTCTTCAAGCTGGGTCATAGCGGGGGCGGTGATGCCTGCCGGTTCCCTCTGCCCGTCCTGGGTAGCAAGTTCTGAGCGAATCCCGGCCAGGTCTGCCTCGATACGGGCCACAGCGGCATTTTTGGCGACAGCGACCTGCCCCAAGATCTCCCGCAGACGTGGAATGTTATGGCCGGTGCGGGCTGAAACACCCAGGGGGTCAGCCAGCAGGGTGCTGGTTAGCCCGTCCTTGGCCAGAAGCAGTTTGAGGGAGTCCAGCACGGCAGGCAGTTCAGCCTCATCCAGGCGATCTACCTGGTTGAGCACAGCCAAGGTTACAGCGCCGTGGGCGGCTAGGGGCTGGATGAAGTCCTGGTGAATCACCGCGTCAGCGTATTTCTGGGGGTCCATGACCCAGACCAGAACGTCCACGCACTGCGCCATTTTCTCCACGATTTTCCGGTTGGAGGCCTCCACCGAGTCGAAGTCGGGCAGGTCAAGCAGGACTAGACCACCGGTGGCTTCTTCTGTTTTACCGGCACCCACCGATGTGCGGATTTTGTTCCACATGCCCACGGTGACCGGCACATCGGCCCGGTTGAGGGCTTCTGCCGCTTGGGCTGGGTCCTCGTCCATGTAGGTTCGGTTGCTTACGCCCAGCCAGTCCAGGAGGGGTTCAACGCCCTCTTTACCCCAGACGGCGGCCTGGGCGGTCGATGTGGTGGGCCGGCGGGCGGCGGACTTGGCGATCTCTTTGCCAACCACCGCATTAAACAGGGTTGATTTACCGGAACCGGTAGCCCCGAAGAAACCAATCACGGTGTGTTCTGCTGAGAGTTCGCGGCGAGTAGCAACCCGCTCCAGGACCAGGCGGCCCTTTGCCAGGATTTCGGGGTCTAGGCGGCCTTGGCCTAAGTCGAGGGCGGTGGTGAGGGCATCCACGGTGGTGGCCAGTGCTGTGGTGGCAGGCTCTGCCTTGCTGGTAGAAGTTGGTGTCACGGTTTTAGCTCTCGGTGGTTGTTTCAGAAGCGGCAGGTAGCTGAACACTGGCCGCTAGCTGGGTGCTTGCGGTGTTCAAGGTGGTGGCAACAGCTTCTAGGTCGCTGGCAGTGGGGCGGGCCTGGTCCTCGCTCCCCTGCCCGTTCACAGATTCAAGGCGGTCGATAAAGCGGGCCTGCTGGGTTTCAAGCAGCTCGCCAATGCGCTCTTCGAGCCGGGTGCGGGCACCGGTTGCCATGCGGCGCACAGCGTCTTCGCCAAAGATAGCTTCAAGGAGCTTTTGGCCAATCACACCGGAGCCACCGGCAATACCGACTTCAACGCCGGTCAGTCCACCGGTCATTGAGAAGACCGCGACCATCAAAATCACGGCCGTTACGTTCACTCCCAGGGACATGAAGCGGGCCTTTTGGCGTTTGCCCGCACCCTCGGCAGAGATGATGTCCATGACATCTTGTTGCCAGGCACGGATGCTTTCGGCTACGTCTTCGGAGAAGCTAGCGTCCAGCTTGGCGAGGTCCTCCCCAGCCAGCAGCGCACGGCCTGCACGGTCTTCGAGCCAGCGGCGCTGGACGGTTTCGGCGGCAGTAGCTGCCTCTTCCATAATGACCGAGTGCAGGCTGACTTCAAGGGCCTGTTCTACCTCAACAGCCTGTGTGGGCGGGGTTCCCCTGAAAAAGCCTGCGATACGGTCGCGCACCTTGCCCACGGTTGTTTCTACCTGGCGGAAGAATTCTCCGGTACCCACAAAGTCTTGCCAGCGCCCCAGTACTTCGCCTCGGAGCATCTGGCCGTCCTGTGTGCTTTCGTTCAGGTTGGTCAGGGCGCGTGCGAAAGCGCTGGTAGCGTCGGCCCGCAGACGGTTTTCTGCGGCTTGTTGGTCTTGCGCGGCCTGAGCTAGATCGCTTGCCTGGCGGGCTAGAGAACGCACAGCCCCCTCCAGGGTACGGCGGGCGATATCACCACGGGCATCGGTGTCGGCGCCCAGTGAACGTAACCAGAAAATCAAGGGGAGCAGGGCCACGCTGGGAAGCAGGCCGCGCTCATCACGTTCCTGCTCGGTCACAGAGTGAATCAGGGCAGGGGTGATACCGGCTTCGGCCAGCATTCGGCTCAGATCTGCTTCGATCTCGTCCTCGCTGCCCTCGGGTACACGGTTGAGTACCACGGCAATGGTGATATCTCGGGTAGCCGCCTGTCGCAGGATCTCCCAGGGCAGGGCATCTGCGTAGCGGTTAGCGGTGGTGACAAAGAGCCAGAGGTCAGCGGCTCGTAGCAGTTGCTGGGCAAGACGGCGGTTCTCCTCGCTCACCGAGTCAAAGTCGGGGGCATCAATCAGTGCAATGCCCTTGGGCAGGGAATCGACCGGGACGGTCACCAGCTCGTCTTGGCCGCTGTGGGGGTTTGCCCCCGGTAGGGCCTGGCCGGGTTCAACCGGAAGGCGTACCAGATGCGGAAGAATCCGCTCAGGGGTAAAGGCGGCGACGTCCTCGGGCCTATAGAGCAGCACGGGCTGGCGGGTAGTGGGGCGGATAGCCCCGGAACGGGTTACAGGCTCACCGATGAGCGTGTTCACCAGGGTTGATTTGCCGGCTCCGGTGGAGCCACCAACGACCAGGGTCAGGGGCGCATCCAGGGTGGAGAGCTTAGGCAAGATGTAGTCGTCGAGCTGGGTGACTGCGGTTTTGGCTTCTTGCTGAGCTTGTTCAGCCGAGCCTGTGTTCAGCGGGAAAGAAGCTGCCGCGAGGGTGTTGCGGGCTTCTCGCACGGTGGCCAGAGTATTAAGAATAGTTTGGTTGTACACACTCCCTATTCTGGCATGTTCCTAGCGCCGGAGCTGCCCTATCAGTGGAACTGTCGCCACCTATCTTGCCGCTGGTGCCTGCCGGTCAGCACAGGGTACAAAAAAATTCCCCCACCTAAACTTTAGGTGGAGGAATCTTTAGCCTGTGACCCCAACCGGATTTGAACCGGTGTTGCCGCCGTGAGAGGGCGGAGTACTAGGCCGCTATACGATGGGGCCCTTGCTCTCAAAAAAGAGCTGCTACCTTTGTGGCAACAGATAAAACTATATAGGCCACCCCGCTAGTACGCAACTTGAGATACTGTAGTTTCAGCCACAGCGGGACCTTAGCACACAGCCAACAGCGGGAACAAAAAAAATTCCCCCACCTAAACCTTAGGTGGAGGAATCTTTAGCCTGTGACCCCAACCGGATTTGAACCGGTGTTGCCGCCGTGAGAGGGCGGAGTACTAGGCCGCTATACGATGGGGCCGTGACATCTTGAAACAAGATGTTCGCTGGGATACCAGGACTCGAACCTAGAATGACGGTACCAGAAACCGTAGTGTTGCCAATTACACCATATCCCATTGGTATTGCTTAGCTGATTTCCTTGAGGAAGTCATCGCCGCAACGAGTTATAACTTTATACGACCCCCAAGGGGCGTGCAACTTGAAAAGGGTAGACCTACATCACAAGGCCTTCTTTCAGGGTGCACAGAATCCCAAAGTTCCCCGGTTTTTCGCGGTTTTTGGGGCCAAAAATTCCCTTCAAAAAATTTTTTTGGGGGTGCCCCAAAAAGCTAAAGAACCTGCCCCTCCCCAGAGCTGGGGTCAGGCAGGTTCTTGGTTTAGAGTATCGCCGGCTTAGGCGGCAAGCTCTTGGTGCAGTTTCTTGAGGCGGGTCAGCGAGGACTCCTTCCCTAGAATCTCCATGGACTCAAAGAGCGGCGGTGAGATGCGGGCACCGCTGACAGCGGTACGCACGGGGCCAAAAGCCAGGCGGGGCTTAATCTCTAGGCCCTCCACGATGGCGCTACGCAGGGCTTCCTCAATAGCCTGGGCAGTGAAGGTCTCCAGGGGTTCAAGAGCTGTGAGAGCGGCTTGGAGCACAGCGGGTGCTGACTCTTTGAGCTGCTTGGCGGCGTCCTCAGCGACCTCAATCTCTTGGTCCTTTGTGAAGAGGAAGCCCAGCAGGCCGGCGGTCTCCCCCAGCAACTGCATACGCTCCTGAACCAGCGGGGCGGCTTCGGTCAGGATAGCCTGCTCGCCCTCAGTCAGCTCCTCAAAGCTCTTGGCGGTGACCAGGCCGTCCCTGTGCAGGAAGGGAACCAGGCGGTTGCGGAAGTCCTCCGCCTCAAGCATACGAATGTGGGTGCCGTTGATAGCTTCTGCCTTTTTGAGGTCAAAGCGGGCAGGGTTAGCCAGCACGTCCTTGACATCAAAGTGCTCAACCATGGTGTCCATGCTGAAGATGTCCTCGTCGTGGGACAGGGACCAGCCCAGCAGGGACAGGTAGTTAAGCAGGCCCTCCTTAATGAAGCCGGCATCGAGCAGGTTGTAGAGGCTGGACTCGGGGTCGCGCTTGGAGAGCTTCTTGTTGCCCTGGCCCATGACGTAGGGCAGGTGGCCGAACTCAGGGATGAAGCTGGTAACACCCACGGCAACCAGCGCCCGGTAGAGGGCGATCTGGCGGGGGGTGGAGGACAGCAGGTCTTCGCCACGCAGAACGTGGGTGATACCCATGAGGGCATCGTCAACGGGGTTGACCAGGGTGTAGAGGGGGCGACCGTTAGCGCGCACCACAACAAAGTCGGGAACGGAACCGGCCTTGAAAGTGATTTCGCCGCGCACCAGGTCCTTGAAGGTGATGTCTTCATCGGGCATGCGCAGGCGCAAAACGGGGGTGCGGCCCTCGGCACGGTAGGCGGCCTTCTGCTCTTCGGTCAGGTCGCGGTCAAAGTTGTCGTAGCCCAGCTTGGGGTCTTCACCCTTGGCGCGGTGGCGCTCCTCAACCTCTTCGGGGGTGGAGAAATCTTCGTAAACGAAGCCGCCGGCCTTGAGCTTGTCAATGACCTGGGCGTAGATGTCCATGCGCTGTGACTGGCGGTAGGGCTCGTGGGGGCCGCCCACACCTACACCCTCGTCCCAGTGAATACCCAGCCACTGCAGGGATTCGAGAACCTGGTTGAAGGACTCTTCGGAGTCACGAGCGGCGTCGGTGTCTTCAATACGGAAGATGAGCTTGCCGCCGGTGTGCTTGGCGTAGGCCCAGTTGAAGAGGGCAGTGCGGACCATGCCCACGTGGGGGGTGCCGGTGGGTGAGGGGCAGAAACGCACGCGGGTTTCGCTGGGGTCTGACAGCTTGAGGGCGTAATCAGTCATGGGTGGGGTCACATCTCTTTCGTTGTGGGTTCTAGGAAAAGTTTTTAGTCGGCGCGGACGGTGTTGATCAGGGAGCCGATGCCTTCGACCTCAATTTCCACCTGGTTGCCTGCGCTCAGGCGGCCTACTCCTGCGGGGGTGCCGGTGAGGATGACGTCACCGGGTAGCAGGGTGAAGTATTCGCTGGCGGCGGCTACGAGCTCGGCTACGGAGAAAACCATGCCGGCGGTAGTGCCGTCCTGTTTAAGGTCGCCGTCCACCCAGGTCTGAATGGCTAGGTCGTCGGTGTCCAGGTCGGTTTCGATCCAGGGCCCGATCGGGCAGGAGCCGTCAAAGCCCTTGGCGCGGGCCCACTGTACATCGGTGTTCTGGGCGTCGCGGGCGGTCAGGTCGTTGGCTACGGTGTAGCCGTAGATGACCTCGGGTACGCGCTCTAGCGGCACGGACTTGGCGATACGGCCGATGACAACGGCCAGTTCGCCCTCGTAGGACACGTCGGAGGACCAGTCGGGCAGGGCGATAGGATCGCCGGGGCCGATCACGGAGGTGTTGGGTTTGAAGAAGAACTGCGGGCTGGTGGGGGTTTGGTTGCCCAGCTCGCTGGCGTGGTCGCGCCAGTTGCGGGCGGCCCCAATGACTTTGGAGCGGGGAATGATGGGGGCCAGCAGGCGGACGTCCACCAGGTCGTACTTCTTATCGGTGGGGTTGACCCCGGTGTAGAAAGGGTCGCCGGTCAGCACGGTGAGGGTTTCGGAGCCGGGCTCACCCTCAACCAGGCCAAAGTGAAGGTTATCGTCTACGGTAAATCGAGCAATGCGCATGGCTACTAGCCTACCGGACTCGCCTGCCCTGCGCGCAGGGCAGGGGCGGTTAGGTAAACAACTAGGCAACCTGTATTTGGTTATAGGGTTGCTAGTCGCTCAGCAGACACAGCTACGGCAAGGGCCCTTCTCGCCAGGTTCGCTGGCGCTAACTCGGTGATTCACGCCAGCCCCCATCGAGCTTGCCTACCCGCTGTGCCTGATGGGAGATTAGCACCGAGAAGGTGAATCGCAAGCCGTCAGCGACCGACCTTTCTCTTGGAGACAACAGGGAGTTAGTCCCGGATATTAGGATTCCAAGGCCGCATTGCCCTGAGCCGCGCGGCGACGCCTGTGCTCCGTAATAATTTCATCTACAAGACCTTCAGAGAGGTCACTTTTCAAGAGTTCCTCGCGAGCTGGCAACATCTCGCAACAAGAGACACGTTCTACAATAAATTTCCTAGTTTCGGGGTTATTAATATCTTCAGCTTCTTCGCGGAAAATGAACCGAGCTTCATTTAAAAAAGAACTAAATAAATCAGCTTTTTCAAGATTAACCCCTGCTAGATAGGCTCGTTCCAAATGAGCAAAATATAACTCTGCATCTTTTAAATTTGTATGCCAAAACTTTGCACCTTCCAGATTAGCGCCCCTCAGATTGCACCCATTCATATTCGCTTCATTCAGCGTTGAGTCCTTGAGGAATACCCCTCCTAGATTCGCATCCTTCAAATAAGCACCCCATAGGTACGAATCTTCCAAGTGAGAACAATTTAAATTTGAGTTCCCTAAATCTCGGTACGAAAAATTTAGGTTCCTCAAATCAAGAAAACTTAAATCAAAAATTCTCGATTCGGAATAATTCTCAGCAAATTTATTATTAATGGGTATTGCCGATTTTTGATAAACTGGAAAAATATCCTGAATAATCGAATTGAGAGTTGTTTCCTCCAGTTTAGTTCGCCCATCAACCAGCTCTCCATCCTTCTCTTGAGGAACACCAAAAAGAATTTTCAGGATATTTCTCTGCTGGCTATTTTTCTGCCTTTTCACAACTTCCGATGAAGCCGCCAGAGTTTCCCAATCCTGGTAGAGGGTTGCTAGCTGAAAATAGCTTGCTGACCGCTCGTTCTCATCCTTGCTGTAGCGACGCGACAGAATCTCATGCATGCGGTCATTGAGCGACTTGATAATTTCAGCGTCCTGCTTATTCTGCTCCCGTTGGGCGCGTTCGTCCTCAATCTCCCTCTGATGTTCGAGCTGCCGCCTCAGGTTCTCCTGCTGGGCAAGCCTGTTTTCCTCACCCGTCTGGTAACTGACAGCAACAGACACCACAACACCCACCGCAGCAATCAAAGCCGCAAAAGCGGTCGCAAGGCCCTGCCGGGCATCCACCCAATCACCGTTATAGGTAGTAAGAGTTAACACCAAAGTAGCCAACGCAGAGACCACAAAAAGAGCCGGAAGAACCGCCACCACAATACGGAACAGCCTGTTGGAACCGCTGTTTACGGTATTCTTTCTTCTGAATAACCAGGCTAGGCCCATAACCGTTAAGCCTCCCAGCAGAGCCGGGCCCAAATCTAACAGACCCAAAGCACTGCTAAAAGTCAGATTGGGATAATCACGTTTATTCAATAACCCAGTAAATAACCACCCATAAATTATTGTGCCAGTTACCCAGAACCCCATTTTAAGCCAGCTCTCTACCGAGTTGCCCACTTGCCCGCTCCTCTCCTGCTGTTGCTTACCCACCTGCTCATAGCCCTTCTCGCACGCACAATTCACTTAAACTTAAGTATGCCAAGCCTCCTCCCTACAACCATACAAAAACTCTCTTGACGGGTTTCTGCGCCCGCCCATAAACTGGCTTTCGGAATTACTGTCTACAGAAGGCCTATCGGTGGATTTTTCAGCAGCTCTCTAGCCCAGGCTGAAACCACTCTGCCCGCACCCGGCACCGGTTTTTCAGCACCCCCCTGAGAACTGAGGACTATCCACCGTGCCCGCACACCCCCCTTCCGTACCCACAGCCATCAGCTTCACCCACCTCACCCACACCTGGCCCGACGGCACACCCTGCCTCACCAACATCACAGGTACAGTCACAGCCCCCATCACCGCCCTCATTGGTGATAACGGTAGCGGCAAGTCAACCCTGCTCAAAATACTTGCAGGGCAGCTGACCCCCACTTCCGGGAGCATCAGGACCCCTTCCAGCACCGCCTATCTACCCCAAGATTTAGGGCTATCTGCAAAGCAAACCCTGGCTGACCTCTTCGGTATCAGCACTATCCTCGATGCCCTCGACGAGCTAGAATCAGGCAACTACTCCCCCGCCCTCCTGGACACCATCGGTGATCACTGGGACGCCGCCGAACATGCCCTAGCCCAGCTCACCGCCGCAGGTTTCTCCCCAGCAAACACGGTAGAACCAGCCGACTGTCGTCATTTCCTCCGGCGAAGGGTAGGTACTCTGTCCGGCGGGCAGGCAGTCACCGCCGCCCTAGCCGGGGCACTCTCTGGCTCCCCCAGCTTCCTCTTACTGGATGAACCCACTAACAACCTCGACGGCCAAGCAAAGGAACGCTTCTACCAGCTCCTAGAGCGCCTTCCCTGCCCCGCCCTCATTGTTACTCACGACCGGGAACTGCTATCGCGCGTCCAGGCTATCCTCGAACTGAGGGCAGGCAATATGCGCTCCTTTACCGGTAACTATGCTGTCTATCGGCAGGCCATTGCCCAAGAGCAAGAAGCCGTCCGCCGTCACTATAGACAGGCTCAGCAGGTCGAACGTAAAGAGAAACGTGACCGTATTGAGGCTGAGACAAAGCTGGCGCGTTCTCACCGGCGAGCTCAAACCTTTAAGGCACGCAAGAAGGCATCAGCCATGGAAATGGGCCTGGCCGCTTCAACGGCGCAGGTGTCTGCTGCCAAGCTCCGCAAAACTCACCAGGAACGCCTGCAAATAGCCCAGGCCACCAAGCAGAAAACTGCGGACGCCCTACGCAAGGACGAATCCGTCTATCTCGATTTGCCCGGCACTTCCCTACCACCAGGGAAGCGGGTTCTTGAGCTGGGACTTGTGAACCCCGGCATCAGTATGCCATCTGACCAGCCACGCTATCTTGCCCTGCAAGGGCCAGAACGCCTACGGCTGGCTGGGCCTAACGGCTCTGGCAAGACCACCCTACTCAGGGCTATAGCGCAGGCAGGATCTACTGAGTATAAAGACCAGGTAGCTAACGCTCTCCCCAGCATTTACAGTGTCACCTATTGCCTACAAGCGGTCAGCTACCTGCCCCAAGTGATTGATTTACCAGCGGATACCACCATGCTTGACTATGTGTGGCAGGCTGACCCCCAGCTCACCACCCAAGAAGTACGCGATAGCCTCGCCCGCCTGCTTTTCCGCCGAGACCGTGTGGAACTCCCGCTAGAGGGTCTCTCCGGCGGTGAACGCTTCCGGGTGGCTCTTGCCCGCCAGCTTCTTGCAACCCCGGCCCCTCAATTTCTCCTTCTCGATGAGCCAACCAACAACCTGGATATAGCTTCGGTGGACTGGCTGGTATCTGCCTTAGCTAGTTACAGAGGTGCCTTGCTGGTGGTCAGCCATGACGAATATTTCTGCCAACAGCTGGACCTCACCCGGACCTTGGATTTGCCCTAAAACCGCCTAAAGATAGATGCCCGCCTCCCCTGCACTAGCAGGAAAGACGGGCACAGTTCTTAAGCTGAGCCTTTCTGGTACAGCATCGACCGGAGCTGAGCTACAGGCTCAAGGCCCAGTGATTCTTAGACCAGTGTGACGTTCCAGCCCAAGCGGTCCTCAACCTTGCCGGTCTGAATACCGACTAGTTCTTGACGCAGGCTCATGGTCACGGGCCCGCCCTCAGCACCGGAGGCTGAGGGGACCTCAAAATCAGCGGCCTTGAGCTTACCCACGGGAGTAATCACAGCGGCGGTACCGCAGGCAAAGACCTCGGTAATCTCACCGCTGGCTACGCCCTGGCGCCATTCAGACAGAGTAATTTTGCGCTCTTCAAGGGTGTATCCCCTGTCCTGGGCCAGCTTGATGATGGATTTGCGGGTAACACCGCGCAAAATAGTGCCGGTTAGCTCAGGAGTGGCAATACGCCCGTCCTTGAAGACAAAGAAGACGTTCATGCCACCCAGTTCCTCAATGGCATCATCGCGGTTGGGGTCCTTGAAAATGACCTGCTTACAGCCCTGGGCTTCGCCTTCCAACTGGGCGGCAAGTGAGGCGGCGTAGTTGCCGCCGCACTTGGCTTCGCCGGTACCGCCCACACCGGCGCGGGCGTAGGTGGTAGATAGCCAAATATCAACGGGCTTGGGCGTGCCAAAGTAGTTACCGGCGGGTGAGGCGATCACATAGAAGGAAACTTCGCGGGCAGGGCGGATCCCCAGAAAAGCCTCTGTGGCGATCATGAAGGGGCGCAGGTAGAGGGATTCCCCTTCACCGGAGGGCACCCAGTCAGCGTCGATGGTAACTAACTGGCGGATTGCCTCCAGGAACAGTTCCTCGGGCAGATGGGGCAGAACCAGTCGGTCTGCCGACTTGTTCAGCCGGGCGGCGTTCTCCTGGGGGCGGAAGGTGGTGATGGAGCCGTCAGCCTGGCGGTAGGCCTTGATGCCCTCAAAAATTTCCTGCCCGTAGTGGAAGACACTGGCCGCCGGGTCAAGGCTGACAGGCCCGTAAGGCAACACCTGGGCCTTGGACCATTCACCGCCGTCGGTGTGGCTGCCTTTCCAGTCGATACGGACCATGTGGTCGGTAAAATGGTTGCCGAAACCGGGGTCGGCAAGTATTTCTGCCCTGCGCTCAGCGCTGGCAGGGTTGGGGTTGCGGGTAATAGAAAATTCCAGGGTCATGTTCGTCCTTCAATCACAGTGTATGGGACTGTAGCTTGTCAAAATGTTAAGCCCGGGTAAGCAAGGCTGTGCGCCAGCAGGCTCGGGTCTGGCGTTTTAGGGGTGCTAGTGCACAGCCTTGCTTGGCCAGGGGCGGGCTCCTAAGCTTTTGGCTTGGTGTGTGCCCTTATCTTCCTTTTCCTTATGAGAATACATCAGCTCTGTGGTTTCTGTGCTCTACCTAACGTGGGTCACCGCCGGTGAGACGGAAGGGACCAAGAAGCTTAGGCATCCAGGGCGGCCAGAATTGCGGAACCGATCTCGTCAGTACCGCGGGTTGCACCGGGGTTGGCAGCTAGGTCTG
This sequence comes from Rothia sp. CCM 9417, assembly GCF_048513575.1. Lineage (NCBI taxonomy): Bacteria > Bacillati > Actinomycetota > Actinomycetes > Micrococcales > Micrococcaceae > Rothia > Rothia sp. CCM 9417. Next base: position 16,056 of record NZ_JBLXXT010000002.1, on the reverse strand, counting down.
CTTCTACGGCGCGGTCAATGCGGGCGGCGGTGCCCTCGTAGCCCAGGTGACGCAGGAGCATGGCGGCGGCCAGGATGCTTGCCGTGGGGTTAGCCTTGTTGAGCCCTGCGATGTCGGGGGCGGAGCCGTGGACCGGCTCGAACATGGAGGGGAAGGTGCGGTCGGCATTAATGTTTCCGCAGGCCGCGTAACCGATACCGCCGCTAATAGCGCCTGCCTGGTCGGTCAGAATGTCGCCAAAGAGGTTGTCGGTGACGATGACATCGAACCGTGCCGGGTCGGTGGTTAGGAAGATGGTGGCCGCGTCAATGTGCAGGTAGTCGGTGGTGACCTGCGGGTATTGGGTGGCTACCTGGTTGAAGATGCGGGTATAGAGGGCCCCTGCGTTGACCAGGACGTTGGTCTTGTGGATCAGGGTCAGCTTCTTCTTGTCGCGGGTATTAGCCAGCTCAAAAGCGTAGCGGATTAGGCGCTCGATACCGTGAGCGGTGTTAAGCGATACTTCAGTGGCGATTTCTTCGGGGGTTCCGGCGCGCAGGACACCGCCGTTACCTGCGTAGGGGCCTTCGGTGCCTTCACGCACAACCACAAAGTCGATTTGGCCGGGGTTAGCTAGCGGGGAGACTGCACCGGGGTAGAGGCGTGAGGGGCGCAGGTTGATGTAGTGGTCAAAGGAGAAGCGTAGGTTGAGTAGGATTTCACGCTCAATCAGGCCGCTGGGCACTTGGGTGGAGCGGGGGTCTGCGCCAACGGCACCAAAGAGAATGGCGTCGTGGGTTGCTAGTTTTGCTTTGGTCTCTTCTGAGAGGGTTTCGCCGGTTGCTAGCCAGTGATCAGCACCCAGTGGGTACTCGGTGGCGGTGACAGCAATCTGGTCAAGTTCGGCGGCGTGGGTCAGGACGCGCTGGGCTTGGGCTACTACTTCGGGGCCGATCCCGTCGCCGGGAATTACTGCCAGGTTGATGGAGGGAGTTTCAGTCATGTTCTTAAGGCTAGTCCTGCACAGTGCCCTTTGCCCATATTTTGGCTTTGGGTTTCATATATTGGCCGGCTGGCCTGCCCCTGTGGGAACCTCTGCACCATTACCCAGTGTTGCTAAGAAGACGAGTTCTTCTGGGCGGGGTAGGCAGACGGGGTTTTGACCGGTGGGTGCTATTTCAAGTTCAGTGACGTGCTCCCCCGCTATGTGGGCTAGAAGCAGGGCGGAGCCGTCCTGGGTGGTTGCGGTTAAGACAGTGCGGGGTGCCGGTGTTTCAGGCCGGCTAGCTAGCAAGGTGGCTTCTGAGTCTGCCGGGTAGTGCAGGGTAAGGGTGATGCAGGTGGAGCAATCGCAGCTCTGTTTGGCCTGTGCTGTGTTCAGCCTGCGGATTAGCCCTTGCCGTTCCTGTGCGCTGGGCTTGTGGCTTTCGGTATCCAGCGTCAGACCCTGAGTGATGAGCGCGGCCAGTAGGTTTTTCTGCTCGTCGGTGAGTGCCTCCATACGGCAAACCCTAACAGGGCCTGTTTTCTTCTGACAGGCTTTACATCCTGGTTATTTTAACTAGAACAAATCGTCATGGCTACCGGTGCCAGTAAGTACGAGCACCAAGCTTTTCGGCCTTGTAATGCTTTTTGAAGAGGGCCTTAGCATCGCGCTTGAATTGAGGGGTTCGGGTGATACTACGAAGCATCGGTCAGGTCTGCCATCAGCTCATCAACAGACGAGAACTTCTCCCCCAGCCCATTTTCTGCTTCGTAGCGTGCGTGAGCGCTGGCAGGGTTTTCGCGACGCGGGGTAAACGGTATTCCGTTATCCACGAGCGCCTGGCGAAGAAACATATTCAGGGCTGTACTCATGTCGAGGCCAAGTTCACTGAAGAGCCGCATAGCCTCTTCTTTGGTTTCGCGGTCTGTACGGAACGAGATAGTAGTTGTAGACATTTGCCCTCCAGCAGTTAATACATATTCATTACAATGTCACTACAACTGCATGCTATCCGGTCGACACTCTGAACTCAATACATCCGCGCCGGATTAAACACAGTGGCGGGGAACCGTTCGGTTCCCCGCCACTGCGTTGAGACTTGATGCCTTAGCTGGCCTGGCCTTAGCTTTCAGGGCAGAGGGCAAGCGTGCGCCTGCCAACTGGCTCAGGCCTGGCTACCAGGGCAAGCGGGCAAAGCTGTGACTGCCAACTGGCTCGGGTCTGGCGTTCAGGGAGGTTGGCAGGCACAGCTTTGCCCAATCTCCCCACAAGCCCCTTGCCCATAGTTTTAGACGTTGCGCTCAATCAGAGCTTTAACAGCCTCTACATCATTGGGTAGGTCAATTAGGTGGCGGTCGGCCTCCATGATGCCCGCGAAGCGCTCAGGGATAGCGGGCTCGGAGCCGGTTGCTTCCTTGATGGTTTCCGCGAACTTGACCGGTAGCGCGGTCTCCATGCAGATAATGGGAGTTTCGACCCTATCGGCCCAGTCGCGGGCAACCTTCACACCATCGGCTGTGTGAGGGTCAAGCAGGACGTTCAGCCGCTCATGGGCATCACGAATCGTAGCCACCCGGTCAGCGTGGGTGGAGCGGCCCGATGCGAAGCCGAACTTATCTGCGGCATCGGTGAAGGCTGGGTCCCCTGCCAGGGTAAAACCGCCCTCTTTGACCTGTCGGCCGAAGAGGTCGCCCACCCGCTCAGCGTCGCGGTCGAGCAGGTCGTAGATGAAGCGCTCGAAGTTGGAAGCGCGCGATATATCCATAGAGGGGCTGGAGGTCTCAAAGGTATTAGCCGAGGAACGGACACGGTAGTTACCGGTGCGGAAGAATTCATCGAGGACGTCGTTCTCGTTGGTTGCCACGATCAGGCGGTCAATGGGCAGGCCCATCTGGCGGGCGATATGGCCGGCGCAGATGTCACCGAAGTTGCCGGTGGGTACGCAGAAGGAGACCTTCTGGTCGTTGGTTTCGGTGGAGCGGATCCAGCAGGAAACGTAGTAAACGATCTGGGCCATGAGGCGGGCCCAGTTGATGGAGTTTACGGCGCCGATGCGTTTTTCGGCCTTGAAGCTGGCATCGGAGGAGATAGCTTTGACGATATCCTGGCAGTCGTCGAATACGCCCTCGAGGGCGATGTTGAAGATGTTGGCATCGTCTAGGCCGAACATTTGGGCTTGTTGGAAGGGGGTCATGCGCCCGGCGGGGGTCAGCATGAAGACCTTAATGCCGGTGCGGCCGCGCATGGCGTATTCGGCGGATGAGCCGGTGTCGCCAGAGGTTGCGCCTACAATGTTCAGGTCTTGGCCGCGGCGAGCTAGTTCGTATTCGAAGAGTTCGCCCAGTAGTTGCATGGCCATGTCTTTGAAGGCGGCAGTGGGGCCTTCTGAAAGGTGTCCGATGAGGATACCGGGTTCCAGCTCGGTGACCGGCACGATCTCTGGGGAGGCGAATTTGGGGTAGGAGTAGGCGCGGGCGGTAATGGCCTTGAGGTCTTCTAGGGGGATGTCATCAATGTAGAGGGCCAGGATTTGGGCGGCGAGCCCCTGGTAGCCTTCGGTAGCGAGGACGGCCCGCCAGCGGGTGAGGGTGGCATCGTTGATCTGGGGGTAGGAGACGGGGAGGTAGAGGCCACCGTCGGGGGCTAGGCCTCCCAGGAGGATGTCGGTGAAGTGGGCTGGGGTGCGGGTGGTGTCGCGAGTGGAGATGTACTGCATGACTATAAGGTTACCTTTTCTGGTGTGGGTAGGCCGGTAGGCGCTTCATACTGGGGTATGAACTTGGGCCTGGTGCAGGGTGGGTGCTGGGTTCTGGGTACGGGCGCAACCTAAACTGGTGGGGTGGAGAGCTTTCTATTTGAACCGGCTGTTTTGGCTCGGCGTAAGCGCTGGGTGAACGGTATTTTTGTTGCCTTGTGCCAGTTGTTTACGGTCGGTTTTACCGGTATTGCGGGCCTCAACGGTAATCTCTGGTGGCTCTATATGCTCCTTTGGGCGGTGGTGACCGGCAGTCTCTATTTCCGCTATAGCAGGCCAAAGACCGTGACTGTTTTAGTCCTTGTGGGCTTGCTGGTTACTGTTGTTTTGCCCTTCCCGGCTCTTGATATGTGGTGGGTGGCTCCGCTGGCGGTCTATCATTGGGCCAGGTACGGCGAGCGCCGGGTGCGTATAGTAACTATTGTTCTTTTTTTGGTGGCTTCGGTGGTGGCTGGGGCTAGTGCGGGTTTTCAGCTTGCTTCTGTCTATAGCTGGAGCACCGTTGAGCTTTTGGTTCTTTCTCTGGTTATTTTCTTCTTTTGTGCCGCCTTGTGCACGATTGCCTGGTTTCTGGGTGATACTAGGCGCTTGCGGGATAACCGGCAGAGGTCGCTGGTTGAGCGTAACCGGCAGTTGGTGCATGAGCGGGAGCAGGAGCGGGTTATGGCGGCCCTGGATGAGCGTGCGCGTATTGCCAGGGAGATGCACGATATTGTGGCTCATTCCCTTTCGGTCATTATTACGCAGGCGGACGGGGCACGGTATGTGGCTCAAGCCCGTCAGCAGGCGGAGCTAGAGTCTTCCGCCCGAGGTGGTGAGCAGGTCGAGCCGGTGGAGATTGCCGCCTTAGGGACTATTTCTGAGACGGCTCGTTCTTCTTTACAGCAGATGCGTTCCCTGCTGGGAGTTTTGCGGACGGATGAGGGCGCCGCTTTTCAGCCTCTACCGGCTTTGCACAATGTGCCGCAGCTGGTGGATCAGATGCAGGAGCTGGGTTTTAATGCCAGGCTGGTGTGGGAGTGCGAGGGAGTTGAGGAGAAGCTGCCGCAGGGGGCTGAGCTGACGGTCTACCGTATTGTGCAGGAGGCTCTGACCAATGTGCGTAAGCATAGCCCCACGACCCCGCTGGTGACGGTGACGGTTCGTGAGGGTAAGCGTTCCTTAGATATTGATGTGGTCAATGCGCCCCAGGTTCAGGCTTCGGAGCCTTTGGCCGGTGCCCGCCGTGGTTTGCTGGGTATGCGGGAACGAGTTGATATGTATAGGGGTAGCTTGCATTACGGGCGCCTGGCGGACGGCTCGTTTAGGGTCTTTGCGCAGATTCCGTTTGCTCCCTAAGAGCGCTGGCTGTCTTTTTGGCCGGGGCAGGCCAGCTGTTAAGAGAGAAGTTGTTGAGGTCGAGAGGATTGAGAAGAGACGATGAGCGGAAAGATTAGGGTCATGCTGGTTGATGATCAGCAGTTGGTGCGCTCTGGCCTTGCCATGTTGGTTGGTTCCCAGCCTGATTTGACGGTGGTAGGTCAGGCATCGAATGGCCAGGAAGCTGTGGAGCTTACCCGGCAGTTGGCGGGGCAGGGTTCTGTACCCCATGTGGTGCTCATGGATGTGCGTATGCCGGTCATGGATGGTATCGAGGCGACCGGGGCAATTATTGCGGGCTACCCCTCCGTTCGTATCGTTATGCTGACAACTTTTGATATTGATGACTATGTCTACGCGGCGGTCCAGCGCGGGGCCAGTGGCTTCTTGCTTAAGGACGCGCCTGCTGAGCAGCTCTTGGAGGCTATCCGTACTATCTACCGGGGGGATGCCGTCATTGCACCAAGTGCTACGAAGCGTCTCTTGGAGCAGATGATTATCCCCCAGCTAGCGCAGGATGCCCCATCCGGTCAGGGCGCGGGCCAGGCCGTGGGGTTTGCTGGCTTACCCGCGGAGCGGCAGGCTGGCTCCTCTGCTCGGTCCAGCGGTAAACACCAGCAGGAAATAGCCAGCTTGACTGCCCGCGAGTTCGAGATTTTCATGCTCATGGCCCGGGGCCTCAGCAACGCTGAAATCACCTCAGAGCTTTTTGTGTCGGAGGCAACCGTCAAGACGCATGTCTCCCATATTCTGGCCAAGTTGGGCGCCCGCGACCGTGTGCAGGTCGTCATTATGGCCTATGAGGCAGGCCTCCTGCCCTAGGCTACTTGTCGGTCGTTCCAGGCCGGGAACAGGTATCTCATACCCGGGTATGAGGTCCTTCCCAGGTTTCACTCCCAGGCCTGATGTACCCAGGTAGATCTCTTGCCAGACTGGAACTATGAATACACACCACACATTTCCCGTTGCGGTAGGCGCACGCAACCTCAGCAAAACTTACGGAAGCGGTACTTCGTCCGTGCGCGCCCTCGATCAGGTCAGCATCGACTTTGAACGCGGCAAGTTCACGGCCATTATGGGCCCCTCAGGTTCTGGCAAGTCCACTCTGCTCCACGTCCTTGCCACCCTCGATACCCCAGACCCCGGGACTGATTCTTCTTTGCAGGTACGGGGTGTCGAACTGCTGGGCCTCAAAGATTCCGTGCTAGCAGAGTTCCGGGCCAAGAATATCGGCTTTATCTTCCAGGCCTACAATCTGGTCCCCACACTGACCGCAGGCCAGAACATTGATCTGCCCCTGGGTCTTGCCAAGATGAAGGTTGATAATATTTGGCGTGATGAGCTGGTACGGGTTCTGGGCCTGACGGACCGGCTCAAGCATGCCCCGGCTGAGCTATCGGGTGGCCAGCAGCAGCGAGTAGCCATTGCCAGAGCGCTTCTACCCCGCCCCGCCGTCATTTTTGCCGATGAGCCAACCGGGTCTTTGGACTCAGTTTCTAGTGCCGAGGTTTTAGATCTGCTACAGCAGGCTGCCCGCGCTCAGGGGCAGACCATTCTCATGGTCACCCACGACCCGGTAGCGGCCTCTTATGCTGACCGGGTAGTACTGCTGCGCGACGGCAAATTGGCCGGTGTGCTTGAATCCCCCACCCGCGAGTCAGTGCTTGCGGCGCTTTCTGGGTTGGGTGAATAGCATGGCAACCACATTGGGCACCGTTGCCCGCTCTAACTTGGGTAAGCACAGGCTGCGCTTTGCGCTGACCTCCATCGGTATTGCTATCTCGGCTTTCTTCCTCTCAGCGGTTCTTATCAGCAACCTGTCGCTCATGACTAGCTTGCGTGAGTCAGCGGCCCAGTTCTATGGGAACTCGGATCTGGTCTTGGAGGACCCTGATCACAGCCAGTTTGTTATAGAAAGTCCCCCCTACTTGAGTCAGAAGGCTGCCCAGCAGGTTCAGGCTAGTTCCCTGGTCAAATCCAGTTGGGGTGTAGCAACAGCTGATGATGTCATGTATTTAGCTGGCTCGGGGGCCCAAGAACCAAGTTTTTTGGTCAAACGCACTGATTTAGCGGCCGATGATTCTGTTCTCTCTCTCACCCTTCAAGAGGGTGATCTCCCCAGCACCAGCAGTCAGGTCCTCATACCCTCCTCCCTTGCTCAAAACTCCGACCTGAGGGTTGGGCAGACGGTACGGATGACTGACTACACCCTACCCGTTGACTTTCAGGGATTACCCCCAACCAGTGACTTTAAAATCAGCGGTATCTACGCACAAAAAGCTGCTACGGGACCTATGAATAATATGGTCTTCACCGGCGGTAGCTTGACCGCAGACTACACCAAGTCACGTGAAGCTGACCCCAGTAGCGGCTACAGCATGATGATGGTCAAGTTAGCACCGGGGGTTTCAGTCCATGATTTCAAGCAGCAGCTCACATCAGCAGGGCTTGAGGTGGCGGTCTCTACTGTAGAGGAACAAATCCAAAAGGATGTAGATGACTTCACCGGGGGGATCTCACAGGTCACCGCCGTTGTTCTGGGCTTCGGCCTGCTATCCCTCCTCATGTCCAGTTTTGTGATAGCTAATACCTACCGGGTCTACGCGGCCTCGCGTACCCGCGAACTGGCTCTGCTCCGTACTCTGGGTGCCACCCGTTTTGCTCTGGTGCGGATGCTCCTACTGGAGGCCTTCATGCTGGGTGTGCTTTCTGCTCTAGCGGGTATCGTCACCGCCTATGGCCTGGCGTTCCTTATATCCACTTTTATGACCGGGGGCTACATGATCGATTTCTCCCCCGTCCCAGCCCTGATCTCCCTCTTTATCTGTGGGACTGTTGCCGTCCTTAGCGCTTTGGCACCAGCCTGGTCAATGCGCAAGATTTCGCCCATCACAGCCATCCAGAGCGTACCTGAGCCCCGGACAAGGAGCGTCCTTAAGAAGGTCTGGTTCTGGCTGCTGGTGCTCCTCCTTGTAGCCCTGGTAGCTGTGGGTATCTTCTGGGCTCAGAGTTCTCCCTTAGAGCCAGGGTATGTGCTGGCCACGGTTGCCCTGGCAACCCTCCTTGTCCTGGTTTTCCCTTTCTTCCTATCCCCCCTGCTCGCTGTGACGAGCAGGTTCTGCCAGCCATTTACTACCGCCGGTATGGCCCATAGTAATATCCGGCAGGCTAAGGGCCAGACCGTAGCTAGCGGCCGGATGCTCTTTATCTGCGCAGCCTTTCTAGCTGCTCTCATGACCGGTTTCACTAGCCTGAAGGTTTCCGTCCTTGAGGATATTGAGCGGTCCTACCCTTTCCCTGCTTCGGGCTTTGTGAGTGCTCAGAGCTGGGAGGCTAGCACCCGCTTGGAGCAAGAAGTTCAGGCTTTTGGCGGGGTAGATGCGGCGACTGTGGCAATCCCCCAGGGCTCCTTGGAGAATAAGCTCTACCAGGATGCCAACAGAGTGAGCGTATATTCTCTCGATGCTTCTCAGCTAGATCGCTTAGCTCCCTATGATTTCCCGCACCCCTTGGCCGATGACCAGCTCCTCATCAATGCCTCAAGCGCTGAATCACTCGGTCTGGTAGAGGGTAGCAAAATTAGGGTTGCTGGAACCCACAAGAGCCAGGAACTGACTGTTGTTTATACGGATACTGATTTATTTGGACCTGTCATGACCCGGGTAACAGGTCAAAGAATAAGCGGTTCCGAGCTTCTGGCTACCTCGCCTTCCCCCGACTCACCCGCCCTGATTCTTGGCTTTGACCCCTCGCTCAGTAGCGATCAGCAGTTGGCGGCTTTGAAGGGCCTTGAGAGCCAGGTGGGGCTTGCCCAGGGTAGCCTCTACGGGAGCCTGACCATGGGTAGAGATATTGAGTTGGGTCTAAACATAGGCCTCTACGTTGCCCTGGGGCTACTGGGGGCAACCCTGGCTATTACTCTGATTGGTATAGCCAATACCCAGATTCTGAGCGCCTACCAGCGGCGCCGCCCCTACGCCCTGTTGAGGGTTGCGGGTATGAGCAAGAAACAGTTGAGGGCCATGATTTCCTTCGAGACGACCCTGGTGGCTTTGCTGTCCATACTGTTGGGTATTGGGGCTGGTTATGCTTGTGCGATCTTGCTCTTGCAGGTGTATGCCACCAATGGTTTTAGCATGAACTACTCTGTTCATGGCTGGGACCTGCTCCTGATTCTGATCGGCGGGGTCGCTCTGACCTGGCTCACTAGCCTGATACCAGCCCTGCGGGCTTCGCGTCTCTCACCGGTCGTCAGCCTGCAAGAGACCCCCTAAAGCTGGTAGGCACACTACTAGTTCATATAGGGCCAAGAAATTCGGTGCTGTGCCCACCTCTACGAGCTTTGGGCCAGTATGAGCTGGGCACGGCACCGATGAGCACCAGGAGGCTAGCAGGAGGGTGGGAAAGGCTGGCCGCGCCCCTAGGATGCTGTGGCTGTTGGCTCAGCTGAGGCGCTAGCACTCTCAGAGGGTGTAGGTAGGGTGACCGGTGAGGTGTTCTTGGGGTCGGCCTTATCCGCTTCCACCCGCTCCTGGGAGGTAGCGTGGATAGCTTCAAGCTCATCCTTGAACTGCTTGAGCCGTTTGTAAACGGACTCGTAGTAAGAATTTTTGAGCTCAGAAACGGAGGAATCAAAAGAATGTCTTTCACGACAGGAAATATCGGCCTCCAGCATCTTCTTAGCATCCGCCTGGCCTACCAGGCTAGCCTGGTAAGAGGCCAGGTCGGTACTCTTTACCTGGCCAAAGCCAGCATCGGACATACAGCTAGCCCACTGCCTCTGCAACTCAACGTACTTCTCGTCCGAGCGCAGGCTATCGGCGATAGCCGAGCCAAACTGGGGAGCCAAGAGGGCGGCCTTAATACCGTTTTCAACCGACCCATAGAGGTACTCATAGCTCTGAGCCATACAGCCGTCAGCTTTCAGTTCCCCACTGGAATAATCCATGAAGCTCACGCTCAAGGTACTATCGCCCTTGCCCAGGTAGGCATCAAGACCAGCCTGGTCAAAGCTGGCAGTTGCTCGGTCGCTCTGGGCGGGCAAAGGCCCGTACCCGTTAGCTTTCAACTCATCAGTAGTGCGCCCGGTATAGACAGCGTGGTCCAGGCTATGCACCGCAACCGGCTCCAGGTATTTACCCCCGGCTTGAGCTACGCAGCGTTCAACAAAAGCACGGCGAGCCTTTTCTGCGCCCTCAGGGGGATACATCAAACTCTCAAGAGCAGTAATGTGCTCCGGGTTTGCTTGTTCAGGCTCAAGCTCCTGGAAATTTTGGGGCTGGGGCTTACACCCAGTCAGGGCCACAGCAAGCAAAAGGGCCAGGCTCGTACCGGCCTTCACACCGTGGGCAGTAAGTAATGACACGCAAGCCTCCCTAGCTAATCATCATCCATTCTAACTACTATAAATAGTCGGGCATCACCACAACCTCCCTTGATGACACGACGGACTCGTCACAGAAAGTAGCAACCGCACCACCATGACACCTGAAACACAGCCAGGAGTTCGCACCAGCCGCCGCGACCTCGTCCGTTTTGCAACCCTCACGGGCGTTGCAACTGTGGCCACAGCAGCTGCAGGGGGCTTGGCCGGTCAGCAGGCGGCTCAGGCAGCCGATGCCAGCTCTACTGTCTTCCCCGCAGAATACATTTACCCCACTGTTTCTGGCCCTTCCTTAGCCATCTGGGGCAGTTCATCCGTAGAAGGAGCTTACGCCGATCAAGGTGTTCCTGCCGGAGTCAAAGCAACCCTACCTGAGCTTCTTTCAAGCTATCTCTCTGTGCCGGTTCTCGGTTTTGGGCGTAGCGGCGATACTTCCTCAATGATTGCGGCCCGTCGCGGTGTAGGCCACAGCCGCTACAAGCTGGCCTTGCCAGATAATAGGGTTCCAGCATCGGGTAGCGTCAATGTGACACTTGCACCTGAGGCAGATGTCAAGTGGGGCACTTCAACACAGGTACCGGGTTATATCGGCGGTGCGCCCGGTGTACTGACTGCTGGTGCCACAGACGGTAGCCTGATTTTCACCCGAACCGTACCCGGCGAAGAAATTTATGCGCCCTCCGATACAGCTGCAGCCTGGCTTTACTCCTACCAGGAGATGATTAGCCGCGCTTGCTACCATGTGCTTCAAATCGGTCGCAACAATCTGGCTGAAACCTCCCGTATACAGGAAGATACCCAACGGGCTTTTGATATGGCTCCCACCCGCTCGATTGTTCTGGGGCACTTCCGCGCCCAAAAGGATTCAAACACATCAGATCAAGCTAAGCAGGTCGAAACCTACAACACCTGGGCAGCTAAAACCTTCGGGGATAGATTCATGAACCCCGAGACCTTTCTCCGTGAAACCACCCAGGAAAGCTGGCTCCGCTACGGTGCGCTGGCAGGGTCCGGGGTCTGGTCATCCGATAAGGACCGCGCCGCCTACAAGGAGGGGAAGATTCCCCCCAGCTTCTATGCCACCGACGGCTTCCACCTCAATGGCTGGGGCTATGTCGCTATCGCACAACAGATTTATTACCGGGTCACCCAACTGGGCTGGTTCTAAAGATTCTTACCTCGGATAGCTTCAGGCCCGCTCCCCTTATCTTGGGGGCGGGCCTGAGCTCTATTTGCTATTCTTACCGGTGGCTACGGGTTAGGCGTCCTTGGGTTCCTCATAACGCGGGAAAATCGGCGCAGGCGCGGGCAGAACAGTACCAGCGACCAGGGCCCGGTCAAGGTCCCTAAAGCTACGGTTTTCCGGTGCCACAGCCAGTAGGTCTAGGAGCTTACCCATAGAGGTAGGCATGACCGGCTGGGTGAGGGTTGCCACAATGCGTAGAACCTCAGCGGTCACGTACAGAACGGTGTTCATACGTTCCGGGTCGGTCTTGCGGAGCTTCCAGGGTTCCTGGGCCGTGAAGTAGCGGTTAGCTTGACCGACAACCTGCCAGATACGTTCTAGGGCACGGTGGAAGGCCTGAGCATCGAAGTCAGCCCGGACCTGCTCCAGCAGAGCACCTGCGGCCTCAAGCATAGCCGTATCCTCCGCAGTAAACTGCCCGGGCTGGGGAACAGTGCCCTCACAGTTCTTAGCAACCATAGACAGTGAGCGCTGGGCCAGGTTGCCCAGGTCATTGGCCAGGTCGGAGTTAATACGGTTCTTGATAGCCTCGGCTGAGTAGGAACCGTCCTGACCGAAAGAAACATCGCGGAGCAGGAAGAAGCGGAGCTGATCCAGGCCAAAGCCTGCTACCAGGTCTGCGGGGTCCACGGTATTGCCGATGGACTTTGACATCTTTTCGCCGTCCACCAGCAAGAAGCCGTGGCCAAAGACCTTCTGGGGTAGTTCCAGCCCAGCGGACCAGAGGAAGGCAGGCCAGTAGATAGCATGGAAACGGGTGATGTCCTTTCCGATCAGGTGCATATCAGCAGGCCAGTATGTGGTGAAGAGTTCGCTGTCGGTATCGGGGTAGCCCACACCTGTCAGGTAGTTGGTCAGCGCATCGACCCACACGTACATGACGTGCTTGTCGTTGCCGGGTACAGGTACGCCCCAGTCAAAGGTTGTGCGGGAGATGGAGAGGTCGTTGAGGCCACCCTTAATAAAAGAGGCCAGCTCGTTACGGCGGGTTTCGGGGTAGACGTAGCCCTCGGTTTCATACAGGTCAAGCAGGCGGTCGGCGTACTTTGAGAGGCGGAAGAAGTAGGATTCTTCTTCGGTCCATTCCACCTCTGTATCGGTAGCAATCGCATAGCGCACACCGTCACGCAGTTCGGTTTCTTCTTCGGTGTAGTAGGCCTCATCGCGGACCGAGTACCAGCCTGCGTACTTATCCAGGTAAATATCGCCCTTCTCTTCCATCTTCTTCCAGATGGCTTGAGATGCGGCGTAGTGGTCGGGGTCGGTGGTGCGGATAAAGCGGTCAAAGTCGGCTCCCACGAGCTCGGCCATTGCGCGGAATCGGGCTGAGTTTTCGTCGGCTAGTTCCTGGGGGCTCTTCCCCTGCTTCTGTGCAGTGGTTTGCATCTTTTGGCCGTGTTCGTCGGTACCGGTCATGAAGCGCACATCAAAACCGTCTAGTTTCTTGAAACGGGCCATGGCATCAGCGGCAATGACCTCATAGGCATGGCCGATGTGAGGGGCGCCGTTGGGGTAAGAAATTGCGGTGGTGATGTAGTAGGGGGTAGCAGTCATAGTCATGATTTTACAGGGTGGGGAACAAACCGGCGACCTGCTGATCCCGCATGAGGGTAAGAACTACTCCCGCAGGGGCTAACAGTGTAGGGGCTGGCCTACCTCAATGAATGGAACTCGCTAGGGCTAGGACTAGTGGGATTGATGGATCAAGCTATAACATGCCCCTAGCCGTTGCATCTAAAGGTTTCAGCTATGCATCTACTCAAGTAGAATCATGAACCAGAATACTTACCTGACACCTTTAGAAGGGTAAACACGGGAAGATGCAGAAAGAAAGAGCTGACAAGGATGACCGATACTCTTAAATTCAGATATGAAGACCTCCAGTCGGTCATAGATATCTTTGAAAAAACCCGAGCCAACTTTGAAATTCTTGCTAGTTCCGCCTGCCATCACTCTGCAAGCCAGGACCCGGTAGCTGAACACCATGCCGGTGTAGTTTAGAGGGCAGGACGGAAAGCTTCTGGCTAGCGCAATGGAAGCATTTACTAATGCCCGCGATGGAGCACATGAAGCTTATAGGTCTTTTAAAGCAGCTGATGCAGGAGGGAAGTAGGTGGCCATGTCTACACGTCCTAGTGACTTGGTCTCCTCTTGCTGGCGGGGATCCCTGCCCCGGAGATCCCGATGCCTGGATTTCGATCTCAAACTTTTGGTGGGAACAGCGCAACTATCTTATCGATCCTTATCGTGAGTCTCTTTTGGAATACACGAGTATCGATGGCGAGGGTAACCGAATCCGCAGGCTTGAGGCTGTAGCTTCAGACGGTGCGGGCCTAGTATCTCGTATAGCCTATTCCTACCAAATGGCATATCATGCCGTCATTAAATGGGAGAGACAATTAAGAAGTATGCAGGAGCGTGCTGATGCTGCATTGAAATTAGCTCAAGATGCTCAAACAGCGAAAAATGATGCGCAGGATAAGATTGCGAGGCTGGAAGAAGAGGCTGCGAAAGATGAAAGCCCTAATCCGATTATTGCCCTGACAATTCATGGGTGGACGGGGCATGGTGGTCTACGCGGGGATATTGCTGACGCTGATGCGACTATAGCTAATACGCAAAGAATTGTTGATGATATCCGGGATGAATATTTTACGAAGGCTTCTGAGATTATCGAGCAGTATTCGATTGCCGATTCGGTCGACGCGCTCTATAACAACCGTGGTGCACATCTCATCAAGGTAATCCTTTTAGTGCCCTAGTGATGTCTTGACTAGTTTTGAGCTCTTTGATTCGTTGACCCTGATACGTGCGTTTGAAGATGCTAGAACATCGGAAGAAAATATGCCACGGTTACTGGATCTGCTCTCACAGATGACACCGGAACAGATTCAAACTTTTTTCACTGCCAATCCAAAATACGCGCTGTTTGCTACGAATCCTATTGGTGGAGACAATGTCCAACGCGCCAAGGATACTCAGAAGTGGTGGAACACCCAGAACCAATTCACTGATGATAAGGGGAACTGGCGTTCAATCAACGCTGATGATCAGGTACCACCAGGAACTTTGAACGAAGCGCAGCGGAAAGCTCTGATCCAATATGCTCCCGGTCTTGTTGGAAATATGCAGGGTATTCAGTACATCTATAGGTCAGAGACCAATGTAAATTTGGTGAGGATTATTTCTCAGGATTCTGAAGAAGCCAGAAATCTTGAGAGAGTTGATGGACTCAAGCTACCTGATTCTCCCTTTAATCTTGGACCACTACATCTGCCAGATAACATTCGAGGTACGGCCGCAAATATGCTGAGGCAGTATGAGGAAAATAAAGATAACTATCCTGACGTGCAGATTGCGACCTTTGAAGTATCAACCGATCCATCAGATGATGATCATTGGGATGATGTAAAAGCAGCTTTTGTACTTGGTAATCTAGACGAAGCGGAGTCAATTAGTTATCTTACGCATGGCATTGATAATAGTGCTCTGCGCGACAGTGACGTTAACAACCACATTAGATCAGCCGGTTCCCTCTACAATGCTGAAGAATCAGCCATAATACACCACGGGAATATAATCACTGGTAATGGTTCTGCGCCTCAACATGCAACTGTGGCCTGGATGAATTATGAAGCGCCCAAGGGGCCCGCAGAAGACCTTTCCGTTCTTGATAATGATAAAGCACATGAGGGCGGGCACCGCTACGCTCAGGATCTGGATACGCTGAATACTTTACGGGGAGAGGACAATATCCGCCTCAATACTGTTGCTCATTCCTATGGAACAGATACAACCTTTTCCGGTATGACTGAAATGAAAACACAAGTTGATAGCGCCGTCTTCCTAGGATCTGCGGGGCTTGATCAGAAGCAGGTGGATGATGTGCAGGCTCACCCGGATCATTTAGCTGTGGACATCAATAATATTGCCTATACACATGCCTCAGAGGACATTGTAGCTCCTATGGGTTACCTCAAATTCTGGAATAAAACAAAGCCCTCGGATATATTGACCCAAGATGGAGCCAAACCCACTGAGCTTACTTCAGATGGCGGTTATACCCAGGATGGTAACTATCTTCAAGATACGGATGGCCATGCCCTTTATGATGAGGACGGCCTAGAGGGCTATCTCAAACCTGGTACATCAGCTCTTGACCAGACAGCCCTATGGACCACCGGTCACAGAGACAAAATTGGTAGGCTACTTGAATACGTGGATCCTTCAGACTTCACTGAGGTCAAATCTGTCGGACCAAATAATTACACCTATGTACCTGCTAATGACCGAAAGACGCCTGTAAGCCAAGAGGAGCTTCGAGAATATGCTCGAGCTCGTGGAATCAA